>JAOABX010000010.1 GCA_026418175.1 Flavobacteriales bacterium
ATCTTTACACGTACTGATAATCAGTCTGGCCAACTTTCTGATACAAACTGGACGCAAGTTTCTGCTACAGTGCCCTGGAATTATTCCGGACAGCAATTATACTTTGCATTCCATCATAATGCAAACGATATGTTTTTGCTTTACCTGGATGATATCCGTGTAACTGAAGGGAACAGTGCTGCCAGCCTGGAAGATAATGCTCAGGTTACATTGTTATCAGCTTATCCTAATCCGTTCCGTGTAAATACTAACATTGCTTTTGAACTGAAAAATACTTCAGAAGTAATTTTACAAATGTTTGATTTATCAGGAAAATTGGTAATGCAGCGTAATGCCGGAACCATGACTAGCGGATTGAATCGTATCGAAGTGGATGGCACAGCTCTACCTTCAGGAGTTTATTACTACACATTGACAATTAACGGTGAAACTACTTCTGCTCACAAGATTGTTAAAATGTAATATTTGATGAGAAATTTAAAAAAGCCCGGATCACCCGGGCTTTTTTTTTCTAACAAATGCTTAATTTAGTGCAAAATCTTGTCATATGAAGAGCAACTACTTATTATTTATTGCTGGTTTAGTCATTGCAGGTCAAAGTTATGCCCAGCGTCCAATACAGGAGAAAATTGCAGTTGAAGCTCCTGTAAAATCTAAAACTATCGATAAGGGGACTGGTACGTATTGGATTGATTATGCTGAATATGATGCTCAGTATCCCGGTAATTCTATTCAATACGTTGGATTTGTAACGGATGGTACGTACACCTATACACACAACAATCGCGACACCTTATTGGGGTCATTTGCAGCTGCATATTCACGTTACGATTCGATGGTTGTAACCTCTGATTATACATTTTTTCAAGAATTCAATAATAGTAATGTGATCTCACTAAATGTTGATAGCATATTTGCTTTTATTATTCATGAAAATAATTCAGGTAATAATGATACCTTAATTATATCCATGCTTGGATTAGATGCTGCTCGTAGGCCAAACAACTCCAATGTGTTATGGGATACTGTTATTGTAACCAATACATCCCTTGGTTTGTCAGGTACTGTGCTTGGTTTTGCTCCAAATATTTTACGTACTGGTTCTAATTGGGGGTATGCAATTAAAGTACAATATAATGATCCCTCTTTATTGGATACATTTGCATTGGTTTTTCCATCCATTCAAAATTGTGGTGTAGCTCAGTTTTATCCTGCAGCATTCTATCAGGCAAATTTGGCAGGTTCTGCTAACAGTCAAATAATTCCCTTGACAAATGGCCAAGTATTATGGTATGACGATTGCAATTCAAATGGTCAACCAGATTTACCCAATGAAAATATATATAAGCATTGGGCTACCTGGTGTAAAGTAACATTGGCTGAGAATTTAGGTGTTGAAGAACAGCAAGGTAAAGGAGTGCAGGTGGTTTCATTCCCAAATCCGGCAAAAGACATGTTACAGATTAAATATGAACTGCAAATGGGTGGAGATGTGATGTTGACGGTAACAGATATTTCTGGAAAAGTTCAGATGATGAAAAACCTGGGTAATCATGCAATCGGTGCTTATAATACTCAAATTGACGTAACAAATTATACAGCAGGAGTTTATTTCTATACTCTTGAAGTAAATCAGGTTAGAATTACACGTCGTTTCGTGGTTACAAAGTAATTGATAAATATTTAAATAATATTTCAAAGGCTAACCTAGGGTTAGCCTTTGAAATTTATGTTTGATCAAACAAACTTTTCCAACGTTTTCTTGCTAAATAAATAATCCAGTAAGGAGTGATTATACTTAAAAAGGTCATGATTTTTGTAAGTAAACCTGGAATTATCACTGCTCGATTTGAAAATAACCCCCGAATACCGGCGTCTGCTACCTCAGCTGCAGTCATCATTATTCCATAACGCATCCCTTTTTTTACATCAATCACATTAGGATCATATAGATTTGTGGCTGTTGCTCCTGGGCATAATGCTGTAACTTTTACACCATAGTATTTCATTTCTGTACGTAATGAACGGGTAAAACCTTTGATAAATTTTTTACTGGAAGCATAAAATGCAATACCTGGAAAGTCTTTAAATGCGGAAATGGATGAAACATTCATAATATAGCCGCGCCCTCGTTCTTTCATATGCCTACCAATGTACAAACACAAGAGTGACGTAGTGTGAATATGCAGTAGTATCATCTTCGAGGCTTTCTCAGGAGAAGCCTGTACTACTTCGCCAAAAAAGAAGAATCCTGCGTTATTAATTAGAATTTCAACTTCCAGTTTGTTTTGTAATACATATTGATACACCGATTGGGCAGCATCCAATGTGCTTAAGTCCTGATATAAAGCAAAAACTTTTATACCATAAATCGATGAAAATTCAATTTGAAGTTCATCCAGTTTATTTGGTTCATTACTAATCAACAATAAATTGTATTTCTTTTGTGCCAGAATTTTTGCACATTCTAATCCTATGCCGGATGTACTACCGGTAATTAAAGCAACATTCGTGGTTGTCATCGTTCTGGATGGGCTAATTGTTCGCGAAGACTGGGAGATAGGTTGGCTTCATTCATAAAACATCGCATTTTTCCAGTGTACATTACAGCTACGCAATAATTACAAATTGTACACCCCGATTTTTTAATTATTTCATTTCTTAAATCGTTTACAAAACTTGGATTTTGAATCAATGCTCTGGCAAATGCTACACAATCTGCACCGTTTTGAAATGCTTTTTCAATGGTTTCTATTGAATTCATTCCTCCTACGTAGATTAAAGGAATTTTTACTAAATCTCTGAATTTTTTCGCTTCTTCAATGAAATAGCCTTCTTGAAACGGATAGGGTTTTATCAGTTTTTGGCCCATGACACCCACTAAAAATTTTACAACGATATTAGAAATGTTTTTTGCCATGATACGCGTGGGCATTCTCCCTCGCATGATATACATGGGAGCCTTACTAACAAAACCACCGCTTAGTACAATGGCATCAGCTCCGAGAGATTCAATGATTTGGGCAGTTTTATATGCTTCTTTTTGTGTAATACCGCCTTCAAATCCATCCCACATATTCATTTTTACAAGTATGGCCATTTGGTTTCCTACAGCTTCACGAACAGCAGTAAGTACTTCTCTAAGAAATCGACTCCGATTTTCAAAACTTCCGCCGTATTCATCATTTCTTCGATTTGTATAAGGTGATAAAAATTGACTGATTAAATAGCCATGACCGGCATGTATTTCAACTGCATCAAATCCACATTCATTTAATATTAATGCAGCATGCTTGAAATCATTTACTACTCGTTGAATATCATTTCTTGTCATTTTTCTTGGCCATGTGGGGCCATACAGATTAAATTTAGCTGATGCGGATATGGGTCGAAAACCAGTAACCGATTTCTTCGACATATTGCCTGTATGTCCTATTTGAATTGATGCTTTAGCACCTCCTGCATGAATAGCATCTGTTAGTTTTTTTAAATCTGATTTAATTTCTTCTCGTATCCATAATTGATGTGTAAAGGCTAAACCATCTTTACTTACCGAAGCATATGCAACGGTGGTCATTCCAATGCCTCCCTCTGCAACCTTACGATGATAATTAATTAAATCATGTGTAATATTCCAGTGTTTACACATACCTTCAAAGGCGGCAGCCCTTATGGTTCTGTTTCTTAAAGTTATAGGGCCAAGTTGAATAGGTTCAAAAACCTTAGAGTAAACCATAAATATTAAAAGTGCATTTTTATAAAATCAATGGCCTGACGAAATGCATCCAATGCTTTTTCTTTATCGTAATGAGGATTGCTTGGATTAGCAAATGCATGTTCTGCAGCATAGTTAATTACCGATATATTTTTCTTTAAATCACTCATGGTTTGGGCAAAATTCATAACAATATCTGGTGTAATCCACGCGTCTTTTTCAGCAGCAATAAACAAAACGGGAGCTGTTAACTGCTGTAAGCGGTTGATATTTTTTTCGGGCATGCCATAAAACATTACACAAGCACGGCTTTGTCTTTCTGCGATAATACTGGCTTGCAACGACCAACCGCCTCCCAGACACCAGCCTAACGTGGCAATACGCATTTCTTTTCCAACATGATTTATTAAACCACGAATGATGTTTTCAGCTCTTTCTTGCTTTAAATTACTCATTAGTTTTGCAGCGTTTTCACGGGTTGTTGCAATAGCCGAATCATAAAGATCAACAGCATAGATGTGCATATCGGGTAATTCTTCTGAAAACCGATCAGCTTCTTGTTGTATGTAAGAATTCAAACCCCACCATTCGTGAAATAAAAATAAAGCCTTGTTGCTGGTTTCTTTTGCTTCGACATGATAGGCTCTTCCTGATTTCCCATCTTGGGTTGGAAAACTAATCATGGTCCCTTTTAAATTCATGGGATTGCAATATAAAGGTTCAACATGAGCTTTTTTAAAAGATGCTTTTTTTGCTAATTTATGAAATGATTTTAGCTTGAATGAATTGTTACAACATGTAGTTTGAGCCCTTGAAAAATTTTGAAAAGCAAGCATCGTAAGTAAAATGAGAGGAAATTTTGCTATCATGAATGTATTGATTTTCATAAAATGAAAATACAGTTTCTCTTCTAGCAAAAAAAATTTAATTTCAACGTACTAAATATACCTATGAAAAGATTTTTATTGTTGAGTGGTTACTCTTTGCTTATCTTGAATATACATGCACAATCAGTATTTCAAATGCAAACAGTGAATGGTACACCTGCATTTGATGCCGTTGCGAATTATTGCGGGCAAAAGTGGGGTGAATATTTGAATTCTTCCATTCCTATCAAAGTAAGAGTTTATTTTGCTAATCTTTTTGGACAAACCCTAGGAATAACTATACCGAATGGAAGGCGTGATTTCCCCAATGCCCCAGTTGATTCTGTATGGTACCCCTCTGCACTGGCCAATGCATTAGCCGGAACTGAACTGAATCCGGGAGAAGATGATATAAACATATTTATTGATAATACTGCCAACTGGTATATGGGATTGGATGGTAATACACCTTCCAATAAGTATGATTTGGTTTCTGTAATGATGCATGAAATTGCACATGGTTTAGGTTTTCTGGCCTTGTCTGACATTAATAATGGAGAAGGTTCTTTTGGGTATGTAGAGCCTTCAGATATTGCCCCGTTAGTATTATCGTTTCCTTTTCCGGAGCAAGAAGGCAAGTATGCTATTTATTCAACTTTTATTGAAAATTTTTCCGGTCAGGAATTGGATGATACTACCATTTTCCCCAATCCTTCGATAGAACTGGCAACTCAATTTACCTCCAATCAATTGTATTTTAACGGACCCAATGCAGTCGTGGCGAATAATAATCAACGGGTACGATTGTATGCTCCTGCCACCTTCGCATTTGGGTCTAGCTTACATCATTTAAATGAATCAACCTATCCTCCTGGAAATCCTAACAGCATGATGACACCTTTTATTGGCTTGGGTGAAACAGAGCATGAACCTGGACCGGTAGCATTGGGTATTTTGCAGGATTTGGGTTGGAGCGTAAATTTAGATGCCTCGATAAACAACCCTTCCAAATCACCTTGGATGATTTTTCCGAATCCGGCGAAGGAATATGTATATATTTATGCTCAAAGTACTTTGAAATCTCCCTGTACATGGCTATTGGTGAATGTTTCTGGAACAGTTTGTATGCAAGGGACGATTCAACCATCAACAGAACTTTTTGCAATTTCTTTGAAAGATTTAGTCTCAGGAATTTATTTTATTAAGATTGATAATATTGCATTAAAAATTTTAATTACAAATTAGAGATATTTTTTGGTAAAATAATTTTTACATCTATATTTGCGCTCCCGTTTGATTCATTAATTTAAACTAAATGGGAGCTTAGCTCAGCTGGTTCAGAGCACCTGCCTTACAAGCAGGGGGTCACTGGTTCGAATCCAGTAGCTCCCACCAAATGAAATAGGGTTTCAAACAAACTAAGTTTGAAACCTTTTTTTATTTGCATACAAACCGGCGTTATTTTCTAACGTTTTAAATCTCCTTTCTTTTATGCTGGTCTTTTTCAATTAATAACATATTAAATTATAAAGTCAGGCTTTTTCCTTATTAACTTCGGTAATATTAAGCTTTGGTTGTGTTATTTGTACTCGAATATTCTTTTTTCTGGTATAATCGCAATCTTGTTTTATCAAATAGTACAGCAAGGTCTTTTCCTTCTCTTTTGTTTATTTCATTTGCTAATCGCTCGAGTATGTATGAAAATCTAAAACTTGTTCCGGTCAATCTAATTTCATATTCTTAAGCTTTATTTTCTCTTTATTTAAAAAAGTGTTTCTGTCTTTTAAAAGGTCAGGTATAACATAAAGGGAACGCCCTTCGATACATTTAACTTATCAGTTGTAAAGCCGCTTTTATTGTAAACTACTAACTAAATAATTTGGTTTACTGGTATTTCAGGCGTAATTTTCCTTTTTCTCAATATTGAAATGATGTAACTTTTGAATGATTATGTAGGGGTAGAAAGGTTGTTTGTAATGGCATAACCTAAATGATTAAAGAATAGTACAACTACATTTTAAAAAAAAATATCTTAGTAAAAATTTGTTCGATATGAAGCTTTTAAAAGTTATTCAGTTTTGTATTTTTTCTTTGCACTTTGCTTGTGTTTTTTCACAAACGGTATTTCCAATAAACGAAAACAATGAAATTGAGTATTCAGAAGTAGTAACAGTTGATAGTACATCATCTGATAAACTTTATAGTAGGGCAAAAATGATTATTTCTGAATTGTTTAAATCAGCTCAAAATGTAATTCAAAATGATGATGCAGTCAATAAACAAATATTAATAAAAGGAAACATAAAATCTGATTATAGTTGGAATCCGCTTTCTAATTGCCCAGGGCATATTGATTTTACTTTGATTATAATGTGTAAAGACAATCGTTACAAATATATTTTAAAGCCAGGAAACCATGTATTTGAACCAGCTTGTAAAATAAGTGGTGGCGGCGGTGGCAGTTTATTATTAGAAAAACCGGCTTGCGGCACCTTTAATATGCCTAAAAGCTATTGGGAAGATATCAAATCAAAAGCAAATTCAGACTTTTTGGCTTTTATTAAATTGCTTAAAAGCAAAATGGCTACTGAAATAGGTGGAAAGAATGACTGGTAAACCCTTATTTATCTATTGATTTTTCTATTTTTCTAATTTTACTACTATATTTCTATTACAACGGGTCAATCTGATTCATGCTTACCTTCTTAACTTTAGGGAATACAAACGGTATAGACTTGTCAATTACATTTACCCCTTCCATTTGCTCCAGTTTTTCAATTCTTGCCGATAATGCTTTAATTTCTTTTGTATTACAGCTTTATTACGTCTCTTAAATCATTCGATAATATTTGCTTTTTGCTCTCATACTATGCCATTTTTTGTCAATACTTGTTTTAATTCCTGTATTTGAGAATATGTATTAAAAAAAATTATAGTACTTCAGCCACTACAAATGTGCTTCCTCCAATTAAAATAAAATCATCAGGGGAGGCATCTTGCTTTGCCTGATGAAGGGCTTCACGTGGTGTAGAATAGGTTTTACCCTTTAATCCAACTTCGGCAGCTTTTTGAGCCAGAAGTTTTTCGTCCATAGCTCGGGGTATGGATGCCTTTGTAAAATAATATATAGCTTCTTTGGGGAGCATTTCGAGCATGCCATGAATATCTTTATCATTTACAAATCCTATTACCCATCGCAAATTATTGTAGTTATATTGTTTAAGTTGTTCTAATATTTCTAACAAGCCGGGTTTATTGTGGCCAGTATCTGCAATGATCGTAGGATTCTGACCTAATATTTGCCATCTCCCCTGTAAACCTGTATTTTGCTGCACATTTTTTAATCCGTTTAAAACTGCTTTTCGATTTATTGTTAAAATTTCATGTTCTTCTAATTCGTCTACAGCTGTCAATACTCCAGCTACGTTTTTAATCTGATATTTTCCCAGTAAATCCGTTGTAACCTCAATAGTTTCGTCTGTAACCCAATGTAAATATTTAATTTGTAAATAGGATTTATTATTTTCTTTGATCCAATAGTAATCTTGCACCTCGTACACATCATCTGCAAATATGCAAGGCGCATCTTCGCGGTCGGCTTTATGCATAAATACTTCCTGCACTTCTTCTTGTCGTTCACTAATCACTACCGGTACTTTGTGTTTGATTATTCCAGCTTTTTCTGCTGCAATTTTGGGTAAGGTATCACCTAAAAATTGCATGTGATCCCAACCAATGTTTGTAATAATGCATAGCTCCGGTTGAATCACATTGGTGGAGTCTAACCTTCCACCCATGCCGGTTTCAATAACAGCAATATCTACTTGTTCCTTCGCAAAATAAGCAAATGCCATGGCCACGGTGATTTCAAAAAACGAAGGTTTGATGCTATCAAAAAAATCTTTGTTTTGATAAACAAAGTCAGCCACAAATTCTTCCGAAACCATTTCTCCATTTATTCGGATACGTTCTCTAAAGTCTTTCAAATGTGGCGATGTATATAATCCGGTCTTTAGTCCATGTTCCTGTAAAATTGAAGCCAACATGTGTGATGTAGACCCTTTTCCATTAGTGCCAGCAATATGTATGCTTTTGAATTGTTTATGCGGATTACCTAAATGAGAACACAATAAAAGCGTATTCGATAAATCTTTTTTGTATGCCGATGCTCCATCTCGCTGAAACATAGGCAATGCACTGAATAAATATTCTACTGCTTCTGAATAATTCATAATTGAATTTTGAAGCAAAGTAGGAAAAAGCTATGAATTAGTTTCGCTGCAAGTTGTATCGAATGTAACCTGTACGAAGTTCATTGGCCTTAGGGTCAGGGGCAAATTTTGTTTTAAGCGCAGCCTCCCGTGCTTTTCGATAAGACTCTTCACTTAAATTACCCACTGTGCCTTTGTTTCCATATTCTTTTACTTCTACCACGTTCCCTTCTTTATCTACTTTTACTTTGACCACAATAACCCCTTCGTCTTGATTTTTTATATCAGGAACTACAAGTTTTAAGGCATCTCCGTTACCAAGCGAACCCCCTCCTGTGCATCCTTTGCATGGTGTAGATCCAGTACTTCCATCTGTTCCATCCGGATTTCCTTGATTTCCCTTTCCACCTTTATTTCCTTGACTGCTGGAAGCATTATTGGCGGCCTGATTCCACAGGTCATCAGATTCTGAATTTTTATTTTGATTAGATTGTGAATTATTATTGTTTTGCGAGGTACTGGTAGTTTTTACTTTATTGATTTTAGTTTCACTAACAACATCTTCTTCTTCGGTATCATTTGTTAATGTTTCTTCAGATGTTGCAAAGCCTCCTGATGATGAAGAACTTTGCTTAGGATTATTATCTCCCCAGCCGGTTTCTGTTGTACCTAAATCAATGTCAACACCACCAGCCGGTACTTCAATGGTTTGTGAATATCGCAGTTTTAAAAATAACAATAATAGTATTAACAATAAAATATAAACTGCAGTGCCAATGTAACCGTAGATTTTTTCGTTATTAACTGCAACCATAAATGAATAATTATTTGAAATTATACCCTATAAGGGAATAAAAGTTCATTAGCGTGTTATTTTTTTGTCTGAATGGAAATTTTATATCCATTTTGCACTGAAACTATATCCACTAGTTCAACAAAATAACTATGTGGTACAGTTTCGTCCAAAGCAATTTCTACCCGGCTTTTACCATCGGGTGCTCCTAATTTTTGCTGAAGCATGGGGGCTATTTGCTCTTTTGATACAACGGTATTATCTACCCGATACACCAGATTTTTATCAATTGAAACTACTACTTTGGATGAAGATACTTTAGTGCTGGTACTTTTAGGCAGGTTCATATCTATTACATTATTCTGTTTTACCAGCGTGCTAAGTATCATGAAGAAGATTAGCAAAAGAAACACCAAATCCGTCATAGAAGAGGTGTTAAATTCGGTACTTATTTTATTTCTGCCTCTAATATTCATAACCATTTATTTACCGGGTTCATTCAACAGGTCAAGGAATTCAATACTTCTTGCTTCCATTTTGTAAACCACTTTTTCTACGTTTGAAACAAGGATATTGTATCCTACATAAGCGATAATCCCAACTATTAAGCCGCCCACAGTGGTTACCATGGCTTCGTAAATCCCACCTGCTAATGATTGTATAACAACTCCTTCGCCCGAATTTGCCATTACAAATAAGGCTTTAATCATACCAAGTACAGTTCCTAAAAATCCCAACATGGGAGCTGCCCCCGAAATGGTAGCAAGCAAAGCCAATGATTTTTCAAGCTTGTAAACTTCCAGTTTAGCAACATTTTCTATCGAAGCACTGATATCGTCCAACGGCCTGCCAATTCTCGATACTCCTTTTTCTATCATTCGTGAAATTGGAGTTTGAGTGGCTTTACAAAGCGAAATCGCGGCATCTATTTTTCCATTCAGGATGAAGTCGCGAATGTTATTCATGAAATTCACGTCTTCTTTTCCTGCTTTACGGATGGTGAAATAACGTTCTATAAAAATATAAATAGCCAGAATAGACATTAACAGTAATGGAATCATAATCCAACCGCCTTTCAGTGCAAGGTCAATAACTTGTATTGATTTTTCAGTTACTTCTTCTGGTTGAGTAATGGGCTGATTAGCAGCCATACTGTCAGTTCCCATGGTTATTTGCATGAAAAAACTCATAATTCTTGAATTTTTATTGTTGTGTTTTTAAATAATTAACGATTATATCAATTGATTTAGTGCAATTTCAAATCCGGTTTGTGCAATGTGTGTTTTGTTTTTATTTCGGGTATAAATTTCACGCAAAGCAGATTCAATAGTAGCCGATGTGTCTGAAAAAATATCTTCATCGCTCATGCTAATGTTGCTTTGCATGAGATATGCAAATACCCGAGCCATACCGCAATTAGCAATAAAATCAGGTATCAGGGCCGTATGTTTATCTACATAGGCAGCGATGGGGCCGAAGAAAATTTCAGGATCGGCAAAAGGTACATTCGCTCCACAAGAAACTACTTCTAACCCATTTTGAATGAGTTGTTCGATTTGATGTTTTTGAACTAATCGCGATGCAGCGCAGGGTGCAAAAATTTCTGCAGGTACTTTCCAAATTTGCTCATTGATTTCATCAAACGGGATTAATTTATCTGCTTTTAGTGTATTTCCTTTTTTGTTTAAATACAAGGCTCTGATTTCATCAAACGTAAATCCTTCATTGTCAATTAACCCCCCATGTCTGTCAATGATTCCAACAATTTTTACACCGTGTTGGGCCAGGTAATATGCAGCAGCTGCCCCAACATTCCCCCATCCTTGAATAATGGCCCGTTTGCCGTGTATATCTCCTCCATATAATTCATAAAAATGATGTACAGCTTCTGAAACACCAAACCCTGTAATCAAATCAGCCACAACATATTTTCTCATCGGATTTGGAGTATAACGAACATCCTCTACTACTTTTGATACACCAAAACGAAGCTGACCAATTTTATGAATCTTTTCATTTTCCCGTGCATTGTAATGGCCATTTACTACTCCTTCTTGTGGATGCCATAATCCCAGGTCTTCTGTAATAGGAATAACTTCATGAATTTCATCTACATTCAAATCGCCTCCGGTTCCGTAATAGTTTTTTAATAAAGGAAATACCGCTTTATACCATCGTTTGAGCACATCATGTTTTCTTGGGTCAGCCGGATCAAAATTTATCCCTGATTTCGCCCCCCCAATGGGTGGCCCCGAAACTGTAAATTTTATTTCCATAGTTTTGGCCAGCGCCAGCACTTCTTTTTTATCCAGGCCTAATCGCATGCGGGTACCGCCCCCTGCTGCTCCTCCTCGTAATGAATTGATTACAACCCAGCCTTCAGCTTCTGTTTCACTATCTTTCCATTCAAATACTATTTCAGGGTCTTTGGTTTCGAATTTTTTTAGCAGATCCAGCATAGTGCAATTTTAGCCAAAGGTAGAAAGACTGAACGCGGGATTTTTTTTTGCCGTGTTGAAGTTATTCAATGAGTAATTAACAAAATAAAATTACCCCTTATACAGCCTGATTGTTGATTTTCTGTTTGTTATAGATCTCTGGTTTTATGTACCTAATCATTGAATTTAAAAGCTAAAAAATTAGTTATTTAAGTAACTGTGTATAATTCTTGGTGATGATTCGCCTTTAATAAATTGAAAAGGTTGGGTTATCCATAAAGTATCTTCTGTACCTAATGCTATTTTATTTAATGCGATTGATTGAAGCAGGTTGCGGTCAATAGGACAGGAGGATGTAGTTACTGCAAACGTAAATTCTTTATTATAAACCCATTTTTCAGAACATATATGTAAATATGGGTAAAACCATTTTTCATAAGTAGCAGCCATGATATGCTTGCCATTACTAAACATGTAGATAGGCTTGGCATACCAATATCCGGTAACTCCATTTTTTAAATTTAATTCTTCTGTTTTTGAAAGAATTCGTGCAATATCGGGCGGTGTATAACGATGAACAGCGATGGGGGAATTTATACCATTTTTAGTGAATCGATATGTCCCGTAGAGAAAAACAATCACAAAAACCAAATAAAAATTGGTTTGTGAAAAAGGTAAAAGAGAAATCAGATAGGAAAGTGCTAAAAATACAAAGAGATATACTGGAACAATGTAATACCGCACTGTATCTATACCTAAGTGCAGGCCACCTGCCACGGTAGCTACCATAGAAAAAATCATGCCTGCCATACTTCCAGCTAATATCCAGTTTTCTAATTCGACATTTTTAATTCCATTTCTTAATAGTTTAGTTAGCATTATGAACCATGTAAAGATGAACGCAATCATTAAGAGCGTTATTAGTGGCCAAAAATGAGTAGTAAAGAAGTCAACTGACTGTATAAAATAATTAAATGATTGTTCAGCATTTTCCCATTTTATTTTCATTTTATTGGTTTTATAAGCAAAAAAACGCAAGTTGTTGCTTAATATTAATCCAGTTGTTATAGCCAATCCCCATGTAAGAAAATGGATGATGTCATTTTTATTGAACCTATAGATTAATAACCTGAAAAACACAATGGTGGTGATGGGTATAATTGTGGTAAGGATGAAGAGATTATCAGAAATAATTGCAATTACTATCAAAATAAATAATAAAAGATTGTAACCTTTAGAAAGGTGGCCTTTTAAAATATTGATAAATAACAAAGTTACCAGCAACGTATTAAAAACATTGCCAGTATGATTGCTAATAGAAAATAAAAAATGAAATGGAAAATAATCGCCACATAAATTATTAATAAGAATTACAACTACCCATGCAATGCCCGTTATCCATGCAGCACGGGTAAATAATTTATTCTTTGTAATGGCAATAAGCCGATAGGTAAGAAAAGTAATGGCTGTGAATAAAAAGGCATTGGATGCAATAAGTGCCAGTTTGAAATTTCCAATGAGTAATTTAAAGAAGATATAAATTATAAAATCAGGGAAGAAATAGGGGGCAGGAGTGAGATACCAACTTTGAATTGAGTCGCCATCTTCAAACAAACTTTTATAAAGACAAGGGAGATAAATATAATCAGCATTAAATACCAGGTTGTCAAGCTCTCCTTCTTCCAGAAAATAAAATTGGCAGGTCATGAGTATAAAAATAACCAGCAATAGAAAAATTCCTTTCCATGATTTATTGATTGAATATCGCATAAAAAAAGAAAGGTTGTAAATCTACAACCTTTCTTAAAAACTGCTATACAAATTTTTACTTAACTTCTTCGTAATCAACATCCGTTACTTCAGAATTTCCATTACTGCTTGCAGCATTGCTATTTGAACTACTTGATTCTGCACCGGCATTTTTATACATATCGGCAGTAGCAGCTTGGAATATGCTGTTAAGTTTATTCATTGCAGCATCCAAAGCATCCATGTTTTGCGATTGGTGAGCGTTTTTAAGTTCGGCAATAGCAGCTTCGATTTCAGTTTTTTTATCAGCAGGCAGCTTATCGCCAAATTCTTTCAATTGTTTTTCTGTTTGGAAAATCAAGGCATCTGCCTGGTTTAGTTTTTCAACCTTTTCTCGTTGCTTTCTATCGGCTTCGGCATTAGCCTCTGCTTCACGCTTCATTCTTTCTATTTCATCTTTGCTTAGTCCACTGGAAGCTTCAATCCTGATTTTTTGTTCCTTACCGGTAGCTTTATCCTTAGCAGAAACGTTGAGGATACCATTTGCATCTATGTCAAAGGTTACTTCAATTTGAGGAACACCTCTGGGGGCAGCTGGTATACCGTCAAGATGGAAGCGGCCAATGGTTCGGTTGTCACGGGCCATGGCTCGTTCCCCTTGCAATACATGGATTTCTACTGAAGTTTGATTATCTGTAGCAGTTGAGAAAATTTCTGACTTTTTGGTAGGTATAGTTGTATTGGCTTCAATCAATTTGGTAAATACACCTCCCATGGTTTCAATTCCAAGTGAAAGAGGGGTAACGTCCAACAGTAACACATCTTTCACATCGCCGGCCAATACACCGCCTTGAATTGCTGCTCCAATGGCTACCACTTCATCAGGGTTTACGCCTTTTGAAGGAGCTTTTCCAAAGAATTTTTCAACAGCTTCTTGGATTGCCGGAATACGAGTAGATCCTCCAACCAAGATTACTTCATCAATATCAGAAGGAGATAAGCCGGCTTTTTGCAATGCTGATTTACACGGCTCAATCGTACGTTTAATAAGTGTGTCAGATAATTGTTCAAATTTCGAACGGCTCAATTTTTTGAGTAAATGCTTAGGTCCGGAAGGTGTAATAGTAATATAAGGCAGATTAATTTCGGTTTCTAATGAGCTGGAAAGCTCAATCTTGGCTTTTTCTGCTGCTTCTTTTAACCGTTGAAGAGCAATGGGATCCTGACGAAGGTCCATGCCTTCTTCTTTTTTAAATTCTTCTGCTAACCAGTCAATAATTACTTGGTCAAAGTCATCACCACCTAAGTGAGTATCACCATCGGTGGCTTTTACTTCGAATACACCATCACCCAATTCCAAAATTGAAACGTCATGTGTACCACCACCGCAGTCAAAAACTACAATTTTTAAATCGTTTTGTTTTTTATCCAAACCATAAGCCAAAGCGGCAGCAGTAGGTTCGTTAATAATACGCCTTACGGTTAGTCCTGCAATTTCACCCGCTTCTTTAGTAGCCTGACGTTGAGCATCGTTAAAATAAGCAGGAACTGTAATAACCGCTTCTTTAACTTCATGCCCCAGATAATCTTCAGCTGTTTGCTTCATTTTTTGCAAAATCATGGCTGAAATTTCTTGAGGAGTGTACAAGCGGTCATCAATTTTAACCCGAGGTGTATCATTGTCTCCCTTTACAACTGTGTAAGGAACACGGGCAATTTCTGAAGTTACTTCGCTATATTTATTGCCCATGAAACGCTTTATAGAGTAAATAGTTTTCAGCGGATTGGTAATAGCTTGGCGTTTTGCAGGGTCGCCTACTTTACGTTCTCCGTTATCCAAAAATCCCACCATGGATGGGGTTGTTCTTTTTCCTTCGCTGTTTGGAATAACAACAGGTTGGTTACCTTCCATCACTGCTACGCAGGAGTTGGTTGTTCCCAAATCAATACCGATAATCTTGTTTGCCATAACTAGAATCAATTTTTAAAATCTATACTCATTTAGCAATAGAAGTGCCAATTAGAAAAGGCATACATTTAGCAAACATTATGGCATGAAGAATAATACTCAGCTAAACTATTGGCAGTTTTAACTGACAGAATTGCAGGATTATTTAAAGTTCAAATGGCTGGTATATTGCCCAAATTTGATGGAATCCTGGGTTCTTGAATTTACATTAATACCGTTTAATCCTCCTTTGCTACGGGATGAAAACAATCCCAGGCCATTATTGATATTGGTGTAATCACTCACTTTTTGTACAATGCTTACGGAAGGTGCATTAATGGTCATATAATTATAGAGTTCTCGGCCTGCCTGATAAACAATAAAATCCAACGAGTGAAACTTCCGTGCACGTATTTGATTATTAGGTGTGCCAGGTGGATCAGCAGGAACATACGTTGCTATTGCTCCGTAAAATTGTATTTTTTGAATTCCGTAAGTAATTTCATTGCCAATAATATTGGTAGCATCAGGCTTGAATAATGGGAATGTTTGGACAAAGTTTTTAAGGGTTTTATTGGCCGTGTCATTTCCTAGCCATTCATAATAATTAAAACGCATGGCAAGTTGATAGGCATATGTACTGTCATCTTTAATCCAACGTAATGTAGTAGTAGGGTTGGGGTTAATGCCCGAAGGGTCTTCGAAGCTAAGCACTGTAGAGGTAGATTGAGGATAGCTCATTAATAAATTTCGCACCAAACTTGTCCAAGATGTAACTGTTTTGTTTTTAGAAGGGATATGTACAAATAATTTGTAAATCCGATTGGTGTTAAGAGTAGCAGTTGTGTAATAAAGAATATTTAAACTATTGGCAAATAATCCGGGGTCTTTGGGAAAGGGATTTTCTGCTTTTTGCAATACAATGCTATCTACCTTGTTATTGTTTTGATAGGCTAACATATACACAAAGGCAGAGTCGTAATACAATGAATCAGGGATTTGAGCAAACAATAAGGCATCACCATCTCCTAAAAAGGCTTTATTTACCCTTATCCACTGCGTATCTTGTTTTGAATCCAACAAACCGTAAATTATTGTAATATCTTTATAAGGGGCAGTTAAATCAACATCAGTACTGCATGAAAAAAAAACTGTTATAAGTGCAACTCCTACTAGAATGCTTGAGAATTTCATTTCGCCTTAAAATAAATTTAAAGCGAAGGTAGGATAAAACTTGAAATAACAGAAAAAACAAATAATTTGATTTGTGGAATAATTTTGAATTTTAAAAGTTTTTCTTTGAATTACGTAAAGTAGGAAATATCAACGGTGTTGTTTTTTGATATGTTTTGTATGGCTCTCCAAATTGTTCAATCAGTTTTTTTTCTTCAAAATAAACTCCAAACGGAAGATAAGTAAACGAAATTCCAATAGCAGTCCAGGTATGTACGGTAGGATATACTAATGCAAAACCAATATATAAAATACATAAGGAAAAATACAATGGATGCCTTACCCATTTGTTGAAACCTGTTATAACTAGCTTTTCTTTATTTGGCTTACTTAAAAAATGAGAAGGTTTAGGTAGGCCGGCAAATTCATAAAGGTCATAATTTTTTCCAGCAATAAATAGTGATATGATTCCACAAAATATTAGAATGGTACCTGAGATAATCACCCATGGTTTTAGGGGAAAGAGAAAGGTAGAATCAACCAATACGGTCCAGTAAATCAACAAACCCATCAAAACTACAAAAAACAAATTATATCCCAAACGATAATATTTTGAAGCAAAAGGCAAATACTTTTTTACAAAATTTTTTGCCTTTTCTCCAGTTAAAAGTGAATGTAACAGGTAAAAAATACACCATGCCACTGTAAAATACACCCATGTCATGCTGTAAAATTACGTTTTTGTTGTTTAATAATGCTAATGTCGGCAAAAGAAGGGTTGTTCAGGTCAAAATATTGGTGTTACTTTGTTCTCTTATCAAATGCTATGTCTGTACATAAGGAAATTAAAAAAGTAACAACCCATGTGCTGCAGGAGTTAAAACAGAGTGGCCAGAAAATATCTATGCTTACCGCATATGATTACTCCATGGCTCGAATACTGGATGCAGCCGGTGTTGAGGTATTATTGGTAGGCGATTCAGCAAGTAATGTAATGGCTGGTCACGAAACTACTTTACCTATTACATTGGATCAGATGATTTATCATGCGGCTTCAGTAATTCGGGCTGTGGAACGGGCTTTGGTTGTTGTTGATTTGCCCTTCGGAAGCTATCAGGGCAATACCAAAGGGGCATTGAATTCAGCCATTCGAATCATGAAAGAGGCTGAGGCCCATGCTGTGAAATTGGAAGGTGGAGAAGAGGTGGTTGATTCTGTGAAAAGAATTTTAACAGCCGGCATCCCCGTAATGGGGCATTTAGGGCTAACTCCTCAATCCATTTACAAGTTTGGAACATATGAAGTACGAGCCAAAGAAAAAGCTGAAGCCGACAAATTAAAACGTGATGCCAAACTGTTGGAAGAAGCCGGCTGTTTTGCATTGGTATTAGAAAAAGTTCCAGCTAAATTAGCTGGAGAAGTGGCCCGAAGCCTTCAAATCCCGGTTATAGGAATTGGTGCTGGCAGTGAAGTAGATGGCCAGGTTTTGGTAACGCATGATATGCTGGGCATTACCCACGAATTTAAACCTCGTTTCCTGCGTAGGTATTTGAACCTCCATGAATCAATTACTGCGGCAGTTCAGCAGTATATTCAGGATGTAAAAAGTTGTAATTTCCCAAACGAAAAAGAACAATATTAATTACAGGTTGTTTTTTGGCAAAAGAGTATTTCTATTTTACTTGCATTCAATCAATTTTTATTGTGCTTAATGTTAAGTGTATCATCAATTGATAGTGAAGCATGACTACGTTTTTGCCTGCATTTCCATTAGAGATTGTAGTTTTTCCAAATGAAACATTGAATCTGCACATATTTGAAGAACGCTACAAGCAATTAGTAAATGAGTGTTACAATACTCAAAAGCCCTTTGTAATTCCTTCTGTTATTCAAGGCAAAGTGTCGGAATATGGAACTGAAGTAGAAATTAGCCGAATAGATAAAATTTATCCGGATGGAAGGATGGATATTCGCACTCTCGGCATTCAAGTAGTTCGTATATTAGAATTTATACCTCAGGTCGAAAACAAGTTATATCCTGCAGCCATTGTAACATATAATCATCCGTATTCCAAACTGCTTGAGTCAGACATTGCAAGTGATGATACTGTTAAAAAATTAAAAGAATTACTGGTTCATTTAGCTGAAGTTTTACGAATTTCTAAAAACCTTATACCTTCGAGCGACCGATTCATAGCATATCGTATTGCTCATTACCTGGGAATGCCTTTAGAAGATGAATATCGATTGTTGCTTACTTTATCTGAAACAGAACGACAGCATCAACTTATAGAGTTCATCCAAAAGGTATTACCCAGTATAGAACAACGCGAACTAATGCGAGAAAAGATTCACTTAAATGGCCATTTCAAACATTTAAAACCACCAAATTTTTAACCTATGAAAATGAGGTATTTGTTTTTTGTTTTGTTTTCGGTAGTTACACTGTTTGCTGTTGCTAGTAGCATCCCTACTCGTTATGAAGTAAATTTAAATGAAGCAAAAAATGATGAACTGAAAGTTAACGTTTGGCCGGCATCTTCTTTATCAGGAGATGTCATGTTTCGTATGCCTAAAATTGTGCCTGGTACTTATAGTATTTATGATTTTGGCCGTTTTGTAACCTCTTTCGATGCTGTAGCTAAGCCTGGAAAAACTGTAAGCGTAGAAAAGCTGGATGTAAATACTTGGAAAATAAAAGGTATAGAAAATGCTGAACGATTAGTATATACTGTAGAAGATACATGGGATACTAAAGATAAATCAAACTGGGTATTTGAGCCAGCGGGAACCAATTTTGAAGAAGGAAAGAATTTTGTGCTAAATAATCATGGGATATTTGGATATTTTGAAGGTACTACTTCTAATCCAATTGAAATTACTGTGATACGACCGGAAAATTTTTATGGTTCTTCTGGCCTTACGTTCGTTCAGCAAAAAGACCGTGATTTATATAAACTGCCCAATTATCATACATTAATAGATTCACCCATCATGTATTGCGTGCCTGATACTACTGTGATTCGGGTGGGAAATACTTCAGTACTGATTTCAGTATATAATGATAATAAGTCTGTAACCTCTGATTACATTTCTCAACAAATAGAACCCATTCTGAATGGAATTAAAGATTATTTAGGCGGTAAACTTCCTGTAGATAAATATGCATTCATTTTATACCTTCCTTCTGTTTTTACATCCTTTGGATTTGGGGCATTAGAACATAATAATTCATCAATGTATTATTTACCGGCTATGGGTGGTGATTATTTGGGGCAAATGGTAAAAGATGTTTCAGCCCATGAGTTTTTTCATATTGTTACTCCATTAACTATTCATTCTGAAGAGATTCATTATTTCGATTACAATAACCCTAAAATGTCAAAACATTTGTGGTTATACGAAGGTGTTACAGAATACTCAGCACATCACGTACAGGTACGAAACAATCAAATTAACTTGGAGCAATTTCTGGATGTGATTCAGGAAAAAATTTCAGGAGCTTCTAATTTTAACGATACCTTACCATTTACCGTTATGAGTCAAGGCTGTTTGGACAAATATAAAAATCAATACCTGAACGTATATCAAAAAGGAGCATTGATTGCCATGTGCCTTGATTTGAAATTAATTCAGTTATCAGACGGAACCATGGATTTGCCCAAATTAATGAAGAAACTTTCATTGGAATTTGGCCATCAAAAACCATTTAAGGATGACGAATTGTTTGATGTAATAACTCGCCTTACGTATCCAGAGATTGGTATATTTTTGAAAAATCATGTAGGTGGCAATCAGCCACTTCCTTTGGAAGAATACCTGATGTATGCGGGAATAGCTTATTCTGCCGGTGGGACGCAGGAAATCACCGATTTTGGGTTGGATTTTGAAAATGCCGGTTATGATGAAAAAACAGACCGTTTTTACATCATCAGTGAGGCAGATTTAAGTGCGGTGGGCAAAGCCATCGGTTTACGCTCAGGCGATGTAATTCAAAAAATAAATGGAAAAGAGCTAAAAATGGATACAGCCTTGGAAGTATATTTAGATCTCTATTTGAACTCCAAGCCGGCAGACCCCATTGTGTATGAAGTGGGGCGACCCAATAAAAAAGGAAAATTAAAAACAATAACCTTAAAGGGTAAGGTAGGTACTAAAACCATTCAGAAAGAAGGAGGATTGGCTTCGGTGGAAAACCCTACAGCTGACCAATTAAAGGTCAGAAAAGCATGGATTGGACAATAAGTGGCTTTATACTTTGAATTGCAAAAAAATTTGCCTGATTAAAATTAATGCCTATTTTTGCAGTCCTTTTGAATTATAAAACATACAGCAATGTCAAAAAGAACTTTTCAGCCATCAATAAGAAAAAGAAGAAATAAGCACGGGTTTCGCAAACGTATGTCCACAGCAGACGGCCGTCGTGTACTAGCTGCACGCCGGAGGAGAGGAAGATGGAAATTGACTGTTTCTGATGAGTTTTATCCGAAAAAGTGATTCTTTATAATACTTCAAGTTATTACCCTGCTCATCGAGCAGGTTTTTTATTTTATACACATATCTTAGAAATATTATTATTTACTTGGATTACACATTATTAATTCATAAAAGTCAATAATGTAGAGAATCAGATCTTATTTGTTGAACACAGCTTATTATTTGTTCAAAACAGGAAAAATCCGTTCTGCCAATACAGGATATATTGCCTCACAATATACAGGTTTTAATAAATCATGCCCCGTATCTAAAACCTTCCAGGTAATAAGGTCTTCCATCCCTTTGTGTAAAATGGAACCGATTTCGCTGTTCAGTACCGGATCATACTTACCAGTAAATAAAGCCACAGGGATATTGTAATTACGTATGATTTGTTTAGAAATTCCTACACGGGGCACAAGCTGGCTGTATGCGTTCCAAACATGCAATACTTTTTCACGTTTTTCCCGATCGCCAAATTGAGCATGGGTAAACTTTTCCATTTTTTTAGAAACAAACCCCATCATTCGTAAGTATTTTACCAATCGAAAGAACAATTCCGGGCGTTCAACGGTGCGTTTAAATAATATTTTCCCCCTCGGATTTTGTGTAGCGTAATAATACCAGAAACTTTTTTTTATACCGTCGGGAGCAAGCAGAATAAGGCTTTGAATGCGTTCAGGCATTTGTTGCATAGTTTGCAATACAATTCGGCCTCCTAAGCTGTATCCCATCATTGAAAATTTTTCTATACCTTCTTTTTGTAAGAAGGCCTTCATCCATGCCTTGTGAAAATCAGGTGTGATGGGTTCACTTTTTGAAACCCCATCCGGATATTGGCTGGTGCCATGATGAAACAGGTGAAAGGAATATACAGTAAAGTTTTGTCCCAATGCCGCTTCAAGATTATAGAACACTTCGGCCTGTTGACCAAATCCATGAAAGGCTAGGAGGGGATGAATACCCTTCCCGAATTTTATATAACCAATCTTATATCCTTCAAATTCAAAAATCACTCTTAAAACTTTGTGAATAAATCATTCTGATTTTTTCATGTGTACCATATGTATTTCCGTATTTTCGCATCCCGAACCGAGAGTTCGGGTTTTTTGTATCCGGCCACCATTAAAGTACATCATTCATGCCCAAAGATAACAGTATAAAATCAGTTCTGATAATCGGCAGTGGTCCGATTATTATTGGTCAAGCCTGTGAGTTTGATTATTCGGGGTCTCAGGCTGCTCGTTCGCTTCGTGAAGAAGGTATTGAAGTATCGCTCATTAATTCAAATCCGGCAACAATCATGACCGATCCGGTTACCGCTGACCACGTTTATTTATGGCCATTAGAGGTAGATTCTATTGTTAAAATATTGGAAGAGCGAAAGATTGATGCCGTATTGCCAACCATGGGCGGCCAAACAGCCCTAAATCTATGTAAAGATTGTGAAGAAGCTGGGGTGTGGGAAAAATACGGGGTTCGAATTATAGGAGTAGATATTGAGGCCATTGACCGCACTGAAAACCGTGAGCTTTTTCGTCAGTTAATGATAGACATTGGCGTAGCAGTAGCACCATCAAAAACAGCACAGTCTTTTTTGGAAGGTAAGGAAATAGCCCAGGAAATTGGTTTTCCGCTGGTAATACGTCCTTCGTTTACATTAGGTGGAACCGGAGGAGCGTTTGTAAATAAAAAAGAAGATTTTGATGAATTGTTAAATCGCGGGCTGCATGCATCACCAATCCACGAAGTGCTGATAGAGAAATCCATTTTTGGTTGGAAGGAGTTTGAATTGGAATTACTTCGTGATGCCAATGATAATGTAGTTATTATTTGTTCCATCGAGAATTTTGATCCGATGGGTATTCATACAGGCGACTCCATTACTGTTGCTCCGGCCATGACCTTGCCTGATACCGTATTTCAGCGGATGCGCGACATGGCTATTAAAATGATGCGCTCAATTGGCAATTTTGCCGGAGGATGTAATGTGCAGTTCGCAGTACATCCGGAAACAGAAGAAATAGTTGCCATCGAAATTAACCCTAGAGTTAGTCGCTCATCAGCATTGGCATCCAAAGCTACAGGTTATCCTATTGCACGCATTGCAGCCAAGTTGGCCATTGGCTACCATTTGGATGAGCTGGAAAATCCAATTACTAAAACTTCTGCATTATTTGAGCCTACACTGGATTATGTCATTGTAAAAATACCTCGTTGGAATTTTGATAAGTTTAAGGGTGCTGACCGAAAATTAGGCTTGCAGATGAAAAGTGTAGGTGAGGTAATGGGTATCGGCCGTTGTTTTCAGGAAGCTCTTCAAAAAGCTTGCCAGTCACTTGAAATCAACCGAAATGGACTAGGTGCCGATGGCAGAGAACTGCGCAACCGGGATGAGTTATTATTCAGTTTGGAAAATCCTAGTTGGAATCGTTTATTTCATATCTACGATGCATTCAAATTAGGTATTCCTTTTAGTACTATTCATAAAGCTACACAGATTGATCCTTGGTTTTTGAATCAAATTGCCGAATTGGTTTCATTAGAAAAAGAAATTCAGAATTACACCATTAAAACACTGCCCAAGGAGTTGCTTTTAGTAGCCAAACAAAAAGGGTATGGCGACCGCCAAATTGCACATTTAGTAGGCTGTTTAGAAAGCGAAGTGTATCAACGCAGGCAAGAAGATAAGATACAACGGGTGTATAAATTGGTGGATACCTGGGCTGCGGAGTTTGAAGCCTTTACACCATATTATTATTCCACTTTTGAAGAAGAAAACGAATCCAAGGTTACTGATCGGAAAAAGGTGGTGATATTAGGTTCTGGGCCAAACCGAATTGGTCAAGGTATTGAGTTTGATTATTCCTGTGTACATGGAGTACTTGCTGCCAAAGAAGTAGGATATGAAACCATCATGATAAATTGCAATCCTGAAACGGTTTCAACCGATTTTAATACCGCCGATAAACTATATTTTGAGCCGGTATTTTGGGAACATATTTATGATATAATTCAGCATGAAAAGCCCGAAGGAGTAATTGTGCAATTGGGTGGCCAAACTGCATTAAAATTGGCTGAGAAATTACATCGCTATGGGATAAAAATTATGGGTACTTCTTATGAATCACTCGATTTGGCAGAAGATCGCGGGCAATTTTCTACTTTGCTGAAAGAATTGGGAATTCCTTATCCAAAATTTGGTACGGTAACCAATGCCGATGAAGCCATTGCATTATCCCGTGAATTAGGGTTCCCATTGCTGGTACGTCCTTCGTATGTATTGGGCGGGCAGAAAATGAAAATTGTTATTAATGAAGAGGAGCTGGAAGCTCACATTGTCGATTTATTCCGCGATTTTCCTGGAAACAAGGTATTGCTTGATCACTTCCTTGAGCGAACCATTGAAGCTGAAACCGATTCAATTTGTGATGGTGAAGAATGTAGAGTAATAGGCATGATGCAACACATTGAACCTGCCGGAATACATTCGGGTGACTCCTATGCAGTTTTACCTCCCTATAATTTAGGAGCACTGGTGATGGAACAAATGGAAGAATATAGCAAGCGCATCGCACTGGCTATGAAAGTAAAAGGGTTAATAAATATTCAGTTCGCCATCAAAGGCGATCAAGTGTATGTAATAGAAGCCAATCCACGTGCTTCTCGTACTGTTCCCTTTATTGCCAAAGCATATGGCGAACCTTACGTAAATTATGCTACCAAAGTAATGTTGGGAACGCACAAAGTAAAAGACTTTAAGTTTGAGCCTAAACTCAAGGGTTATGCAATTAAAATTCCGGTATTTTCATTTAATAAATTTCCGGGAGTAAATAAAGAACTAGGACCAGAAATGAAATCCACCGGTGAAGCTATTTATTTCATAGATTCGCTCAAGGATAAGTTTTTTACCAAAATTTACAATGAGCGAAACCTTTATTTAAGTAAATAATGATTGGGTTAATTAAAACAATACTTATTATTATTGGTTTATGGGTGGTAATTCAGTTTTTTTCTCGATTGATGTCATCCACTGACCAACATACTGGGAATTCAACTTCAGCCAAAAACACCCACCGAAAAAATGATAATAATAAGGACGACGGTGAGTATATCGAATATGAAGAAATTAAATAAATATAATAGTTTAATTTGTGGTTTTTAAATAATGAGACTTATTTAAAAAATGGAAATAAAAAACGAGGGCTTTAACGCCCTCGTTTTGCAATGAATATCAACCCTATGACTTATTGACCTTGTCCGAGAGAATATCCCGGTTTGCCGTCAAAATTGTACAGATGTTCTGTTTTTATAAAATCAAGCCCGGCATTATTAATTTTTTCAAGCAAACGAATAACCATTTTTTTATTTAATACTACATCAGCCTTGGCTGAAACAAACCGGCAACGCCAATGATCTGTGCAAAATGTTTCGGGCGTATAGTTGGGCCAAACTGCTGTTCCTCGATTGGAAATCATAATAAGTTTCCAATTCCCTTCCATAGCGTTTTCTATAATATTTGCCAATTCGTGAGGATTACTTCCCGGCCAATGCAAAAACACATCACATCCTACCAATTCCTTATTAGAAGGAGCTTTGCGTACATAAGGTTTTAATTGAAGCATGCTTCCTTGATAGGCCACCGGTTGTAATACAGATGGTTTTTGGCCTAATCGGGCTATAACAGCATCTGCGAATTCTGAAGTCCCTACTTTTTGTTTGCTTACACCTTCTTTAAAAATATCGTAGGTATGAATTCCATCTTCCAAAGTTTTTAACCAAGCATTTTGTATTTTTTCAGCCACTTCTTGCTGGCCAATGTGTACCAGCATCAAGATGGCACCTTGTAATAAACCAGAAGGATTTGCCATGTTTTGGCCTGCTCTTCGGGGGGCTGAACCATGAATGGCTTCAAACATGGCACATTCTGTTCCGATGTTGGCTGAACCGGCAAGCCCAACGGAGCCGGCAATTTGTGCAGCTACATCCGAAAGTACGTCTCCGTAGAGGTTAGGCATTACAATAACATCAAAAGCTTCGGGTGTGTCGGCCATTTTAGCGGCTCCAATATCAATTATCCAGTGTTCTTTCTCTATCTCCGGATATTCTTCACCAATTTCGTCAAATACTTTATGGAACAAACCATCCGTTTGTTTCATAATATTGTCTTTAGTAAAACATGTAACTTTTTTACGACCATATACCTTTGCATATTCAAAGGCATAGCGAATAATCCGTTCACACCCCGGACGGCTGATAAGTTTTAAGCATTGTACCACTTCATCGGTTTGTTGGTGTTCTATACCGGCATACAGGTCTTCTTCATTTTCACGAATGATGACCAGATTCATGTTGGGGTGCTTAGTACTTACATACGGATGATACGAAATACAGGGACGTACATTGGCATATAACCCCAGCTTTTTTCGAGTCGTAACATTTAAACTTTTGTATCCTCCACCTTGTGGAGTTGTAATAGGAGCTTTTAAGAATACTTTCGTACGGCGAATAGATTCCCAAGATTCTTCACTTATACCAGAGGTGTTTCCCGATAAATACACTTTTTCGCCTACTTCAATTTCTTCAATGTCTAATTCTGCACCTGCAGCAAATAAAATCTTCAGGGTTGCATCCATGATTTCCGGGCCAATTCCATCGCCCTTGGCTACTGTAATGGGTGTTTTCATGCGTTTATTTTTTTATACAATAGTAGGAAGTATTTTAAAAAATAAAAATTTTATATAAATAATGCATCAACTAATGGTGTTTTAAAAGTATTAAATATCAAATAAATATAATTAGATATTGAAGAATTACATTTAATCCTTGCTGCGGCTTCGATTCAGCTAAAAAAAATTCTAAATCAATCTAACGAGCCATTGTTAGAAACAATTTCGTTTGTTTAGGTATTTATCATTAAGCAAGCAGTTTTGGCAGGTTTTGGAATTTCTATTTTAACATTGATACAGTATGTGGCAAGAGCTGCAATTTGGAGAAATACCGTTAATTAAAGCCTTGGGATTCCCATTTTAAAATGAATGGCGAATGATTTGTCTAAAAGAAAAAAATTATCGCTGGCTTCCGAAGCTTTTATTTGTTTAATACGGGATGAAAAAGAACACATCAAAGCGTATGCTTTTTCCTGAAATAAGCAATATGTAGAATGAAATGATTTTTATGTTTCTTTTTAGTTTCGGATATACCTACAATTAGGTATTTTGCTGGTTAGCCATAGGTTCACATTAAGCAGCTATTATCTTTGTCACAAATTATATGTATGAGAGTTTTTGTATTCCTTTTATTTGCAACCCTATTGGTTTCCTGTGGTAGTAAAAAAGAAAAAGCAGACGACACATCCATAGCTGATAACTATGATGCTACGAAAGACACCTTGCGATATCCGGAAGAAAAACATTTACGCAACGTGATGATGCTCACAAATGGAGGCGAAAATGCTGAAGCATACTGGAGTTTTGATAATCAAAAACTTACTTTTCAGAAAACCGATCCAGAAAATGGTGTTCCCTGTGATCAAATATATTATTGGAACCTTTCAGATGGTAGTATGATTGGCAAGCAGCCCAAACTAATCAGTACGGGCAAGGGGCGAACTACTTGTGCGTTTTTTATGCCGGGAGATACTACCATTTTGTATGCTTCTACTCATTTAGCAGGCGATGCCTGCCCGGAAGCACCACCCCGTAAAAAAGGTGAATATTACTGGCCTATTTATAATACGTTTGACATTTTTGTTGCTGACTTGAAAGGGAATATTATAAAACAACTTACTAACCAAAAGGGCTATGATGCTGAAGCTACGGTTTCTCCCAAAGGAGATAAAATTGTTTTTACTTCCGATCGAAGCGGAGATCTGGAATTATATACCATGGATATTGATGGCAGCAATGTGAAGCAAATTACCCATGAATTAGGATATGATGGTGGAGCCTTCTTCTCGCCGGATGGAACCAAGTTGGTATTTCGGGCTTCACGTCCCAAAACCAAGGAAGAACAGGATAAATACAAAGATCTTTTGAAAAAAGGCTTGGTTGCTCCTAGCGATATGGAAATATTTGTTTGCAATGTGGATGGAAGTGACTTGCGTCAAATTACCAATTTGGGCAAAGCTAACTGGGCCCCCTTCTTTCATCCCTCTGGCAATAAAATTTTATTTTCATCCAATCATGCATCTCAAAAAGATTTTCAGTTTAATTTATATATGATCAATCTGGATGGTACCGGATTGGAACGCGTAACCTATGATCCGGTATTTGATGCATTTCCTATGTTTTCGCCAGATGGCAAGCGTATTTTATTTGCCAGCAACCGTTTTAATGGAGGCACAAGAAATACCAACTTGTTTGTAGCTGACTGGGTAGACTGAAATATATGACAAGCCCGTCAAAAACACCTTGGCTTGAAAAGCTCCGCCTTCGGTGGAAACTGAAATCCATATCACAGGTGTGGTGGGTGTTGCTTGCATTTGCCTGCACCGGCACTACGGTGGTGTTGATTAAAACCCCCTTATTTGAAATTCTGGATATTCCTCGTCCATGGCCTTGGTGGGCATACATCATATATTTAATTGCAATTCTTCCGGTGTATAATCTATTATTACTTGGCTATGGATTCTTATTTGGCCAATTCCGGTTTTTTTGGGAATTTGAAAAACGCTTAGTATTTCGGTTGTTTCGAATGAAAAGAAATTTATAAAAAATTAAATATCAGCTGATTAGATAGATTTTGAATTGTTATTTCAATGTTAATAATTTCCTGTTTTCAAAGGATATTAAAATTCGCTGAAACCCTCGTAAAATCTTATATTTGCTCACTTTAAATAATGTTTAAAATGAGCGAAAACGAAGAAGTGAAGAACAAGGGACAATATTCAGCAGAGAATATTCAAGTATTAGAAGGATTAGAAGCTGTACGCAAACGTCCGGCTATGTATATTGGTGATGTAGGGCCAAAAGGATTACATCACTTGGTTTATGAAGTGGTAGATAATTCGATTGATGAAGCGCTTGCCGGTTATGCTAAAAATATCGAAGTTCATATTTTAGAAAACAATGCCATCCGGGTAATTGATGACGGACGTGGAATTCCAACGGGCATTCACCCTAAAGAAGGTAAGTCTGCCCTGGAAGTGGTAATGACGGTACTACATGCTGGAGGTAAATTCGATAAAGATTCTTACAAAGTTTCAGGGGGGTTACACGGAGTGGGGGTATCTTGTGTGAATGCGCTTTCTACTCGCCTGGTGGCTACCGTGTATCGGGAAGGAAAAATTTGGCAACAAGAATATAGCTGTGGCAAGCCTTTGTACGATGTAAAAGTTATTGGAGAAACCAACAAAACAGGTACTGAGGTTGAATTTTTGCCCGATGCTACCATCTTTACACAAACTACTGTGTATTCGTTCGAAACTTTGGCAGCCCGTTTAAATGAATTAGCATTTTTAAATAAAGGAATTCGATTGAATCTTTATGATCATCGAGATAAAGACGAAAATGGCCAACCTCGCCATCAGTTATTTTACTCTGAAGGTGGGCTGCGTGAATTTGTAAAATACCTCGATCAAACCCGTGAACCACTTATTCCTGAACCAATTTATTTAGAAACAGAAAAAACAGGTATTCCAGTAGAAGTAGCTTTTCAATACAATAGTTCATTTAATGAAAACATACATTCGTATGTAAACAACATTAACACCCATGAAGGGGGAACTCACTTAGCCGGTTTTCGTAGGGCATTGACACGTACCTTAAAGGCATATGCCGATAAATCTGGCATGACTAAAAACCTGAAATTTGAGATTACAGGAGATGATTTTCGGGAAGGGCTAACGGCTGTAATTTCAGTAAAAGTACACGAACCGTTATTTGAAGGCCAAACCAAAACCAAATTGGGGAATAACGAAGTTATTGGGGCTGTTGATCAGGCAGTTGGAGAAGTGCTAGCTTTTTATTTGGAAGAAAACCCCAAAGAAGCCAAAATGATTGTGAACAAAGTGATTTTGGCTGCAACTGCTCGCCACGCAGCTCGTAAAGCCCGTGAATTAGTACAACGAAAAGGCGCTTTTACCGGCAGTGGCTTACCCGGAAAACTTTCTGATTGCTCTGAACGAAATCCTGAAAAATGTGAGCTCTTTTTAGTAGAGGGTGACTCAGCCGGTGGAACGGCCAAACAAGGACGTGACCGAAATTTTCAGGCCATTCTTCCATTACGCGGTAAGATTTTAAATGTAGAAAAAGCATTGTCGTATAAGATATTTGAAAACGAAGAAATCAAAAATATTTTTACGGCGTTAGGTATAAGTATTGGCACAGAAGAAGATAGCAAAGCCTTGAATCTTTCTAAGCTTCGGTACCATAAAATTGTTATTATGACCGATGCCGATGTGGACGGTAGCCATATCACTACGTTGATACTTACACTTATGTTCCGCTACATGAAAGAATTAATTGAGCAGGGCTATATCTACATAGCTACTCCACCGCTTTACCTGGTAAAGAAAGGTAAGGAACAAATTTATTGCTGGAATGATGAGCAACGTGAAGCAGCCATTAAAAAACTAGCCGGCGATGGAAAAGAAAGCAACGTTACCGTGCAACGTTACAAAGGGTTAGGAGAAATGAATGCGGAACAATTATGGGAAACAACCATGAATCCTGCAACCCGTACCTTACGAAAAGTAACTATTGAAAGTGCCGCGGAAGCTGACCGCATATTTAGCATGCTAATGGGCGACGATGTTCCCCCTCGCCGGGAATTTATCGAAGCAAATGCTAAATATGCAAAAATAGATGTGTAATCGTATGTAGCTTTATTTAGGAACTTTTTTCAAAGAGTTACTTTCCTCTTCTTTTTTCCGCTCAATCCCTTTTTCATGGGTATTGTTTGGATGGGTTTCTTTTTCCAACGGTTGCTCAGGCCCCATATACCGACCTTGAACATCAACTTTATGAATGTTTACTGATTTTTTTTCTAACCCAATAGGAGTTGAAAGATTTGAAGATTTTTCCATTGCAGGGTTAGAAATCTCCACCCCCGAATTGTTTTGAACCTTTTGAGTATGATGGGGTTGCTGTGAATATATAAATTTATGAAATGAAAAAAATAGAATAAGAATCCAAATAATTTTCATATGATGGATAATTTTGTTAATTAAGGCTTTATTGTTGTTAAAGTAAATATACATTCTGTTACTTCAGAACTACTTCCTCCCATACGTACATTAGCAGTACCGGCAATTCTAGCGGTTCTTAAATCAAATGTATAACTGCCAGTTGTTGGTATCGTATATACAGCTACGCTAGCATAAGGTATATACCATGGTGCAGAAGTAGAACTATTTAATTCTAAACGCGTATATCCACCCACCCCTAAAGGAGTACCATTAACATAAGGTACAACATCAACTGTAGCATAGCCTGTTCCACTAACGTATGCAGCAACTCCTGAATAATTGACTACAACAATATCACCAGCATTCCAATTATTAGTAATTATTGTACCTGGTATGACAGTAAATGTTGTTGCTGGATTCCAAGGAGCAATATTAGATGTCATTCCACTTATACTCTCAGTACTTAAAAATCTTGGTCCATCCAAAAAACGCTGCCATCTTGTTCCATCCCAGTAATAATGGCCCGGAGTAACATTGTTAGGGGCAGTTCCTGCAGTAGCGGTGTTGTATACCATTAAACCTGTTGCCGGAGAGGTAATCGGTGCAGCAGCATTTTTAGCAGTTAATGCAACCCTTGGAGGTAAAAATCCTTGGGTTGTTGATGTTAAGTCTAATATTGCAGATGCATTTGGCGTAGCAGTACCAATTCCCACATTTCCGCTGGCCTCAATGCTCATGCGTTCTGTATTGTTTGTAAAGAAGCGAAAATCATCATTTTCTCGGTTATTTAATTCAACTGCATTACCATTTACATTGATTTGGAAACCATCGGTAGTGGTATTTCCTGTGGTAGTATTAGTAAATTGAGCAACAACACCAGCAGCAGCATTTCGGTGTACATGCAATAAATAATTTGGAGTAAACACAACATCACCAATCCCTACAGCTTGAGCATAAATATGATTTACTCCATGATTTCCGAATATAAATGCAATTGAAAATAATAAATACTTGTACTTATTTTTCATATATACCAATTTTTAATTTAAAGTAAAGTTAATTTTTTTAATTTAAATTCCAAGAATATAAGAGTTGTTTTTTTTAAATAAGGTTGCATGAATATTCTTTTCTTTGTGTTCTAGCATTATATATGTTACAAAAAAACATTGATTTAGATACAATTGTTGCCATCATTACCCCACCGGGTACCGGGGCGATAGGTGTAATTAGGTTATCGGGAAAAGATGCGTTAATAATAGCCGATAAAGTATTTGTTGGAAAAAATAAAATACAAACTTCAAAAGGTTATCGGGCTTTGTATGGAAAGTTTATGGATAAGGAAGTGGTTCTGGATGAAGTAATTGTTACTGTTTTTCGTGCCCCTCACTCTTACACGGGCGAAGAGGCAGTTGAATTTTCATTTCATGGTTCTCCCTATATTTTGCAACGGGCATTGCAAATTTTTATTAAAAAAGGGGCACGATTGGCAAAGCCAGGAGAGTTTACTTTACGGGCTTTTTTAAATAAAAAATTGGATTTAAGCCAAGCAGAAGCAGTAGCTGATTTAATTGCTGCAGAAAATGAAAGTGCACACCAATTAGCCATGCAGCAATTACGCGGAGGATATTCTCAAAAGCTAGCTACGCTACGTCAGCAGTTGATTGATTTTGCAGCATTAGTTGAGTTGGAGCTCGATTTTAGTGAAGAAGATGTGGAGTTTGCTGACCGTTCGCAACTTAAAGCATTAATCTTACATATCAATAAAGAGATTCAATCGTTGTTACAATCATTTGCCTTAGGTAATGCCATAAAAAAAGGAATTCAAACCGTGATTGCCGGTCGGCCCAATGCGGGTAAATCTACCTTACTAAATGCTTTGCTGGAAGATGAACGAGCCATTGTGTCTGACATTCCCGGCACCACACGGGATACTATTGAAGAAAATCTGAATATTCGAGGTGTTAATTTCAGACTGATTGATACCGCCGGTATTCGCGAAGCAACCGATGCAATTGAATCTATTGGTGTGCAGAGAACATTACAGGAAATTAACAAAAGTGCTGTATTGATGTATGTGTATGATTTATCTGAGTTGAATAGAGAAGAAGTGTTACATGACATTGAGCAGCTAAAACATGATAGGTTAAAAGTATTGGTGGTTGGAAATAAGATAGATCGGCTTAGTCAATTACCTGAAACTTTTGTGGAAAATCAGGTGTTTATTTCTGCCCGAGAAAAAAAGGATATTGAGCACTTAAAAGATCGTTTATTTGAAATTGTCATGGAGGGTGGGATACAAGAAGGCCAAATATTGGTATCTAATATCCGGCATTATGAAGCTTTGATGCAGGCTGCAGAAATGCTGAATAAAGTATTGTTCGATTTGGATTCTCGTATTTCTTCGGAACTCCTTGCGATGGATATCCGGCAAGCATTATATCACATCGGAGAAATTGTAGGGCAGGTTACAAGTGACGATCTGCTTGATTCGATTTTTTCTCGCTTTTGTATCGGAAAATGAAGTCTTTGAAATTACTAGTAGCAAATTTTCATCACATTAAGCAAAATTTATTAAACACAGCATTGCTTATGTCAAATTTTTTATAAATTGTAAAAAAAATAAGCATGAAAAAATTTTACTTTTTAATTATCATATCATTTTTGAATGTAAGCAGATTGTTTTCTCAAAATATTGTATATGCTGGATTTGCTGATGAAGCCTCTAATCTTAAAGTAACATCCTCTTCTGAAGATGAAACCATAATTCAATTTACTTTGGGTACCTTATGGGGAAAACAATTCCTTGATGAGTGGGTATTCTCATTAGATGCCGGTTCACCAATTCAAGAAAAAGGTTACCCTGATTTACCTAAAATTAATGGGTCTATTATTATTCCGGATTTCAATGCCACAGCAGTAGAAATTATCAGTGCAAACTATTGGGATATATCAAATGTTAAGGTAGCTCCATCAAAAGGAGTTTTATCCAGAGCTATTAATCCAGACTTAATTTATCGTGAAAAAGGACCAATATACCTTGAAAATGAATTTTATCCATCTTCAGTAGTTTCTTTATCGTCTCCATATATACTTAGAGATTTTAGGGCACAAGTAGTATCAGTATTTCCAGTACAGTATAACCCGGTTAGTAAAAACTTGCGAATTTATTATTCCATTGAAATAAAAGTTAAAAAACAAAATGAATTGGGAATAAACCCTTTAATTAGAACGAATAATTTGAATTATATTGATAAAGAATTTAATGAGATTTATAAAAAATTGTTTTTGAATTACTCATTTGTTCAGCGTTCTACACCGGTAGATGAGTCTGGAAGAATGCTAATAATAACACATCCTGATTTTGAAAATGAAATAAAACCGTTTGCAGAATGGAAAATACAACGTGGATTACCGGTTGAAATAGTAACTACCAATACTACCGGAACAACATCGGTTGATATAAAACAATTTATTGAATTTTACTATAGCATGAATCAAGATTTAAAATATATACTTTTGGTTGGTGATGCCATGCAAATCCCCCCCCAATTACCTGATGTTACAAATCAATTAGCCGGTCCATCTGATAATTTTTATGGTTACTTAGTAGGAAATGATCGTTATCCGGATGTGTTTGTTGGACGATTTTCATCTGAGTCTTTAAGTGATGTTAGGACTCAAGTGGAAAGATCATTGGCATATGAAAAAAATCCGGGTACATCTGATATTTTTTCAAAAGGAATTACCATCGCATCCAATGAAGGTCCGGGTGATGATGGAGAAATGGATTTTGAACATGCCCGTAATCTTCGTACTCAATTATTAAATTTTACTTATACCCACGTTGATGAAATGTATGATGGAACGCAAGGTGGAATAGATTTGCCTGACAATCCAACACCCCAAATGGTTGTTGATGCATTAAATGAGGGAAGAGGGTTAATAACATATACAGGCCATGGATGGGATCAAGGTTGTGCATCTAGTGGATTTAGTACTGCTGAAATTCCATTGCTTACCAATCATGGAAAGTTACCTTTCTTTTGGTCGGTAGCTTGTGTAAATGGAGATTTTATTGCTAATACTTGCTTTGCAGAGGCATTATTAAGAGCAAAAGACCCAGCGAATAGGCCAACTGGTGCTGTGGCTACGTTGATGTCAACCATCAATCAATATTGGAATGAGCCCATGGAAGGGCAGGATGAGATGGTATCAATATTAACTGAATCGCACATAAATAATGTTAAACGAACTTTTGGTGGAATCTCAATGAATGGATGCATTCAAATGAATAATGCTTATGGTTGGAGCGGAATGGATATGACTGATACCTGGACTTGTTTTGGAGACCCCTCATTACTTGTTAGAACTGACCAACCTCAACCAATGATAGTAGGTCATATCACTACTTCGCCTACCGGTATTTCATCATTAAATGTATCATGCAATATGGAAGATGCTTTGATTAGTTTAACAGTAGGTAATCAGATTATCGGAAAAGGAAATATTTCTGCAGGACAAGTGAACATCACCTTTAATCCGATTTTACAAACAGACACTATATTAGTTACTGCTACTGCATTCAATCGAATACCTTATCAAGGATGGGTGATTATCAACGATATTTATGCAGGCATAAATGATTTGAATGAAGAACATTCAGCAGTAAACCTATATCCCAATCCTGCCAATGATTTTGTTAACATTTCTGGAAATGAACTTTCTTGGGATATTCAAGCGTATGATGTAACTGGAAAAATTATTTTTAACCAAAATAACTTTTCTTCCAAACAACTAAACATTGAAAGTTGGGCTTCAGGAGTATATACCCTGGTATTAAAAAGTTCTGAAAGCAAATATCTATTTAAGCTTATTAAACAGTAGTAATTTATTTGTGTTTGAAATTATAAATGAGCGGTGGGGATAGGCTAAAAATTCTACCTGTACATATTCATCATGCCATCCGGCTTTATCGTAGTGTACTTGTTGATAATAAACAAAGTGAAGATGTTTGGCAGGAATTTACATTAGAAAATAAACAAGCTGGCAAAAGAGATAGAAAAATTATTGGCGATACTTTTTATGGGTTGCTTAGGCATCGTATGTTGTATCAAGCCATTTTGCAGCAACTAAACATTCCTCAGAATGAATATAACATGGCTGGCGTTCATTGGGCTTTGCTCGAAGGATTTTCTGGAATACATCCATGTTGGCCAAATTTAAAGGCTGACGAAGTAAAATATTTTTTATTAAACCATGAGTTTATACCAGAAGTATTACACAGTGTTCCATCATGGTTATATCAATTATTCCCTAATGAATTAGAATGGCAGGCACTCAATCAATCTACAACTCTATTTTTGAGGATAAATACTCTGAAAGCAACACTTACGGAAGTTGTCAGTCAGTTGGAAAAAGAAAAAGTAGATTTTGAAATTTTAAGTGATGTTACATTAAAAATCAATCAAAAGATTCAGATTACTAAGCATCCATTGTATAAACTAGGTTACATAGAAATACAAGATTTTGCATCGCAACAGGTTGCTCCTTGTTTACAAGTTGAACCCGGTATGATTGTATTGGATGCCTGTGCAGGTGGGGGAGGAAAATCGCTTCACCTGGCTTCCATTATGAATAATAAAGGAACAATCATAGCAACGGATATTTATCAAAATAAATTAATTCATTTGGAACAAAGGGCACATAGGGCTGGTGCATCAATTATTCAAACTTCATTGATTGACGATGCATTTATACAATCACATCCATGTACATTTCAAAGAATACTAACAGATGTACCCTGCTCGGGTACAGGAACATTACGAAGAAAGCCTGAAATTAAATGGAAACTTACTCCAGAGCGATTGAATGAACTAATTCAAATTCAACGTTCCATTCTTATCAATGCTATAAATATGCTGCAACCAGATGGTAAATTAGTGTATAGTACTTGCAGTGTTTTACCGAATGAAAACGAACATCAGATTACCTGGTTGCTTCAAAAGTTTCCGGAATTAAAACTTGAAACTCAACAACAGATATATCCTACAGAAGGCGGAGATGGTTTTTTTATAGCAAGGCTATGCAAGGGCTTTTAACAACCGAAGATTTTTAATTTTTTAATATTTGCTTTTTTAACGCTTCAATACTATTGAAAACAATTGGGCAAACACTGTATTGTTCCATAATTCGTTTCATTCTAAATTTACTTCGTTCATGATGCAAATGCGGATAATCACGGCATGATCCCGGGCGGTTGTTATATATACTGCATAAATTTTCTTTAAGAAAAATACAAGGCTTACCCTTCATAAATTGAACACTAGTATTGGGTTCAATACTTATGTAATTTTTTTTAAATGATTCAATTGATATTTCTTTAAACTTCGCTAGTTGAATTATTTCTTCGTCGCTTACTTCAGGCTCCAATACTTTACAACAGTTTCCACATTGTGTACAATCAATTTGTTGTTCTACTTCTTTTACAATAGCATGAAAAATCTTATCAACTATGGGAAAAGGGATATTTATCAGTTTTTTTCTAAATACTATGTTTTCTGATTCTTTTTCTTGGGCTATTTTTTTAATGTATGAAATATCCGTAATCATTAGCTAAAAGATTCTCTTAATTTTTGAAAAATAGTCTTTGTTAAATCGTTTTTCAATTTTTTTTGATTCAATATGTGTACCGAACGAATGCCTGAAATAACATTGGTTAAAAATATTTCTTCTGCATCATGTAATTCGTTGCATGGAATACTACGTTCATTTACTGGAATTTGGTTTTTTTTGCATAGCTGAATAATATGAGTTCGCATAATGCCTGCCAGGCAACCTTCTTCCAACGGTGGAGTTATGACGGTGTTTTGTTTTATGAAAAATACGTTATGACTAACTGCTTCGCAAATATTCCCTGCTTCATTAAGTAAGATAGCTTCATCCCAGTTTTTTTGCTGGGCTTCAATGCCTGCCATCACGTAATTAGCAGCACTTAACAGCTTTAATCCAGACAATGGATGCCTTAATTTTACTATTGATGAAAGGCCAACTTTGTATGTATTTTCTTGCCACAGGTATCCTGTTTCAGGAAGGGGAGAGCATTCTACAATAATTAGCAACTTATTTTGTGTTGGGATATAATAGCCTTCGCCTACTCTAACAAAGCTTATTCGTAATCGTTGGTGAGGAACATTAGACAACAGGTGTTTTTTTAATTCATCCAAAAGCATATCAACAGAATAAGGTAAAGGAAGAGAGAGGATACTTGCTGTTTTTTCAATTCGTTGTTTGTGATGTTGCCAAAATAAAGGCCTGCCAAGATACCAGCGCATGGTTTCAAAAAAACCATCACCATAATATACAGCTCGTTTAAGCAAGGAAAGGTCTATACCCTCTAACTGATTCCAGGAAAAAACTACCTGATTCATTTAACGCAGTATGTAATGAATGATGGTTTTAATAAACTGAGGAAATAATTCTGGTTGCAAAATAAATACGTATAAAAAACCAAACAAAGCTCCAAAAAAATGGGTGTCGTGGCTAATATTATCACTTTTGTTTTTGGCCATAAGCCAACTGTAAATTAAGTACAAGGCCCCAAGCAAAAATGCTGGAATATTGATGCCAGGCAAAAAGATTAATTGCAAATGTTGATCAGGCCGTATGGCAATAAAAGCAAAAACAACAGCAGAAACTGCTCCAGATGCACCTACCGCATTATACCATAAGTCATCTTTATGTTTTTCAAACGAATAGAGACAGGATAAAACAGCTCCCCCCACGTACAACAAAAGGTAAAACAACGGCCCTTTGAACGATGCTTCATAAAACAATAAAAAATGATTTTCTACGGCTGTTCCAAATATGTACAATACATACATGTTCATGGCCAAATGTAAAATATCAGCATGTACCAAAGCTCCAGTAATAAATCGCCAAACTTGTAGATTGTGACGAATCATAAAAGCATTAAATTTCAACTGATCAAATATCCGGATATTGCTAAAAGCTAACACCGATACAATGGCAGTAATAATAATGATGAGAAGTGTTAGAGTTACCATCATCTTGTAATAGCCTTCGTCATTTTTTTGAAATATAGTGAATGAATGTGAAATATCATGATTAATGTAAATTTCTGAAAGAAAAATAAGATTTAAAAAATAATTGTTTAATCTATCATCAATACCAGGCCTTTCAGATATTCTGTTTCAGGATGAAAAAGATTTACCGGATGATCAGCGGGTTGGCTCAATTTATGCAGAATTCTTACTGTTCGGCGTGCCTCAATGCCAGCAGCATATATAGCTTGGCGAAACATATGGGTGTCTACAACTTGCGAACAAGAGAATGTAAAAATAATACCACCGGGTTTGATTTGACAGATGGCTGATTTATTGATTCGTTTGTACGCCTGAATAGCATTGTGGCGAGATTGCAAGGATTTAGCAAAAGCTGGAGGGTCAAGGATAATTACATCAAATTTTTTACAATGCTGATGTAAATAATCTAAGGCATCACTACAAATCAGTTGTTCACTTGGAGTATTTAGTCCATTTAAGGCATAGTTTTTTTTTACTTCTTCCATAGCCCATTCGGAGTAATCAACTGAATAGACTTCGTTAGCACCTCCCTTTTCTGCGTATAACGAAAATCCGCCGGTGTAGCAAAATGTATTTAATACGTTCTTTCCAGCAACGTATTGTTTTAGCAACGAACGGTTTTCACGCTGGTCAATAAAAAATCCGGTTTTTTGTCCACGTGCCCAATCCACATGAAAATAAATTCCGTTTTCTTTTATTACACATTCACTAGAATTACCTTTTAAATATTTTAATTCTTTTGTTTGGCTTTTTTTATCAACAATTTTCAAAACTACTGTTTCGGGTTTCACGTCGTAATCATCAATCAAACATTTGGCAATATCTTGTATAAATGTTTCTATACCTGTGTGATGTACCTGCATTACCACGTGCCGATCATACAAATCAACTATCAACCCCGGTAGCCCATCTCCTTCACCATGTATTAAACGACAACAATTGGTATCTTTTCTATGAATTAACCCTAATTTTTTTCTAACTACAAGAGCTTTTTTTATTTTTTCTTGGATATATGCATGAATGTTATTGGTGTCTTCAAACGAAAGTATTTTTACCGCAATACTACCGCTTCCAAAATATCCCCAGGCGATAAACTCTTTTTTGTGAGTATAAACTTTTACTAATTCACCTTCTTGTAATGGTTCATGAGGTTGTAAAGCTCCTGAAAAAATCCAATGATGATAGCGAAGAATTGACTGTTCTTTGCCTTTTTTTAAATACAATGCTTTCATTTGTATTAATCCATACGATTTAGTGCAAAGTAACTATTATTTAAATACATATCGTATTCCTGCAAAAGCTCGTACACCTTGCAACGGAGCGTAATTATATGATGTATCAAAAGTATATCCTTGTGGATTGTTGATGGGATCATTCACCCATTGATCAAATGGGTCGTGTGGCCTAAGAATAGGATGTTTGGGTATAAAATTGAATAAATTTTTTGCTCCAGCATATATATAAATTCCATTCTTAAAAGAATAATTTAGTTGTATATTGGCAATACTGAACCAAGGTGAGTATTCCGGCCTGAAATCGTTGGGTTGAATTGGAAGACGCATGGGGCCATTCCAAATTCCAGAGAAATCAAGCCACATGCTGGTTTTAGGAATATAATAACTTATTACCCAGTTGCCACTCCACAAAGGAGCATGTATTAATTGTCTGGATGAATTATTTATGTTGTTAAAAACACTTGCATCTGCTAGTGTAATACCAGTGCGAAGGGTTAATCCTAAATCCAATTGAAATTCAGCTTGCAGGTTAGCACCTCTGGAATGTCCGTAACCATCAAGGTTTCGGTAAATAATTAAGTCAGGATCTGAATCATAATCCGGAATAATTTGGTTGAAAAAATAGGTATAAAAAATACCTGCATCAACCCGAAAAAAACCTTTCTTCCAGGATAATACCCCTTCATAGTGTAAGGTTGCATTAAGCGATTCTTCCGGACGAAGTTTTTCTTGCAGCACTACTTGTCTTGATCCGCTCAATGCTGCATGTTCTTCAGTAAATAAGTTAACAACACGAAAGCCTTTTCCAAAATTCAATCGAAGGTGATGGTTGTTTTTTAATGTAACCTTATAGTTCAATCGGGGAGAATAAATTACTCCGTGTTCCGGATGATATTCAAGCCGCATTCCATACTGCAGGGTGTGTGCAGCGTGTATATTCCACAGATGCTGAAAATAAATTCCCGGCATATATACTCTGTGCGGGTTGTTCATAATTTGTAATGAGTCTTCATCAGCTGTAGCTGTTGTATTATCATCGTAATAATTCCATCGGCCGGCTATTCCAGCCAGCAATTCATGCTTGCCAATGGTTTTTTGCCAATAGAGCTGATGAAACAATATCTGTTGCACTGCCTTATATGGAGAGTTTCCGTACCATGAATCCTGGTAATGAATATTGTATGAAGACTGGAAGTGGATTTTTTCTTGAATAGGTAGCTGGTAATGCATCAACCATTCTCCGCGTCGGGTATAAATACTTTCGCCATAAATAGAATCACTTCCACGCAACGCATGAGTATAATGCATTTGTCCACCTAATCGGTCTTCATGTATATACCGAATCATTGTTTGAAATGTGCGATGTTGTTTCCGTTCCAGTTGATATTTAACCCATGAACTAACCTGAAACAGTTTTACCTGATCTATAAATCCATCGTGATTATGATCAATAGCTAATGGTTGAAATTGTCCAGAAATATTTCCCATGAATTTATGCTTGCCCAAAGTAAATTTACCACTCAAATCTGCGGTATTTTCCAGCCAGGTACTGCTTGAAGCTTGAAAGCTAAAACGTGGAGCTGTACGCGGATTCTTAGTGATTATATTTATAACTCCGGCCATTGCTTCAGAACCAAAAAGGGTGGAGGCTGGCCCTTTTATCACTTCAATTCTTTCAATTAAACTTAAGGGAATTCCCATAAGCCCATATACTGTCCCTAGTCCACTAACTAAAGGCATTCCATCCATTGTAACCATAGTATATGGTCCTTCCATACCATTGATATGAATATCTCCAGCCTGGCATACATTGCAGTTTATTTGCGGACGAACCCCATTAATTAATTGAATAGATTCAAACAATTGTTGTGAACCATTTTTATGTAAAAAATCAGGCCTGTATATTTCAATATTAATTGGACTTGATGATCGTTCAACTTCTTTCCAGCCGTCTGATATAACTACCTCATGCAACTGCCGAATGTCCGGTTGTAAATTAATTTCGATTTGGCAAGTTGTGTTTGTGTAATGGATGATAGTGTCTTTGGGTATTGCTCCGGTATAACGAATTTTTAAGCTTATAGAACCTGTATCAGTTATAAATGAAAAATACCCGTTTTCATCGGCTATAGTATTCAATTGTTTATCTATTAGTATTGTAGAATAAGAGGCCGGTTTCCCATCCAAAAGAATAATTCCTTTAATGCATTGACCATGCATGGTTATTGAAACCATGATTTTAATAAAAAAGGAAATTATGAAATACTTCATTTGACAAATATAAAAAAATATTTAGATTAGGCTAAATATTTTTTTATAAATATAAATGTCTATTATTATCAGTTAATTAAAAGTAATGTAGAATTATAATTTTATTGAGTTCCCTAACTGTTATACTAAACTTTTATAAGTTAGGATTAATGAGATTTAACCTTAGCTTCTTGTCTAATTTTTTTGTAAGGTTTGAAAGGAAAGGTAAATGCAAGGCCTGTACTCCAACTAAAAGCAGAAATGGTTTGACTGCCACGAAGGTCGCTTACTCCATCGGATATGATATACATGTCTGAATTACGAATCACAGTAAAATTTCCCTCAAGGGTAAAAGTAAGATGATTAAAAATAGTGCCCATGAAGCCGGCTTCGAATACCATTCCTCCTCCTGCTACTTTGAAATCATTGTTTCGTTGACGAATAGCACCGTCAGGCAAGCGAATGGTAGCATCAGTTCGTGGATATGATAATCCGGGACCAATAAATCCCAAGGCATCCAGCCAATGTTTTTGATTCTTGGAGCGAACTATGGTGTAAGTAAAATCAACACCCAATGTATATATATTATGGCCGTCTGTATTTTCATAATTGATTAGAAATGGAGCTTCTCCATAAAAATTATTATACACATCGTTTCCTACATGTCCGTTGATAAGATTTTGTTGGCCGGGTTTTTTAAATTGTTTGTAATGTATAATTCGTCCGCCGATACCGAAGTTTGAATTTCTGAATTTATATCCAAATGAAATAACATAAGGAGGAGCCGCTGCACTGTGAAAAATTGTTCTGAATAAGGCAGCATACACAAATCCTTCATCTTGAGATTGCCAATTAGCAATAGTTACATCTATATCGTGCTTTTCAGTAAGAATTTGTCCCACCACTTGTCCATGTAAACGCAAATCACTATTAAAATAATAAGTTTGCGGAAAACGAATTCCAACATAAAACCGATGATAATCGGGAGTTGGGCCAAAATAGAATGGTTTTTTTTCAGGGGAATTACTGGGTTGAGCAATTCCAACCATATTGTTAAAGGCGAATATTGCTATAAAAATATATCTTAATAACATATTGTAAAATTACTAAATGTCCAACTAATAAATCTGATATTTGGGTTTAATCTACGGGTGTTTTTGATACCATTGCTTAATACGATCTTCAATATTTTTCCGTATATCATGCCAAAAGAGATTGATATCAACTAAATGTAAGTTATTCCAAGTTTGTATTATAGGAGTAGAAGTTTTTACCCACAAATATGATTTATGAATTTTTGCTTTTGTTTTAAAAGGTTTCTTTTTCTTTAAATTCAGCAATATGCTACCGCGCCCTTCAGCGGGTAACGTGTCAATTCTCCAGGATAAAGGATTAATACAGACATCTCCGATAAGTTTAGAATTAACAGGTGGTTCATATCCTTCCCTAAAGGTTGACCAGGTAATGTAACAACCAGTTTGCGTAGCATCGGTGCAAGGAGTTAAAACAGAAAAATCATTTTTACGCATTTGAAATCCGATGGTATATGCGCAAACCAAACGTTTCTTTAGTGAATCTATGTCAAAAAAATCTTTGAGTAATCTACGGGCATGATATGTGCCTTGACTATGTGAAGCGATAATAATGGGCCTTCCTTGGTTGTATTGGTTTAAATAAAATTTAAATGCTTGTTTTACATCTTCATACGCAAAATCAAGGGCAAGTTTTCCATTTCCAGTAGTATCGTAAAAACTTTGAATAATAGCTTGCCTATATCGTGGAGCAAAAACACGGGCCGAACGATTAAATACTGATGCCTGATATTTTACCGGAAAACGGTCGATGCGTTGATTAAGTTTTTTATTTTGAATATCGGCATTCCAGGTTTTACCTTTCATGTAAAGCGTAGGATAGATATAAAACACATCTACTGATTTTTGATTATCATCAATCCATGTTTCGCCGGCTGGTAAATGATCAGCTGCATCTTCTCGAAATGGAAGAGCACTCCAATGTTCAGGTAAACTGTAATCGGGAGGAGATGGTTGCAAGTGTACTTGAAATGATGGTAGTTTTTGTGCAGGTATATCGGTCCAGCAAAAGAGGATGAATTCAATCAACAGTAAACAATATTTCATATGTACAATCTTACAAAATTGTTTAATGATTATTTAATTGAAAATTGGGTGGATTTTACAATCTTTTTTAAATAGTACAGTATCAAGTAAGTAGTTTATTGATTAAAAAATATTGTAATTTTTTTTAGAAAATAGTATGCATGCATAACATTTTTATTATTTTTGGGTTGTGAAACAAAAAAATGGCATCGAATCTATTCCACGTGAACAAACGGTAGACTTTCAAATTAAGTCGGCCTGGCACAGCATTAATCGTATGTACAATCAGCAAGCGGTACAATATGATTTAACTACTTCCATTGGATTTGTATTGCTTAATATTGATTCCAAAAATGGAACTCCGGCTACTAAAATAGCACCCTTGCTGGGAATGGAGCCACGTAGTTTGAGCCGAATGTTAAAAAGCCTTGAAGAAAAGGGTTTAATCTTTCGAAAGACGGATGCAAAAGATAAACGATTTGTTAAAATATACTTAACTGAATTAGGGAAAGAAAAAAAAGATATTGCTAAGAAAACTGTAAAGCGTTTCAATCAGGTGATTAAGAATGAAATTCCTGAAGAAAAGTTAGAAGTATTTTTTGAAGTATTAGCAAACATACATTCAATTATAGAAAGCAACCATATTTTTAATTAAAATTTAAAACCTCATGGAAACAATGACCATGCAAAATTCAACATCAACGGCAACTGCCCAAACAGGTTCAATATTGAATCGCAAGATTCGCAGAGCAGCTGTTTTGGGTTCGGGTGTGATGGGATCGCAAATTGCCATGCACTTTGCCAACATTGGCTTGGAAGTGATACTGCTTGACATCGTACCGTTTGAACTCACCGATGAAGAAAAAGCCAAAGGGCTAACTCTGGAACATAAGCAGGTACGAAATCGCATTGTGAATAATGCATTTCAACAGGCATTGAAGCTTAGTCCTAATCCATTGTATCACAAAAAATTTGCTAATCGTATTAAGCTTGGCAATTTTGACGACGACATGAAACTAATCGCTGATGCTGATTGGATTATCGAAGTGGTAGTAGAGCGTCTGGATATCAAGCAACAGGTATTTGAAAAAGTTGAAAAATACCGCAAGCCCGGAACATTTATAACCTCAAACACTTCAGGCATTCCGATGGAAATGCTGATTCAAGGCAGAAGCGAGGATTTTCAAAAATATTTTTGCGGCACTCACTTTTTTAATCCCCCCCGTTATCTAAAATTACTCGAAATAATTCCTTCTTCCAAAACACATCCGGAGGTAATACAATTCTTCATGAATTATGGAGAAAAGTTTTTAGGCAAAACTACCGTTTTGTGTAAAGATACACCTGCATTTATTGCTAATCGAATTGGGGTTTTTAGCATCATGGCAATATTTCACATGGTGAATGAGTTAGGCCTTACCCCCGAAGAGATAGATAAGCTTACCGGACCTGTTATTGGTGGAGCTAAATCAGCTACTTTCCGTACAGCGGATGTAGTGGGGTTAGATACATTAGTGAATGTAGCCAAAGGGCTTCAGGCAAATTTACCCCATGATGAGGCAAAAGATAAGTTTATTTTGCCGGGCTTTCTCGAAAAAATGATTGAAAACAAATGGTTGGGTCAAAAAACAAAGCAAGGTTTTTATAAGAAAGTAACTAATCCGGATGGTTCTTCTGAGATTTTATCACTCGATTTTAAGACTTTGGAATACGTTCCTCAGAAAAAAGCAAAATTTGCAACATTAGAAGCAACCAAAACTATTGATAAGTTGGCAGATCGCTTCCCGGTATTATTGGCCGGAAAAGATGCTGCGGGTAACTTCTATAGAAAGTATTTCTATACTTTATTCCAGTACGTTTCCAACCGTATTCCTGAAATTAGTGATGAATTGTATCGGGTAGATGATGCGATGAGTGCTGGATTTGGTTGGGCCATGGGGCCTTTCCGCGTATGGGATGCCATTGGTGTGGAAAAAGCCGTAAAAGGAATGGAAGAACATGGTGTAAAGCCGGCTCAATGGGTGTATGATATGCTGGCAGCAGGCTACACTTCCTTTTATAAAATGGAAGGTTCTAAAAAAATGTTTTACGATGTAGCATCAAAATCATACAAAGCCATTCCAGGTCAGGATCAATTTATCATCCTGCAAAACTTGAAAGGAGAGAAAAAGGTTTGGGGTAACAGCGGAACAACTTTAATTGATATTGGAGATGGTGTATTGAATTTGGAATTCCACACCAAAATGAATTCAATTGGTTCTGAAATTATAACCGGTGTAAATAAAGCTATTGATATTGCTGAACAGCAAGGTTGGAAAGGATTAGTGATTGCTAATGAAGGCGAGAATTTCTCAGCAGGTGCTAACCTGGCCATGATTATGATGTTGGCTATTGAACAGGAATGGGATGAATTGAATTACGCTGTGAAAGCATTCCAAAATATGACCATGCGCCTACGTTATTCTTCTATTCCGGTGGTTGTAGCCCCTCATGGACTCACTTTGGGAGGCGGCTGTGAAATGTGTTTGCATGCAGATGCTGTAGTAGCATCTACTGAAACATACATCGGATTAGTGGAAGTAGGGGTTGGTGTAATTCCTGGTGGTGGCGGAACAAAAGAGTTTGCAGTACGATTTTCAGATGAACTGATTGAGGGGGATATTCGTATTAATCGTTTAAGGGAACGTTTCCTTACCATCGGTATGGCCAAAGTTGCAACTTCAGGTTGGGAGGCATTTGATTTAGGTATATTCCGCCCCGGATTTGATAAAACAGTTGTTAGTCGCTCCCGTCAGATTGCTGAAGCCAAGCGTAAAGTAATTGACTTGTATGAAGCAGGATATACCCAACCAATTCCACGCACTGATATTACGGTTATGGGTAGAGAAGGATTGGGTATTGTGTATGCAGGTGCAAACTCTATGTTGGCTGGCCATTATATTTCAGAACATGATGCATTGATAAGTCAAAAACTCGGTTATGTATTATGCGGCGGAGATCTTTCAGAGCGTACACAGGTAAGTGAACAGTATTTACTGGATTTGGAAAGAGAAGCATTCCTCAGCTTGTTGGGAACCCGTAAAACGCTTGAAAGAATTCAGTACATGCTGAAAAATGGAAAACCACTTAGAAATTAATCCAAATAATTCTACTAAAACATAATAACCATATTAATAATTTAAAAAATAATCGTCATGCAAACAGCATATATTGTAGCAGGTTACAGAACAGCAGTAGCAAAAGCACCCAGGGGGAAACTACGTTTCAGAAGACCCGATGATAATGCTGCTGATGTGATTAAACATTTGATTGCACAATTTCCGCAATTAGATAAAAAAAGAATTGATGATGTAATTGTGGGAAATGCCACCCCCGAAGCTGAACAAGGACTAAATATGGGGCGAATGATCTCTTTAATGGGATTAAACATAGAAGATGTGCCCGGAATGACAGTAAATCGCTATTGCGCTTCAGGCCTTGAAACCATTGCTATTGCAACATCCAAAATACAAAGCGGCATGGCCGATTGTATTATAGCTGGTGGAGCAGAAAGCATGAGTCCAATTCCATTTGGTGGGTGGAGGATTGTTCCTAATGCTGACTTGGCAAAGGAACATCCTTCGTATTATTGGGGTATGGGTTTAACGGCAGAAGAAGTGGCACGCCGTTTTCATATTACCAGAGAAGATCAGGATTTGTTTGGCTATAATTCACAAATGAAAGCTGTAGCAGCCATTAAAGAAGGGCGTTTTAAAGATGAGATTGTACCCCTTACCGTAAAAGAAACATACCTGGATGAAAACGGAAAGAAGCAAACTCGTGAATATATATTTGACACCGATGAAGGTCCTCGAGCAGATACAACGTTAGAAGCATTATCAAAACTTAAACCGGTATTTGATGCCAAAGGAACGGTAACTGCAGGCAATGCATCACAAACATCTGATGGTGCCGCCTTTGTATTGGTAATGTCTGAACGCATGGTAAACGAGCTAAACATTAAACCCATCGCACGGTTGGTATCGTATGGCGTTAACGGCCTAGAGCCTGCCATTATGGGAGTAGGCCCGATTTATGCTATACCTAATGCCTTGAAACGTGCTGGTCTTCAATTGAAAGATATTGATTTAATTGAGTTGAATGAAGCATTTGCATCTCAATCCATTGCTATTCAGCGTGAATTGGACATTAACCCTGATATATTAAACGTAAATGGTGGAGCGATTGCCTTAGGACACCCACTCGGTTGTACAGGTACCAAGCTCACAGTACAAATATTGAATGAGCTTCGTCGCCGCAATAAAAAATATGGTATGGTAACCATGTGTGTGGGTACAGGTCAAGGGGCGGCTGGAATTTTTGAATTGTTGAATTAAACATAAATAAATAAGAATTATATGGAAACAACAGAAATTAAAAAAACTGCTCTTAAAGGCGGAGAGTGGATAATAAAAGAAACAGATTACAAAGATGTTTTCATTCCTGAAGAGTTTGATGAAGAGCAACGCATGATTGCCCAAACTTGTACAGATTTCATCAATAATGAAGTGTATCCGCTGGTAGAAAGGCTGGATAGTATGCAAGAACCAGAACTAATGCCAAGCTTGCTGGATAAAGCAGGAGAACTGGGCTTACTGGGTATAAATATTCCAGAACAATATGGTGGATTCGGAAAGAATTTTGTAACTGGAATGCTTGCTACCGAAGTATTGGGTGCTGCTCATTCTTTTGCCGTAGCCATATCAGCTCATACCGGAATTGGAACTCTTCCTATTGTATTGTACGGTAATGATGAGCAAAAGGCTAAGTATTTGCCTAAACTGGCTACGGGCGAATGGAAAGCCAGTTATTGCTTAACAGAACCTGGTTCTGGATCAGATGCAAATTCAGGAAAAACAAAAGCTGTTCCAACACCAGATGGTAAGCATTACATCATCAACGGACAAAAGATGTGGATTACCAATGCCGGATTTGCAGATATTTTTATCGTATTTGCTAAAATAGAAGACGACGAAAATCTTTCTGCTTTTATAGTAGAGAAATCATTTGGAGGCATTCGTTTAAATGCCGAAGAAAAAAAGATGGGAATTAAAGGATCTTCTACCCGTCAGGTATTTTTTGAAGATTGCAAGGTTCCGGCAGAAAACCTTTTATCTACTCGTGGTAATGGATTTAAAATTGCTGTGAATATTCTTAACATCGGCCGTATTAAGCTTTCTGCTGCGGCTGTAGGTGCATCTAAAAAGGTGATATCTACTGCTGTAAATTATGCTAATGAACGTATTCAATTTGGCCGTCCCATCTCAAAATATGGTGCTATACGTCATAAACTGGCAGAAATGGCTATTCGTACATTTGGTGCTGAATCGGCTACGTATCGTGCCAGTCAGGACATTGAAAACCGTATTGAGGCATATCGTGCAGAGGGTATGAACCATGCTCAGGCTGAATTAAAAGGAGTTGAACAGTTTGCCATTGAATGCGCCATGATGAAAGTTGAAGGCTCTGAAACCTTGGATTATGTGGTAGATGAAGGGGTGCAAATTTACGGTGGTATGGGTTTCTCAGCGGAAGCTCCTATGGATCGTGCATACCGCGATGCCCGTATCAACCGAATATTTGAAGGTACCAACGAAATCAACCGAATGTTGACGGTAGATATGATTTTGAAACGTGCCATGAAAGGTGAAATAGATCTAATGGGTCCGGCTCAAGCAGTTGCCAATGAATTAATGGGAATTCCTGACTTTGGAGATGAAACCAATGAGTTATTTGCAGCAGAAAAGAAAGCCATTGTTAATTTCAAAAAAGCCATTTTGCTTGTAGCGGGTGCAGCCGTACAAAAGTTAATGATGCAATTAGCTAAAGAGCAGGAAATACTAATGAATATAGCAGACATGGCTATTAAAACCTATGTTGCAGAGTCAGTATTACTTCGTGTTCAAAAGTTAGTAGATATGAGAGGACAGGCGGCATGCCAGGAGTATATTGACATGATGAAAGTAACATTTAATGATGCTGCTGATAATCTATGGATCATCGGTAAAACAGCCATCAATTCATTTGCAGAAGGGGATGAGCAAAAAATGATGACCATTGGGTTGAAGCGGTTTACCAAGTATGAAGCTGTAAATACGAAGGAAGCTCGTCAGCGCATTGCCCAAAAATTGATTGCTGAAAATAAATACTGCTTCTAATTAATTACCATTTAGGTATTTGGTCAAACCCCGGGTTATGCCGGGGTTTGTTTTTTTGGTGTAACTTTGTTATTATTTAAATATACATCTATGCACATTCTATTATTGTTTGATATAAGTGGAGGAGAAATACTGGTAGTAATTCTCTTTGTGCTGATGTTTTTTGGATCTAAAAATATTCCGGAACTAATGCGGGGATTGGGAAGAGGAATTCGGGAGTTCAAAAATGCCACACAGTCTATTCAACGCGAAATTCAGGAAAGTGCAGATAAAGCAAAAGGCCAGCTTTCACTACCGTTGGATCAGCAGTTAGAAGAAATGGATAATGAAATCAGAAAAATTGAGGAGGATATACGCAAAGATCATTCATCAAAATAAATTTTCATTCTTCTTTTAACAGTTTTTCTTTCGCTTCTTTTAGCTTTATTAAATCATTTTCCGATAACGAAGGGTATTGCAAATCCAATGAGTCTATCACTCGGTTGATGATGGCTGCAATACACAGGCGTGCTACCCATTTATCATCAGCAGGAATAATATACCAGGGAGCTTCCCGGGTAGAGGTAGCAGAAATTGCTTCAGCATAAGCCTGCTGATAGGCATTCCAAAATTTTCTTTCTTCTACATCGCCGGCTGAAAATTTCCAATTCTTACTGGGGTCATCTATTCTTTCCAAAAATCGTTTCTTTTGTACTTCTTTGGATACGTGTAAAAAAAACTTAATGATAATTGTTCCATTTTCTACCAGATTTTTTTCAAAACGCCGTATTTGTTTATATCGCTGATTCCAAAAATCTTGTGTAATGTCGTTTAAATCATGTATCCCGGGTAAATTTTCATTCAATATGAATTCTGGATGCACTCGTGTTACCAATACATTTTCATAATGAGACCGATTAAAGATGGTTATTTCTCCTCGAGCTGGTAGAACTTGATAATGCCTCCAAAAATAATCATGATCCAATTCATTCCGTGTGGGGGTTTTAAAACTATGCACCTTAACACCAGCTGGGTTAAGGCCACTCATTACATGTTTTACTGCTCCATCCTTTCCGGCTGCATCCATCGCCTGAAATACTATTAAAACTCCATATCGGTTGTGAGCGTACAAAATATCCTGCGAACGGCTAAGTTGTTTGATCCCTTCTTCCAGGAGGTCTTCACCTTTTTCTTTGTTGATGTATGTGAAATTTACTTCTGTAGGAAATTGATGTAAATGAATGGGTTTTCTTTCCGCAATTTTTATTTTACTTATAAATTCACTTAGTTCTTTATGCCTGTACATATTCTTTTTATGTAATGTACAAAAAAGCGAAGTGATAAACTTCGCTTTTCCCCAAAATTGGTATTATTAAGGTAGTTTTACCAGCGATAAATTGGGTTTTTGGGTATTCACACCAGTAATTTGTTGTGAGTATAACATTTTGCCTTTTGAATCATAAACTTCCAACTGAAAAGGAATACCTTGTACATTATTATCTGCAAGAGCTTTAAATACTCCTTGCGATAAGAATACAACCGGAGGCTGAGATAGAATAAATTCATTGTTCACCCAACAAATTGCATACCCATTAGCGCCAATAAGTTTATATTCAGAACAATTGTAACCCGCTATTTTTTTTGTTTGTCCTGTACTTTGTGCACTAAAAAAGTGCGTTACCGGAGAGGTCGTATTAAATTGCGTTACAGGTATTTCAATTTTATTATTAGCTGCTACCAAGGTTACATTTGAACCTCCTTGGGTCATGTATAATGAATAGGAGGTGTTTCCCTGTTCAGAAGATGATTGAAAATCCATGCGATGATAACCTTCTGAAGCAATCCATTGAATGGTAGCTGTTTCTCCGGCATCTATGTTTTTGGTTGCTAAAGTAAATGTACCCTCAAATTTTTGAGCAAACAGATTGGTTTGAATAGAAATGATTGCAATAAAAATTAATAATTTATTTGTTGTCATAGAAGTGGTTATTAGGGTCCAACTTGTCCTTTTAAAAATGATGTATTGTAAAAATTATCTGGGATATTCGTGTTATATCCATTTCTCTTAATGGCATATCCTCCATTTCCAGGTGGAGGAGGAGGAACTGGCGTAGGCAAAGGAACGTTGTTTACCACCGGAACAGTAACTGGACCAACAAAAGGAATGTTTATTACCACGCTGGCACTCACAGTGAGCGAAAAATAACCTTGCGTTCCAGGATACCCATAACCACCGCCATCTCCACCAACAGCATCAGGATTTAAAGAAATACTTACCGGACCAAGATTTACAGGTATTGGGAAATTAAGTACACCACCGGCTCCACCAACACCAAATTGTCCGGCAGTACCGTTCACACCCGGAGAATAATACACTAATCCAATTACAGCTGCAGGGGCATTTCCACCTAAACCTCCGCCGGCACCACCACCTCCGCCGCCGCCAATGAATATGCCCAGTGTAACAAAATTTGCAGGTGCTGGGGGAGTCCAACTAATTTCAAATGCCATAGCACTGCCACCCCCACCGCCACCATAAATATTAAAATTATTTTCAATGGTAGCATCTACTGTTAAGTTGATAGCATTTCCACCTGAAAAACCAGCACCCGTAGTACCAGCCGTTGGGCTATAGGCGGTTCCTCCGTTTCCTCCTCGACCTATAATATTTCCGTTATTTACTATTGCAACAAGAGAACCTGCGGGTAAATTACCGGTAGTAAATGCAGGTTGATTGGTGTTGTTACTTGAGATGGTTACACCACTTTGAACCGTTGCTAAAACACAAATAGGTTGATTTGTAGGAGCATTGGGATATGTAGCATATACAGCATTGGCTAAATTATAATTGGTAGCAGAATTATTGATATTTATTATGTAGCAGGGTTCTATGGTTACCGTGTAAACAAGAGTTCGTACAGTATTTCCACACAGGGCCTGAATAATAATGGGATATGTTCCTGCAGGAGTGAATGGTGTTACATACACGGTAAAAGTGGTGGTACCTGATCCATTAAGTGGATTATTTGAAAATGTATAAGTCATGCCGGATGGTAATCCATTTATTACGCCAAACGGAATAATCCCAGGATTCCCTGATGTTTGGTTTACGGTAATCTGAATAGCAACTGAATCTGCAATAACACGGTCAATGGTATCCTGCATACTATTAGCCGTAAGGGTAAACATACAGTCGTTACAACTTTCCTGATATACGGCTAGCCAGCATACGCCATTCCAGTACTGAATCGTGCTATCTTGGGTATTATAAATAGATAATCCGATAGCCGGATTCACAATAGCATCCCGTTGTGCCGTATTCATTCTGGGAAGTAGCAATCCCATATCAGTGGCTTCAAGATGTAGTAATGCAGAATTATCAGGATTGTTGGTTCCAATTCCAACATTTTGAGCATATACTATGGTAGTGAGAATGATATAAAATAAAAGGGTGCAAATTTTTTTCATACTTCCATGTATCTCATCAAAAATACATAGTTCAATAATTTTAACCAACTTAAAGCAGTAAATTTCTGGAAATCTTAATAAATCCCAAATACTATTAAATTACAACATTATTTCACACACCATATTCCAAAAAAAGAGGATGGGTAGCTATTTGAATTCTGTTTATAATTCCCTTAAAGAATAATGAAGTAATTATCCATAAACCCTTATTTTTGGTTCATGCAATCAGCAAGTTATAAAAAGGATAAAAAAGTAGATTCGGGAGAAGTTTTAGTTACACGCTTCAAACAATTGAAAGCAGATATCGAGTCTTTCAAATTAAAGCCGGTGTATGTTTTGATGGGAGCTGAGGGTTATTTTTTGGACCTAATTTCGGATATGTTTGAAAGATTGATTCCTGATGATGGATTTAAGGAGTTTAATTTTAATGTTTTGTATGGTAAAGATGCAACTGCTGAAGATGTAATCTCAATTGCTAGGAGTTATCCGATGATGGCTGATCGAAGGGTCTTAATTTTAAAAGAAGCTCAGCAGTTTAAAGATTGGGAAAAACTTGCAACGTACATTCAAAAACCGGTTGATACAACCGTATTGGTATTAGTACATAGAAACGGAGCCATTGACGGAAAGAAAAAATGGGCAAAAGATATTTTAAATGGTCCCAGAGTAGAAGTGTTTGAATCGGTGAGGTTGAATGAAAATCGGATTGTTGAATGGATAATTACGCATTTTAAACGTCATCGAATAAAAGTTGATTCAAAAGCTGCATACGTTTTATATGAATTGATTGGGTCAGATATGTCACGGCTTTATAATGAAATTGAAAAAATGGTGATTTCATTACCGCCCAATAGCGAAGTTCGTGTGGAAGAAATTACGGGAAGTGTTGGTATGAGCAAGGAGTATTCACCCTTTGATTTACAATCTGCATTGATTAATCGAAACAAAGATCGAGCTTATCGAATAATGCATTTTTTTTCTAAACCGCCTGCGGTAGAACAGTTGCCCGTAATCATTGCTACTTTATATTCATTCTTTTGTAAGATTGCAATGTTTCATCGGCTTGCCAGTTCCGGTAAAATTCGTTCAAAAAATGACGCGTTTAAATTTTTCCGAGTTTATGATATGGAAGAATTTATCCGCGCTACCAAGGTGTACGATTTCTATAAATGTAAGCAAGTAATTCATTTGCTACATATTACTGATTTGAAATATAAAGGTGTGGACAGTGGAACAGCAGATAAGGCCGCTTTATTAAAAGAATTGATATATCATATATTGCATTAACAAAATTTTTTATGAACTACTGGTTAATCAAATCAGAGCCTTTTAAATATTCATGGCAGCAATTACTAAAAGATAAAAAAACATGCTGGGATGGTGTTAGAAATTATGCAGCAAGAAATAATTTAAAAGCCATGAAAAATGGCGACTTGTTACTTTTTTATCATAGTAATGAAGGGTTAGAAATTGTGGGTATAGCTAAGGTAGTTAAAGAGTACTATCAGGATCCTACCACCGATGACCCAGCCTGGGTGGCAGTAGATGTGGCTCCGGTAGTAAATCTTAATAAACCACTTGGGTTAAAAGAAATAAAGCAAGACAGCATACTTAAAAACATGGAATTTGTGAGGTTAGGTCGTTTATCAGTAAGTCGTGTTAATTCACAAGAATTTCAACGGGTGTTAGATATTACCCAAACTACCATTCCCGAATAAGCTAATTTCTTATTTTTGTTTAAAAAAATGAAAGGCTATGCAATCTGTAACGCAGGAAACTAAAGTAGATGTAAATCGAATCCGAAAAATGCTAGGAATATTGGTGTGGACATCACCAGCTATTATTATTCCGTTGGATTTAAGCATAATAGCCGGATTAATATGGGTTGGAGTTAGCAATGGGTGGGTTAATTTTGCTTCATTTTGGTGGTTAATTCCTGCAGGAATTTTTAGCTGGACGTTGGTAGAATATTTAATGCATCGTTTTGCTTTTCATTTTGAAGCCCAAAATGAAACCGGAAAAAAATTAATTTACATGTTGCACATCATTCATCACGATCATCCAACTGACAGTGATAAATTATACCAACCCCCATTGGTTAATGTTGTGATTATTACCTTGTTGTTTGGCTTCTTTTATTTATTGATAGGGAATTGGGTGTATTTGTTTTTACCCGGCATTATCTTTGGGTATCTAGCTTACAGTACCATCCATTACGTAATTCATAAATTTAAACCACCATTTGCATTTTTAAAACCTTTGTGGAGGCATCATAACCTGCATCATTACCGTTTTCAAGATAAAGCATTTGGTGTATCATCTCCATTTTGGGATTATATTTTTGGCACCATGCCACCTAAAGAATTAAAGTAAATTACTATTTTACCATTCAGCTACAAGAGAGTTGGCATTGGCTCCTAAATCTAAAAGTAATGTGCTTATCTGTTTAACAAAATTCTCTGGGCCGCAAACATAAAAGTGCTGGCTAAAATCTACCACATGTTCTATGAGATAATTACGGTCTATTCGTTTACTTAAAAAACCAATCACCTGCTCACGGGTAATTAGATTGAAATAATCATTATTCAGCATTTTTTTTAATTCATCGTGCAAAATAATTTCATCGGCTGTTCGAGTAGAGTAAATCAACCGGCAATTTTTAATGTCACCCTTTTGAAATAAATCACGGAAAATAGCTACAAATGGAGTGATTCCTGATCCTCCTGCAATAAATACACCCGGCCCTTTGTATTCAATGGCTCCGAATGGATTATTCAAAATAAGTTCAGCACCAGCCTGAAGTTTTCCCAGCATTGCAGTTACTCCTTTACGTTCCGGATAGATTTTGATAAGAAATTCCAAATAATCCCATCGGTTTAATCCGGTAAATGTAAATGGCCTGAACTGATCTTTCCACTCTGGCAAATTTATTGCAATTTCAGTGGCCTGGCCTGGAATAAAGGTATATCCCGGAGGTTTTTCAACTGCAAATCTTTTTACATGATGATTGATAAATTGAGTTTCAAGTATTTTAGCAATAAAAGCACTCATCATTCATTTATTTTTGTGTGGCAAGATAAATTATTAAAGCAACTAAGGCCAATATAATAAAGACTAAAAACGCAATCTTCCATCCACTGTATGGGCGCTCACCTTGCACCTCGCCTGTACGGCCGTTTACTAAAAACTGATAAATTTTTCCTTTGTAACGGAATGCACTGAGGTAAATGGGAAGCAATATATGTTTAAATGTAATATTGTTGTGTTGAGTATTAAGAGTGATAATTCGTTGCTCATCACCACCAATTTTTTGTTTTATCAGGAGGCGTAATTGGGCTTCCATTTTAGCCTTTGCATTTTCAAAACCATGCTTCAATTCAATCTGGTATTTTTCAGTGATAAAACCACCTAAATAGCTTTCATTAAAAGCAGTAAGATTATTTAAGTCCCATGGTTCTAAATTTTCAGCATATTTCCAAGGCAATGATTTTGAAGCAATTACCAAAACATCATCAAATGCATGATTTAGATTGCCACTTACGGTGTACCACCTTGTTCTTCTTTCTCGCCGTGTTTTTGACACGGTTTTTCCATTTTCAGTGGTAGTGTAAGGTACATCTACATAATAATATTCGCCACGTTGTCCAATGTATGTACTGCTTGTATTTGAATCAAACGTCCAATATGGTATATATAAACCATTGAAGCGGTCGGTATCCAAAGTGGCTTTTTTTAGGTCATTAGGCGCTAACCATAAACTTTTTACCCATGCTTTGAATTTATTTTTTGCTTCTTCTTTATTGATTTTAAACGGCAAAATAGCCTTTGGTTGAATTACTGATTCGCTGTGGGCATCCTTTATCACCAAAGGTGTTAAACAATATGGACAATGATGCGATTGGATATGTGGATCAATTGTAGTATTGGCACCACAGTTTTTACAACTTACAACACTGATAGACATTTTTAGTGATGTAGCCTCTTCTTTATTGATATATTCATAAAAGTCATTTTCATTTACAGGCTCTCCAATATCCGGAATTTCATTTTCTGCTCCACAATAATCACAATGCAGGTGTTTGGTACCTGGTTTGTATTTTAAGTCAGCTCCACAGGAAACACAAGCAAAAGAATTTACAATTTCCTTGTTGGGACCTGAAAATTCCAGTTCTGTTTTAGATTTATTTTCTTCCATTATTGCTAGATTAAAAAAGGAAGGGTGAATCTTTTATTCACCCTTTTCATTGATTTCATTATGGTATGGGTGGAGGTGGGGGAGGTGGCACTTGAGAAAATACTGCACTCAGCTCAGCCACGCTTGATGCGGCAGCCCAATTAGGCATGCCGGCTTTCCAAACCAACGAGTCAGGATTAAATTTACCTTGCAAGGCCATTTGAGTAAGTTGTTCAATGGTATAAGGCCCAGTTTGCTGACCATTAACAGCTACAAAGAATTGAATAATAGGTGGAGGAGTGCCGGCATTCATTTGATTTACCATGCCTCCCATCATTCCACTCATCATGTGCCCCATGCCCATGCCTACTCCCATACCAACCCCTGCACCACCTAATCCTTCATTGCCGGCCGCTGTCTCAATTGATTTGGCCATTTTAAGCTGTGCCAATTTAGCAGCATCTACTTTTCCCAAACGGCTGTATTCAAATATTTCTTTTTTGAGCTCTTCGGGCATGGAAGCATTTTCGATATTGAAATCAGTGAGGGTAATTCCATATTCGCTAAATTTCTCATTGAGCTTTTCCTGGCTGAGTTTACTCAATTCATCGATATTGTTTACAAAATAATCAATAGGAATTCCACTTTTGCCAAAGCTTTGAGAAAATGTGCTAACAATGAGTGAACGTAATTGGCCATTTATTTCCTCGGTAGTAAAACGTTGATCTGTTCCAGCAATTTCACGGAGGAATTTAGCCGCATCTGTAACCCGAAAACCATAATTACCAAAGGCACGAATTTCAATCATTCCAAACCTTTCATCAGGAACAGTAAATGGATTCTTAGTTCCCCATTTTTGATCAGTAAATCGTTTAGTGCTTACAAAAAATACATCTACCTTGAATGGGCTGTTAAATCCATACTTCCACCCTTTTAAAGTAGAAAGGATGGGCATGTTTTCGGTTGTAAGGGTGTACATGCCGGGCTGATAAACATCAGCAATTTGCCCTTCATTCACAAATACAGCTACCTGCGAATCACGAACCGTTAATTTAGCGCCATTCTTAATTTCATTTTGATAGCGTGGGAATTTATAAACTACCGTGTCATTGGTATCATCTACCCATTCGATAATGTCAATAAATTCATTTCGAAGTTTGTTCCACAAAGACATAACTAAATATTTTGGTTGTTTTAGAAATGATAAATCTAATCAGATTTTGCATTTATAAGCATATTATTTTAAAAAAAAAGCTGTCCAAGATGGGACAGCTATCACTTTATAAATTCATTAAGGAATTAATTGCAAGTAAATCCTGATGCTTCCAAAGCATCAATAATTTCCTGCTGAGTACCATTATAACTTGTATCAGCCACACAAGTTCCAGCATAACAATATTCCAAAGTTCCATCTCCACAAACACGATAAGAACCTGGAAGTTGAGAATAAGTACATTCTTTACAATTTTTACATGAGGTAAACATAGTAGCAACCCCAAACAAAATAACTGATGCAATGATTAATTTTTTCATTATTAATTGGTTTTTTATTAGTTAAACAAATGTAATCATATTTATTAAAACAACAACGAAAGAAACTATTTTTAATTCTATGATAAGTTAATTTGTTTGAGATATTTTTGTTGACGTTAAAAAGCTATGAAATAATAATTATGAAATATAATCTTACAGAAATAATTTCCCTCATCAAAGATCGCCGAACCATTTATCCTGAGCAATATAAGTCACGCAAAGTTCACAAGGAACAAGTAGAATTGATGTTAGATGCAGCTAACTGGGCACCTACACATGGTATGACAGAACCATGGCGGTTTAAGGTTTTTTCTGGGAACAAACTCCGTGAATTGATGCAAATAATGGCAGATATTTACCGGGATACAACACCTCCTGAACAATTTATGGATAGTAAGTATCATCGCTTTGCAGAAAGAGCGGAAAAAACCTCTTACGTTATTGCTGTTTGTATGAAACGACAGGAGTCTGAGCGTATTCCTGAAATTGAAGAAGTGATGGCTGTTGCCTGTGCGGTGCAAAATTTAATGCTAACGGCTACCGCATATGGTATTGGTACATTTTGGTCCACTGGGGGAGGTGTTTATTCCAAACGATTACATGATTATTTAAATTTAGGTCATAAAGACAAGTGCCTGGGATTAATTTATATTGGTTATCCCCAAGGAGAGTGGCCAACAGGAAAAAGAGGAATAATTTACAATAAAGTGGAATGGTACGAATAATATCACAAATCAATACCTTGCTTTGGAAAGAATTTGTCCTTGAGTTCCGTAATAAAAATGCACTGAATGGTATAGTATTATATGTTTTTTCAACCGTTTTCATAGTTTATCAGTCTTTTCGCGTTGTACCAGAAGTGCCGGTATGGAATGCCTTATTATGGATAATTATTCTTTTTTCATCCGTAAATGCTGTAAATAAAACATTTCAAAACGACGGAATGGGAAGACAGTACTACCTGTATTTGTTGGCTGATCCGAAAGCTGTTATTCTTTCTAAAATTATATATAATATCGTTTTATTATCCTTTTTATCATTGATTTCTGCTGCTTGTTATGGATTGGTATTGGGTAATCCAATTCAACAGTATGGTAATTTTATCTTTGTAATATTTATGGGTAGTATAGGTTTATCTTCGTTACTTACAATGATTTCAGCTATTTCATCCAAATCAGGAAATGCACTAGGAATGGTTGCTGTGTTAGGATTTCCGTTAATTATTCCTTTGATAATAACTATCATAAAAGCATCAAAAGGGGTGGCGGATGGATTACCTTTTAATACCTATGCAAAATATTTACTTACCATGGCGGGTTTGGATATTTTGGTAATTGCCCTATCAGTGATTTTATTTCCCTACCTTTGGCGTGATTAATTTGTAGTTGAACATGAAAAAAAACTGGTGGAAATTACTTCCTGTATTATTGATGGTATATGCAATTCCCATGAGCTTTGCAGGCGAAGTATCAGTTCAAACCATCTTGCATGAAACTATTCGCAATTTGTATTTTCATGTTACTATGTGGTTCAGTATGTTCATCCTTTTTATTGTATCCATGGTAAATGCTATTATGTTTCTTCATACGGGTAATTTGATATTCGATGTCCGATCTGAAATGTATATTCGAACCAGCTTACTGTTTGGATTTATTGGAATTTTTACAGGGATGATATGGGCTAACTTTACTTGGGGTGCTCCTTGGGTAAACGATCCACAACTTAATGGAGCTGCAATTACCATATTAAGTTACTTAGCATACCTGATATTAAGAAGTTCATTGAATGATGTGCAAAAAAAGGCTCGTTTGGCTGCGGTGTACAATATATTTGCATTTACACTGATGTTTGTTTTGATTGGTATCATGCCTCGTATTAATGATTCATTGCATCCCGGTAAAGGTGGTAATCCGGGATTTGGAAGTTATGATTTGGCACCTGCAATGCGTCCGGTTTTTTATATATCTATATTGGCGTGGACTTTGGTAGGTGTTTGGATAGCCCAGATTCAAATAAAAATTAAATCCATCAGTCAAAAAATTAAGTCTGCATAGATATGAAAACATCCATCGTTTTATTTTTAATTCTCTTTTCTGTATTCCCAGTATTATCTCAAGAACAAGATAGTATTCAAAATATATTAATTAATAATAGCATAGTTCAAGTTGGCGATACGTTGATTAACCTCAATAAGCTAAATGGCGGTATTGTTCGTTATCAAATTTCAGAGGATGATTTGCAAACTCTAAAGAATAACGGATTAGAAATAAATGATCATGCTATGATTGTGGTGTCTGATCCTTCCATGATTTCAAATTTTTTAATGTTTGAAGTAAAAACGTTTGCATCAGACCATGAATGGTATATTAATACTATAAAGTTAGAATCAACCTCAAAAGGTTTTTTAGTTTATATTTCATCCGATAAAATAGAAATGGCCACCGGTTGGCGAAAAGATGGAAAGATATATGTTGTAATTGCTGTTGTTGCTGTTTTATTTCTTGCAGTTATTGGTTATTTAATGTTGCTTGATCGTAAAATTGCACGATTAAATAAATAAGTAGTATAAATGTAGTTTACTTTTGCATTTTTGTTATCATAATGTTAACTTAGTGTAATAAAATTACATTATGAAACACTTTTTTACACTTGTCCTATTAGTATCACTATCTTATGCATTAACAGCACAAAATATTACTGATTGTAGCAATAATCGTTATTTAGATGAAATTTTTTCAAATGTTACGGTAATTTCGGATATTCAATATGGATCCAATATTGGAGTAGATAATCAAACGGTAAATCTCCTTTTGGATGTTTACCAACCAACCGGCGATACAGAAACCAATCGTCCGTTAATTTTGCTGGCACATGGCGGTAGCTTTATTAGTGGATCAAAAACATTGGATAATGCCATTGTTACATTATGCCAGCGTTTTGCAAAGATGGGATATGTTACAGCCTCAATGAACTATCGCTTAGAAAATCCATTGAATGTATTGTTAAGTAGTGATAGGGAAAAAACTTTTTTGGAAATCGTATATCGGGCAGTACAAGATCAAAAAGCTGCCATTCGTTTTTTTAGAAAATCTGTAGCTGAAAATGGAAATCCGTATGGAATAAATCCAAATATTATCATCATCGGTGGAAGTTCTGCAGGCGGTGTATTATCTATTCATACAGCATATTTAGATGAACCCAGCGAAATACCATCAAAAATAGATACTGCAGCCTTGGGTAGTATGGAAGGGAACAGTGGTAACCCCGGATATTCCAGCATACCACAGGCTGTAATTAATCTTTGCGGTGCAATTGGTGATACATCCTGGATTAAACAGGGGAATCAACCCATTGTAAGTGTTCATGGAAGCGAGGATGGCACTGTGCCTGCAAATGCTGATATAGCAACTCCTATGGGGTTACCGATTACATTAGTATATGGTAGTATTCCATTACATCAGCGTGTAGAAAATTTAGGTATTGATAATGATGTAAAAATTTTTTGGGGACAAGATCATGTACCCTACCAGTCGAATAGCACTTACATGGATACTACTGTTAATGTAGTAAAAACATTTTTGCATGATTTAATCTGCAACAAAGCATTGAGTACAGAAAATACGAATGCATATTCATTTCATGTAAATGTATATCCCAATCCGGTTACTGATGTTTTACAAATAACATTGCCTGAAAGTATAGAAGGAGGAGAGTTGAGCTTATTAGATCTTACAGGAAAACTTATTACCGTTAGAAATATTCCTGCTAATTCACAGCAAATCAGTTTGGATATATATTCACTGCAGGTATCTACTGGATATTATTTACTTCGCATTACAACACCTATTGGTCAACGAACTTTAAAGGTCAGTATTTTAAAATAAATTTTAATAATAAAGCCCTGTCATTCAGGGATTTATTATTACCAATAGTTAAATGTTACTTTTGTGTGTGTAATAATTTGTATCAAAATGAATCGAATCGTATTTGCACTTTGTATGGTTTTGTTAATATCATGTGGAACTAAAAAAGCAGATAATAAGGGTGAGGAAAAAAAATTAAATCCAAACGGTGATAGTGAACTTGCCGTTTTGATGAGAACCATGCATGAGCATGCAAAGCTTTTAAAAGAAGAAATATTGGCAGGAAAATCACTTACCACATATCCAGAAGAAATAAAAACCATTAACACTGCCGAGCCTACTCCTGGAATGATTGCAAATAAAGAAGTTTTTGATGGGTTTGCTGGTTTATATCTTTCTAAGTTAGATTCAATCTATTTGACAGATGTAAATATAAAGCTTCAATACAATCACATGGTGAATAGTTGTGTTGATTGTCACCAGGTGCATTGCCAAGGACCATTACCTGCAATAAGAAAATTATATATACCTATTAATTAAAAGCTGCGGTTAATTCTCCAAACAGAACCTGTTTGATTGGTACTTGCATTACTCGTTTTAACAGTTGCAGGCTTTTTTGAAGATGAAGAAAATAAATCCGCACTCACTAACGCTGCAATTTCTAATTCTTCATTCGTGAAATTAGGTTTCAAATACTCTGGTTTAAAATAGGTATTTACAAAATGAGTATTGAATGTACCCTTGCGAAACTCTTCGTGATTTAATACAAATCTACAGAAACTAAGCGTGGTTTCTACCCCGGTAATACGATATTCATCAATAGCCCGAATAGCTTTTTCAATTGCTTCATCACGGGTAGAGGCATGTACCACCATTTTGGCAATCATTGGGTCGTAATAAATTGGAATTTGCATTCCTTCTGCAAATCCATCATCCACACGTATGCCTGGTCCATGTGGTGCTTTGTAAGTATTTAATGTACCTATATCAGGTAAAAACTGATTTGCGGGGTCTTCTGCATATACGCGAACTTCAATGGCATGCCCACGAATAGTAAGGTCTTCTTGTTTAAAACAAAGTTTTTCTCCACGAGCAATCCGTATTTGCTCTTTTACAAGGTCTATTCCAGTAATCATTTCTGTAACCGGATGCTCTACCTGCAATCGCGTATTCATTTCTAAAAAATAGTATTCCCCATCACTATATATAAATTCTACAGTTCCTGCACCTACATAATTACAGGCACGTGCAACATTCACGGCATGCGCTCCCATTTCCATGCGTTGCTCTGGAGTTAGTATGGCAGAAGGAGCTTCTTCAATTACTTTTTGATGTCGGCGTTGTATGGAACATTCTCGTTCAAATAAATGAAGGAAATTTCCATGTTGGTCACACAAAACCTGTATTTCAATGTGCTTAGAAACGCGCAGATATTTTTCAAGAAATACAGATCCATCGCCAAAGGCTGACTCGGCTTCGGAAATTGCTCTTTTTAAATTTTCTTCAAACTCTTCTTCTTTTTCAACAATACGCATTCCTTTTCCGCCACCACCTGCTGAAGCTTTAATAAGAATCGGGAAACCAATTTTTCTGCCAACTTCCATTGCTTCTTCTAAATTTGAAATGGCATGTTCAGTTCCTGGTACAAGTGGTATATTGTATTTTTTTACTGCAGCCTTGGCACCTAATTTACTCCCCATGATTTCCATTGCTTCGGGAGAAGGGCCAATAAATATAATTCCAGATTGAGAAACCATGCGTGCAAAAGCGGCATTTTCTGAAAGAAAACCATATCCAGGATGTATCCCGTCTGCACCAGTTTTTAGGGCTGCTTCAATAATTTTTTCTCCTCGCAGATAGGATTGATTGGATGGAGCAGGGCCAATACAAACTGCCTCATCAGCATATTTAACATGAGGCGAATACCTATCAGCTTCAGAATATACTGCTACAGTTTTAATGCCCATTTCACGGCAAGAACGCATTATCCTTAAAGCAATTTCACCCCGATTGGCAACAAGAATTTTTTTCATGTGTTGAATGTATGATTAAAAAAACAAAGGCCGATAGCTCGGCCTTTGAAATTTATATTGTTTATCAATTAGCGATCTGCAATGTTCACATAATCGCGAACTTTTGGACCAATGTATATTTGACGTGGACGGCCGATAGGCTCTTTATTGGCAGTCATTTCTTTCCACTGGGCGATCCATCCTGGTAAACGGCCTACTGCAAACAATACTGTAAACATATCTTTAGGAATACCCATAGCGCGATAGATAATACCAGAATAGAAATCTACGTTTGGATACAATTTACGTTCAATGAAGTATTCATCGTTCAGTGCTACTTCTTCTAGTTTTTTAGCAATTTCCAGAACAGGGTCTTTAATACCTAAACGATTTAATACGTCATCACAAGCCTTTTTAATAATTTTGGCACGTGGGTCAAAGTTTTTATAAACCCGATGTCCAAATCCCATCAAACGGAATGGGTCATTTTTATCTTTTGCTTTTGCAATCCATTTATCGAGTGAGCCGCCTTCTTCCTTAATACGGTCCAGCATTTCAATTACTTCCTGGTTAGCTCCTCCGTGTAATGGCCCCCACAAAGCAGTTATTCCGGCAGCAATAGAAGAATAGAGGTTGGCTTGTGAAGAGCCTGCTAATCGAACTGTGGAAGTTGAACAGTTTTGTTCGTGATCAGCATGTAGAATCAACAATTTGTCCAATGCATTTACAATTACTGGATCAATTTCATAATCATCCGATGGCATGGAAAACATCATGTTGAGGAAATTTTCAACATATCCCAATTTGTTTTTAGGATATACAACCGGATGACCTACTGAATTTTTGTAAGCCCAAGCTGCAATAGTTGGAAACTTTGCAAGTAATCGGGTAATGGTTAAGTTAATTTTTTCTTCGCCCCTGTGCGGATTCAACGATTCAGGATAAAACGTAGATAAAGCACAGGTAACAGATGAAACAACTCCCATTGGGTGTGCAAACGTTGGGAATGCACTATAAAAACGACGCATATCCTCATGAATCAAGGTATGCATTTTTATATTTTCAGAAAACTGATCAAGTTGCTGTTTGGTAGGAAGCTCGCCATAGATTAATAAATAAGCTACTTCTACAAAATCAGAGCGTTCAGCTAATTGTTCAATTGGATAACCGCGGTATCTTAATATTCCTTGTTCTCCGTCCAGAAATGTGATGCTACTTAAAGTAGCCCCGGTGTTTTTGTACCCGGAATCCAAGGTAATGTATCCGGTCAAATCGCGAAGATTTTTAATGTCAATCGCCTTTTCATTTTCAGTACCAGTTACCACAGGAAGGTGGTATGATTTGCCTTCCAGGATGAGTTCTGCTTGTTCTGCCATAATCAGTCTATAATATTATTTATTTAGTGAGATACTTTGTTTTCGAGCCGAAAATAATCAAAAAATCTATTAATAAATAACCTCATACATTTCTTTTTTGTTCTACACAATTTTTTGTTTTTAATACATGATTCATAAAGTTTGAATCTTCTTATTTTAGTTATTCAAATCTTATTTGTTCATAATCTGAATTTTGCCGATTTGGAAGTTTGACGTATTTCAATAATTTTGCACATCTTCTTTCGGGAAGATACCCTTAACAACGATTGTAAACATGAAAATTTTGAAAGCGTTACATATTTTTTTTACATTATTTATTTCACCCATTTTATTTGCTTTACCTACTGGTGACACTGGTACGCCTGGCGGAGATGGCGGTGAGTTACCTGCTTCTGAATATTATTTGAATTTTGATACAACTTCCTGTCATTACTTGCAAATGGAAGGTGTATTTCTTCATTCTGAAACACAACTTACTCTTACGTGGAATTCTTCTTGTGATTATATTCATCCATTTTCGGGTAGGGTTACTTCTAAATTTGGGAAACGTCGCCGCCGAATGCATTATGGTATAGATATAGACCTTGAAACCGGTGACCAAGTTCATGCTGCTTTTGAAGGAATGGTACGGTATGCAAAATATAATCCTTCGTATGGTAATTTAGTTGTAGTGCGTCATCCCAATGGACTTGAAACATATTATGCACATCTTTCTGCCATTGAAGTGAATGCCGGTGATTACATACAGGCTGGGCAAGTGGTTGGTTTAGGAGGTAATACAGGAAGATCTTATGGGGCACATTTGCATTTTGAGGTACGTTTTCTTGGTATACCTATTGACCCAGCTATGTTGATTGATTTTGAAACTGGGCAATTAAAGTATTCCAGTATTTTGTTGAAAAAACATCATGATCGTTTGTTGGTTGAAAATGCAGCTCGTTATCATATTGTAAAACCCGGAGAAGATATTTTTTCAATCAGTCGAATGTATAATGTGTCTGTGAATGAAATTTGCAGGCTAAACGGTATATCGATTGAAGACCCCATCTTACTGGATATGAAGCTCCGGTATAATTAATTTATTTGTTATAATTTTTGGGTATAGCCTTGACAAGGTTTTTTATTGTTGTTTCTGGTGTATTGTTATTTAAGACATGCATATGAGCTTGTTGATAAAACTTTCGTCGAGCATCCAACAATTCAACTATCGATTTTTGATTAGTAAATAACGGGCGCTCTTTTTGACTGTTTTCTATACGTTGAATTAATACTTCATCATCACAGGAAAGATAAATCGTCAATCCGTGCATTTTCATCCATTCTAAATTATTTGCATAACATGGTGTTCCACCACCAGTGCAAATAACTGTGTCTTCACATAATTGGGTAAAATGCAAAACATGTTTTTCTAATTCACGAAAATGATGCTCTCCATGAATCCTGAAGATTTCCGGAATGGTTAATCCGGCGAGCTTTTCAACAAGGATATCTGTTTCAATACAACTATAGCCTAACTTTTTTGCTAGTAGTGGACCCAGGGTTGATTTCCCTGCACCCATAAAACCAATTAAATAAATGCGCATGGCTGATTATACTGCTACATTATATTCTCGAAGGGCGTCGTTCAGTGAAGTTTTGGTATCGGTGCTGGGTTTTCGTTGTCCGATAATTAGGGCGCAATTCACCTGATAATTTCCTGCCGGAAATGATTTAGAATAAGAGCCTGGAATCACTACCGAACGTTCAGGTACATAGCCTTTATATTCTTTTGGCTCAGTTCCTGAAACATCTATTATTTTTGTGCTTTGAGTTAACACTACATTTGCTCCAAGCACAGCTTCTCGTCCTACACGAACTCCTTCTACTACAATACATCGAGACCCAATGAATGCATGATCTTCTATAATAACCGGAGATGCTTGTATAGGTTCTAATACACCACCAATGCCCACTCCGCCGCTTAAATGTACATGCTTACCTATTTGAGCACAACTCCCCACAGTAGCCCAAGTATCCACCATGGTACCTTCATCAACGTAGGCTCCGATGTTTACATACGATGGCATCATAATTACTCCTTTAGCCAAATAAGAACCATAACGAGCCACTGCATGTGGCACAACCCGCACTCCGAGTTCTGCATAATTTCGCTTCAGTTCCATTTTATCGTAAAATTCCAAAGGCCCGGCCTCCATCACTTTCATTTCCCGTATTGGAAAATACATAATCACTGCTTTTTTTACCCATTCGTTTACTTTCCATCCATTATCGTTTGGCTCTGCTACACGAAGTTTTCCTTTATCTAATTGCTCAATCACCTCTGTAATGGCTGCTTTCACAGATTGTTCTTTTAATAATTCACGGTTTTCCCAAGCTTGTTCAATCAAATTTTTCATAACATGAATCGGTTTATTTTTTTACTAACAAAACTATATTTTCAACATGATGTGTATGAGGAAACATATCTATTGGTTGTACTTGTTCTATTCGATAATAATCTTTCATCAATGAAATATCTCGAGCCTGTGTAGCCGGATTGCAGCTAACATATACAATGCGATTTGCACCGGAAAAGTTTAGCATTTTTACCACATCAGAATGCATACCGGCTCTGGGCGGATCAGTTATGATTACATCAGGATACCCATGCTTTTTAAACAGTTCGGGTTGTAGTAAATCTTTCATATCACCTGCATAAAAATGCAGGTTTTCGAGCTGATTTAATTGGGCATTTTCTTTAGCATCTTCAATAGCATCAGTTACATATTCAATGCCAATTACTTGTTTTGCATGATTTGCTAAAAAACAGGCAATGGTACCGGTACCAGTATATAAATCATATACATTTTCTTTTCCGGTAAGGGCAGCCATTTCTCGGGTTTTACGATATAAAATTTCAGCTTGCAAGGTGTTGGTTTGAAAAAACGATTTGGGCTGAATGCGAAATGTTAAATCATCTAATTTTTCTATAAGTATTGAACTGCCATGGTAAAGCCTTACCGGAAGATCGTGAATAGAATCATTTTTCTTGGTGTTTATAACGTATTGAAGTGAAACAATGGAAGGGAATTGTGCTTTCAATGCTTCCATCAGTTTGTTTATTTCATGTAAATCATTATATCCAAAAATCATAATTAACATCCATTCGCCGTTACGATTATTTCGCAAAATCATGTTACGTAAAAATCCTTCCTGTTGCTGAATATCAAAAAAAGTCAAACGATTTTTAAGGGCATAGGTGCGAATAAAATTGCGAATATGGTTGGATAAATCATCTTGTAGATAACAGGTATGTATATCCAATATTTTATCAAAACGGCCTGAGATATGAAATCCCAATGCAGGTTCTTGATGCAAAGTGTTTTCTGAAAGAGACTCCTGCCGTGTTATCCACCGTTTATTACTGAAAGAAAATTCAAGTTTATTTCGATAATGAATAGTGTTTTTTGATTTAAGTATGGGAAGCGGCGTAGGAAATTCAAATTTTCCTACCCGTTTGAATTGCTCAACTACTTGTTGGTATTTAAAGTTTAGCTGTTCTTCGTATTTCACATGTTGCCATTTGCACCCGCCGCATTCACCAAAATGCTCACAAAAGGGTTGTTGGCGTTTGTCTGAATAATGGTGAATATGTATAGCTTCAGCTTCGGCATAGGACCGTTTATCTCGAAATATACGAAGATCAGCTACATCGCCGGGAACCGCATTTTTTACAAAGATAACTTTACCTTCAGGTTTTGCTACGGATACGCCTTCGGCAGCAAAGTCGTCGATGGATACTTTTTCAATAATATAAGGTGTTTTTTTACCCATGCTGCAAACTTATGCTAAATTATGGATTACATGATGAACTTCACACATTTGATTGATGATGAAAAATCTTTTTTATAATTATAATTGGGTTTAGTGGCGAATAATATTTTGTGCAGCAATCCATGCACTGGTCCATGCGTGCTGAAAATTATATCCTCCAGTAATTCCGTCCACATCCATAATTTCGCCGGCAAAATAAATGCCCTTAACTAACTTGCTTTGCATGGTTTGTGGGTCAATTTCATTCAAGCATACTCCGCCGCAGGTAACAAATTCTTCTTTAAAAGTAGTTTTCCCGTTTACTGTTATTCGATGTCTAATCAGTGAATCTATAATTTTATTTTGAAGGTTAGAAGGGAGCTCTCCCCACTTTAGTGTAGAATTGATATGTAATTGCCCTATAAAAAACTCCCATAGTCTTCGGGGGAGATCAAAAGGGCAATAGCTTAGAACGGTTCGTTTGCCATGAATTTTGCGAAGGTTTGAAATAATATTTCGGAGTTCTTCTTCTGTAATTTGATTCAGCCAGTTAACTAAAACATCAAACTGATAATTTCGAGCAAACAGATCTCTTGCAGCCCAAGCAGAAAGTTTCAAAACAGCTGGGCCGCTCAATCCCCAGTGAGTAATCAGAATCGGGCCAGATTCCTGCCATTTGGTTCCGGCAATTTTTACAGTTGCATCTTGAACAGTTATCCCCATTAGTTGAGTAATGGGATGTTGAGGCATATTAAAAGTAAACAGCGAAGGAACCGGTGGTTGAATGCTATGCCCTAATGCTTCAATCCAACGATATTGTTCTGCTTTACTATACCCGCCAGGAGCAATTAAAATCCGATGAGCCGTAAAAACCGTATGGTCAGAAAAATGAATATCCCAGGTATTTTGATTTTTATAAATTTTTGTAACCGTTTTGTGCAATTGTATTTGCACATTTTGTTTTTGCATGGCTCGAATCAGGCAATCTATGATAGTTTGCGAGTCATCAGTTACCGGAAATATACGTCCATCAGTTTCTGTTTTTAAGGCTACACCATGCTTTTTAAACCAATTCAATGTATCAGATGGTCCGAATTGATAAAAGCTTTTTCGAAGTAATTGTTTTCCCCTGGGATATCTTTCCACAAGAGCAGGAATATCAAAACATGCATGGGTTACATTACAACGGCCTCCACCTGAAACTTTTACTTTTTGCAATAATTTCCCCGTCTTTTCAAATAATACAACTTCCTGTCCTGTTTTTTCAGGAATATTTGCAGCTGCAAAACAGCCTGCTGCTCCGCCCCCTATGATAGCAATCTTCATTTCTGAGAAGTGTTTGCAATGATAACTATTCTATCCATTGATTTGTCAAAGGCTGCCTATTTTTAATACATTTGCATAAATTTCAGGGTTATGGCGGAAGTGAAAGAACGAATCAGTTCAGAAGATGCGATTGCACTCGAAAATAAATATGGTGCTCATAATTATGCCCCTATTAAAGTTGTCATTTCTCAAGCCAAAGGAGTGTATGTATGGGATCCGGAAGGCAAGCGATATTATGATTTTCTTTCGGCTTATTCAGCTGTTAATCAAGGGCATTGTCATCCTCGAATTATTCAGGCTTTAAAAGAGCAAGCTGATAAGGTAACGCTTACTTCCAGAGCCTTTTACAATCATCGCTTGGGGGAATATGAAAAATATATTACAGAATACTTTGGTTACGATCGGGTATTACCGATGAATACAGGTGTAGAAGGAGGAGAGACTGCCGTGAAATTAGCACGGCGATGGGGATATGATGTAAAAAGGATTAAACCCTACGAGGCTAAAATTTTATTTGTAGAAGGGAACTTTTGGGGAAGAACATTAGCAGCTATTTCTTCTTCTTCTGATCCTTCCAGTTATACTGGTTTCGGGCCGTTTATGCCTGGTTTTGAACGTATCCCTTATAACGATTTGCAAGCTTTAGAAGCTAAACTATCAACCGACCCTAACATTGCTGCTTTTATGTTTGAACCTATACAAGGTGAAGCCGGAGTGGTAGTACCTGATGAAGGATATATAAAAAAAGTAAGAGAACTATGCTCAAAATATAATGTATTGATGATTGCCGATGAAGTGCAGACCGGATTGTGTCGTACCGGTAAAATGTTGGCTTGTGATTGGGAAAATGTAAAGCCAGATATTTTAATATTAGGCAAGGCCTTGTCCGGTGGTGTTATGCCGGTTTCTGCCGTTTTAGCTAGTGATGAAATCATGCTTACCATCAAACCCGGAGAACATGGAAGTACTTTTGGTGGTAATCCGTTAGCTTGTGCTGTGGCCATGGAAGCTTTACAGGTGTTAAAAGATGAAAGGCTCGATGAAAATGCTCAAGCCATGGGCGAATTTCTTCGAAAAGGATTACGTGATATTCAATCTCCTTTGATACAAACTGTACGTGGTAAAGGATTATTAAACGCCATTGTAATTGATGAATCATTTGGTATTACTGCCAATCAATTATGTTATGGTTTTAAAGACCGCGGTTTACTTGCAAAACCAACACATGGAAATATTATACGGTTTGCACCTCCGTTAGTAATTAATGAAGAACAAATGGAAGAGTGTATTTCTATTATCCGTGAAACAATTATTAAACATACACCTTAAGTTGTGAAAAAGTTTAATATAAAAAATCTATTCAAGCAACATGCATGGTGGTTAATATTGGTTGTTTTTTTTATTATGCATTTGCCATTTTTGCAGGCCGATCCATTGGTTGCTTTATCACACAGTCGCGATGCCTTTACAGACGAAGGGTTAAATACCAGCCAAGTGCGTAATTGGGCAAATTATGGGGCATGGAATGTTTGGGAATGCGATAACCTCATTAAAAATCCATTATTCAATGCAATGTTGGCCCTCCCTTTTAAGGTATTCGGAACCAATTGGCTTACTGCACGCCTAACAGTTTTATTATCGATTTTTATTTTATTCTTGTTTGCAGCTTCGTTGACCCCCATGCAGAGTTACTTTCAGGTATTTATTTTTGTTACATTATTACAATTTCATGCCTTTCATTATGCGCATTTCAGTATGGCTGAAATGGTTGCAGTAGCATGTGTTGTAGCTTCCATAGCTTCTTGGATAAAATATGCAGTTAAGCCGTATTTTATTTCCAAGGGTCACTGGTTATACGTCAGTTTAATTTTTGTAACAGCTGCCTGGTGGTTAAAAATACAATTTGCATACTTGGTATTTTTAATTCCTATATCTACATTTTGGTTGTGGTTGTTTGCCTATCATCATGAATTACGTGGCAAAAAATTAATTCTTTCTTCGATTTATTTGTTAGCAGCTGTTGGCTTTTCGATATTGCTGTATGTTGTTATTTGGTATGTTCCAAACAAAGAAGCCTGGATATACATTATGAATGATCAGGCTATGGGACGTTTTCCACATTGGAAATATCTTGGAGTTATTGGAAAATATAATTTTCTTAAATACTTCTATCAACCTGCTGTTTTGCCATTATTTATTGCTTTTGTTATTTCAATACCCATCAGTATTTGGCTTTATGTGAAACAAAAATCTTCTACATTATTGTCAGTGCTTATAATATCTTCAACATGGGTAATACTTGAGTTACATAAAATTTTTATTCATCATGTTCCCGGACGTTACCTGGTAAGTTTATTCGTTGCCATAGGTTTATTTACTGTTATTGTTTGGTTAGAATTTGCTCAATGGTTATTAACTAAATATATGATTAATGCTTATCAAAAGAAATATTACAGAAATTATCAATGGGGTTTTATAGCTATAATGTTGTACATCATTGCATTGTTTGTTAACAATGTGTTTCACTATGTAAAATCATTAAACCAACGAAGCTATGCTATTTATGAAGTTTCAAAATATATTCAAAAGTCAATACCTGATAAAGCTGTTGCATTGGGAGCTTGGAGTCCATCTCTTACCTGGGGTACAATGATTCGTGCAGTTCCGGTTTGGAAAGATTTTTTGAATGATAAACATATTCTCGAAACATTTCGTCCGCAAATTATTTTTTCTGAGCCAGAAGAGCAGGACTCCAATGGTGCTTTTTCAGCGGATGGTATCCAACTACGAGAGATTTCAGATTCAATAAAATGCTATACAATAGGTAAATGGCCGGTGAATCTATATTGGATAAACCCTGAGAAAATGAATCAGGCGATTCAACAATTTCATTCAACGCATGAAAAATTATAAGCTTTTTGCTAAAACATTTACCGGACTTGAACCTATTCTTGCTGAAGAGATACGTGCCTTAGGAGGAAAAAATATTGTTTCTGCCCGACGTGGTGTTTCATTTACCGGAGATTTGGCAATGGTTTATAAAGCCAATTATTCACTACGAACAGCTCTTCGGATACTGATTGAAATAAAAACATTCAAAGCAATTAATGAAGAGCAATTGTACTTAGCTGCCAAACAGCTTCCCTGGTTGGATTATTTGGATGTAAGACAAACATTTAGTGTAGATGCTACAATAAACAGTAAGTATTTTAATCATTCACATTATGTAGCACTAAAAGTAAAAGATGCTATTGTAGATACCTTTAGGGAAAAAATTCATAAACGACCAAATGTTGACACTCATAATCCGGATGTAAAATTCAATGTTCATTTGGATAATGACCGGGTTACAATTTCACTTGATTCATCTGTAGAATCGCTTCATTTACGTGGATATAGGCAATCAACAGGTGGGGCTCCTTTAAATGAATGTTTAGCTGCCGGCATAATTCTTTTATCCGGATGGAATATGAAAACCCCTTTTCTTGATCCGATGTGTGGATCCGGAACTTTATTGATTGAAGCAAGTATGATTAACCGACAGGTACCTGCCGGATACCATCGAAAAAACTGGGGATTTATGAAATGGTTAAATTATGATGCTGCTTTGTTCGCAAAGATAAAAGCAGATGAAAACTCGAAAATATTTTTACAGCCAACGGCAAGTATTATCGGATATGATAAATCTTTTTCAATGGTGCGTACTGCACGATTAAACGCTATGATGGCATTGGCAGATGAACATATTACCATTGAGAAATGTAACTTTTTTGATATTTCAGAAGTACAGCCTGTTGCCCATATTGTTACCAATCCACCCTATGGCGAGCGCTTAGAAGAAGGAGATATGAAGTTATTTTGTAAAGAAATGGGTAATATCCTCAAGCGGTATTATTCTGGTTCTGTAGCATGGGTTATCCATAGCAATGATGAAGCCATGAAATATTTTGGTTTAAAACCTTCCTGCAAATTGCCCTTAATGAATGGTCCTATTCATTGTAAACTTTATAAGTTTGAAATGTACAGCGGAACTCGTCGTTATTCGAAACAAAATGATAACAATAAAAACTTGGGATTTGATAACTAAAGTTTGATTTTTGAAATAAAATTTATTCTCAAATGAAATATCGTTGGCTTTTTTTTACCTTAAGTTTGATTTTTGTTGGTAAAATCAATGCACAAGAAAGTTCAGCTAATGTAGCTAATGAAAAATTACGCGCCTTTGAAAGAAAAAATGAGCAAGCATTACGAATTGCTTTTTATAATGTAGAAAATCTCTTTGATACCATTAACGATCCTCATACCAACGACGAGGAATTTCTGCCATCTTCAGACAGAAATTGGAATGGATACCGGTATCATGAAAAACTTGATCATATTTACAAAACACTTACTGCCTTGGGTGGATGGGATGCACCGGCCATCATAGGTTTTTGCGAAATTGAAAATCGTTTTGTGCTAAACGAATTAATTACCAAAACTCCTTGGAAAAAGTTAAGATATAATATCATACATGAAGATTCCCCCGATCGTCGGGGCATTGATGTAGGTTTGATTTATCGTTCTGAGAAATTCAGGCCATTAAAACACGAAGCAATACGCCTTAACTTTCCTTTTGATACAGCTGCCAAAACACGTGATATTTTATACGTGAAGGGGCTGGTATTTAAAAAAGATACCCTGCATGTATTTGTAAATCATTGGCCATCACGGTCAGGTGGGCAAGCTGTTTCTGAACCTCGAAGAATATTCGCTGCTCAAAAAATTCGCCATTTTGTTGATTCCATTTGCAATAAAGATGCTGGTGCAAATATCATTATCATGGGAGACTTTAACGATGAGCCCGGAGATAAAAGTTTGCTGGAGGGACTGAAAGCCAAAACTTCTAAAGAAGAACTTAATGGATGCGATTTATATAATTCGTCTTATCCCTACTTCAAACAAGGAAAAGGAACAGAAAAATACAAAGAGCATTGGGCTGTGTTAGACCAAATTATTCTTTCGTCTGCGCTTGTAACTCGAACACGCGGGCTGCTTGTAGAGAATGGAGTGTCTTACATTTTTGATGCACCTTGGCTATTAGAAGAAGATACTAAATACTTAGGTACTATGCCATTTAGAACTTATGCCGGCCCGCGTTATTTGGGCGGATACTCAGACCATTTACCGGTTTTTGTAGATATCATTAAAAAGAAATAAGTTATTTTCTTATTAAAGTATATCGAGTAATCAATGCAACGATTAACGAGCTTAGTAATCCAATAATAGTCATTCCCGAAAGGGTGAATAATGCACGGGTGCCTGCATGATTAAAAAATTCAGTGGCCTTTTTGAAATTGTTAAGCTCATCACCTTGTAAGAGTTCTTGAGCTTCTTGCAAACGTTTAATACTGAGTATCTCTAAATAGTCAGGGTCAATCCATTCATAGTATAAATAAACAAATCCTGCAGAAATTACAGCGGTAACTAATGCAACACGAGCTCCTTCCTTAAATGCTTCAATTACAGAAAATAAACCCGAATCTTTATATTTTAATATTGCATAAACAACACCTGCAAATGTAATGACCAGTAATGGAGCAACAGGAAATTTTTGTAAAACCACATGTTGTAAATTAGCTGCAAACAATGCCAGTTTTATGGCCATGTAGCTGGCTGCACAAATCACCCCTGTTTTCCATGCTTTCATGCAATATAATGAATTCTTTTAGCCATTCATTGAAAGCAAAAACTCTTCGTTATTCTGCGTAAATTTAATTCGATCCATTAGAAACTCCATGGCTTCTACCGTATTAAAGTCGGCCAGGTGATTTCGTAATATGTACATCCGATTGATTGTTTCTTTACTTACCAGCAGATCATCTCTTCGGGTACTCGAAGCATTGATATCAATGGCCGGGAAAATACGTTTGTTGGCAAGTTTCCGGTCAAGCTGTAATTCCATGTTTCCGGTTCCCTTAAATTCTTCAAAAATTACTTCATCCATCTTCGAGCCTGTATCAATTAATGCAGTAGCTAAGATAGTTAGAGAGCCACCGTCTTCAATTTTACGGGCAGCACCAAAGAATTTTTTTGGTTTTTGTAAAGCATTGGAATCTACACCACCCGTTAATACTTTTCCAGATCCGGGAGCTACTGTGTTGTAGGCACGTGCTAAGCGGGTAATGGAGTCGAGTAGAATTACTACATCATGCCCGCATTCGGTCAATCGTTTAGCCTTTTCCAATACCAGGTTGGCAATTTTTACGTGTCGGTCTGCCGGCTCATCAAAGGTTGAAGCAATTACTTCTGCTTTCACACTGCGTGCCATGTCTGTAACTTCTTCCGGTCGTTCATCTATCAGCAAAATAATGAGATAAATTTCCGGATGATTTTGAGCAATGGCATTGGCCACTTCTTTAAGTAATACTGTTTTTCCGGTTTTTGGTTGAGCCACAATTAAACCGCGTTGACCTTTCCCAATGGGTGTAAATAAATCCATTATGCGTAATGAAAGCGATTGTTTAGGCGCATTTCCTACCAGATTTATTTTTTCATATGGGAATAGTGGTGTTAGATAATCAAAAGGTACTCGGTCGCGAATTTCTTCCGGTGTCAATCCATTAATTTCTTTGATTTTAATCAATGGAAAATATTTTTCTCCTTCCTTTGGCGGACGTATTGTACCTACTACCGTATCTCCTGTTTTTAAACCGAATAATTTAATCTGTGACTGTGATACGTAAATATCATCCGGAGAGCTAAGGTAATTATAGTCAGCACTGCGTAAAAAGCCATAGCCATCGGGCATAATTTCAAGCACTCCTTCGCTTTCTACCACCCCCTCAAAACTGTAGAAATCCTGCAATTTTCGGTAGTTACCGGAAGTGGTGATTTGGGGTTGGGGTTGCTGAATTTCTTCAGCTTTTTCTTCTGTTTCAGTATTAGATATCTCTACCGTTGTATCTTCAGAAAAATTAGGTATAACGGGGGCATTTTCAAAGGTTTCTTCAACCTCAGGTATATCATCTTCTGTGGATGATGCCACCGCTTCAGTATCTAAAATTTTTGGTTTTTCAGATTCAAACAAGGTGGGCTTGGATGCATCAATCCGAATACGTTTTCTTTTGGTTTTATTTTCCCCTGATTCTTGAGGTGAGTTTGCCGAATTACTTGAATTATCAATACTTTCTGCATTATTTGTTTCGGCAGTGTTTGATTGCTTTTCAAGAATCACTTGTATCAATTCGTCTTTTTTCATGAAATGATACTTCGGAATTTTTAAGCTTTTAGCAATTTCTTTTAATTCAGGCAAAAGCTTCTCTCTTAGCGTAGTTGAATCGTACATGAAATAATAGATTATGTTCTGAACTTAAATTTTGAAGATATATCAAATGGTTTGGTGATTTCTTTGCCAAAAGAAATTTGGCAATTTTTTTGATTGATTATGGCGCAATATTACATATAAAGTTTGAAATGACAAATTTTATTCTAAAATCCAATTTCTTAGGATGTATTTTCGCAACAAACTTTAAAAACCTGTATTATTGCTACTAAATTGAAGTTATGATTCAGCGAATCCAGTCAGTTTATTTGCTCATGGCAGTTCTTTTCAACTTGGGAATGGCTTTTTTGCCTGTATTTTCTATTAATGAGCCGACAATGAATTATCGAGTATACGCTTTTACCCAATCTATAACAAATGATTCGGGTACAACTATTACCAAGCCGGCACCTTGGTTAATAATGTTTTCTATATCATTGGCAATCATAACAACCATAGTAGTAATATTTATGTACAAAGACAGAAAAAAGCAAATAAGGTTATGTTATTCGCTATACATTTTACAAATTCTTATAATTATATTGGCTTTGGTTTGGATAACCACCGGATTGCAAATTCCTTTAGCTGATGTAATATCAAGGGCGCATCCAATTAGCCTGATTTTTCCCGTAGTAAGTATGTGGTGGATATTTATGGCTCAACGGGCTATAAAAAAAGATGAAGAGCTAGTGCGTTCAGTTGATCGCATTCGTTAATAATTTATTCAATTTTACCGCCAATAGCGATCCATTGAATAATTCCTCCATCTAGTTCGTAGATTTTTTTAAATCCAATGCGTTCGAGTTTCTTGCAGGCGTTAGTACTTCGGTGCCCACTCATGCAATATACAGCTACAGGTAGGTTAGGATTCAATGTTTGAAGAACTTTTTTTTCAAAATTTTTACTGTTTCCATTTATTTGAATAAAGCCTTTGATATGGCCAATAATTTCGTATTCTACTTCTGTACGAACATCCAGTTTTTGGATGCTACTATCTGCAATAATATCGGCAAAACGATCAGGCGTTACTCGAATAATTTGTGTATATATTTCTAAATTCAAAATAAGCAGAAAAAAAACAAAAAAAATAACCGTTTTCAAATGTCTCATACCATCAAAATTACTTCAATTATCATTATCTTGTACACCCCTTAAAATGTATTGTTGTGAGAAATTTTTTTCGATTGGGAGTGGTTGTATGGTTTGCCTTGATGATTCAGGCATGTGTTGTTCGCTGGCATGTTAATGAAATAACATACACCAAAATTTCTGCCGGACGTAATGTACAATCAAGTCCTACTTATGATTCTATCATTACACCATACCGGAAAGATTTAGAATCACAAATGAATGAAGTAATTGGCATCTCGTTGGTTGAAATGCCCAAACAAAAAGATCAACAGGAAACATTATTGGGAAATTTTGTAGCAGACTTGGTTTATAAAACTGTAACTGAAACAATGGGCTTGAAAGCGGATGCTTGTCTGCTTAATATTGGAGGATTAAGGTCTTCCTTACCTAAAGGCAATATTACCCGGGGTAATATTTTTTCGTTGGCTCCTTTTGAAAACGAGTTGGTTTTGGTAGAAATAAATTATAAAATAGTTCAAAAATTACTCTATTCCCTAACTCAAAAGCCACAACCTATTGCTGGTTTTACAATGTTAGCCCAATCAGATGGAACCATTCTTAATTTAACAGGAAGCCTTTCCACTACCAAAGAATCTTATATGATAATAACTACCGATTATTTGGCCAATGGCGGTGATAACATGGATTTTTTTAAAGAGGCAAATGGTAGAATTGCAACGGGAATTAAATTGCGGGATATGATCATTGATTATATTAAACAATCAAAAGAAATTAATTCAAAATTAGATCAGCGTTTACAAATTATACGATGAACCGAAAGTCTTTTCTATCAACAGTTGCACTTACAGCAAGCTGGATGGCATTGAATCCGGCAGGATTATCTGCTGAATTACTTCGAAAAAGAGGGTGGCGAAAAATTACCATTTTGCATACCAATGATACCCATAGCCAAATAGATCCTTTTCCAGCTAACGATCCGCAATTTCCCGGCGAAGGTGGTTTTTCTCGTAGAGCAGTTTTGGTAGAGATGATACGCCAACAAGAATCTCATGTTTTATTACTAGATGCCGGAGATATTTTTCAGGGTACACCGTACTTTAATTTTTATGGTGGAGAATTGGAGTTTAAATTGATGAGCAAATTAAAGTATGATGTGGCTACCCTGGGTAATCATGATTTTGACAATGGTATAGAAGGATTGGTGAAGCAACTTCCCCATGCCACTTTTCCTTTTGTAAATGTAAACTACGATGTAAACAATACTTTGTTGAAAGATAAAATTAAGCCTTACGTAATAAAAGAAATGGACGGAATTAAGGTGGGAATATTTGGAGTAGGAGTGGAGCTTGCTGGTTTGGTAGATCCAAAATTGTATGGCGATATTCTGTATATTGATCCTATTAGCAGGGCAAATGTAATTGCAACACAACTGAAGCATGATTTTAAATGTCAATTTGTAATCTGTTTATCACATTTGGGGTTTGAATATGCAACCAATAAAGTATCAGATAAAATATTGGCAGCCTATTCTAAAAACATTGATTTAATCATTGGTGGACATACGCATACTTTTTTGGATCAACCGGTTGAAGTACTAAATACAGAAGGTAAAAAAGTAATCATCAATCAAGTAGGATGGGGAGGGCTTTTTCTTGGAAGAATCGATATAATTTTTGGTGATTCTGACAAAGATTTTAACACTTCAAATGCTCTGTACAAAATTTTTAAAAAAACAATATGAGTTCTATTTTTTTTTACTCTTTTTTATGCTAATATTTGCTCCACGCTTTTGAGTTAAACAAAAAAAGGGAAATCATCATCCCTTTTTTTTATCAACAAGCGTGATAGAATTATAACCAACTGTAATAATATTATGTATAACTAAAAAACCCTAAGTAGAACTATGCCAAAAGACCTTCAAGAAGTTTGGGACAATTGTTTGAGCGTTATACGAGACAACGTGAGCCCACAAAGCTTCAAAACTTGGTTTGAACCCATCAAACCTTTGAAGCTAGTGGATAATGTTCTTACAATACAAGTTCCCTCGCAGTTTTTTTATGAGTGGCTCGAAGAACACTACATTACATTGCTAAAAAAAGTAATCCGAAAAGAGCTGGGCTCTGAAGGAAGGCTTGAGTATAGCATTATAATGGAGAACAATTTCAACTCAACCAGACCTTATTCCATTAAAATTCCAACCACTGACAAAAAAGCTTTAGCCAATCCTAGTGTAAACATGCCCCTGGATTTAGGAGGCAGCAAATCCATCAAAAACCCGTTTATCATTCCAGGTCTAAAAAAGGTAAATATTGATTCAAATCTAAAACCCAATTTTACATTCGAAAATTTTGTGGAAGGAGATTGCAATCGCTTAGCTCGTTCAGCCGGTTATGCTGTTGCAAAAAATCCTGGAGGAACTTCTTTTAATCCGTTGTTGATTTATAGCAATGTTGGATTAGGTAAAACACATTTGGTGCATGCCATTGGTATTGAAATAAAAAAGAATTTTCCGAATAAAACAGTTTTATATGTTCCTTCCGAAAAATTCACAAGCCAATTTATTGATGCTGTGAAAAACGGAAGTCAAAATGATTTCATCAATTTTTATCAGTTGGTGGATGTATTAATCATTGATGATGTACATTTCTTTGCCGGCAAAGAAAAAACACAAGATGTGTTTTTCCATATATTTAACCACCTGCATCAAAATGGTAAACAAATAATTCTTACTTCTGATAAACCGCCGGTTGAACTTCAGGGCATGGAACAGCGTCTGCTATCCCGATTTAAATGGGGTTTATCTGCCGATTTGCAGGTTCCTGAATTGGAAACCAGAATTGCTATTCTGGAGAAAAAACTTTATAACGACGGCATTGAACTTCCAAAAGATGTAATTGAATATTTGGCGTACAGCATTACCACCAACATTCGTGAATTAGAAGGTGCATTGATTTCATTAATCGCTCAGTCATCTTTGAATAAAAAAGATATTACGATCGACTTGGCGAAGAAGATGATTGATAAGTTTGTAAAAAACAATGCTCGCGAAGTTTCTATTGATTATATTCAAAAAGTTGTTTGTGATTATTTCGATCTTCCTATAGAATTAATGAAGTCAAAAACCAGAAAACGTGAGGTAGTTCAAGCTCGCCAAATTGCCATGTATTTTGCTAAACAATATACTAAGTCATCGTTAGCAACTATAGGAGCGCATTGTGGAGGAAAAGATCATGCAACCGTACTGCACGCTTGCAAAACAGTGAACAATCTTATGGAAACAGATAAACGATTTAAAGCATACGTAGAAGAATTAGAAAAAAAGATCAATATTTAAAATTGTATGTAAGCAGTGCCGGTTTACATATCTATAAACCCGCCCGGAGAGCAGCCGGGTGGGTTTTGTTTTTTATTCATCATGGAATGAAATATAATATGTAAGTTTGACTATTATTGAATAAAATTATGAAACAAGCGTATATCATTGATGGAATAAGAACTCCTATAGGAAATTTTGCAGGATCATTAAGTAACATTAGGCCAGACGATATGGCTGCCATGACTATAAAAAAAATAATCAACAATCAGCCAACACTTGATCCCGAAGTTATTGAAGATGTTATTTTAGGTTGTGCAAACCAAGCTGGTGAAGATAATCGAAATATTGCACGCATGGCATTGCTTTTGGCCGGATTACCTTATACGGTACCTGGTGAAACGGTTAACCGATTATGTGCTTCAGGTATGTCGGCAGTTATTGCAGCTTCACGAGGTATACAAACAGGAAATGGAGAAATATATATTGCCGGAGGAGTTGAAAGCATGACACGAGGACCCTGGGTTATTTCCAAAACATCAACTCCATTTGGGCGTGATGCTCAAATGTTTGACTCCAGTTTTGGCTGGAGGTTTATTAACCCTAAACTTCATGCCATGTATGGTACTGATGGCATGGGGCAAACAGCTGAAAATTTACTTGAGATCTATACAGATATTACTAGGTCACATCAGGATGAATTTGCTTTTTGGTCTCAGAAAAAAGCAACACAGGCTCAAAAAAAAGGAAGACTATCGCTAGAAATCATGCCGGTGGAAATTCCACAGAAAAAAGGCGAACCTATACTTTTTACAGAAGATGAATTTGTAAAACCGGATACTACCCTCGAAGTATTAGCTAAACTTCGTCCGGCTTTTAAGAATAATGGTTCGGTAACTGCGGGAAATTCTTCCGGATTAAATGATGGTGCTGCTGCTATGTTATTGGCATCTGAAGAGGCAATCCGGAATTTTAATTTAATACCCAAAGCTAGAATTGTGTCATCAGCAGTTGTTGGCGTGGAGCCAAGAATCATGGGCATCGGTCCGGTTGAAGCCAGCAAAAAAGCATTACAACGGGCAGGCCTTACATTGGAACAGATGGATGTGATAGAAATTAATGAAGCATTTGCTGCACAGGTGTTGTCATGTACCAGAATGTTGGGTTTGGACGATAAAGACGAACGCATTAATCCCAATGGAGGTGCTATTGCATTGGGGCATCCACTGGGTATGTCGGGGGCTAGAATTACATATTCAGCTGCCCTTGAACTTTCGATAACGGGCAAACGTTATGCCTTGTGTACTATGTGTATTGGAGTAGGGCAGGGCTACGCGGTAATACTTGAAAGAGCTTAATTAGCGAATCAAATTTATCATTCCTTTAAATGAATATTCTTTGCCTATGTCGTCTGTTATTTCAATGCGATAAACATAGGTGCCTGTAGGATATTTGCTGCCATCCCATCCCATTTCTTTACTATTTGAATAAAACAAAGATTTTCCCCAGCGATCAAATATCCACATTTCAAGTCTGCCGATGTTTGTGCCATATACATAAAAAACATCATTAGTGCCATCCATGTTAGGAGTAAATGAATTTGGTATAAATATTACTGTTTCAATTCTTGCATTGATATCCACATAATATGTATCATTACAACCGTCGGCATTTGTAACAAATAATGATACCTGGAAATTCCCAGGATTTTCGTATTGATGAATTGGGGAATATTCATTGCTAGTTTGCTGGTCTCCAAAATTCCAAGTCCATGCCAAGGCATTTGAACTAGATAGATTGATAAACTGATATTCCAATTGATTTCCAGTAGGTGTAAATATAAACATTGCATCAACCTGTGAAACCTGAACTGTAATAGATTTACTAGCATTCATTCCACATTGATCCGAAACGGTGATTGTAAACGTTTGAGTTTGTGATGGGGTAATATCAATATTCGGTGTAGTTTGTCCGCTACTCCAGGTATATGTAATGTTACCATTGCCACCACTTGCCATGGACCAAAGTTGTACTTTTTCTCCTCTACAAATTAAGGTATCGTTGCTGGCTTCAACATAGATAGGTTCAGCATTAATGAAGCTGATAAATAAATCATCTGATGCAGAATTTCCGCAGGCATCGTTAACATTTACAGTAAGTGTACCGGCAAATGGAGTAAACGTAATTGGATTACCGGTTAAGCCGTTACTCCAGGTAATAGTATAATTCCCATGCCCACCACTAATTGTTGCAGCGGTTTGTATGGGTGTATTAATGTCAGAACAATCTAATACCAAATCATCACTAAGTAAAACTTGGATGGGTGTTGCATCTTTAATGTATAATGTAGCGGTAGAGGTTGAACTTCCACAAGAAGTATTGTTTTGCACTGATATGATTAATGTTTCGATACCTTCGCTTATTCCGTCAGCAATAACCTGAATAGGAATTAACACGGTATCGCTAAGAGCAGGAAAAGTTGCTGTTCCGGACAATCCTGTATAATCTGTACCGTTGGTTGAAGTGCCATGTGTATTGTACGTTACAGTTAGAGGTGCAGACAAGTTACCGGTGCGTTTGAGTTTAATTTTGGCATTACCACAACCTTCAATAAACGTACTATCATTAGGACCCAGTGGAGATTCAGCTATTATTTCTATATTACCGCTACTGCTAAAACTACCTGCTTGCAAAAAAACTCCGGCATCAACAGCTCCATCCAACGCATCAGCAATCATAATTCGAATATGATAGGTTTCGCCGCAAATCACATGTGCCTTAGCCGTTAATACTTTTGTGAATCCATCATACTGACAAATTTGACCGGGCGGATTCTCATTGTTTACATAATATTGCGAATTAGTATTTGCATTAATGGTTAATGCAGTTACAGGCGTTGTGGTGTTTGGAATTAAAGCAATGTTGGTGGGTGCTAGTGGAACAGAAACTCCTGATAGTACAAAGGCAAATATATCTGCAAATCCTCCCCCGATAAATTCCATGTATTCATCGGTTCCAAATACATAATTAAACTGAATACTATCGGTTGTAGGAACAAAATCAAATTCAAGGATAGCCCGATTGAACGTTTGAACACCAGGTGGTAATAAGCTTTCTAAATAAGGATCACCAGGTTCCAAATTATCAATTCCGCCGCCACTGGAATTATTAGGCCCTTGAGGGCCATCAGAATTGCTTATTCCAAAACCAAATACAGGGTCATTTTGAAAAATAGATCCCGTAGTTAGCACAATTCCTTCATTAATACCCAAATTATTATTGCCATTTACTTGAAACCTGCCAATTGCGTTCTGATAGCCAGAAAACTGCACATTACTTACTGTTACACCTCCTCCCAACAACACATTTTGCACCAATTGGGCAGGAGTTAATGAATTATCTGTAATCATCTGGCATTTCGCTGAGTTGCTTACAGCTAAATGCAAAATTGCATTCCAAATGATGGCAATATTTATGAAGTTAACTTTTATTCTCATTGCTCAACAAAAATATCAACCGAAAGTAAGATTCAATAACGGTATTGAGTGTTGCATGGATTCGGATTATTTAACTTTATTTTTCAGTGAGTATATTATTTTAAATATGTGCATGAAGTTATCTGTTTTATAAATTCTAATGTACTTTTAAAGAAAGCTTTGTTTTTCTTTATTTTGTTTCTTATTCATTGAATTTATGATTTACGAATTTAATGGTTTTAAACCAGTTATACACCCTTCGGCTTTTGTTCATCCACAAGCGGTAATTACAGGAAATGTAATGATTGGAAAAGATGTTTACATCGGACCAGGAGCAGCTATTCGTGGCGACTGGGGGCAAATTATTATTGAAGATGGTTGCAATGTGCAAGAAAATTGTACAATACACATGTTTCCGGGTGTTACAGTTATTTTGCACAAAAATGCCCATATAGGGCACGGAGCGATTATTCACGGTGCTGAAATTGGAGAAAACACCCTCATTGGAATGAATTCTGTGGTGATGGATCGTGTAAAAATTGGCAAAGAATGCATTGTGGGAGCTCTCACATTTATTGCAGCAGATACAGAGATACCGGATCGAAAAATTATTGTTGGTAATCCAGGAAAGATTATAAAAGATGTTTCTGATGAAATGATTCAATGGAAAACAGAAGGAACATTACTCTATCAAAAACTTCCCGAAGAATGTAGAAATACTTTGAAGGTCTGCGAACCCCTCAAAGAGCCAGAACCGGGAAGAAAGTTACAAAATATTAGTTACCGTACGTGGAATGAAACTAAATCGTAATTGGCACAAACTTTGAAAAACAGTTATACAAACATATTATTATGAAAAAAAATTACTTAGTTATTCTTGTAGCGCTGGGAGTTAGTATTAAGGCATTTACTCAAAATTGTACCACCCCAATGTCCAATTCAATGTTTCAGCAACGCCTCAATCAAATTAATGGTACGTTTGATGCTACATATAGATATACACAAGCAAGAAATCTGGCTCAAGGAAACTGTTTAAACACTTGGCAAGTAAAACAAGTAGCACTGGCATTGAATAGTGATTATGACAAGTTGGAGTTTTGTAAAATTGCATTTGCCAATACTACTGATAAAGATAATTTTTATGATGTATATGACGCATTTGCATTTTTTTCTACAGTTTTCAGGTTACACGATTTTGTTACCCAAGCAAGACAGCAAATGCTTCAACCTATAACTCCCAATGTGCCAGTGTACACAGGTAGTAATACGGCTATCATTCAAAATAATATGATTGTTTATCCTCCACTTCCATATCCGGAAGTAAATGGATATATCGGGATTACTCAATGCAATATGCCTGTTTCAGATGCTGCTGTAAATGGCCATGTACAACACATGCTGGTAAGTAATTTGCCTGCACAAGGGCGTTTGGATTATATCCGAACTGTAATGAATACAAATTGTTTTACTACTGCTCAAATCATGCGTCTGGCAACTGTTTTTTCAATGGAAACCTACCGGTTGGAAGTAATAAAGTATGGTATTCAGCGTGTATATGATAAGGGAAATTATGAGTATGCCAAATTTGTTTTAACCTCTCAACCATTGATCAATGATTTTTTGAATGCGCTCTTTGAAACACAAGTAATAACTTCTCCAGTAGTGGTTCAACCTACTTGCACGGTAAGTAATGCAGATTACAATCAAGTTAAATCAAGTATTGAAAAAGAACGCTTTGCTAACACCAAAGTTAGTGTAGCCAAACAGGCATTTCAAGCTAAAAAATGTTTTACGGTAGAGCAAATTATTGGCATTCTTCAGTTATTTGCTTTTGAAGATAATAAACTTGATTTGGCAAAATTTGCTTATGATTATTGCATTGATAAAGAAAACTATTATCGGGTAAATGATGTGTTTACTTTCAGTGCATCGAAAGATGAATTAAACAGATTTTTACAAGGAAGACGATGAAAGAATATAAAAAAAAGCGGCTTTTGCCCGCTTTTTTTATGATCCCAAGGCTTTTTGTAAGTCGTGTATTTGTGCGTCCCAGAGCATTTGTACTTCCTGTAGTTCATCTTTTGGGGCAAAATCGGTAATAATCAAAGCTACATCACCGGTTAGTTCATCAATTTTTATACGCATTTCAAAATAGGTATCATCGTTATCGGTAGATAACCATTTAAAACGAACCAAGTCGAATTCACGAGCTACTAATAAACGTGCTTTTTCTTCAGAGTCTTCCCAAAAAAACGAATAGATACCATTTTGAATATTTACATCATCAGCAAACCATTCACTAAGACCGCTGGGCGTACTCAAAAAATTGTAGAGAATACGTGGTGATGATTTTACCATGTATTCTAATTCTATTTTTATTTTATTATTTGTTCTGACAACAGTGGGATTCAGCTCTACCTTTTCATTTTTATGCTGATGAATTACTTCTCGTTGAACAGGCATAGTGCGAATAATTTGTCGCTGCGGTTCTTTTTTGTCTTTTTTTACAGGGCGTGTCATGAAGTCTGGAAGATCCAGAATCTCTAATTCTTTTGCACTTGGCCCATCTTCATCTTCTTCCTTTTTTCTACGAGAGGGTTTAGTAGATTTGGTTGGACGTTCAGGCTTCTCCTTTTTACTTGGTTGTGTAAGATTTTCTAATTCTTTGTTGGGTAAAGATGTTTTTTTATCTTTTAAAGTACTTGTTTTTTCTTCTTTCTTTTTCGTGGATGATGATTGTTTATTTGCTGCTTTTACCAATGCTTCTGACTGGTTTTTTTTAGCAGAGAGAGCAATTTCTTTTTGTATAGAAGCAACTTTTTCTTTTGAACCCTTTGTTGTAGCTAATGTTTTAGGAGTTTCAACTTTTTTAATAGCTGAAGGTTTTGAAGTTGCAGTATTTTTTTTAGTAGTAAGTTTTGATTTTTTATCTGCTGTAGTTTTTTTGTTTTTTGATATAGTTGCTTTTGGGCTTTTAGCAGTTTGGTTTTTTTTAACCGGTGTGGTTCGGATCGTCTTTTTAGCTTTGGTTGCAATCGTTTGGGGTGCTTTTTTCCCTTTTGAAGTCGTTACTTTTTTAACTGATTTTTTTGATGTAGCCTTTTTTGTAGGTTTTGATTTGGCAGTTGGCTTAGCTGTTTTCTTCGATAATACAGCTGTTTTTTTCTTATTAATTGGGGCAACTTTTTTTACTGGCTTTGATGCCACATTTTTTTGGGGTTTGGTTGATTTCTTTACAGCAATTTTCTTTTTTGCAGAAGCTGTTTTTTTCTTAACAGGTTTTGTGTTTGATATATTTTTTTTAGCTGTTTTTTTTGCGTTCACATTAACCGTTGTTTTTTTCTTTGCAGCTTGCTTGGAAGCTTTTACAGGTTTTTTTGACGCCGATTGCTTTGTAGTGTTTGTTTTTTTAGTAATCTGCACTTTTACAGAACCTGTTTTTTTCTTTGCTTTGGATGCAACCCCCGACTTCTTAGCAGGTTTGGCTGCTTTTTTTATTATTTTCTTGGCCATAAACCACTTAAAATTGAAGCCAATATAAAAAAAATCATATTCAAAAAATAAATTGTAAAATTTTCTTATGTATGATGAAAAAATATTTTAGGGAAGAAGGTTAGATTGAATTTATAAAAATCATGTATATTTGCACCCCCTTAAATTTGAAGTTTAAGAAATAAATAATTTTAAACTTCTTAAAATGAGGGTATTTGGCGGGGTAGCTCAGATGGTTAGAGCGCAGGATTCATAACCCTGAGGTCACGGGTTCAACTCCCGTCTCCGCTACTATACAGGGCCGCAAGGCCCTGTATTAATGTGTTGTAAATATGGTATTTAACTTTAGCTACACGAAGCAAATACGCAATAGCTTAAGTTAATTTTCATCATTTCTTTGGAAATGAGTGAATCAATACATATATTTGCAGCCCAATTTTTAAAACGGATAAAAATAGATTGAATGGCTAATCAGTATGAAACCGTGTTCATCCTTACGCCTGTTCTAAGTGATGAACAATTAAAAGAAGCGGTTGAAAAGTACAGGGAATTACTTAAAGAAAACGGGTGCACCATTATTAATGATGAAATGTGGGGGTTGAGAAAACTAGCTTATCCCATCAAAAAGAAGTCTACTGGATTCTATCAATTATTTGAATTTCAGGCAGATCCTTCATTTATAGATAAGTTAGAACTTACATTCAGAAGGGATGAGCGTGTTATGCGTTTTCTTACATTCCGCATGGATAAAAATGCTATTGAATATAGTATTAAAAGAAGAGAAAAATTAGCTGCAAAAGCTAAATAAATTGTAAAAAGTTGATTTTAACGTTATGAATATCGATACATCAATTTCAAACTTCAATATTAAAGAGGAAAATCAATCAGAAATCCGTTATCTGACACCTCCTCCAATTGAAGTACGCAAAGACAAATACTGCCGGTTTAAAAAAGCGGGAATCAAATATATTGATTATAAAGATCCCGATTATTTATTGAAGTTAGTTAATGAGCAGGGTAAAATTCTTCCGCGTCGTTTAACTGGTACCTCGCTGAAATATCAGCGTAAGGTTTCGCAGGCAGTTAAAAGAGCTCGTCATTTAGCGCTTTTACCTTATGTTGGTGATATGTTAAAATAATCAGAATTATGCAGGTAATATTAAAAAAAGATATTGAAAATTTGGGCTATAAAAACGACGTTGTAAATGTGCGTGATGGTTATGCCCGTAATTTTCTTTTACCCAGAGGATTAGCTGTAACTGCTACAGAGTCTAATCTTAAGGTTTTAAAAGAAAATATTAAACAGCAAGCTCATAAAGCTCAAAAATTACTTGATGAAGCCAAAGCAACTGCAGAAAAATTACAACAGGCTTCAATAAAAGTAGCTGCTAAAGTTGGCGAAAATGGAAAAATTTTTGGTTCAGTGAATACTGTAATGTTAGCTGAAGCGCTAAAAAATGCTGGATTTTCTATTGAAAGAAAGTCTATCGTAATTAAAGACGATAATATTAAAACTATTGGTACTTATTCAGCTACTGCTAATTTGCATAAAGAGGTTAAAGTTGATTTTCAGTTTGAAGTCGTTGCAGAATAAGTTAATGCGAAAAACAATAAAGGCGTGGAACATTTCCGCGCCTTTTTTATTATCGTTAAAAAAAAATTTGTAAGCATATTGGGTTTGATTATCTTTGCCAGCCTAATTTAGTTCTTTCAGGTACATTGGTATAAAAGAAGTTTCATCCACCAACGCCTGACTGACTAATTAAAACTTTTTGTTCTAATTATTTTGGTGAGGTGGGTGAGTGGCTGAAACCAGCAGTTTGCTAAACTGCCGTACGGGAAACTGTACCGGGGGTTCGAATCCCCCCCTCACCGCTCGGGGTGTAGCGTAGCCCGGTTATCGCGCCTGCTTTGGGAGCAGGAGGTCGCAAGTTCGAATCTTGCCACCCCGACATAATTATAAAGGGTTTCAAGCAATATAAGATTGAAGCCCTTTTTTATTTGTAAATAATTTGCATACAAATTAGGTTTTTTCCTTTTTATGTAGGTTTACATTATATCTTTTCAATTATAGTGTGCTAAACGATACGGTAGAAGTGAAAAAAATATTGATAATCAATAAATTGAATTTAAAAAAGTAGCTTTAAAAAGGTATCCTCTGCAATAGATTTGCCTTTGGTGGTGGGGGAGGCTCATTAAAAGGATTGTCAAGCCAATGTTGTAATTCAATCTTCACGAATAGATTTAATCGGATATTAGCTACCAATTTGAGCAAACAAACTTATACTTACCTTGAGGGAAGTGGATTGGGAATTATAATCTCTAAGATAATTTAGATTGAATTAACTGCTTCTTTTACTTTTTTATTAGGATGCTATTTTTCAGTTATTATTTTTCTTCAATTTCGGATCAAGAAATGCGGCCCGTTCATAATATGTTTTAGCTTTTTCTGGCTGCTTCATAAACTCATAGGTCATTGCCATGTAGTAATAAGCTTTAGCATATTTATCATCAATGGCAATGCATTTTTGGTAGGCTTCAATTGCTTTATCGTATTGCATCAGCATACCATAAGTACTACCGAGGTTAAACCAGCCGTCGGCATATTTAGGATCTTCTTTCACAGATTTTTCATAAAGTTCTAGGGCTTTGTTATAATCTCCTTTTTCAAAATAAATGGTTCCCAAGTTACTCATGGTAGTTGCCCGATTAGGAATTCGTTTTAATGTTTCTTCATAATAATATTGTGCCTTTTCTTTATTTCCTAAACGATAATGGGCTAATCCAGCCTGATCCATACATTCTGCGTATTCCGGATAGATTTCAATTCCTTTTTCAAATTCTTTTAGTGCTTTACGCATCCATTTTTCATATTCAGGCATGTTGTTTTCTTCATCCTTTAGCCGAAGTGCTTCATCACGTAATGCTAACCCCCAGTATAACCTCATATGTGCACTGTTAGGAGAACGCTTTACATCTGCCCCAAAAAGTATAAGTTGACTTTTCCATTCAGCAGCACGAACTACAGTTTTTACACTAAATAATAATACGATAACTAATAAAATTCCAGTAAGGGCTTTGTTTGGGAATATCCAATGCATGAATGAATGGACTGGACTACTATACATATTGAAGATTCTTTGAAGTGCTGCTACAGCTGCGATGCAAAAACCAAGTGATGGTTGGAAAAGCAATCGTTCGCCAAAAGAAGTCCCAATGGTTAAAACCAAATTGCTATACAAACTCATAGTAACAAAGTAGAAAATGATTCCAAAAGATAATAGGCTTCTTTTTTTAAATTCACGAATGGCAATAAATGCTAAAAATCCATGAACTAACAATGAAAGCAGGAAATATGGATTACTTAGGCCAACCAGTGGGATTTGATTGTAAGAGTAATCGCAAACTAATTGATAAGGTACAAAAAGCAATAACAAATATTTTCCTAAAAGCATAATTGCGCTGGCTATACGTGTACCTGGATCTTTGGCTTCAACCAGCAGGTTATCAACTACAGATATAACATTGGAAGTACTGTATTCATTGATGATTTTTTGACGAATAGCGATATAAATTAGCGAAGGAATAAGTAATACTAAAAACACAGCTCCCATTTTTTTCCAATTTGCCTGAAAAAAATACCAACCCATCAGGGGAAATAATACCACCATGGTGATTCCGCCTTCCTTTGAAAACATGGACAATCCAAAGGTTACACCGGCTGCAAGCAATTTACTAAGAGCATTTTTTTCAAAATAGTCAATAAGTAGAAGTCCGGTGATGATTACAAAAAGGAACGACATAATTTCGTCGCGGCTTTTAATGTTTGCTACTACTTCTGTATGGATGGGATGTACAGTATAAAGTAGAGTAATTGCTAATGGAATAAATGGATGAACATTTCTAAGTAAACGGAAAAGAAAAACAAATAAAAGTCCGCAAGATAAGGCATAAAACAAAACGTTGATAATATGATGAAAACCCGGATTTTCTGGAGAAATTTCCCATTCAATAGCAAACATGATTTGTGAAAGCGGACGATATAAATTGTCAGTCAAATGGTTAATTCCATATCGGTAAGTGGTGGTTAAAATAGTGGGAATGCCTTTTGTACCACTTTTAATCACCCAATTATCAGCTAATACTCCGTAATCATCCAGTACCCAACCATGATTAAATGTGTTGGCATATAATACAAATGCTATGGCAAATGACAAGACTGCACCCCACAGCCTTATATTTATTTGGCTTTGATGATTATTCAGATTTTTGATGGTTTGTTTTGATCCGGATGAAACAGGCTTTTTTGGTTGCTTCCCCATGCTATGAAATGTTATGTATCAAAAATACAATTCTTTGCCGAAATGCAACGCTGATATTATTGCTTTGATTGACGGTTATAAATTAAAGTTTCATCAGAATTTGAAAATATGAGTGTATTTCCTGTTACCCGAACTAAATACACAGGGCGATTCGTATCATAATCCAGCAGCCATTTTTTTTCCTGAATATCAAAGAATCTTGTAGGTACAAACTGCATACTGTCGTTCCGGTAAATTATTTTTCCTTCTTTGTGTATCAGAATTTCCAATTCCGGCAGGGTTTCGGTTTTTACTGAATACTGATGATGGTTTATCGTCAGCCAGGTTCGTTCGCCAGACTTTTCACTGAACCAGATACCATCGGCTTCGTTTTTTCCGCAAGAAAAAAACATCATTGCAGCAATTCCGATGAATATTGTTTTTTTCATTGTTAGAAAGTAATACAATCTGTTTTGAACTAATATCTCAGCAGATTAAAGATGCTGGCGATTGTTTGGATTGCATAAAATTTCAATGCATGTTAACACTAACCAGGTCAACCAGGCAACTGCTGTTTTGTCCGGTGGTTTGTGTAATACGAATAAACAAAGTATCCGTGAGTTCAAATTGGAACGTTTCAGTAATGGAAAATTTTTTCCAGCCGTTGAAAGCCCAGTCTGTTTGATCAGCCGATTGTATAACAGAACCGTTACGGTGTTGATATGCACTCAGGTAAATAGGTTGTCCTCCATACAGTGCCTGTATGAATGCACTGATCTGAAGTGTAATATTACCCGATAAATCAGTAATATAAGTTTCAGCATACGGATCAAACGAGGCACCTTCTGACCCTGCTAATTTTAACGAAAATTGCCCACCCTCCGGCGGTACTACAGTGCTATACCAGTCTGAATAGGTAAGGGTGTCCATCATTAGTTTCCAACAAGATAGATCTGGCTGGTTTTGATTTTCAAAACTTGAGTTGCATACCAAATTTACATCACTGTTACTTGAACAGGAAAATATTACGGCTATAGTAATACTCAAAAAAAATAAGAGTAATATTAAATTTCGATTTTTTTTCATGTTTGCAAAATACCAACATTAAAAGGTTTAGTAATGGGAGCATGATTAGCTACTTCAATGCACATAGAAACATACTCTCGGGTTTTTGCAGGGTCAATAATTTCATCTACCCAAAGCCTTGAGGCAGCAAAAAAGGGAGTCATTTGTTCATTATATCTGTCAGTTATTTTTTGTAGCAATGCAGCTTCTTCCGCTTTTGATATATCTTTTCCCTGCGCTTTCAGAGTAGCAGTTTGAATTTGCAAAAGTGTTTTAGCTGCTTGAGCACCTCCCATTACCGCAATTTGTGCCGTTGGCCAGGCAAAGATGAATCGCGGGTCATAGGCTTTGCCACACATGGCATAATTACCAGCCCCAAAAGAGTTTCCCATGACGATGGTAATTTTGGGAACTACTGAATTAGAAACGGCATTTACCATTTTGGCACCGTCTTTTATAATTCCACCGTGCTCACTTCGACTACCTACCATAAAGCCGGTAACATCTTGTAAAAATAATAGAGGTATTTTCTTTTGATTACAATTCATAATAAAGCGGGCCGCTTTGTCAGCTGAATCAGAATAAATTACTCCGCCAAACTGCATTTCACCCTTTTTTGATTTAACTACTTTGCGTTGATTGGCAACAATACCTACTGCCCATCCATCAATTCGTGTATAGGCACATACTATGCTTTGTCCATATTTTTCCTTGTATTCTTCGTATTCATGATCATCTACAATACAGGAAATTATTTGTCTTACATCATATGCTTTATCGCGGCTATCCGGCATTATACCATAAATATCTTTTGGATTATTTTTAGGAGCCACGGATTGTATCCTATTAAAACCTGCTTTTTCTGTTTCTCCAATTTTACTAATAATGTTGCGAATACGCGTCAGACAATCTTTATCATCCATACATTTGTAGTCAGTAACTCCGCTAATTTCACTGTGTGTAGTAGCGCCACCCAGTGTTTCGTTATCAATGTCCTCGCCAATAGCTGCCTTTACCAAATATGAACCAGCCAGAAAAATCGAACCGGTTTTATCCACAATCAAGGCTTCGTCGCTTAGGATGGGCAGGTAGGCACCACCGGCAACACAACTACCCATTACAGCTGCAATTTGTGTAATTCCCATCGATGACATGATGGAATTGTTCCTAAAAATACGTCCAAAATGTTCTTTATCCGGAAAGACTTCAGCTTGCATTGGAAGATAAACCCCTGCACTATCTACCAGATAAATGATAGGAAGGCGGTTTTCCATACTTATTTCCTGTGCCCTTAGGTTTTTTTTAGCTGTAATGGGAAACCAGGCTCCAGCTTTTACAGTAGCATCATTAGCAACTATGACACATTTTTTACCTGATACTGTGCCGATGCCCATTACTACTCCACCGGCCGGACATCCTCCTTCTTCTTCGTACATTCCGTAGCCGGCAAAAGCTCCTAATTCGTAAAATATGCTGTTTTTATCTATGAGGAAATCAATTCGTTCTCGGGCGGTTAGTTTTCCTTGTTCGTGTTGTTTTGCAATTTTAGATTTGCCACCGCCTAATTTAATTTTTTGCAATTTCTGTTCTATATCGGCAATCATCAGCCGCATTTTGTCCTCATTTTTATTGAATTCCAGGTTTTGAGCCATTTTTTTTAAAAAAATTGAGAGTTTTGAAAAGTTGTCAAAGATAGTTATATCCGTAAATTTAGGAACTTATTAACAATGTAAACTGTCTTCCGGGTTTGGAGAAAGCCTCAAAAACTGATATTTTTGTGCTGAAAACCAAAACTTAAAATAAAACTAATTACACAGTTTTTATTTTACATATCGTACAGTGGGCAGTTTACAACGTCCTTCTGTTTGCCAAATTTAAATCCAATCGTATGCATATAGTTAGGTTCATTGCAGTAGCAATCAGTGTTTTTTTTCTTGTAAATAAGGCCGATGCCGGCAAAGGCCATATCTTGGAAGGAAGGAAGTCGGAATTTATTAAATCATTTGCTCCTTATGTGGCTCGTGCTAACTATAAAGTTTCACAACAACGCAATCGGTTATTAGCCATACGGGAATACTTTTATCGTACCGGTAATCTCAACCAAGAGTCTGCACAGTTTTTACTTAAAATGGCTAAAAAATATCAAGTTGACTGGGAATTGGATACAAGTAATTTCAGAAATTCTGCCTTAGATTTAATGAATCAGTTGGCTATACGTATTGATGTTGTTCCCATTCGTTTGGTGCTTGCACAAGCCATTATTGAAAGTGGTTGGGGACGTTCACAAGCAGCCCAGGTTACTAATAATTATTTTGGTATAACCACACTTTCAAACAGCGGTAGGTTTGTTACTGCAAGTGAAACTACCACGTATTACTTAAAAAAATATAATTCATTGGAAGAAGGGATTGATGATTATATTCATATTCTAAATACACGCAAGTCATATGAACCTTTTCGCATACTACGAGCATACTATCGTTCAAACAATGCTGAACTTTCAGAACATCGTTTATCTATCGGCTTGCTCAAATTCTCAGAGCTTCGCCATCAATATGTAGCAAAAATAAATTTTGTAATTCGCAAGTATCTTCGGTTTGAATACACACATTATTTGATGAATTCTTAAAATCGTTATTTAATTTTTAATATTTTTTTAGTTCTTAGTTTGTCTTTGTAATATTAAAGGCTATTAAAATCTCTTACTTTTAGGCGCAGATTTATTTACTCTACGCGTCTACCTATGATACATACCGGACATTCAAAAATTGAAATTAAAGCATACTTTAATGGTCTAGGTATGCTTGGCTATGGAAGAGATTTTAATAAAATGTATGGTCAACTTAGCCCGATATATTGTCGTGCAATAACATTTTGGGATCCAGCTTCCGGTAAAAAAATTTTTTATGTAAACTGTGAATTGTGCTTTACCACACAGGGTGTTAAACGTGAAGTGCTAAAACGCTTGCAAGAACGTGACCCAGAGGGTGGTTATCTAGATGAAAATATACTTATAGCATCTCAGCATACTCATAGTGCCCCTGGCGGATTTGCTCATCATCCGTTTTACAATTTTCCGGTTCCTGGATTTAGGCCAAAAATATTCAATGCGGTGGTTGATGCTATTCAAGAAGCTATTTACCAATCGAATCAAGATCTTAAGCCATGTAAATTATATTTCCATACAGGTGAGTTTGAGCCGGATGTGGATGTTGCTTTCAATCGTAGTTTGAAAGCCTACAATCAAAATCCGGAAGTGGAAAAACGGGGGCGTCATGAAACACATTTGGCAGTAGAAAGAAAAATGGACCTGTTGCGAATAGATGATTTGCATGGTAGTCCTGTTGCTCAAATTAACTGGTTTGGGGTGCATACTACCAGTTTAGGGAATAGAATTAATAAAGTTAGTGGAGATAATAAAGGGTATGCATCGCAGTTTTTTGAAGAAGAAGTGGGAGGTCGTTTTAATGCCATTTTTGCTCAGCAAATTGCAGGTGATGTATCGCCCAATCTGCATGGTAAACGAAAAAATGGATGGTATAAAAAAGGGCCCAGCAAAAGCGATATAGAAAATGCCATGTTTAATGGTCGTCTGCAATATTATAAAGCCAAGGAAATTTGGGAAGATGCTCCGGATAATGAAATTGTACAAGGCCCTTTAGATTACATTCTGGCATATTACGATATGTCGAACGTGAAAGTACATCCTGATTTTGCTAATGGCCGTACAGATGCAGAAACAGATTCAGCCTGCCATGGAACGGCTTTTTTTTCTGGTACACCGGTAGATGGTCCCGGCATGCCGCAAGGAGTTAAGCAATTTGCCGAGTTAAGCTCAAAGGTAATTAAGTATGGTGAATTCTTTTTGTCATTATTTCGTAATCAGGCATATAAAGATTGGGTTAGAAAAAAATATAAAGTACAGGGCAAGAAAAACATCATTTTTGAAACAGGCCGTGGGGTGGTGTATGGTACTCGCAATGTCAAAATGTTTTTTATTCCGGGATTTTTTGATGGAGGAATTGCTGAAATGAAGCGTCAACATCGTCGGGGTGCCTTGCGGGAATTGCCTTGGACACCCCATGTAGTACCTCTTCAAATTGTTCGAATAGGTCAAATAGCTTTGGCTGCATTTCCGGGAGAAATAACTACGATAGGTGGTCAACGATTGCGTAACATGTTGCTTAAAGAGCTTGAACCTATCGGAATTAAGCATGTAATTATTAGCTCATATTCTAACAACTACATGGGCTATTGTGTAACTTATGAAGAATACCAAGTTCAGTGTTATGAAGGTGGCCATACAGTTTTTGGACAATGGACACACGGTGCATTTATGACAAGATTTCGTGAACTTGCCCGAGAATTTATTAAACCCAAAGAACAGCGAATTATTGACCGCAGTGTGAAGCCGCATACATTTAGTGAAAAAGAAATGTCGTTGCGGACTTATTACGATTAATGGGTAGGTGGTTTTATACCAAATATGCGTTCCAGCAAAAAGGTTATGATGGATAATACTATGCTAAATACCATGGCTAGCCAAAAAGTTTTTACTTCAAATCCCGGAACAATTTTATCAGCCAGATAAATCATAAATCCATTAATTACAATCAAAAATAACCCAAAGGTTAAGAAAGTGATGGGAATGGTAAGAATTACAAGTAAAGGTTTGAGTAATATGTTGAGTAATCCGATAAAGGCAGAAACCACTATGGCAATCCAAACATTGGCTACGTTCACCCCAGGAAGTATCATGCCGGTTAGATATACACCAATAGCAGCAATAAGAAATTTGAGAATGGTTTGTTCGCGGTTCATTTTTTATTGATTGAGTGCCTGTTCTAAGTCGTATATTAAATCATCAGCATCTTCTACTCCTATACTGAGTCGAAGCATATTGTCAACCACCCCGGCTTTTTCGCGTTCTTCTTTCGGAATGGAGGCATGGGTCATCGTGGCTGGGTGATTCACCAACGATTCTACACCACCTAACGATTCTGCCAAACTGAAAACTTCGAAGGAGGATGCAATACGAAATGTTTTTTCCAAATCGGCATTTTTTAGAACGATGGATATCATTCCACCAAATCCACGCATTTGTTTTTGGGCAATAGCATGGTTCGGGTGATCATTAAAACCGGGCCAATATATTTTTTCAATAGCCGGATGATTTCTGAGATAGTTCGCAATTTTTTCTCCGTTTTCGCAGTGACGTTGCATGCGCAGGTGCAGCGTTTTAATGCCCCGAAGTACTAGAAAACTATCCATGGGCCCCGGCGTTGCACCGCAAGAATTATGAATAAATGCCAGCTGTTCATACAGTTTTTCATCATTCATGCACAATGCACCCATTACCACATCGCTGTGGCCACCCAGGTATTTGGTAACAGAATGCATCACAATGTGTGCGCCCAGGTCTATTGGATTTTGCAAGTATGGCGATGCAAAGGTGTTATCTACTGCCAAAATCAGATTATGTTCATGGGCAATTTGAGCACATGTGGCAATATCTACAATTTGCATGGTAGGGTTGGTAGGTGTTTCAATCCAAATCAATTTTGTGTTGGCATTGATGTGAGGAAGAATGTTAGAAGCGTTGTTTAAATCTATAAAATGAAATTTGATTCCATAATTAGCAAATACCTTGGTGAACATCCGGTAAGTTCCTCCATACAAATCGTTGCCGGTGATAACTTCATCGCCGGGCCGCAACAGTTTGACAACAGCATCAATGGCTCCCATGCCACTGGAAAAACAAAGACCATAACGAGCATTTTCAAGTGCTGCAATACATTGTTCCAGTGCTTGACGGGTAGGGTTTTTCCCACGGGCATAAGCAAAGCCTTTGTGCTTACCAGGCGATTCCTGAACATAGGTAGAAGTTTGAAAAATAGGAGTCATAATTGCACCGGTAGAAGGATCAGGAACTTGGCCGGCATGAATTACTTTGGTGTTGAATTTCAGGTTTTGTTTTTTCATAGGGCGAATTTACAACAAATAGGAAAAGTAGGGGGGATTGAATTTTGAAAAACTATGTATATTTGCAGCCCTGTTAAATAAAATTACTGCAATAGAAAATAGCAGTAGGGCCCATAGCTCAGTTGGTTAGAGCACCTGACTCATAATCAGCGGG
>JAOABX010000011.1 GCA_026418175.1 Flavobacteriales bacterium
GAGATGTGTATAAGAGACAGGTATTCAATATAATTTAATAGCCAATCATTTTATTTGCATGAATTATAGATTATCAATCTATAGTATTGCAGTTTTTCCCGTTTATTTAGTATTGTTGCTAATTTAACTTTAAAAGATAAATATTAAACCAGTTCATAGCACGAAAAAAATAGATAAGTGTTATATACATTTTATATTACTTGCCCCAATATACCTACTACATATTGGGTTGGGTGTAGCAATGATATGGTCTTAAAGTAATATTAATTTATTATCCAAATGCCGGGAACTTGGGCTTGTTGCCCAGGATGGTTTCAATTTTTTCCATCACTTCGTTGCTTAGTAGCGATACTACATTCAATGCATCCAGGTTTTCTTCCAGCTGTGGTACTTTGGTAGCACCCAATATAACAGAGCTTACGTTAGGATTTTTTAAACACCAGGCAATGGCCAGCTTGGGTAGGGTAGTTCCTAATTCTTGGGCTAAGGATTGTAGTTCACGAGCTTTTTGAATGCGTTTTTGGCCTTCTTCACTGGCCATAAAGTCGCGGAGCCATTGCAATTCGCTTACTTGCATACGACTATCTGTAGGAATGCCTTGGCTGTATTTGCCGGTAAGAATGCCAGAGGCAAGAGGTGACCAAATGGTGGTGCCCATGCCAATGCCGGCATATAGCCTGCGGTATTCCACTTCAACCCGTTCGCGGTGAAACATGTTGTACTGTGGCTGTTCTACCACGGGTGCTACTAAATAATTACGTTTGGCTACTTCATAGGCTTCTCGGATGGCTTCGGCACTCCATTCGCTGGTACCCCAGTATAAAACTTTGCCCTGACGAATCAAATCGGTCATGGCTGCTACGGTTTCTTCTATGGGTGTGTTTTTATCCGGCCGGTGGCAGTAATATAAATCTAAATAATCAACCTGTAATCTTTTCAAAGCTGCATGGCAAGCTTCTATCACATGTTTGCGGCTCAAGCCGTATTGGTTTGGCAGCTTGCCTCCCCAATATACTTTGCTGGATACCAGCCAGGTGTCCCTACGCCATCCTTGCTTTTTCAGGATGTTACCCATCACAATTTCACTTTTTCCATCAGCATACAATTCGGCATTATCAAAAAAATTCACGCCGTTGTCGTAGGCTTTCACCATCAAGGCTTCGGCCACATCATCACTAATTTGATTGCCAAATGTAACCCACGAACCCAACGAAAGAGCACTGATTTGTAAACCCGTTTTACCAAGATATCTGTATTCCATTGCTTTATTTTTAGGCAAAATAAACACATTTTGCGGGCTATGGGTTTTGAGAATTATTAAGAAATCAAAAACCCTGATTTTTCCATATGTAATGCCATTGGTTATCTTTGTGCTCAATTTATTTATATCCAACGCATGAAAAATTTTTCGCTTATTTTCAACATTGTATTGAGTGTGGCGGTGGCCATTTTATTTTTTCTGCACTTTACGTCTTCCGGCAAAAAATCATCCGGAACAACCATGGATAACTCTTCCGGCTCAAATACAGAATTGAAAATTCTTTATGTAAATTCTGATAGTATTTCTGCCAATTACGATTTGGTAAAAGATATGGAAAAGAAATTTGAGGAAGATAATAAAGTACGTGAACAAAAGCTACAAAGCAAACAGGGTAACTTGCAACGAATGTATAAAGACTATGAAAACAAAGTGATGACCATGACTACCCGCGAACGGCAAAAAAAAGAAGAAGAAATTACCCGATACCAGCAGCAGCTAATGCAGGAGCAGCAGGAGCTGAGCCAATTGGCTGCCATGCAAGAAGCCGGAATGGTTAGCCAAATGTTTGACTCACTGCATGTATTCTTTAAAGAATTTGCACAGCAAAAAGGAGTGGATCTGATTTTAGCATATCAAAAAGGCAGCGGGGTGTTGTATGCCAATGAAAAATTTGATGTAACCCGGGAGGCGATACAGGCAATGAACCTGCGTTATAGCAAATCGAAGGTTGCAGCACCAACGCCAACCCCAGCACCTGAAAAATAAGTGAGAGGATGGCTCGTATCGTAGCGCTGGATATAGGAGGCAAGCGAACGGGCATTGCGGTAACCGACTCTTTGCAGCTTATTGCTACCGGCCTTACTACAGTTGCTACCGAAAAGCTTCAATCATACTTGCAGGAGTACTTAAGCAAAGAGCAGGTAGAGGTGATTGTAGTAGGTTTGCCCCGAAATATGGATCATTCGTATAGTGAGTCGTACCCAATGATTTATCAAACGGTAGAAAAACTGAGACAGACATTTAATAACGTAACTTGGGAATGGCAAGACGAACGGTTTACTTCTAAATTGGCTTTGAAAAGCATGAAAACAGCCGGAGCCAAACGAAGTAAAATGAAAAATAAAGAAACGGTGGATATGGTGAGTGCCGTAATTATTCTTCAATCATACTTGGAAAAGAAACAAAAATTATGATTTTACCCATAGTAGCATACGGTGATGCCGTATTACGGAAAAAAGCAGTAGAAATTGACCAAAACTATCCTGAATTGAAAAAGCTGATTCAGGATATGTGGGAAACGATGTATAATGCCAGCGGTGTAGGGCTGGCAGCTCCGCAAGTGGGCAAGTCAATCCGCTTGTTTATTGTAGATGGTGAGGGGTTTGCCGATGAAGAACCTGGACTGGAACATTTTAAGAAAGTATTTATCAATCCGGTGATTATAGAAGAAACGGGGGAGGAGTGGGCATTTAATGAGGGGTGCCTTAGTATTCCCGGTATTCGCGAAGACGTTTTGCGTAAACCCAAAGTTACGATTGAATACCTGGATGAAAACTTTGAACTTCATGAAGAAACTTACGAAGGCATTGCTGCCCGTATCATTCAGCATGAATACGATCATATTGAAGGGGTGTTGTTTATTGATAAAATAGCTCCGCTCACAAAAAAAATGTTGAAAAGTAAATTGGATAAAATTACTCGAGGAGATGTAAACGTACAATATAAAATGCGTTTTCCCGGCCGAAAATAGTTTGTATTTTTATATCATGAAATACATGATACGATATTGCTTGATGCTTTTTATTAGTTTGTTTCTTGCAACCAAGGTTTTTTTTGCTGTAAATACCAATGATTCACTAAAGTTAAAATCTTGGAAAGAAAATCATTATGTGGAGATGAGCCTGGGCATGGGTTCAAAGATATTTACCAGTTCAGTAGCTTGGCATAAAATGTTTAATGTGGCTTGGAAGAAACGAATAAAATTGGGTGGAGGACTGCGTTTTAACATGGCCAATGTTACCAAACGCATGTTTATAACTGCTTTTCCAGGGCGGCCTGATGCAGGCACTTACGATTCACTGTTTTTTGATGATCATACCATATATTCACTTAACCTTACCTTTCATGCAGATGTATCGTTTACACGCTGGCTGGATGGAGGGTTTAATTTGGATGTTGCTGGAGTGTCTTTTGGAGAAACTACCGATGCTTCCTATCGTTCGGCTACATTTTTACCGGCTACTTCAATAGAACAAGTCCACCCTGAATTATTCAATGTATTTGCTTTTGGGAACAACAATCGTGGAACTACCAATACTCAGTTTTATCTGCGATTTTGGCCGGGAGAAAATTTTTTTATAAAAGCCGGATATAGTTTATTCCATATAACCGAAAATACAGTGAATACTTTGAATTTTTCAAACAACCGTTTCGTAACTTCATCTCATATGGGATTTCTTTCCTTGGGATGGACCCCTTTAAGAACCGCATGGATAGCTAAAAACTCTAAAATATGAAAAAGACCCTGGCCTTACTTCTGCTTCTGTCGCTTATTTTAATTTCATGCAGTGAGTCATTAAAAAAAGGACCCTGCGATCAATATTTTGTAAAGTGCAAAATCAATCAAAAGGATTTTGTTTCAAACCTTATTTATGTATCTGAACCCACGTTGCCATATTATACCCTTGAAGCGATAGAATGTGGAAATTTAGAAAACAAGCTGATATTATCTATTCCTAAACCCTTACAAATTGGTTTTTACAATATTACTGCGGTAACCGCTAGTGATATCAATCTTACCCAATCTTGTCGTGCTTTGTTTATTTACGAAGGGCACAGTTATACTTCGTCGCCTGATTTAGGAGGCACTTTGCAAGTAAATTCTTGGAATGAATCAGAAAAAATTTTGAATGGTGGTTTTGCATTTCAAGCGCAAAATTCAAATGGTCAAATTGAAGTTACAGAGGGTGAGATTAAATTAGTTCAATTTAAATAGTTCTGCAAAATATATTACTTGTAATTTGCGATTAATGATATCCAACGTATCGCTTCATAAAAACTTATTATTAAATAGAATCAATATTTGCTTGCATGTTATATAAGCTAAGTAAATACAGTTGAAATAAAGTAACGAAACTCAAAAAGCCATTGATTCTTTTAGTTTTCCTTGTTCATAAATTTCTTGAAGTATAATTTTTCCGGTTTCATCAAAATATAACCAACGGCCTGCAGGTACTTCTTGTTTTTGAAGTTTCATTCGAATGGTATTCTTTTCATCCGGAGTGTCATAAGTTACAAGGATATCGTATTGATCTTCAAAAAATCGAATGCATTTAATTTTACCAGATTCAAAATATTCCATGTTTTTACCAATTCGCATGGAAGCTTGGCCGGGTAGTTCCGTATCGTTACCATTTCCAGATGGCGGAGGGTGAGGCAAATAACTTCTAAACGATGAAAGCCCGAAATTGCCCTTTTCTTTGATTATGCCATTACGGTAATATAACGTATAACTGCCCAGCTTGATGCCATGGCGATACGTGTATTCACTCATTAATTCGCCTGTTTCTGAATAAACTTTTTGATTGCCATGTTCCCATCCTTTTTTGTAATTGAATATAGCTCGTATTTTTCCGGAGGGATAATATTGTTTCCAAATTCCTTCACGTCGATTTTTATAATAACGGCCTTCCGTAAGCAAAATACCGGAAGGAGAAAAATGTTGGTATAAAACGATATTTTTTCCTTTTGCTTCATAGCGGTCTTTCACAGCACCGCTGTCCCAGGTAGTTTGATCAACGATTTGAGGAAAGGCATGAATGCTTACCCATAATAAACCAGCGAACAATACAACTCGCATATTAGCTTTTTACAAATTTGGTAGAAAACCGTTTATTCTGGGTATGAATTATCAATACATATACCCCTGCACTCATTTTTGTATCAATGTTTAAAACCAGTGTATTCATGGTTTTTTGATACACTTGCCTTTCTTGAGAATAAAGTTTCTTTCCCTTAACATTAGTAATTTCTATCAGGATATTCTCCGTAAGTTGTGCATAAAAATCCACATAAAATGTTTGATCGCTTACTGGATTGGGATAAACTTTGATTTCCTGATTTTCAAAAAACTGATCAAAGGGAGTTTGGCTTAGCAGCATATCTGCCACTCCTAAATTTGGAATACCATACCCCATGCCGTCGTTAGGATTGTTAAATAAGTTGGATGATTTTTCCACCGCACGAAACACATCCATGTTACTCTTTGTTTGGCGATGTTTTTGCCAAAGGCATGCTACAGCTCCACAAATAATAGGTGATGAAAACGAAGTGCCATTGGCTGCAATAACTTCGCCTCCTATTCCTACCACGCTGGCTCCCTGCCCCATGGCACAAACATTGGGTTTAATACGGCCATCTGCACTGGGGCCAAATGAACTGAATGCTGCTTTTTCGCGATTATTCTTGATAGCACCTACAGCAAGCACGCTATCGCCATCAGCAGGGGCTCCAATATATTTCCACGCACTGCTTCCCGAATTTCCGGCGCTATTAACTACTAAAATGCCTTTGGCTGCTGCTATATCAGCTGCTTTAGTAGCAATGGAGGTGTTTCCGTTCATATCGGCATAGGTATGATCTCCTACACCAAAATCAAAGGTAGTATAACCCAATGAACTGTTTATAAGATCTGCGCCAACACTATCCGCAAATTCGGCTCCGCTTACCCAGTTGTATTCTTCAACAATGGTTTCCGTATAAACATCTTCAGTGCGTAAAAGCCAATACGAAGCTAAAGGAGCAGTACCCAATATCTTTCCATCAATAAAACCTGCCATGCATGAAAGTACATAGGTGCCATGGTTATTATCTTCGTACACGCTTTCTTCATTGGCAGCAAAATCCCAGGTTCCCAAAATTCGGTTGGCTGCACGAAGATGTTCAAAAGCCGGCATTTGATCTACAAATAAAAAACCACCATCAAGTACTGCAATTACCATGTCTTGGCCTAAAAATCCCTTGCGGTGCAGGTAATCCAATCCAATCATTTCAGTTTGTGTTTTTGCATTACCGTAATTCAGATCTTCAATTGATCCGAAGAATGATTTTGCACCTCCGCTGGACTGCTCCCCTTTGCCTGGTTCTGGTTTCTGCGGATATGCTCCCCGATACAACAGCTTAACTTGGGCTACATATGGCAGGGTTGCTATGGAATTAACAACCGATGAGTCGTAGGTGCCTACCATTACATAATTAAACCATCGAGACCTATTTACAATAGAAATACTGTTAGAAACGTTTGCAACGCCTTGAATATATGAGGGATTGACCGGAAGGTCTTGTTCAGTAACGGCAATGTTATAGCGTAATCTTCGATCAATGGCACGTTGTGAGAGAAACGTCGAAGGGTTGGAAATGCTATGTGGGTTATTGTTTCCTTTATCGGAAAAAAATACAGCAAATTTGAAGTAAGTTTGTGCAGAGAATTGCAGCGAAATTGCCAGTGAAAAACATACTAAAAAAATATTTCGTACCATAACTTTATTCCATTCCATAATCAATAATTTTTTGTTCCCAGTATGATCCCAATTTAATGCGTTGCATGATGGGTACTTGTGTCCACAATACATCCGGCGGCAATTTTTCTTCGCAGGGGTCATATTGGTTTGGATTACTGTTGGTAATTCCTTCAACATTTATTTTTATTTGATAAACCAGCCCAATTCCCCGAGCATATTTTTCAAGTTGATATTTATACAATAACAAGTTTCCTTCAACTTGTTGTTGCAATACTGTAGCAACTGAATCAAACTGCAACATTCCGTTGGAATATGTCTCATCTACGCCGGTATACCGATAATCAAAATTCCAGTCGGTTATGGAATTAAATGCATTACCGTCCCATCGTTTACCATTTAAAACCGGAAAAATAAGTTTTACATATTTCATGTTTTCTTCCACTTTTATTGCCTGGGTAGGCAATACGTATGCCCACCACACATCGCGTATTTGCCAGCTTGACGAAGGATTATTTCGTACGAATCGTTCGATACGCATGGATAAATGGCCGGATGCATCGATAAAAAAAGTATCCAGTTTTTCTTTCAGTTGAAAATTTAATGTATCGTAAATATTGAATTGGCAATCAATATAAAATGAATCTACATCGTATATGGCATACATTCCGGGCTGTAGCGGGAAGTAATTATATCCCATATCTGCCGGTTCTTCCGTTTTTTTTTCGCAAGATAAAAGTACCGCAACAATGCCAATCCAAAGCCAGTTCTTCATTTATTCCATCAAATTCTTGTAAATATACCAAAAATACCGATTGTGTAGGTTAAAATTGTCAAATACATTACTCAGAGCGCATAATAAATCCTCCACCAATCAAGTCGTTTCCTTCATAAAAAACTGCTGATTGCCCTGGAGCTATGGCACTTACCGGTTCATAAAATGTAACCTGCATATTATTGCCTTGTTGTACCAAAGTGCTAAAATGGCCTTTGTCCTTATAGCGTATTTTGGTAATTGCTTCGGTTGGTTCTTTTAATTCTGCATATTTAATTAGGTTGATGTTTCGTACCATCATTTGCTGGCTAAATAAATCTTCTTCATCTCCTAAAACTACGGTGTTAGTTTCCGGTTCAATTCGAGTAACAAATACCGGCCGGCCCAATGCCACTCCTAGTCCTTTTCGTTGTCCAACGGTATAAAATGGATATCCTTTGTGTATTCCTAGAATGTTTCCATGTTTATCAACAAACTTGCCGCCTGCTACTCGTTCTTCCAATCCTTCTACTTTTCTTTTCAAAAATCCCCGATAATCATTGTCTGGAACGAAACAAATCTCGTAGCTCTCACTTTTTTTGGCTATACTTTCATACCCATGTTGCAATGCAATTTGCCGTATTTCAGGTTTAGTAAACCCTCCGCAGGGAAAAATAGTGCGTTTCAGGTTTTCTTGTTTCAACCCCCATAGTACATACGATTGGTCTTTGTTTTCATCGCGGCCTTTTGAAATAATATATCTGCCATGTTCTTCGCGAATCTGAGCATAATGCCCGGTGGCAATAAATTCACAATCAAGCTGGTTGGCGCGTTTTATCAATGCATCCCATTTGATGTGTGTATTGCACAAAACACAAGGGTTCGGTGTACGCCCGGCCAGATATTCTTCTACAAAGTTGTCAATAATATATTCTCCAAACTCTTCGCGTATGTCTAATATATAATGCGGAAAACCTAAGTCAACAGCCAGGGCCCGGGCATCATTTATATCATCAAGGCTACAGCAACCGGTAGTACGTTTGGTTCCTCCTGATGTAGCATAATCCCACGTCTTCATAGTAATACCAATTACTTCATACCCTTGCTCATGCAACAACAGGGCAGTAACGGAACTATCTATTCCGCCACTCATGGCTACCAATACTCTTCCTTTTTTGCTCACGTGATTATGGTCTGAAATAAAACAAACGGAACTTTTCTAAGTTCATTTTGCAAAGATACAACGGAAAAACGGGAAGTTCAGTTACTAATTATTTGGGCATTAAGCCTTCAAACCCACCTTTGTAGATGATACTTTCCGGAAAAACTTCTTTAGGTTCTTTTACCAAATGCCGTTTTTCATCATCCGGATGAAGGAACCCTTTATCGTAGCGAAGGGTTTCTTTTACTTTGCCGTTATCCTCATAAATAGTAAATACGCCTTGCCTCAAGCCTTTTGCATATGTTCCTTCCATTAGTTTTTTTGAATTGGAATGATAATATGTGATTTTTCCATCCAACGTATCATTTTTAAAAGTTCCATCCGTTTTTAAGACACCACTTTCATAGAATTGTTTCCAGGGCCCTTCCCGTTTACCTTTTAGGTATGTAATTATTTCAAATGTTTTACCACTTCGGTAAAAAGTCTTTACAATACCATCGAGCAACCCATTTTTATACGGTTCTTCGCGCAGTTTTACAGAATCTTTACCATAATAATACCATATTCCTTCTTTTTTCCCTTTTACATAAATCCCCTCGGCTGTTTTAGTTTTATCAGGATCGTACATTTTAAGGTTAGTGGTGATGCCATCAGTAAGATATTCCACCTCTAAAAACACTTCGCCGGTTTCGTAGTAAAAAAACCAAACTCCTACCCGTTTATTGTTTTTATAAACTCCTTTTGATTTGATTTGGGTTTTTGCCTGGTCATAATATTCAATCCATTCGCCTTGTTTCAACCCCTTGCTGTCTTTTTGGTTGATGGGTTGAGCCCAATGCAGATGATGTGATGTCATCCATACCAGCAATATCACAATTATTCTTTTCATAGTTTCCAATCACTACAAAAATAAACAATTAAAATGGCGATTTAGTATCCAACTTCCTGCAGAACTATCAATGATTTTTAACAATTTGCTCTCAGGGTTTCTTATTCCTGCTATGCAATCATGCAAAAATCCCCAAGATTCGTGTATTTTTGCACACCTTAAAACATGGTATGGAGAAAGAAATAAGAGTTCGTTTTGCCCCCAGCCCTACAGGGCCTCTTCATCTAGGTGGTGTACGTACGGCGTTATACAATTACTTGTTTGCCCGCAAACATGGAGGTAAGATGATTTTACGCATTGAAGATACGGATCAAACACGTTTTTATCCGGGTGCGGAGGAGTATATTGTAGAATCTCTTACATGGTGTGGAATTCAGTTTGACGAAGGTGTGCATGTGGGAGGCCCGGATGCTCCTTACCGCCAGAGTGAACGCAAGGAAATGTATCGGCAATATGCAGATATGTTAGTAGAGAAAGGCCATGCCTATTATGCGTTTGATACGTCCGAAGAATTAGATGAAATCCGTGAACGAATGAAAGCTGCCGGAAATAGTGCCTGGCAATATAATCACATCACTCGGGTGAATATGAAAAATTCTCTCACCTTGCCGGCAGATGAAGTAAAACGTAGGCTTGAAAGTGGTGAACCGTATGTAATACGCATTAAAATTCCAAGAAACGAAGAAGTAAAACTTCATGATTTAATACGTGGGGTGGTAGTGGTAAATACAAATAACCTGGATGATAAAGTATTGTTTAAATCTGATGGAATGCCTACCTACCATTTAGCTAATGTGGTGGATGATTACCTGATGCGTATTTCGCATGTGATTCGTGGAGAAGAGTGGTTACCATCGGCTCCACTGCATGTGTTATTATATAAATACCTGGGTTGGGAAGATGTGATGCCTGAATTTGCTCATCTTCCCTTAATTCTTAAACCCGATGGAAACGGAAAACTGAGTAAACGCGATGGAGACCGTCTGGGATTTCCGGTTTTTCCACTGGAATGGAAAGATCCGTTTACTGGTGAAATATCCAGTGGCTACCGCGAATCAGGTTGGTTCCCTGAAGCTGTAGTCAATTTAGTGGCTTTGTTGGGTTGGCATCCGGCCGATAATCAGGAAGTGTTCAGCATGGAAGAACTGATTCAGGCCTTCAGCCTTGACCGTGTTTCCAAATCAGGAGCTAAGTTTGATGTAGATAAAGCACGCTGGTTTAATCAATATTACCTCCGTCAAAAATCTAATGAAGAACTGGCCGACTTGGTAGCTCCTTTTTTTGAAAAAGATGGAATAACTGTAGATAAAGAAAAACTGGTAAGGGTAGTATCAGCGGTGAAAGAGCGAGCTGTATTTCCTATGGATATTTATAAAGATGCTGGTTATTTTTTTGTAAGACCAAAATCGCTGGATATGGATCAGTTACGCAAAAAATGGAAAGAGGATACAGCTACTCATATTCAACGGTTGGCTGAAATATATGAATCGTTGGATACCTTTGAACCTTATGTTATTGAATCGACTACCAAACATTACTTAGAAGAAAATCACCTAAGTGTTGGTGCCATTATGCCGGTCATTCGAATTTTTTTAACCGGCTCATTGGTAGGACCCGTAGTATTTGATATTGCATCTATATTAGGAAAAGAAGAAACCATAGACCGATTGCGCACCGGAGTTTCCATTGCTAAGCAATTATTATCGTGATAGAATGCATGTATGACTGGTGAAATTCACATTCAGGGAATGAAATTCTACGGATATCATGGTTATTATCCGGAAGAAAGGGTAGAAGGAAGTTGGTACCTGGTAGATGTGACATTGGAAACAGATATTACCGGTGCAGCAGAAAACGATGATATTAGTGGAACAGTAAATTATGAGCAGATTTACAGGTTGGTAGAAACTCAGATGCAAAATCCTGTATCGCTTATTGAACATTTGGCAAAACGAATTGTTGATAGTATCCAGTTAACATTTACTCACCTAAACTGGCTGGAAGTAACTGTAAAAAAGTTGCAACCTCCCATTGGTGGTGAATGCGAATGGGTTAGTATCACATTGAAACATGGAACCAAATGAAGATAAAAAGCTGGTAACAAAAATTTGTCCACGTTGCCAGGAAAAATTTGTTTGTAACGAAAATGCGGGTTGTGCCTGCGAAAAAATATTTCTTACTAAGGATATTTTATCTTATTTGCGTACCAAATACATTGATTGTTTGTGTATGCGATGTCTGGAATATTTTTCTCATTCAAAGAATTAGTCTAAAGAATATTTACAATATTCTGGCAGAATAATTGTTATTTTTGTACCTTATGAAGGTATTTTTAACATTTGTATTTATTTACACTGTTTGTTTTTCATTGTATTCACAACAAACCGGAGGTGTGTTGGTAATTCATTTTGACCGCGGGGTAGAAAGCGCTATTCAGGGGTACATTACACAAGTTACAGAAGAAAAGCCCAAAGGTTTTAGAGTTCAATTATGTTCAGAGTCTGGTAATAATGCCAAAACCATTGCTAATGGAATAAAGTCACAATTTTTATCTAAATATAAAGATGTACCAGCATATTTGATTTGGGAATCTCCCAATTTTAAGGTACGGGTAGGTGATTTTAAAACCCGGCTTGATGCAACATTATTTTGGAAGCAAATTCAGGATCACTTTCCTCAGTCGTATGTGGTAATGGATCAGATTAACTTGTTTCGTTCAGAACAGAAGTAAAACTGCTTATTTCATCCGAAGCAAACCATACTTAATGATGGTCCAGAGGATTTTAAATGCATCCATATTGCGAAGTTTTTTTCCTTCACCTTCATTTCGTGGGAAATATCGAACCGGTACTTCAGCAATATTATTGCGTTTTACCCGTAGTGCTTTAATAATCAATTCGGCTTCGAATCCGAACCGGTTTTCACGAAGCGTAATTTTTTCGTAAAGATTCTTGTGAAAAAGCTTGTAACCGCAAGCCATATCTGTAATCTTTACATTAATCAAAATAGAAGTAAGTAACGTAAATAATTTATTAGCCAAATAGCGTTTGTAAGATGATAATGGGCGGTATACTCCCTCCATGTACCGTGAACCGTTTACAAATTCTACCCCTAGTTCTTCCATGCATTCCACCATTCGGGGAATATCTTGAGGACGTAACTCCAGATCGGCATCCTGAATCAGAAATACATTTCCATGTGCATTGCTGATACCGGTTCTTACTGCAGCACCTTTACCCATATTTTTGTTGTGGCGGATGAGCCGTACCTGCGGAATTTCCTGTATTAGCTTTTCTACAACCGAATACGTGGCATCTGTAGAACAATCGTCAACAATTACTATTTCCCAGTATGTTACGGTTGAAGGAAAATTTGTGGATGCCACCAGTTTCACCACTTCTGGCACCAAGGCTTCTTCATTATATACTGGTATAATAATGCTGAGAAACATATCAGACCTCAAACCTACATAAAATTTTAATTCTTATCCGGTGAATGTTTATTCAAGCAACCGGGCATTTACTATCATTGTAGTATGAATCAGCAAAAAATAAACCAGCCGCTGAAAGGAAAAATTGCCTGGCTAATGTGGACAGGACACCTGGCTATGATTACATTACTGGTGTTTTCGGTTGTGTTTTTTGTGGAACGATGTACCTTTCTTGATCCCTCTTTTCAATTATTTGAAATGATTAACCGGGAAGGTTTTAAATATTATGTACATCGGTATTCTATGGTGATCAATCAGGTGCTTCCGGTTATTGCTATAAAATCAGGTCTTTCCTTAAAATGGATCATGCTTAGTTATTCCGTTTCCTTTGTTGTGATCTATTATTTTTGTTTTATCCTAGGCCTTCATGTACTTAAAGACCTTGCAGCTCCCATTGCTTTGGCTGCTGTGCCGTTAGTTGTTCGGGATGCATTTGTTCATTCTATCTCTGAAAATTGGTTAGGTATTGCATATAGCGGAGTGTTTTTTTCGTGGATCAGATTCAATTTATTGCGTGACCGGTTCGTGCCACCTCACTGGTTTTTTATCAATTCCATCCTTATTATTCTGGTGAATTATCACTTGCATCCTGTAACGTTATTTACGTTGAGTTTTTCACTCGTGTTTCTAGCCTTATTTTATCAACGGTTTAATAGCTGGCAACTTTGGACCGTTTTAGCGCTGATTGTGCTAATTTACGGATACAAATTTTTATTTCCTGCTACTGATCATGAACAAGGCTTTTTTAGCAACGTAAAAAACATTCATGCCTGGCCCATGGCATTTAAAGGTGGATTATTTCGGTTTTTTACTTCGCACTTTTTTAAATTATACATCTGGATCTTCCTATTTTGGGCAGTTTCCATGTTTTTGCTTTGGAAAAATGGAAAAGTATTGGCCACATTGTTTCTGGCAGCCTGGATGCCTGGATTTTTCTTTTTGATACTAATAACTTTTGGCAACGGAGAATCAATGGCCGGGATGGAAAGTCGTTTCATGCCGTTTATTTTTTTTACAATGATACCTTTTGCTTTGTGTTTGAATGATGCTTCTTTATTTGTGAAAAAAATTTCAATTGTTGTACTTGCATTGTTACTTGTATACAGTTTTTCAATGTTGGCTAGTAAAGTTCACACTAAATATACGGCCCGTTTGCAGTACATTGAATCTATTTTTCAACGACATGAACATATACCTACACGTAAGTTTTTTATAAAATATGCTAACCTGAATAAAGAAAAATGGGTACTTACCTGGGCTACAGCGGTTGAATCACTTTTATTAACTTCTGTAAAAGGAAGAGAATTCTCTAAAACATTATTTGTAGAAGATTTAGTGCCTATGCCAGAATGGATGTTGCAGGGAAATGACCGGTTTTTGCAAGTTGACTGGTGGCAATACATTAAAGAAGATAAACTTAATTCAAGGTATTTTGATTTGAAAAACACAGCATATTATGTAATAAAAGAATTTCAGCCGTAATAAAAATGAAAGATAATTTGCAACGATATTTTATAGAATGTGCCTATGACGGAACAGCATACAATGGCTGGCAGATACAGCCTAATGGCATGGGCGTGCAGCAGGTTATAGAGGAAGCTTTGCATACGCTGTTTCGTAAAATATATCCCATTCTTGGTTCTGGTAGAACAGATACCGGCGTGCATGCTCGTCAACAATTTGCCCATGTTGATCTTCCGGTAATGAATGATGATGCATTGCAACAACTGGTTTATAAATTAAATAATATTTTACCTGAAGATATTTGTATTCGAAATATTTTTCCGGTGAAGCCAACAGCTCATGCACGTTTTGATGCCATTCGCCGTACATACAAGTATTATCTGTCGTTTCAAAAAGATGTGTTTTCTTTTCGACATCAATATTATTATCGTGGAAAATTAAATATGCAAGCCATGGAATCGGCAGCTGCTATTATTCCTCACTATACTGATTTTTCATCGTTTTGTAAGTCACATGCTGCATCTAAAACTCCATTTTGCAAAGTGGAAACTAGCTTTTGGGAAGAAACTGAACAAGGTTGGGTGTATACTATTTCTGCTGACCGTTTTTTACGTAATATGGTTCGGGCAATTGTTGGAACCATGATAGAAGCTGGAAAGGGTAAAATTTCAGCGGAAGAACTTCATCACATCATTCAAAAGAAAGACCGTCGTGCAGCTGGTTTTAGTGCTCCTGCCAATGGGCTTTTTTTGCATCGGGTAGAATATCCGGAAGATATTTTTATTTTACAGTAATTGCTTATCTCCGTATTTTTTTAAATATCTGCCTAAAGCCCACAACGGGAAAACATTTCTATATGCGCTGTAGGTTATCATGCAATTGAAATTAAATACTCCTGAAATTTGCTCTTGAGGCCAATCGCCATTTAATTCCTGTTTTTTTAATAAAAAATTTATACCCCGGTCAATTACTTCTTTGTTCGGATAGTCAGCAGCCATTAAAGTAAGCAATGCCCATGATGTATTTACAATTTGTGATTCTTTTGATTCGATGTATTTTTTTTGTACAGAACTTTGAAATGATTCGCCCCATCCCCCGTCATCGCGCTGTTTACTACATAAAAACTCACAGGCTTTTTGAATGGCGATGTCAGGTATACCAGTTGAGTAATTATTGGCTCCTGCAGCTAGTAAAGCATCTACTCCAAACCAGGTTGCATAGGTAAAGCATACAGCCCATGAACCAAGCCATGAACCATCTTCTCTTTGTTTTTTTCGTATAAATTCTGCACCGCGTGCCAGACTTTTTTGTATTTCATATTTTTTATAATTCGGATAGTGTTTAGTGAATGTTGCTAAGGCTTGCATACTGGCTGAAGAACATTCAACATAGGAATAGTCAATCATGATATCGCCAAATACCTCGGAAGGATTCATCTTTTCGAGCCAACGTGGGGCTCTTGTATTTTCATAACTAGCCCATCCGCCATCTTGGTTTTGAAAGGATAAAATTAAATCTGCCGACCAGTGTAATCGTTCATCTGATATTTTAGCTTTGACAGGTATTTGTAGTTCATGAATTTTAAGCGAAGTTTTTAGTCCTTCCGATGTACAATCAGTAATGGGCCATCCATGTTCTAAAGTAGAAAATGGCCAACCCCCTTTGCTGGTGTGCCTAAAAAATTCTTTTGTTCCTGGAGGGTCTTCTTGTATTTGAGAAATTTCAGCGTAATGGTAGATTTTTTTTAGTACCTCTTTGCTTTTATCGGAGGCTGGATATTCTAGTATAGCCTGGCCGGCAAACATGGTGTCCCATAATTGGGAACCATTGTAACCGTTCATTTTCATACCATCTTCAGCTATCCATAAATAATCACTCCATCGGTCTTTGTGTTTTTTAAATGCTTCGCTATCTTTTCCGTGGGCATGCCAAATACATAACGAATTTATTACTTTATTAACCGGGCCAATATTGATATAGTTTGTTTGTAGATCTTCTGTTTCTATGTATTGTAACGCAAATTGCAGGGCTTTTTTTCTTAGCCAACGAATATGAAATTTTTCATATGTATTTAGTATGGAATAAAGTATTTTTAGGAAATTGCTTTTGGGTGTGTAAACATCCTTGGGGCAAATAGTATTTCGGGCTTTTTTCCAGTTTATTTGGTCATAAGGTTCTGTATAAATTTCATTTCGTAGTTCAAGAATTAAATTATTTTCAGGAATCGTGATTTTTTGCCCATAAGCATACGACATGGGTAAATACACCATGCGTGTGTGGCACCAATACTTCCCCGGATGAATAGGAAGCCATCGGGGTAGTATCCAAAGCTCCGGTAACAATGTATCACACCCTTTCCAATCATAAGCTCCCAAAACTGATAGATAAAATTTTCCCCAGGATGGAGTACCGGTAGCACCTCCATTTGTTATTATCCATCTTCTGGCTTTTTCCAAAACAGGATCTTGGGCTTTCATCCCCATTAGCCGCAGACTTACGTAGTGCATTACCGTGCCAAACATGGTAGATTCTCCCTCAATATGAAGTCCCCAACCACCATCGTTGCGCTGATGATTGAGAATATATCTTCGCATGAGTGTTTGAAATGGTTCTTCAATTTTTTCACCAGTTACATAAGCTGTTATTATCAATCCGGGTAGTAGAAACATTGGCCCCCCATAATCTCCCGGCCAGTTTCCATCTGTAGTTTGAAGCTGTGAATAAAATAAAACACCACTTTCAAATGCTTCCCGAATAGTTTTTTTCTGTTGACTTACGTAATTAGCAGAGGTATAAAGATGGCGCAAAACCTTATCACTAGCATTGGGATTAAGGATTGTATCAAATGTAAATGCTTGATCTAATTCTTTTAAAAATCTCTGCGGACCAGGTTCATTCCAGTTAATAGGTGTATGTAGCTGGTATTCGTTTTTAATTTCAGCTTCAGGATCAAAAACCCATTGTTGCCTTCCTTTGTATGTTATCAGGCGAAAACATTTCCATAAGATAGTAGAAGTATTTTTTTTCTCAGAGGTTTCTATAAGTTCATTCATGGTAAATGCAAAATGAAAGGCTTAAATTCGGCAATAAAAGCAACTTTTTTGCCAAAATTAATGTATAGAATCATGATTTTTTGTAAAATACAATTAATCAAGAAGATATGATATATTATTAAAATATATTAAATTTTAAATATCCCATGGCATAAGATTTGCGATGAAAAAGGTTTGATTTTGAAAATTGAGGTGAAAGCAACTGTTTGATTTTCCAAAATCGTGCCAATTTGCAGCAAGGTTACTTATGATAAAAGATATTTACGCATCCATTACCCGTCCGCGTGAAATAGCAGCGATGCTTAGCTTTCGGAAAAATTCACGTGAAATAAAATTGTACAAAGAATCACTAGATGAGCTTGCTTCTCAACTGTCTGACCGTGATTTCTGTTATGCAGCATTAAATAAAGTGTCGCGTTCGTTTGCTGTTGTGATCCAGCAATTGCCTGAACAGTTAAAAGATGCGGTATGTTTATTTTATTTAATTCTTAGAGCGTTAGATACCTTAGAAGATGATATGCGTTTTACAGACGATGAAAAATTGCCGCTTCTTCGTCGTTTTCATGAATTAATAGGAGATGAAACCTGGCATAAAGAAGGGATTGGTGATACTGCAGATTATCGTGATTTATTAAAACATTACCCCAAAGTAGCACGAGCATACAATCAGTTAGGAAAAGAATATAAGCAGGTAATTAAAGATATTACGCAGCGTATGGGCCAGGGTATGGCTGATTTTGCAACTCGTAAAGTAAATTCATTGGAAGATTATGATGAATATTGTCATTATGTAGCCGGTTTGGTAGGTCATGGTTTGTCTGGTTTGTTTTCAGCATCCGGTTTTGAATCTGAACAACTGAAGGACCAACTACAAATTTCAAATAGCATGGGTTTGTTTTTACAAAAAACAAATATCATAAGGGATTATCATGAAGATTTGTATTTGGGACGTTCGTTTTGGCCTTCTGAAGTATGGAAGCAATATGCTGATCATTTTGATTATTTTGCCAATGCACCAACAAACCCTGAGTCGTTGGCATGTCTGAATCATTTGGTAGCTAATGCCCTCAACCATATTCCGGATTGTATTCAGTATATGCGATTGTTACAAAATAAACAGGTGTTTCGATTTTGTGCTATACCACAGGTAATGGCCATGGCAACATTAGCTGAAGTATATAATAATCCGAAAGTGTTTACTGGTGTTGTGAAAATCCGAAAAGGTTTGGCCGCCCGGTTAATGTTGCATACCCAAAACATGGATGAAGTAATCAAAAGCTTCCGGAAGTTTTTAAGAATCATTGAAAATAAAATGAATTCAAATGATCCGCATACACCAGAAATGCAAATGCAATTAAAATATATATATCAACTGCTTGATAAGCCTGAATTGTCAGCAGATCAATCAAGGGTATTGTCCTCACAGGCTTCTCAAGATTCTGTAAAAAAAATGGTTGAACAAGAAGTTTGAAATATGGAAGTACTTGACAGAAAAATATCCACCACAATTTCCTCTAGCGGAAATGAAAAAATACAAACTCAGGTATGTATTGTTGGAGGAGGCCTTACCGGTTCCTCATTGGCAACTTTTCTAGGAAAGCAACAAATTCCGGTAGTAATTATAGAAAAAGATTGGAACGAGGTTGACAGGATTGTAGGTGAATTACTCCAACCGGGGGGGGTTCAGCAACTCAAAAATATGGGCATTGAACAGGTGTTAGAAGGGATTGATGCACAGCCGGTTTATGGATATTCAATTTTTAGGAAAGGGAAAAGTATTCAGGTTGCTTATCCGTTGGGTGATGATTTTTCGCCAGGCATGGGATTTAGAAATGGAAAATTTGTTCAAAATATTCGTTCCTTGCTTAACGAACTTACATCAGTAACGAGGATACATGGAAATGTAACAGAATTGGTGTATGAAAATGAACAGAAAATTTCCGGAGTGAAATATGTTACGGAAGAGGGTAAAATAGTTGAGGTGGAGGCGGCATTAACGGTAGTTTGTGATGGAATTTTTTCTCGATTCAGGGAACAATTAAATGCAGAAAGGCATCGGGTAACTGGTTTTTTTGCTGGACTTGTTTTAGAAAATGTAACATTGCCAACTCCTTCTTATGGTCATGTATTTATAACCGATCAAACTCCTTTTTTGGTTTATCCCATTACATCAACTAGCGCTCGAATGTTGATTGATTTTCCGGGTGAACAACCTCCACGTATTACCGATGAATTTAGGGAAATGTTAAAAAGCAAGCTTATTCATGATATGCCTGAAATACTACGCCCGGCATTTATCCAAGCTGTGGAAGAAGGCAAAATAAAAATTATGCCGAATCATAAATTAAATGTAAAACCAATTTTGGTTGAAGGTGCTGTGTTGATAGGTGATGCTTTGAATATGCGCCATCCATTGACCGGTGGAGGAATGACGGTAGCTTTTACCGATGTTTATCAATTGGGCAAACGAATCATTGATTATTATCAACACGGAATATTTGAAACCATTGATCAAGCTATACAAGATTTTTATTCTTCCAAATCATCACATACCGGATCAATCAATATATTGGCTGATGCCTTGTATGGAGTAATGAGTGATGACGAATTGAGCGAAGCTTGTTTTAATTATTTGGCTCAGGGTGGCCATTATGCATCAGAGCCTGTATCGTTGCTTTCTGCCATAAGCAGAAATAAAAAATTACTGACGAAACATTTTTTTGCAGTGGCATGGTTTGGAGCATGGAAAAAAATGAAAAAATCGTTCTCTATTCAAGCACTTCGTGAATCATATTTTATGATTGGAAGAGCCACTATATTGGTTCGTCCGTTACTATTGGCTGAAAAACCAAGCTGGTTGATGAAGCAGCTGTTAGCATTTTCCAATTTGTTGTATAAAAAGTAAGGCAAGTTTCTATACACTTGCTTTATTTAGTTGAATTAAGCCTAACGTATTAAATAATACAATAAAGGGATAAACAGTATCAAATTCAAACCACTTCACTGCAAAATTAGCCCTTGCAGGAAATTGATGGTGGTTGTTATGATAACCTTCTCCTTGCATTAGAAAATTGAAAAAATAAAGGTTTTTTGAAGTGTTGTTTTGTTTAAAATTAACATATCCGGTTTTGTGAGCAAACCAGTTTACAATTACACCATGAAATGGACCCATCACAAAATGAATGGGTAGTAATAAATACAACCACCAGTATTCAGCAAAGTAAATATAAAATGATATGTACACTAAACACCATAATATTCGTGATGTAATTGATTCAGCCCAATTATCAAATGCATGCCAGTGAGGAACATTTTTAGTAAACTTTTCATCCACTTTTATTCTGCCTCTAAATATATCAGAATAAACTTTCTTTGTATCCCACATCATGGCAAACATATTTTTTGAATATCTGGGTGAATGAGGGTCTTTTTCGGTATCAGTATATGCATGGTGCATTCGATGCATTACCCCATATGCATAGGGACTTAAATATGATGATCCCTGAAAAATATAAGAAACAATAAACCAAAATTTTTCCCACCCCTTACTCATAGTAAATTGGCTGTGGGCTGCATATCGATGATTGAAAAATGATTGAGTAAATAAAGATAGATACCAATGTGCAAAGAAGAAAATCAAAATAATAACCATGTAACAAAAATCTTAATAATGAATACAAATGCAATTTAAAAGAGCTGCAACAAAGTTAACAGTTTGCTTTAACATAGTATGATGATAAAAAGGATTTATGAAAAGTTAATAATTGGTTATACAAATTCAGATTAAATACTATAGCAGTTTGTTTAATAGCTTACGATTTATTTCAACCATGTTCAAGGGGTTTACCTTGATAATTCCATTATCAGAAAGCCATCTCAAGTGCTTGTAATTTTCCTTTTTTAATTCTGGAATTTGTTCTTCTAATTGTGGTAAGTAAATCAAATCATTGGTTAAGTAACGAAGCTTATTGATAATTTTTGAAAAATCATCCGTATTATCATGGATTTTCTTTTTGCAAATGTCACATTTCCGACAGTTTTCATGATTTAATTCGTCAAAATATTCTAATAGAATACGATTTCGGCATTTATCCTGCCTAGACACATATTGTATTACTGAATGAACTTTTTTCTCTGCAATTTTTTTTCTTTCTGTATAATTTTCCTTACTGATTTTTAAATCACCGGCCGCTATTCTTCCTGTAAGAAAGGTTACCCGAAATCCTTTTTTCTTGTGTGCATAACGTAATACATCCAATCGGTGTAATTTGCGTAAATGATTTACAATCTTGATAATGTGGCAGTTTAGTTTTTTAGCTAAAAAATTTTCATTGATCCAAACGAACTGATCAAACACTCCTTCATACGAACGTAGAATCAAACGAACTAGCTCTTTGTCAAATTCAGACGGAATGGATTGATAATTCACTTCGGGTTTATGTATATGTACTTTTGAATATGCTTCTTCATGGTCAGTAAAATCAAGTATTCCCTCTTTACTTAAAAATTTTAATGCATGAAAAAGTGTACTTACATTCACATTAAAATGGTATGAAAAGTCCCCTAAATCAACCGAGTATGTTTCGTTTTCGCCTGAACCTAATGCCAATTGTAAATAATCACACAGTGCATTATAGCATCGGCGTATTTCCTCAACTGGCGGAAAACTTTGTTGTAAATTTTCAAGTAATTCATTGATATCACTTTGATTGTACAAAGTGATGGCTATAGCAGGTTTTTCATCGCGTCCTGCACGTCCTGCTTCCTGAAAATAAGCCTCCAGGTTATCGGGTAAATCCATGTGTACTACCAGTCGAACGTCTGGCTTATCAATGCCCATACCAAATGCATTGGTAGCCACCATTACTCGGTATGCATTGTTAATCCAGCCTTCCTGACGTGCATTTCGTGTTTCATAATCGAGGCCTGCATGATAAAATGTAGCTGAAATATTTTTTTTTTGAAGAAACTCTGCAATTAACTTGGTGCGTTTGCGATTGCGAACATACACGATACAAGTGCCAGGAATTTTTTGTAAGAATACTTCTAATTTTTGCAGTTTATCTTCGGTTTGAACAACTGCATAGGTTAAATTGGGGCGGTAAAAACTTTTTCTTAATACATTCTTTTTTGAAAAATTTAGTTTTTCTTGAATATCATCTATTACATTGTGGGTAGCGGTGGCTGTTAATGCCAAAACGGGAACTTGTGGATGATATTGGCGGATTGTGGCTATTTCAAGATATGGTGGCCGAAAATCATATCCCCATTGTGAAATACAGTGTGATTCATCTACAGCTATTAAATTTACTTTCATACGTTTGAAACGCTCAATAAACAGCGGTGTTTTCAAACGTTCGGGCGAAACGTATAAAAATTTTATATCTCCATATATACAATTGTCTAAAGCTACATCTGCTTCAGTATATGTCATTCCTGAATATACAGCAATAGCTGGAATACCTCTCTGTTTAAGGTTTTGAACCTGATCTTTCATGAGTGCAATGAGTGGGCTTATCACTACACAAATGCCCGGCTTTGCCAATGCCGGAACCTGAAAACAAATAGATTTTCCTCCTCCGGTAGGTAGCAATGCTAGAGTATCTTTGCCTTGCAGAATATGGGTAATAATTTCTTCCTGCAAGGGCCTGAATTGAGTGTAACCCCAATATTTTTTTAAAATTTCATAAATGTTCATCACGCATTTTTTGTGTGATCAACGGAATTTCATTTTTTAAATATTGCAAAATAAATTCTACTCGATTTTCAACTGAATCAAACGGTATATCTACCAACGTGTAACCAAAGGAACCATAAAATGCACGAATATTATCATGTACTTTGAGGGCATAATTGTATTCTTCCCACCGTTCGTTATCTTTCTGATAAATTTCTTTCCAGGGGGGGGTTAAGAAAACTACCGGAAAGTAGGGGCGTTTTCGGGTTTCCCGGAAGTGTTCTTCAGGAACTTCTTTTTCATCAGCCAGTAAATAAGCTAGTGAATCAGGTAATCCACGGTCAAAAAAATATATTTCACCGGGGGTATTAGCCAATTCATATTGTTTTTTTCTTCCTTCAAAAACCGCATCATTAAAGGCATGATGGTCTATCCAGGGGAGCCGTGTTCCTCCAATTTTCTGTTCGTATTGAATTATTTCACGTGAGATTTCATGAAACACACGGTATCCCAATTTCTCTAGTTGATTAATGATACTGGATTTTCCGAATCCGGGGCCGCCGGTAATAATTATTTTGATGGATTGATCATTCATTTATTGTTCCACATTAAAATTTGAATTGCTTGTTTATGCTAATTTTTCTATGTTGGCTTGTACCTTGATTTCAAGGGTTTCCAAATTAATTGCTATCAGGTTACCCATGCCTTCTCTTCCTTTGTACACGCATCCGTTATCAATATCAATAAATCCTAATTCTGGTGTTTCTATACAATGCCTAATGACTTCCAAAGGTACAGGAACATGCCCATGAATTATACGTTTACCTCCGGTTTTTTTTAAATCTGGTTCAAATTGCCGGATCCATTTCATTGAAGCAGTGTCATCAAATATGTTATTGTAATTAAAATTAAATCCTGCATGAACCAGTAAAAACTTATCTTCTTCTACAAATAACCGGGTTTGGTTTAACCATTGAATGTATTTTTCAGGAATATCCGTAACGCGTTGAACTCCAAAACTAGCAAGTGTTTCATTTGCTCCTGCAGCGTACCATGTATGGGCAAATGGATTTTGTTTTTTTAAAAATAGCGATTTCGGAGGTTTTTTTTCCCACTCGTAATTTTTGAGTAGCAATTCTTCGTGATTTCCTTGCAAGCAAATGGTTTGGATGCCTAATTGTTCAAGGTAGCATATATAGTCAATTACTTGTCGTGAAGATGGGCCACGGTCAATGTAATCACCCAAAAAAATTAACGTATCATCCGTTGAAGGACAAAGCTTTTTTTCAATCAGTTCCCGAAGCGTATTATAACACCCGTGTATATCGCCAATGGCCCATTTGCCCATGTGTTATTATTCATTTATTTTGCCTTCCCTTGCGAAGCTACTTCGTCCATTAGTTTTCGAAGGATTTCATCGTCTGCCAGGTAGTAATCGCGTATTACCTTTAAATCATCCGTCAATTCAAATACATATGGAATACCGGTAGGAATATTCAGTTCTAAGATTTGTTCCTGAGAGAGGTTTTTTAAATACATTACCACTCCACGCAGACTGTTTCCGTGAGCTGCTATTAATACTTCATTATGTTGCTGAATAGATGGAATTATTTGGTCATTCCAATACGGAATAATACGATTAATAGTATCTTCCAGCGATTCTGTGGTAGGAATAAGATGTTTATCTAGATGTTGGTATTTGGGGTCAAATTGCGGATGCCGTTCATCCGTATTTTCTAATGCAGGTGGTGCAATATTGAACCCTCTTCTCCATAATTTTACTTGTTCTTCTCCATATTTAGCAGCCGTTTCAGCTTTGTTTAAACCCTGTAAAGCTCCATAATGTTTTTCATTAAGACGCCATGTAGATTGTATGGGTATATACATTTGATCCATTTCTTCAAGCACCAACCAGAGGGTTTTGATAGCTCTTTTTAAGTAAGAAACATGAGCCATACCAAATCTGAACTGGTGTTCTGATAGGGTTTTCCCTGCTTGTATAGCTTCTTGTACACCTACTTCGCTGAGGGGTACATCCGCCCATCCGGTAAACCGATTTTCTTTGTTCCATTGGCTTTGCCCATGCCTAATCAATACAAGACGTTTCATGAATTTTATTTATTAACAAATTTAATTTAAAAAAACAGCTTATGTACGCTTCAAATTTTATCAAACCTTATAAATTTGTGCAAAATAACCTAATTTTAGAATTAAACCTTAAAAAAACATTTAACATGAAAACAACTATGTATGTAAAAAGTCTAATGATGTTTGTAATGATGGCAATGCTTGCAGTAACTGTTTCTGCTCAGCGTATTCACAAACATCCTCGAATTACAGTAAAAGCTAATAAAGTAGAGCAGAAAAAAAAGAATGCGAATGATGCAGAGAATGTAGTTTTGCCTACAACTGCCACTGTAATGCAAGAAGAAAATATTGCTAATGCTGAAACTGAAGCTTTGGTGAATGAGGTTGCCGTTGCAACGGTTGATTCAAAAGTTGAAGTGAATAAGGTAAGAAGAAGTATTGCTAAATCTGTAGATGTAAAGGATATAAAGCACCTGTTCAACTTTGCTACTTATTCTCAAAAGCTTACTGAACATAGTCGTTTGATGAAAGTGAAGGAAGTGCAGAAAACAGCCTTAGAAAAATGGTTATTATGGATGATTATTTTATTTTCCGCAGCCTTCTTGTTTACAATTTTAGCGGTTATATTTGGTTTAGCATTATATTCAACTGCGGGTTGGGCATTAGCTACCGTATTTTGGATCTTATCAGGTTTATGCTGGTTAGGTGGTCTAATTGTACTTGTTCTTGGGCTTGTTGGAGTTATCTAAAAAGTCTAAATAATGTTCAGACGCCCTGCCGTAATTGCAGGGCGTTTTTTATTAATAATTAATAGTCTATAATTTTAATATTTTTAAAAAATTAAGCAATATTTCAAGTATTAAAGCAGAGATTTAAATATAATCATATAGCATTTAGATAATTTTAGTTATGAGTTTTCAATTATTTTGCTCAACTAATAATTTGCAATTAAGATAATTATTGGGAGATAAAATTAATTTGGATATTAAAAAGTTTGAGTATTATTCTTTTTGAGAATTTAAGTAATGGTAATTTAAATTATAATTTTTTTTGTCAATTATGAAAATGGCTTCTATATTAGCCTTACTTTTTAATTCCTTATTTTTATGAAAAGTTATTATTTAGTATTAATATTATTTCTTTTAAGCGGATTTTCATTGATAAATGCTCAAAAGCGATCCAAGTTGCCTCGTATTACTGTAGAAGCACCTTTAAAAAAGAATCAAATTAAAAGATGGAGTAAAAATAATTCGGTGAAAGAAGAATTGTTCATTTCAGCTTCTCCTATAACCAATAGTCTACAAGAAGAACCAAGGGAATATGAAATGGAAGATTTGTTAGTATCAGCAGAACAGTTACTTCATAAAAGCCAAACAATTTCACCAATTATTCATACAAGAAAATCATCTGTAAGACTTGAGATGGTAAATGTTAATAATAACAATTCTACTTCGTTTAAATTTTCTGGTGAGTCATTAAAATCGCATACCTTACTATTCAAGGTGAAAGATGTGAAAAAGACAAGCATGGAAGTGTGGGTAATACTACTTATTATATTTTATATAGTTGGTTTAATTTTTACTGTTCTATGTGTTTTATCTATAATAACTTGGAATAACCTTACATTGTTTATAGTGTTTTTAATTTTAGCGATATTATTTTCTGCAGCCGGTTCACTTATGCTTACGTTAGGGCAAATGGGAGTAATATAAATTACATAAATTATTTTGTTAGTAAATATAAGTGTGCACTTTTGAGGATTGAATGGCATGTATTCAGTGTTAAGATATTTTTTATTTAAAATTCAGCCTGAAAAAGCACATCAACTTACTTTCAGCCTAATAAAATTCATAACTTACATACCAGGGGTGAAGCCTTTGCTTCATGCTTTATACAATCCAACACGTCCGGGTGACCAGGTAGTTTTATTTGGATTAACTTTTCCTAACAGGGTTGGTTTAGCTGCTGGTTTTGATAAAGATGCAAAATTATTTGATGAATTGGCTTGTTTTGGATTTGGTTTTATTGAAATTGGTACTGTTACACCACGTGCACAATCAGGAAATCCTAAACCTCGCTTATTCAGGCTTATTAAAGACCATGCAATCATCAACCGCATGGGCTTTAATAATGAAGGGGTTGAAGCTGCGGCATATCGGTTACGTCATAGAAAAAATAGATCTATCATTATTGGGGGAAATATTGGTAAAAATAAGCTAACCCCCAATGAAGAGGCTACTTCCGATTACATAAAGGCGTTTGAAGCCTTATACCCTTTTGTAGATTATTTTGTGGTAAATGTTAGTTCACCTAATACTCCCGGGCTACGTGAATTACAGGAAAAAGAGCCTCTTAAAAAATTATTACAAACGTTGCAACAGCATAATGAAAATAAACCTTTTAGAAAGCCTTTGCTTTTAAAAATAGCCCCTGATCTTACTCAAAATCAATTAGATGATATTATTGATATTGCATTTTCTTGCAAGTTGGATGGAATTATTGCTACCAATACCACAATTTCTAGGGAGGGATTGCTAACTCCGGTGAATGAGCTTCAAGCCATTGGTCCTGGTGGTCTTAGCGGCAAACCGCTCACCCAACGTTCAACCGAAGTAATTCGTTACCTGGTAAAAAAATCAGAAGGAAAAATCCCTGTTATTGGTGTAGGGGGAATTATGAATGGGAATGATGCATTGGATAAAATAAAAGCCGGGGCTTCACTTGTACAGGTATATACAGGTTTTATTTACCGAGGGCCTGAATTGATTCGTGAAATTGTAGAAACTATCAGAAATTATAAAAAATAGTATTTTAGGGGCGTGACTTCAGAAAAAGTAATCATTACTGAATGCCCCCGCGATGCCATGCAGGGAATTCCTCAATTTATTGCCACTGACGATAAAGTTCGGTACATCAATGCCTTGCTTAAGGCTGGATTTGATTATTTAGATTTTGGAAGTTTTGTTAGTCCTAAAGTGATGCCACAGATGGCTGATACAGATGAAGTGGTACAGCGTATAGATTGGCAACAAAGCAATTCAAAATTATTAGCCATAATTGGCAATTTAAAAGGAGCTGAGCGGGCTGAAATGTATCCACAAATTCGTGTGCTTGGTTTCCCATTTTCTGTATCTCCTACCTTTTTACAGCGAAACATTAATGCTACCTTAGCAGATACAGTAACCCGGATAGGTGAAATTAAGGAGGTATGTGACCGCTCTAATAAAGACTTAGTGATTTATATATCTATGGCTTTTGGCAACCCCTATGGTGATGATTGGAATACAGAAATTGTTGGCGAGTGGGTTGAGCGGTTAGCTTGGATTGGTATTCGTAAAATAGCACTTTCTGATACCATTGGTACAGCCAACCCCGAAACTATAGATTATATTTTCTCCTACGTAATTCCTCAGTTTCCTGAAGTAGAATTCGGGGCTCATTTCCATACTACACCAACTAACTGGAAAGTAAACATTGATGCTGCCTATAGGGCAGGTTGCCGCAAGTTTGATGCAGCGTTGAGAGGATTTGGAGGATGCCCGATGGCTAAAGATGATTTGACAGGGAATTTACCTACTGAAAATCTGATTGCATATTTGGATGAAATTGGAGCAACACATTCAATTCAAAAACAAGCTTTTCAGGATGCCTACTTATTGGCTGCCGAAGTTTTTCCACATTAATTTTAATTTTGCTTTGGCAGAAATTGAATTTTTACTAATTTCGCACTCCCAATACATACTGATATGTCAAAAGTTTGCCAAATTACAGGAAAGAGAGCTATGACCGGTAATAAGGTTTCGCATTCAAACCGCAAAACTAAAAGAACCTTTGAGCCCAATTTGTTCAAAAAACGCTTTTATCTAGAAAGTGAAGATCGTTGGATTACCTTAAAGGTTTCAGCTAAAGGTATTCGCACCATTAACAAAATCGGTTTGGAAGAAGCTATTGTTCGTGCTTTTGAAAAAGGATATATTGATTAAGTAGTTATAGTTATAATAATATTCAGTTCAAAAACGTTGCAATTTTGCAGCGTTTTTTTGTTTTTTATATGATAAAGAACTTTCATTTTACCATCTTAACTGGCATATTGTTTAATTACATAGCACTGAATGCGCAATCTTTTTCAAGAGCTGATAGCTTGCGTGGAGCACTTCGACCTGAACGAACCTGTTTTGATGTTACTTATTATGATTTGAAGTTGCAGTTCGATTTGAAACATCGAATGATTCAAGGAAGCAATACCATTTATGCAATTAAAACCGAAGAGTCTGCCCGATTGCAAATAGACTTATTTGAAGAACTTACCATCCATAGAATAGTTGATTACCATGGCAATACCTTGAATTTTGTTCGTGAGGGACGAGCTGTTTTTATTGACATTCCGAAAGATGTTAAAACTGGAGATAGATTTTGGTTTGAAGTGTTTTACAGTGGAGTGCCGCTTTCAGCAAAAATGCCTCCCTGGGACGGTGGATTTGTTTGGTCAAAAGATGCATATGGAACGGATTGGGTCGGTGTTGCCTGTGAGGGAATTGGTGCCAGTTTGTGGTGGCCAAACAAAGATCATCTTAGTGATGAACCGGATAGTATGCGTATGGCATTTACTATTCCTGCCAATTTAAAAGCTATTTCAAACGGACAGCAGATTGCTGTTTTACCTGGCGATAATTATACAACTTATGTGTGGAAAGTTACTTATCCCATCAATAATTACAATGTTACTTTTTACATTGGCGATTATGTAAATTGGAGAGATACCTATGAGGGAAAACAAGGGCCTTTTACTTTAAATTTCTATGTGTTAAAAGACAATTTTGAAAAATCTAAAAAACATTTTCAACAAGTAAAACCTATGCTTGATTGTTATGAAAAATTTCTTGGCCCGTATCCGTTTCCCCGTGATGGATTTGCCTTGGTGGAGGCTCCTTACCTGGGTATGGAACATCAAAGTGCAATTGCTTATGGCAATAAATACAAACCCGGATATGATGGTATGGACTTTTCAATGCTGGGACTTACGTTTGATTACATTATCATACATGAAACAGGTCACGAATATTGGGGAAATAGCGTAAGCATGAAGGATATTGCAGATATGTGGATTCATGAAGGATTTTGTACTTATACAGAAGCAATTTATATTGAGTGTATATATGGTGCAGATATCGCTCTGAAATATGTTAATTCATGGAAATATAGGGTAATGAATGATGAACCGGTAATTGGCCAGTACAATGTAAATCATGAAGGCTCAACTGATATGTATTACAAGGGTGCATTAATGTTGCACACATTGCGTTGGTTGGTAAATGATGATGAGCTTTGGTGGAATTGCCTACGTTCCATTCAAAAGGATTTTCGGTTTAAAACTACTGATACTCAAGAGCTCGTGGCATACATCAATAGTAAATTGAATAAGGATTACACCTGGTTGTTTGAACAGTATCTTAAAAAATCAAATCCTCCGGTATTAGATATTCGTTTTAAGAAGAAAGGGAAAGGAACGCTGGTTGCATGTAAGTGGGATATGGTTGTCCCCAATTTTCAGCTTCCGGTAACACTATTGGATGATGCTGCCGGAAAAACATATAAAATTCCTTGTAATTCGGGTATATTAAAGGAAACTTATTTGCCAGTGTCAATTACATCGCTACGCATAGATGAATATCATGCGTATTTTATAAAAAAGTATGAATAAAAAATACATTGCAATTTTAATCTTTTCTTTAATTTCTTTAATTACTTCTGTTTTACAAGCACAGCTCATACCTTGTAAAGTAGAAATCAGAGCAGAAAGTGAACAAGATGTTCGCTGGGCATATTCAGATTATGGTAAACTAACATATAGTATTTATTCAGGCATACTGCGATTTGAAATTAATACCTGGTTATTAAGTGAACGATTGAATAATATGCCGGATTTGTACAGAAAGGAAGTATTGTTTCCGGCTGATAGTTTTATGATTCGCGTTTGGGCCATTGTGTCTGAAGATCAAATCAAACCACAGGGCTCCATGTTTGATTATGTTCAAAGAACAATTCCTGGTTTTATACGTTGGGGGGCAATAGAGCAGTCAGTTATGATAGAATATGCCTTGTTGTTTAATCAGGGAATAGACCTAACATTACAATTCTCACAGCCTTCTGATGAACGATTGCCATTGTTTGGTTTAGGAAATTGGTTTAAGCCATCAACCCTGAATATTTACGTGAAACAAGCGGTGATAAACAGAACCGCCGATTAGTTGTTGTTTTTTAAGTTAATAAATTTTTACTTTTACAATATGATTGCCGCATCGGTAGAACAGAATATTTTGGAATGTATTCCTCATCAGCCTCCTTTTCGGTTTGTTGATGATATCATATCAATTGACGAAGAACATGTATCGGGAAGCTATCGTTTTAAGCAAGATGAAGTTTTTTACAAAGGGCATTTTCCCGGAAATCCAATTACACCAGGAGTTATTCTTACCGAATGTATGGCTCAGATTGGATTGGTGGCCATGGGGGTTTACCTCTATGGTGCAACTCCTGAAATTATGAAGCATTTGAAAGTGTTTTTTACCGGCTCGGATGTGAATTATTATCGAATGGTGTTACCCGGTGAACGGGTGATTGTGCATTCCACTAAACTTTTCTTTCGTTTAAAACGACTCAAATGTGAAGTTAAAATGGAAACCGAATCCGGAGAACTGATCTGTTCAGGAATTCTTAGCGGAATGTTTATTGATCAGCGTGAAAAGCGTTAAATTGATTCAATCATTATTTGGTTTCGTATCAAGTCATCTAACGTTTCTCTACGGGTTATTAGATAATCTTTTCCTTCATGAATCAATACTTCTGCCGGACGGAAACGTGAATTATAGTTGGAAGCCATCATAAAGCCATATGCTCCTGCATTGAAAAAACAAAGAACATCTCCTTCTCTGATTTCGTTGATTTTTCTGTCCCAACCAAATGTGTCAGTTTCACAGATGTAACCTACTACAGTATAAATTCGAGGTGTAGCATCTGGATTGCTAACATTGATAATGTGATGATAAGAATCATAAAACATGGGACGGATTAGATGATTTAAGCCTGAATCAATTCCAGCAAAAACAGTAGCTGTAGTTTGTTTGATAACATTCACTTTGGCAAAAAAATATCCGGCTTCACTCACTAAAAATTTACCCGGCTCAAACATCAGGGTAAGTTTTTTTCCATATGATTGACAGAAATTTTTGAATCGTTCAGTCATCTTTTCACCCAGTAAATCAACATCGGTCGTTACATCATCGGGCTTGTAGGCTACTTTAAAACCACTTCCAAAATCAATGTATTCTAAATCTTTGAAGGTATGTGCAAGCTCTAATAAAATATCAGCACCACGTAAAAACACATCTACATCCAGTATGTCTGATCCGGTATGCATGTGCAGACCTGATACTCTTATGTTTTGAGACGCTACTACACGTTCTACATGACGTAGCTGGTAAATGGAAATTCCAAACTTAGAATCAATATGTCCTGTAGATATTTTGGCATTGCCGCCTGCCATGATATGCGGATTGAAACGAATACATACGGGAATTTTGTTTCCATACTCATGGCCAAATTGTTCTAAAATGGAAATATTATCAATGTTAATTTTTACTCCCAAATCAACCGCCATTTTTATTTCTTCTAACGATACGCAGTTTGGGGTAAAAATGATATCATTAGGCGCAAAGCCTGCTTTTAATCCAAGCATTACTTCCTGAATGGAAACAGTATCTAAGCCTGCTCCCAGACTTTTAAAAAAACGTAATACATTGAGATTGGTTAGTGCTTTGCACGCATAATTTATTTTTAATTCAACACCCTGAAAAGCATGAATTAGTTTGTCGTACTGGCGCTTCATGATGGCTGTATCATACACATACAATGGTGTATCATACTTTTCGCAAATGCTTAGTACCGGTATGCCTTGAATGGCATATTTTCCGTTGATTTTTTCCATAAACCAGGTTCTTGTAAAGCTGCGAAGATAATGAAGCTAGATGAATTATGTTTCGTATTTTAAATTTCATGTAAAAAGTGCTTTTATTTAAAAATTGCGAATTACAAGTTTTTCAACGAATGGTTTCTTTTCTGAAATATAACTTCATCATTTGCTAACTTAGCCTTCTAAAATTTTGTCTATGATAGAATTTAATAAATATACATTATCCAATGGATTACGTGTATTAATTCACCAGGATCATACAACTCCTTTGGCAGCCATGAATATTGTGTATGATGTGGGCGCCCGTGATGAACATCCGGAAAAAACAGGATTTGCACATTTGTTTGAACATTTAATGTTTGAAGGTTCTAAAAATATACCGAATTATGATACCCCTTTGCAATTAGCGGGTGGTTCAAATAATGCATTTACTTCCAACGATGTAACAAATTATTATTTAACCGTACCTGCATCAAATATAGAAGTGGGTTTCTGGTTGGAAAGTGATCGGATGTTGGAATTAGCTTTTTCTAAAGAAAAATTGGATGTGCAGAAGAAAGTGGTTAGTGAAGAATTTAAACAACGATATCTTAATCAACCCTATGGCGATATTTGGCTCTTAGCCCGCCCGTTGATTTATAAAAAACATCCTTATCAATGGGCAACGATTGGAAAAGACCTATCACATATTGAGAAAGCAACCCTGGAAGATGTTAAAGATTTTTTCTACAAGTTTTATGCACCTAACAATGCTGTGTTGGTTATTAGTGGGAATGTGGAAACTTCTGCCATACTTCAGCTGGCAGAAAAGTGGTTTGGTCCCATACCTCGGCGCAACGTTCCAAAGAGAAATTTACCGCAAGAACCACCACAAACCGAAGAACGTAGGTTGCGTGTAGAAAGGGATGTACCCTCGGATGCTTTGTTAATGGCCTTTCATATGCCATCCAGAACAGATGAAAGGTATTATGCGTTTGATTTATTAACCGATATTTTAAGCGGGGGAAAATCATCAAGACTATATGAAAAGCTGGTGAAAGAAAAAGAAATATTTACCGAGATTGGTGCGTATGTGATGGGAAGCCATGATCCAGGGTTGATTATCGTATTTGGCAAGTTGGAAAAGAAAATTACTATAGCACAGGGAGAAGCTGCTGTATGGGAGCTACTTGAAGAAATTAAACAACTACGAATAGCTGATGAAGAGTTGGCAAAAGTTAAAAACAAATGGCTAACTCAAAATGCTTTTGAACAGCTTAGTGTGCTTAATAAAGCCATGAAACTTTCTTTTGCAGAATTACTGGGAGATGCTCAGATGGTGAATCGGGAGCCTGAAATCTATGCATCCATTACAGTTGAACAAATTCAACAGGCAGCTGCTATGGCTTTTCAAAAAAATAATTGTTCGATTTTGGAATATAAATCATTGCAAATATGAATTTAGATCGAAGTATACCGCCTGTTATTCGGCAGGAATTTCCATTTACCCTTATACAACCTGAAAAGCAAATGATTAGGGGTGTACCTTACTATTTGATTTCTGGAGATGATACAGATTTGGTCAGGTTAGAGCTGGTATTTCAGGCAGGGTCAGTATATGAGCCATCTGCACTAATTGCTTCAACGGCTAATAATTTACTTGGTGAAGGTACTTCTTCGCACTCGGCAGCTGAAATCAACGCCCGGTTGGATTACTATGGTGCGTATATTGAAAAAGAAATTACCCACGAACATGCATCAGTAACTTTGTATTGTCTAGGGCGTTTTTTAAAGGATGTTTTGCCGTTTTTTGCTGAATTGGTGTTAGATAGTGTTTTTCCGGATAGGGAGTTGCGTATTAACTTAAATAACCGGAAAGCCTCGTTTGAAAGCAATTTGAAAAAAGTTGAATTTGTTTGTAGACAACATTTTCCGTCATTGTTATTTCCAGGTCATCCGTATGGTAAAGTAACCCGATTAGAAGATTATGATCAAGTAACTCAAACGGATGTTTTTCATTTTTATCAAACTTATTATCATGCTGCCCCGGTAGCGGTATTTCTTTCTGGTAAAGCCAATCAGCAAACCTTTCAACTTGTATCGGATGCTTTTGATTGGCACAAACGAACAATCCCTCTCAATCATATTGCGTTGCCCGATTATACACCTGTTCATAAACACATTGCCATGGAAGATACCATTCAATCAGCCATACGAATTGGTAGGCCGGCTGTAACGCAGGAACATCCTGATTTTGCAATATGGAGCCTTACTAATACTATTTTGGGCGGATATTTTGGTTCCAGACTGATGAAAAATATTCGTGAAGAAAAAGGTTATACTTATGGTATAGGATCAGCATTACAAATGCATTCTCAATGCGGGGTTTGGTTAATCGCAACCGAAGTGGGGGCAGAATACACGCAAGCTACCTTGGATGAAATAAATAAAGAAATACTTCGTATGCATCATGAACCTGTAGGTGAAGAAGAGATGCAGATTGTAAAAAATTATATTCAAGGAAATTTTCTAAAATCAGTGGATGGACCTTTTGCGCAAACAGAACGCATCAAGATTATTGTATTGAAAGGTTTGCCTGAGGATTATTATCAACGCTTGATAGAAGCTATTCGCAAAGCTTCTGCAGATGATGTGTTACAATGCATGCATACCTATTTGCATCCTGACCAATTAAGTCGGTTGGTAGTTGGTAAAGCTTGGAAAAATTAAGGGAGCATCATTTTCATACAAAATACTGAACCTCCCGATTTAATAAATTCAGAAGTGTCTATAGAAAAGATTTCAAATCCTAATTCTGCTAATACACGCTCGGTATAAGTATTACCTTGTTGAATAATTGCTGCTTTTTGTCCTTTTGAGTTTTGAACTAAATGAGCATTCAGCGCAAAACCAGCTTTAGCTTCTTGTATAGGTACTTCAATAAGATTACGAAAAGTTTTTTGTAAAATTTTTATTCCATCAGTACTAAATGCTAGTGGTTGGTAAAGTGCTGTTTTAGCATTTACGGGAATCAGACAGGTATCCAAATGGTAAAAATATTCGCTTACTAGCTCTACCGCTGTAATGCTGCCAGGAAGAATCAACCTCAACCAGTCAATAGCAGTTGGCGTAGTTCGATGTCCGTAGCCGGCAATCCAATGGTCGGTAAATGGCACAGGGAGGATGTCGCCCATTCCTTCTAAAATTATATTTTCGGGTGGTTCTATGATTTCAAATCCTTGGTTTTTATAAAATTCACGAAATGCAGGAATTTCACGTTGTCTCGTTGCATGTTTCATCCGGCTTAGAACGACTGATTTTTTCCCTTGTGCAGAAACAAACGGCAAACTTTGATTAGCAGCAAACACCATATCTTCACATTGTGGGGTACCGTTCAGAATATGTATTTTGCTAATAATTCCGTTTTGCTGAAGTTTTTCATACACCGTTTTTAATACTTCCCATTGTTTCCGAGCTTTGGCTAGGTTTGTATTTCCTATATGATCTTTCATGTGAATGTTTTTTACATCCACCACTTCAAACCAATCTGGAGTTACCAATAAAACTTCTTGCATTATTTTGATTTTTTTTCCTGAACCACTCGAAGGGTGTAAGAAGGGGAAAGATATTCACGTCCGTCAATTATAATACCAAACCAAACTTCAGTTTCATAGGTTGGTTTTCCATTGCTATAATATAATGGAGATATAGGTTCTTTTTTCTTATTCCATTCCCAGTAAAATGGTAATGAAGGATTTAATTCTTTATAAAATAACGAGTATAAATTTTCTGCAAAAATTTCTTTCTCTTCACCCGGTTTAAGGATGATTTTACGGTTGCGTTGAAAATATTCTTCCTTGAAACGAAGCACCATTACCGCAGTCCTGTTTTTGCTGTATCCATAAAGGTTAAATCTCACAGAACCACTATTTTCAAAATAATACTGGTCATAATTGCTGGTATTTTTTACACGGCAACGTATTATGTTTTCTTTTTTCTTATTGCCTGGCAATATTTCTGGTTCATCTGCACTAATACTCAATATTGCCTTTTGGTAAGTTTCTGTAGGAATTGTTGTTTGATCAATAGAAAAAAGGGTTTCTTTAGATCGAATAAACTTATCTTGTACTTTTACTTCTACTTTCATTTGAATGTAAGGTTCAAATTCTCTAGCATTAACTAACATAGGTAAGCGGGTAGGAGAAATATTTTTTTTATTTTTCCAGTTAGAAACAAGTAGTAATTCTTGTTCTGTTATCCAACCCAAAGCTTTTACATCTCCCGGTTGCAGGCTAAGTGTAGAGGCTTGCATTGTATGTGCCAGTATTTCAAAAGATTTTTTTTTATAAAATCTTGGATAGGCATATAATTTAAATAGGTGTTCATCAATAGATTGTAAAGTTATTGGTTGTGAATAGTGGTTTCTTACCAATATCCACAAGGTATCATTCGCACTTTGGAGATCAATAGAATAATTGGGTGCATGTAGCCAAACTTCCAACCCCCAAGGATTTTTTATGGAATACATGGCTTTTTTCTCAGATAAACAACCCGAAAAGAGTATACACCCCAACCATGTAAAAAAGAAAAAAACGAAATATTTTTTCATAATGTAAGAGAAAGTCCCAGAATCCAGTTAGCCAGCGAAATAAATATACCCATAAATAGAGCTGGCCAAAATCCATTTACCTTAAAATCGTTAATAATTTGCCCGGCAAGCCAAATTAAAAAGGCATTGATTACCAGAATAAAAAGACCGAGCGTAATAAGTGTGACGGGCAAAGTCAGAAAAATAAGTATAGGTTTTACAATAGTGTTCAGCAATGCCATCAAAATTGCTACAACAAAAGCTATGGTAAAGCTTTTTACTTGAATTCCCGGAAGAATTTTGGAAAAAACCAAAATCAAGGCAGCATTCACAATAAGGGTTATCAATAATTCCTTCATACCGGTAAAGATAGATAAATCTTGAAAGTTACCATGTTGGAAAGTTATTAACATATTGTTTATAAGTGTGAGCTTTAAATTAGAGTAAATCATATACTAATTGAAAGGGGTGTTTTACTAACCCAAAACCCTATTCTAAAAAATAGTATAAAATATTCCATAATTACCATATGATATTTGCTGCGTCAAAAAAAAATAACAAAAAACAAAAAAATGAAAACAAAATTCTTCGTACCGGTTTTAATGATAGTAGCAGTAGCATTTACTAGCTGTTCAAAAGAAGAATCGGGGGCTTTGGAAATGAATTTGAGTTTTGATTTTTCTAAAGAATATCAAGGTTGGTCTTACGATATTTCTAATTATACTGAAGGAGAACAACAAGCAATAGCGTTTGCATGTAAATATACTCGTTTACCCCAGCCATTGAATACCAATAAATCGGCATTGCTATTGAGTGCTAAAAATATGGGTGGAGATTTATTCTTTTACATTCGCCGTCAAATTACTGGTTTACAACCCAATACTCAATATTCAATTAATTTTCAAATGGAATTAGCTTCTAATGCTCCATCCACAGCCACTGAGGCTGGCAGTGCTAATGATGTGTATGTAAAAGTAGGTGCATCCAGCAGTGAACCTCGTACTGTTAAAAACGGTTCCGTTTACAACTTTACTTTAGATAAAGGTGTTAAAAAAGATAGTGATGGACAAGATTTAAAAGTAATTGGTAATATAGGTAATGGTACTACTGAACCGGTTTATAGTTTGTTTGAAAGAAACAGTTCAAACAAGACAATTGTAGCTGAAACGGATGCCATGGGTAACTTATGGTTGGTTGTGGGTTTTGATTCAAATTATAAATCTCGTACTTCGTTATTTATTAGTCAATTAGTAATAAATATTAGTGCTATCTAATAAATAATTAAACTTTGTTGAAGAGGCAACCTACGGGTTGCCTTTTTTATTTTATCTAATTGATAATACCATTGTAGCATCTAAAATCTTTATAACCATTAGCATCGAGGTGTTTTAATTATATCTTATTTCTTTAAGGAAAATCTTCGTGTATCTTAGTGGTTTGATGATTATAACTTTGCAAAAGTTGTGAAAAATATTCAGCAAATAGCCGTTTTAACATCTGGAGGCGATGCTCCGGGTATGAATGCCTGTATTCGAGCAGTAGTTCGTACTGGTTTGTTCAATGGATTAAAAGTTTGGGGGATTCGCAGGGGATATCAGGGCATGATTGAAAATGATTTTATTCCGATGGATTCTTCCTCAGTTAGTAATATTATTCAGCGAGGGGGAACAATCCTTAAAACTGCACGTAGCAAAGAATTTATGACTCCCGAAGGGCGTAAAAGGGCTTATGAAAACCTTCGATCCCGTAATATCAATGCTATTGTAGCCATTGGGGGTGATGGTACTTTTACCGGGGCTCGGGTTTTTATGAACGAATATCCGGATATCGATTTTATAGGATTGCCCGGAACTATTGACAATGATCTTTCTGGAACAGATTTTACTATTGGATTTGATACTGCTATCAATACTGTTATTGACGCGGTGGATAAAATAAGGGATACAGCTGCCAGCCATGACCGCCTCTTTTTTATTGAAGTAATGGGACGTGATTCGGGAATGATTGCCTTACATTCCGGCATTGGGGTGGGAGCCGAAGCCATCTTAATTCCCGAAACAAAAACGTATGTGGATCAACTGATTCACCAGTTGGAAAGGGGGTGGCTACGCAATAAATCATCCTGTATAATTATTGTTGCTGAGGGCGATGATACCGGTGGAGCACAAGCATTAGCTGATGTTGTAAAACAGCGTTTTACACAATATGATACCCGGGTGAGTATTCTTGGACACATACAGCGTGGCGGAAGCCCTACATGTAACGACCGTATGCTGGGTACAAGGTTAGGTTACGAAGCAGTTGAAGCCCTGGTCCGTGGTAAATCTGGTGTGATGGTTGGAATTGTGAATAATCAAGTAGTGTATACTCCTTTTGAACACGCAATTCGTGATGAAGGAAAAATGAATATGCAATTGATAAGAATGGCCGAAATTCTGGCTATGTAATGTATAATTGGCCATGATTTCAGGTTCTCATACTTGCTCTAATTGGATAGAAGTTATTTTACCGTTGGCATTGCCTCGCCAGCTCACCTATGGAGTGCCTGATACTATAAAAAGTATCATACAACCCGGTTGTAGGGTAGTAGTGCAAGTTGGAAAAAGTAAAATGTACACAGCCTTAGTTTATCGCACGCAGGTTCCAGCTCCTCAAGGCTATCAGGCTAAACCTATTCTCGAAATTTTAGATGAACAACCTGTGGTTACTACTGATCAGATTCGTTTCTGGGAATGGATTGCATCATATTATATGTGTACCCTGGGCGAAGTAATGAATGTGGCCTTACCCTCAGGGCTGCGATTAGCTGCTGAGAACAAGTATGTACTTGCCAACAGAGATATAGACCTGAATATTCTTAGCAACCGCGAATGCCTAATCGTTGAAGCCTTGCTGGAGCGTCCAGCCCTGTCGCACGATGAAATTGTAAAACTTATTGGTATTAAAACGGTTCAGCCTTATATTAAGAGTTTGATTGAAAAAGGGTATTTGGCGATTGAGCAGGAAATGAAAAAAGGCTTTGTACCTAAAACCGAAATATACATCGAACTTACTGAAACGGCTGACCAGGAAGAAAATCTTAAAAAAATATTTGATGATCTGATTAAAGCTCCAAAACAACTTGAAACGCTGATGCGATTTATACACCTATCCTCACGTTATACAGACAAGGTGCGTAAAGTAAAAAAAAATGATTTATTAAAGTTTGAACAAGTATCTGCCCAAGCTATTCGTGAATTGGTGAAAAAAAGTGTATTCAAAGAAGTGAAAGTGGAAGTGGGCCGCTTTCATGCAGATGATGTAAAAGCAGCTACGACCTATTCCCTTACCGATGAACAGCAACGAACCCTACAGCAAATTAAGTCGGGATTTGCTCAAAATAAGCCTGTTTTGCTTCATGGCGTAACTTCCAGCGGAAAAACCGAAGTGTATATATCACTTATAAAAGAATGCATTGATGCAGGGAAGCAAGTGTTGTATTTATTGCCTGAAATTGCTCTTACCACCCAACTTATTCAACGACTACAACGCTTTTTTCCTGGAAAGGTAGGAGTGTACCATTCCAGATTCAATGAAAATGAACGGGTGGAGGTATGGAACAATGTTTTAAATTTCAGTAAAGGCAATACGCGATTTCAGATTATACTGGGAGCTCGATCAGCTCTTTTTTTACCATTTACTCAATTAGGACTGGTTGTGGTGGATGAAGAGCACGATGCTTCGTTCAAACAGCACGACCCAGACCCTCGTTATAATGCACGGGATGCAGCAATCTACTTAGCTACCCGTAAGCAGGCGCATGTACTGCTTGGTTCAGCTACTCCTTCACTTGAATCGTATCATAATGTACAAATTGGGAAATATACCCTAGCTGAACTGAAAAGTCGATTTGGTAATGTATCCTTGCCTGATATTATTACTGCTGATGTTAAGCATGAATTGAAACACAAAAAAATGCAGTCGCATTTTACCTCTTTGTTACTTCAAGAAATACAGCAGGCTTTAGATAGGCGCGAACAAGTGATCCTCTTTCAAAACCGCCGGGGCTATGCTCCTATGCTGCAATGTGGTGAATGTGGCTGGGTCCCTCAATGCAAACATTGTGATATTTCACTCATTTATCATAAAAATTCTGATCAATTACGTTGCCATTACTGTGGTTATACCGAACGCATGGTAGATGCATGTAAGGCTTGTGGCAGTGTAAATCTTGATAAAAAAGGCTTTGGAACTGAAAAGGTAGAAGATGAGCTACAACCCTTGTTCCCCAAAGCACGAATTGCCCGTTTGGATTTAGATACTACCCGCCGAAAAAATGCATATCAGGAAATCTTACATCAGTTTGCTGATGGGGCGATTGATATTTTGGTTGGTACCCAAATGATAACTAAGGGCTTGGATTTTGATCATGTTTCGGTAGTAGGGATACTGAATGCTGATAACATGCTGCACTTCCCTGATTTTAGGGCGCATGAACGTGCCTATCAACTCATGAGTCAAGTTGCAGGTAGGGCCGGAAGACGTAATCGGCAGGGCAAGGTAGTGATACAAACGTATAATCCGCAGCATGTTATTATACGCCATGTAATCCATCATGATTACGAAGCCATGGCTCGGCAGGAATTGCTGGAACGAAGTAATTTCAAGTATCCACCTTATTATAAATTCATTGAAATTACCCTCAAAGCAACTGATTATGTTCTGGTAAAACAAGCTGCCTTGCATTTGGCCCATTTGTTAAAACAACAGCTTGGTGACAGGGTATTAGGTCCAGAAATGCCGGGTGTAGCACGTATTAGAAATCAGTTTTTATTCCGTGTATTGATACGTTTGGAATTAGGGGCACCATTAAATACATGCAAACAATGGATACTAGCAGCCATGCAAACTGTAAAACAAACTCCCGATGGAAAACGAGTGGTATTTCAGATAGATGTGGATCCGTATTGAATCGGGCTATTCTACAAATTCAAAATGTAATTAAATACTATTTCCTATTAAGAATCTTTTCCTTCTAACAGCCCTTCGGCATAAAACCTTATCTTTGCAGCTTAAAAATAAATTTGTTAAGCATGGCTAGCACCCAACAAAAAACTATGTTTGATCCCAACGGTCCTGCTGGTATACATAGCGGTATATTTGGCCTTCCATACAATGTATCGCAGGCTGAATTAATTCTTATTCCTGTACCTTGGGATGTTACGGTGAGCTATGCTACTGGTGCTGCTAAAGGGCCTGCAGCTATTTTAGAAGCCAGCCGTCAGGTAGATCTTTTTTTGGCTGATATACCTCAGGCATGGAATAATGCCATTTGTATGCTTCCTTTGCCTGAAGAATTGCGAAAACGCAGTAAAAAAGCCCGTAAATACGCTGAAGCCTATATTCATTTACTTACAGAGCAACCTGAACAGGCTGAAACTGAAAAAGCCAAACAAATGCTGGCTTTTGTAAATGCGGAATGTGCTTCCATGAATGATTGGGTATTCAATCAAGCCAAAAAAATTATACAGGCCGGAAAAATGGTTGCTCTCATCGGCGGTGACCATTCAACTCCATTAGGTCTAATGAAAGCATTAGCAGATAAGCATACCTACAGTGTGTTGCACATAGATGCCCATGCAGATTTACGTATTGCTTATGAAAATTTTACATACAGCCATGCCAGTATTATGTACAATGCACTGCAGCTGAAAAACTTGAAAAATCTGGTACAAGTTGGTATTCGCGACTGGTGCCAGCAGGAGCAAGATATAGTGGATCAGTCGAAAGGACGTATTATCATGTTTACTGATGAGCAACTGAAAAATCAGCAATATGAAGGAAAAACTTGGAGTCAGCAATGTGATGAAATTATTGCCAACTTGGGGGAAAAGGTGTACATCAGTTTTGATATTGACGGTTTAGACCCAAAACTTTGCCCCAATACCGGGACCCCAGTTCCTGGTGGATTGGAATTTCATGAAGCGTTATTGCTGATAAAAAAAGTGGTACAAAGCGGACGTGAACTAGTTGGGTTTGATGTAGTGGAAGTTGCACCGGGTAAAGATGAGTGGGATGCCAATGTAGCTTCCCGCCTTATTTATCAATTGGCTAACCAAATGTTTATAAATTCAAAGAAAGCAAAACCGGCAGCGAAGAAAAAGGCCGGTAAAAAATAAATATTCACTTTAAATTTAATTTGATACGGATATGAAAGGACCGATTTCACAATTCATTGAAAAAAATTACTTGCATTTTAATGCTGCAGCTTTAGTAGATGCTGCCAAAGGATATGAAGCACATTTGCTGGATAATGGAAAGATGATGATTACCCTTGCTGGAGCTATGAGTACAGCAGAATTGGGAAAGTCATTGGCTGAAATGATTCGTCAGGATAAAGTTCATATCATTTCTTGTACAGGAGCTAACCTGGAAGAAGATATAATGAACCTAGTGGCTCACAATTCTTATAAAAGAGTGCCCCATTATCGTGATTTAAGTCCGCAAGATGAATGGGAACTTCTGGAGAATCATTACAATCGTGTTACGGATACATGCATTCCTGAAGAAGAAGCATTTCGGCGTTTGCAGAAACATTTGTATCGGGTATGGAATAAAGCCGATAAGGCTGGAGAGCGTTATTTCCCCCATGAATACATGTATCAAATGATTCTTTCAGGAGAGTTGAAGCAATATTATGAGATTGACCCGAAAGATAGTTGGATGGTAGCTGCCGCCGAAAAAAACTTACCCATTGTAGTGCCGGGTTGGGAAGACAGTACCATGGGAAATATTTTTGCATCCTATTGCATCAAGGGAGAATTTAAACCCTCTACCATGAAAAGTGGTATTGAATACATGATGTGGTTGGCCGACTGGTACATAAAAAACTGCCAAGGAAAAGGTGTTGGATTCTTTCAGATAGGTGGGGGGATAGCCGGTGATTTCCCCATTTGTGTAGTGCCTATGTTATATCAGGACATGGAAATGCATGATATCCCTTTTTGGGCGTATTTCTGCCAGATTTCTGATTCTACTACTTCTTATGGAAGCTACAGCGGAGCTGTGCCCAATGAAAAAATTACATGGGGCAAGCTGGGCATTGATACTCCTAAGTTTGTTATAGAAAGTGATGCTACCATTGTAGCTCCGCTTATCTTTGCATATGTGTTGGGATGGTAGCGAAAGGCCTATAAAAGTTATTAATTTATGGGCATAGATGAAGCAAGGAATATAAAATAAAAAATCGGGAAGAATTAACACCCATTATCAAAACAAAGTTTTCTTGATTAATTAATCCTTGTTTAAAAAATTACTTTTTAGCTAGTTTGTTTTTTGCCAATGAGATAATGTGGAGCAAGCCTACTGCAATTAGTATGCTGTAAAGTGGGAATATAGGTGTGAAATAGCGAGCCCAATCAATCCATAAAAAGTCAGTATTCCCCCAAAAAATAATTAGAAATGCCAGGAGTAACATGGCAGATGCATGAAATATTTTTTCCTGTTTCCATTTTTTCCAGGCAAATCTTCCTAGCACGATAATACCCACTAAAGCCAATAATCCATCCAGAAAATTAAAAGGTACTTTAAGGATGTAACCAAAGGTACCGTAGTAATTTTTTTTAATGTCTTTTACATAGGCTATCCGTTCTAACATCAGATTTAATTTCATGCTCCTGTCGCGCTTCAATTTTGCCCAATTATTATATTCTTTCGGGTTATCACGTTTTTCGTTTTGGGTAAGGATATTGGCTCGTTTGGTAAAATAATCATCAATACTTTCACGGGTTGCCTTTATTTTTTTAATACTGGCCCCCTGATATTGAGGATTGAGTTGAATAAACAAGCTGATGCTTATTAGGCCAGTAATTATTCCGGAAACTATCAGTTGAGGCAGTTGCTTAACAAAAATCTTTGAACTTTTCCCGGAATCTACTGTTTGAGATTTCATTTTTACTATTTGTTTTTTATTGAGAGCTTGCCATATCAAGAGTAATCCCATGAGAACAAAGCAGGCAATGCTAATAAATACAAGAACCCCGGCATTTAGCTTACTACCAATGGCCAATCCTATGACCACTGCATTAGCTAAGGAAATTAGAATTACCAGCCACCAAGGTTTGTTTTTTCTAACAGCATTTATAGTTGCAATAATAAAAACTACTCCTAGTGTAGTGAGGAATGTAGAAAATGAATCTAACCCAACGGCTGAATTAACATCAAAAAATATTTGATTCAGCAAAAGCCAGCAGGCGGCAATCAATCCTGTCCAAAAATTTAAATACAACCATGCAGTTAAGAATACTAATACAACAATGAAAGCGGTAAAAATTGCATTGGGAATTCTGGCAAGATGAATGTATTCTGAAGGAGCAAAACTAAAAGGAGACGAACTGTATAATGAACTGGGAGCATATTCATCTTCTTTGTATTCTTGAGGCAGCTTAGCTTTAACATTTCCGTGGTTTACCGGATGAGCAAATACAAAATAACCGTTAGGATCAGGCTTGTTAGATGCAAATGTATTAATAAACCAGCCCATGATATATTTTCCTACATTGGGAGCTTTCCATCCAAAAGTCCACATGGCCCTGTCGTACCACTGAAACTCTTTTCGAGGAAATTTTAAAGTATCATATTTTACTACTTCACTGATATTTTTTATTGTAATAAAATCGTAAGGAAATTTTATGGTATCAGGATTAAACTGGCTCCACTTTTCGCCTGTAAAAATGTCAATACCATGTATCCATGCATAAGTTGGCCACCAATTATCCAATTCTTTGGTTGGGCGAATATGGCCTTTAAAATACATTTGATACGATGCAATGGATGAGCTGGTCCACATTTGTTCATCATATCCGTTGGCATTCCGATGTTCTAAGCTGGTAAGTATCAGCCCTCGAATCAAGGAGATTATACCAATTAAAACTACAATGCCAACTCGTACCAAACGGTTTTGAAAAAGTTGCATATACATGGATTTGTTTACGAAGATAATACTATTCGTACATTTGCATGAAATGAATCATTGCTTTAAGATTTCAGCTGTAATTTGTACGTATAATCGGGAAAAGTACATTAGAAAAGCCTTGGATGCATTAGCAGTACAAACCTTGGCGAAATCTGATTTTGAAATTGTGGTAATTAATAATAACAGTACTGATCGTTCTGCTGAACAAATTCAGGAATTTATATCAGATCATCCCGAACTACACATTGTTTTTTGTAATGAAGCACAACAGGGTTTATCACATGCCCGTAACCGAGGTATAAAAGAATCAACGGGTAAGCTGATTACTTTTTTAGATGATGACGCCATTGCGCCTCCTGATTTTCTTGAAAAGTGTGTAAAGTATTTTGAGCAAAATCCAAACATGATGGCATTGGGCGGAAAAATAATTCCAGAATTTGTAGATGGTAAACCGATTTGGTACACCAAACATTATTGGGGAGTAACCGGGCAGTTTGATCCGGGAAATCAACCCGGAGCGATATTATATTGGGGTAAATTTCCTTGTGGCAGCAACATGACTTTTCGACGAGATTTTTTTGATACTTACGGATTTTTTAATCCTAATTTGGGAAGAAAAGGAGCTATTTTGTTAGCAGGTGAAGAAAAGGAATTATTTTCAAGGGTAAAAGATAAGCATGATAAAGACTGTGTTTGGTATCAGCCTGATTTAATTGTGTATCATATAGTAGATAATACCAAGTTGAATGCTGATTATTTGAAAAAGTTTTGCTTGGGTTTTGCCAAAGGTGAAAAATTAGAAGTAGCAGATGCCCCTTGGAATGTAAAGTTGAAACGATATATGGAATATACCATCAAGCCACTTGGTGCAATGTTGTTGGGCTTACTATTTATCATTAAAGGAGAAAAGGAAAAAGGCCATATGCTTATTCGCTTTGGATGGTGGATATTAAAAGGAATGTGGGAATAAAAAATGCATGTTGAAAAATACGTTATTGATATTCTATAATTTATCAACTTCTTCCTTAAATTTTTTACCATCATAGGCCCATTTTACGTACACAGCCCCCCACGTAAAACCACCCCCAAATGCAGAAAGAATTAAATTGTCGCCCCGTTTTAATTGGGATTCATATTCCCACAGGCATAGCGGAATGGTTCCGGATGTTGTATTTCCATACTTATGAATGTTCAGCATTACCTTTTCTTCGGGTAATTGCATCCGTTGTGCGGTTGCTTCTATGATACGTTTATTGGCTTGATGAGGCACCAGCCATGCAATGTCTTCGGGTTTTAAGTGATTGCGTTCCATTACTTCGGCTGACACATCAGCCATGTTAGTTACGGCAAACTTAAATACGGCTTGCCCTTCTTGATAAACATAGTGTTCACGTCTATCCACGGTATCATGTGATGCCGGGCGGCGAGAACCACCAGCTTTCTGATGCAGGTATTGTGCTCCTGACCCGTCGCTTTTTAAAATTTCATCCATAATACCATAGCCTTCGCTATTAGGTTCTAACAATACAGCTCCGGCTCCATCTCCAAAAATGATGCAAGTTGCCCGATCGGTGTAATCAATAATGGATGACATTTTATCGGCACCTACTACAATTACTTTTTTATATGTACCACTTTCAATAAATTTTGAAGCTGTAACCAAAGAATAAATAAATCCGCTGCATGCAGCATTGATATCATAATTAAAAGCATTGGTAGCACCTATTGCATCAGCAATGATATTAGCAGTAGCCGGAAATTGCATATCGGGTGTTACGGTGGCACAAATAAGTAGGTCTATTTCTTTGGGATTGGTATTTGTTTTTTTAAGTAATCCTTTTACAGCTTCAATCCCCATCACAGAGGTGCCTTTGTCTTTTCCTTTTAAAATACGCCGTTCTCGTATGCCGGTGCGGCTAGTAATCCATTCATCGGTGGTATCCACCATGGTTTCTAACTCTTTGTTGGTAAGAATATAGTCGGGAACATACCCCTGAACACCGGTGATGGCTGCTGTGATTTTATGCATGCTGTACCGCTTCTTTTATTTTTTCACAAACTGAACTTTCGATCATTTCTTTTGTTAGGCGAATCATATTTTTTATAGCCAGTGAGGAACTAATGCCATGCCCAACAATTACGGGTTTATTTACTCCTAAAATGGGCGAACCTCCATGTTGTTCATAATTGAATTTGGAATAGAATGGATCATTCTTTCCTCCTTTATGAATTGCAATTTCATAAAATTTTTCAGATAGTTTTAAAATTACATTCCCTACAAATCCACTACAAACAGCAACGTCAGCCTTGCCATCAAAAAGGTCTCGTCCTTCCAGATTCCCTACAAAATTTATCCTCTTGTATTCTGCCATTAGTTTATGAGCAGCAATACTTAGCTGATTGCCCTTTTCGGGTTCTTCACCTATATTTACTAAACCAACTCTAGGGTTTTTAATTTTAAGTACGCTTTCGGCATAGGTAGAACCTAGTATGGCAAAGTCAAGTAGATTTTCTGGTTTACAATCTGCATTGGCACCTACATCCAAAATAATTCCATCTTGACCATATAAATTGGGTAAAATGGAAATTAAACAGGGGCGAAGGTCTTCACGTGATAATCCTACTTTAAAATAGGCTCCCACTAACATAGCACCTGAATTGCCTGCACTACAAAATCCATGAATTTTTCCGTCGCGAAGCATATCAAACCCAACTGCCATTGAGGATTGTGGTCTTTCGGCAAAACTTTTTACCGGACTGGAGGACATACCAATTATTTCCGGTGCATTTACAAGGGTAAATTGGCCTGGATCGGCTCCTTTTTCTTTTAACATGTTAGTTATCAATACAGCATCTCCCAATAAAACCAATTCAATTTCATTGCCCCATGTTTCTTTTGCTTCGATAGCCCCTTGAATGGTTGCATTGGGAGCAAAATCCCCTCCCATGATATCTAAGCCAATTTTGATCATATTGTATGATATGGTAACAAAAGTATGAATTTATTTGAATGGCAATTATTTATCCTAAATAAGCCATTTTGTTTGGAAAGGAATGATTTTAAAACAAATGAAAAAACCGGACAATTAATTATTGCCCGGTACCTATACAAATTAAAAATATTTTAAGCTGATGTTTTAGCTTCAACAACTAGCTTTCCTTTATAATAAAGGTTGCCATCAACATAATAGGCACGGTGGCGCTGGTGAACAGTTCCTGTTGTGGGACAGGTAGAAAGTGTAGGTGCAGTAGCCTTGTAATGAGTTCTGCGCTTATCTCTCCGAGTCTTGGATATTTTTCGTTTAGGATGTGCCATGACTGTACTATTTAATTATTATCCATTATTTTTTTTAAAGCCTCCCACCGGGGATCAGTTTCTTCAGCAGTTTGACCAGAATTTCGATATGATTTAAGTTTTTCAATCATTTCCTGATTACAGGTTTTAGTTTCATTTACATCATTTTGGCAAACCCGTTTCATGGGGATTGAAAGTAGAATATAATCATACATGTATGGTGCCAGGTTAATCTCAAATTCTGATCGGGGCAGGGTGATAATCGTGTCATCATCTCCTTGGTCTTCCTCTCCGAAGTTTACAATCAATTTTTGCCTGATTTCAATAGGTTGATGATAGTCATCCAAACACCGGTCACAAGGCATATATACTGTTCCTAAAATTTCAAAATCAAACACCAGCATGGTGGGATCTTTCATTAAATGAACAGTAGCTTTTAGATCAGCCTGGCTAAATTCCGTCTCTGCTTCAAAGAACTCCCTGAAAAAATCATCATTGATTAAATAATCAAATGTATGACTCCCGGTTTTCAGGCCTTCGTAATTTATGATATATTCTTGCAATTTTCTCACGACCTGAAATTGGGATGGCAAAAATAGAAGTTATTAAGTATAAAACCAAACTTTTTTCTGTTCATAGCTATAAATTTTCCTTGAAAAAATGTATAAGTTTGAAGCATATCTTGCTAATTATGCAATTTAAAGAATCAGAACTTATCATTAATCATCGTGGCGGGGTGTATCACCTCAATTTACGCCCGGAAGAGCTGGCTGATACAGTGATTTTAGTAGGGGATCCGGGACGTGTGGCTGAGGTGTCTCGTCATTTTGACCGGTTGGAAGTAAGTACCGGAAATCGTGAATTTATTACACATACCGGATATATTGGTAAAAAACGAATTTCCTGTATTTCTACCGGAATCGGTACAGACAATATTGATATTGTACTAAATGAACTGGATGCTGCGGTAAATATTGATTTGGAAACCCGTACCGAAAAGTCAGAGAAAAAAAGTTTGAATTTGATTCGTTTGGGAACTACCGGTGCCTTGCAACCGGATATTGAAGTAGATAGTTTTATCGCATCAGCGTATGTAATTGGTTTGGATGGATTAATGAACTATTATAAATATCACAAATCCATTGAACAGATGGATATGATTGAAGATTTTACATGGCAAACGGGTTATCCGCATGTATTATCTAAACCGTATGTTTTTAAAGCATCTGAAAATCTATTGAAATTGTTTCGTGGCGACAATTGTCATCATGGAATTACATTAACTGCCCCCGGCTTTTATGCTCCTCAAGGTAGAAAATTGCGGTACGAACTTCTTTATCCCGAATTGATTGATAATTATTCAAAATTCAGGTATAAAGAATATCATACAACAAATCTTGAAATGGAAACTTCAGCCCTTTATGGGTTGGGCACATTGCTGGGCCATAAAGTATGTACGGTTTGCACTGTTGTGGCAAACCGTATCAACCGTACTTTCTCTGCTGATGGGCACAAGGCCGTAGAGGAATTGATTAAATTTGCATTAGAAAAAATCTGTTCTACTCCTTGATAACTAACGATTTTTATGATGTACATGCGATAGCTGATGCGGAGATAACTTATCCGCTCATGGAGCACTTTTATACTATTCAGGGAGAAGGAGCCAATGCAGGAAAGCCTGCGTATTTTCTTCGTTTAGGCGGATGTGATGTAGGATGTGTTTGGTGTGATGTGAAAGAATCATGGGAGGCTAATAAACACCCAAATACTTCTGTACATCAGATGGTGAAATGGGTACTGGATGCAGGTGCTGTACGTTGCGTGATTACTGGAGGCGAACCACTGATGTATGATCTTGGGCCATTAACCCGCGAATTAAAAAAAAATGGCATTGAAACTTTGATTGAAACATCCGGTGTTTATCCTTTTTCCGGAGTGTTTGACTGGGTTTGTTTTTCTCCTAAAAAATTCAAAAAACCACACGATTCCATTTATAAACATGCTAATGAACTAAAAGTAATCGTTTATCATACATCTGATTTGGATTGGGGAATGGAATATGCCAAACGTGTCAATAAAACTTGTCGATTATTTTTTCAACCCGAATGGAGTAAAGAAAAAGAAATGTTACCTCGTATTATAGAATTTGTAAAGCAACACCCAGAATGGAGTATTTCTTTACAAACTCATAAGTATATGAATATACCCTAATTACTTTTAAGAATATATATGACTGTATGAAAAAAAATTCGCAATATAAAATGAAAGGATACTATGATTTAATAAACTATAAAACTTTTTGATTGGTATTTATCTAGATTCATTCATCATTAAATTAGTAGCATGAAAAATAATTCAATTACCATATTCATTTATTTGATTATACACATTCTAATCAGTGCTTGTTCAGTTGCTCAAAATCAATATTCAATATCCAACAAAAAAGCTATCAAAGTATTTGAAGAAGGATATAATTTGGCCATGAAACGTGAAGACGATAAGGCCATCAAAAAGCTAGAGGAAGCTTTAAAAATTGAGCCTCGGTTTGGAGAAGCCTATGCCCTGTTAGGAGAAATTTATTTGGATAAAAAGGATTACGAGAAAGCTGAGCAATATTATATCCAATTGATTGAGTTAAATGAAAAACGATATGCTGTATATTACTCAACCATAGGCGATATTTTAATGAAGCAACAGAAATTCAGAGAAGCCGCAAGGGCTATTGGTGCATATCTTGAAAAGGCAGCTCCAAAAAAAGCCATGGCTGATAAATATATGGGTTTACTTCGTAAGTGCGAAGTAGCAGCTTTTCTTATGGAACATCCGGTACCATTTATGCCGGTAAATTTAGGTAATCAAATTAACAGTGCCTCTTCTGAATATCATCCCTCCATGCCGGCAGATGGTTCATTCATAATTTATACTGTTCGTGAAAAAAGTGAAAGCGCACATTGTCGCTCCATGGATGGTACTTTTGAAGATTTCTACATTAGTTATCGTAGTGATAATGGTTGGACATTGCGTAAAAACCTCGGCCCACCAGTAAATACTGATTGCAATGAAGGAGCAGCCAATGTATCGCCAGATGGAAGATTTATGTTTTTTGCAGCAAATAATCGCAAAATGCGGGATGAAAGTATGGATATTTACTTGGTTGAAAAAAAAGGGAATGAATGGTCAGCCCCGGTAAATTTAGAATCTCCCATTAATACAGATGCTTTTGAGTCTCAACCCTCTTTTTCTTCGGATGGAAAAACCTTGTATTTTGTTAGCAATCGTCCGGGAGGCCTTGGTGGAAATGATATTTGGTATTCCATACGCCAGTCAGATGGTACCTGGTCAAACCCAGTAAATCTTGGAGCACCCGTTAATACGGTAGGAAATGAAATTTCTCCCTTTATTCATCCCGATGGAAGTACTTTATATTTTTGTTCAGATGGCCATGAAGGCATGGGGGGATATGATTTTTTTGTTGCCCGTAAAGACCCTGCATCTAATGTATTTGGTGAACCTATCAATCTTGGATATCCCATCAATACAGTAGCTGATGAACGAAGCCTGATAATCAGTGCTGATGGTACACGCGGTTATTTCGCATCCAATCAGTTGGGAGGGTTAGGGCAATATGATTTGTATATGTTTGAAATTCCTCAAACGGTTCGTCCTAAGCCGGTTACTTATTTAAAAGGAAAAGTGCTGGATCGTAAAACCCGAGTGCCTTTGCAAGCTCAGTTTCAGCTAATTGATATTCAAACCGGAAATGTAATTGTTGAATCATCTTCTGATCCTATAAATGGTGAATTTTTGGTAAGCATTCCACCTGATAAACGCTATGCATTGAACGTAAACAAGCAAGGGTATTTATTTTTTTCTGAATCGTATGATGTAAAAGCCAATGATTCGCTTCGCCCGTTTTTGATTGATATTCCTTTACAACCCATTGAAGTGGGTGGGGCTGTGGTATTAAAAAATGTATACTTTAATACCGATAAGTACGATTTGCTAAATGAATCAAAAGCAGAGTTAAACAAATTGGCAGAATTACTTAAAGCAAATCCTTCCATGAAAATTGAAATTGGAGGTCATACTGATAACGTTGGAAATAAAACTTACAATCAAAAATTATCAGAAAACCGTGCCAAAGCAGTTTATGATTATTTGATATTTCAGGGCATTGCTGCAGCCCGTTTATCATACAAAGGCTACGGCGATACTATGCCCATAGCAGATAATGCTACTGAACAAGGTAGAGCCCTGAATCGTAGAACAGAGTTTAAAGTTACAGCCAAATAATGTTTAGTCGTTTTAAAATAACACGATTTGTTTTATTATTTGTAGCTGTTAGTTTAATAGATAAAGTTTTTTGTCAGGGTGGGTTTGATATTCAAGGACATCGTGGTTATCGTGCAAGATATCCTGAAAACTCCATTCCGGGCTTTATTGCAGCATTGGATAGTGGCGCTACCACGCTGGAATTGGATGTAGTTATTAGTGCTGATCACCAGGTGGTAGTTTCACATGAACCGTGGATTTCTTCAAAAATATGTACCACTCCGGATGGAATGACCTTGGAGGAAAGGGATGAGCAACGATTAAATATCTATCGGATGAATTATGAAGATATTCGTGGGTTTGATTGCGGCTCAATAGGTAATGAGCGATTTCCGCTACAACGCAAAATGAAGGTATATAAACCTTTGCTTGCTGAAGTAATTGATGCTGCATTGGCATGGGAGAAAAAACATAGTAAGCTGGTTTACTTTAATATCGAAACAAAAAGTACTCCATCGGGCGATTATAAAAATCATCCTTCCCCCGATACCTTTTGTGTTTTACTATATCAGGTATTAAAGGAAAAGAATATCATTTCACGAACTTCTATTCAATCCTTTGATTATCGCACATTACGAACCATGCATTCAATGGATGAAAATATTCCATTGATTATTTTATCAGCGTCGCCTGTGAATATTTTAAAAATTGAAAAAAAATATGGCTTTAAAGCGTATGCATACAGCCCATATTATCCATTGGTTTCCAAATCAATGGTTCAAAGAATCCATGCAATTGGGAAGAAAATTATTCCTTGGACCGTAAATGATGCAGCCATTATGAAAAAATTGCATCTATGGGGAGTAGATGGAATTATTTCTGATGATCCAGGTTTATTGAGACGTGTATGTGAACCCTGATTGTTTGTTGATTTTACGTTTTTTTGTAAATTTATTAAGTTAATTCAGATTGCATGCGAAAATTTTTATATTTCCTTATTATTCCCCATTTGTTATGTGGCATAGTAGCTGCTCAATCTAGTTATCTTTTTGTTGAAAATAAAGGCCAGTGGCCTGAAGAGTTTAATTACAAATGTGACCTTCCCGGTGGTGCCATGTTTATTGAGCCGGGTGTTATTACCTGGCATTTTGTAGATCGTTCTGCTATGCATCATGCTCATACGTCTCCACTTGCAAACCATCAGCAATTTATCCGTGGTCATGCTTTTAAGACGATATTTATAAATGCTAATAAAGAAGCCCATCATTTTTCAACCGATCCTGTAAAACATTATTTGAATTATTATTTAGGAAACGATCCTGAAAATTGGGTCAGTGAATTGTATCCCAAACAAAAAGTATATTACCAAAATATATGGAATCAAATTGATTTACATTTTTACAATGCTGCCGGTAAGTTAAAATATGATTTTATTATACATCCCGGAGGAAATATTGCTGATTTGCGCTGGAAATATGATGGGGTAACAGAAGCAAAAATTAAAGATGGACATTTAATAGTAAAAACCAGCCTGGGAACGGTTACCGAACAAAAACCGTATGCTTATCAAATGATACAAGGTGAAAAAAAAGAAATTTATTGCAGGTATATTCAACAACCCAATGGAGAGTTCACTTTCGAAGTTGGAAAATATAATCGCAATCTTCCCTTAGTGATAGACCCTACGCTCATATTTTCATCATTTACCGGTTCAACTTCTGATAATTTTGGAATGACAGCTACTTATGATAGCCAAGGGCATTTTTATACGGGTGGTATGGCTTACAATGTGGGTTATCCAGTAACGGTGGGGGCGTATCAAACTACAACAAATCTTAATGGAAGTACATATGGTGTAACCGATGTAGTAATTACAAAGTTTACTCCAGATGGCTCCAATTTAGTTTACTCCACTTATCTGGGAGGAGGAAGTGCCACTGGAGGAACTGAAACAGTTCATAGTTTAATAGTAAATGAAAATGATGAACTGTATATGTTTGGTGTAACCAGCTCTTCTGATTTTCCAACTACTCCTGGAGCGTATGACCAAACCTACAATGGAGGTTCGTATATTGGATTTATGCAAAATGGAACATATTTCAGTACAGGTACAGATATTTTTGTTTCTAAGTTTAATGCAGCAGGAACTAATTTATTAGCATCAACCTTTATTGGTGGTTCATCTAATGATGGAGTAAATTATAATCATAATTACTTTAGTGCAGGATACTGGGTATCTAATTATGATTCATTACAGTTTAATTATGGCGATCAGTTCCGTGGAGAAATTATGCTGGATGCTACAGGTAATTGTTACATAGCTACAACTACCAAGTCAAGTGATTTTCCGATAGTAAATGCGTTGCAACCTTCATTTGGTGGAATTCAGGATGCGGTGGTTTTTAAGTTTGATCCCAATCTTCAGAATTTAATTTTTAGTACCTTTTTAGGTGGAAGCAATAAAGATGCGGCATATGGAATTAAAGTTGACCAAAACAATGATGTGTATGTAGTAGGAGGTACTGCTTCTTCTGATTTTCCAACTACTACCGGGGTTATAAATCCTAATTTTAATGGGGGTAAAGCAGATGGTTTTGTGGCAAAAATTGATGCAAGCGGAAACGCTTTGGTGAGTAGTACATTTATAGGCACGAATAGTTATGACCAAATATTTTTTATTGAACTGGATGTAGATAATGATATCTATGTATTCGGGCAAACCCAGAACCCATTGGCATATCCTAGTGTAAATGTGGCTTATTCTAACAATAATAGCGGACAATTTGTTACTAAAATGAATAATAGCCTAACATCCGTTATATATAACAGCCAAATAGGAAACGGAAACGGGCAAGTGAATATATCGCCTACTGCCTTTTTGGTGGATATTTGTGAAAATGTATACATATCTGGCTGGGGTGGAAGTTTGATCAGCGGAATTCCTTTAACAGGATTGCCGGTAACTTCCAATGCCTTTCAAACATCCAGTGGCGACGGTTTTAATTTTTATGTTGCAGTATATGCTGCAAATTTTGATTCGTTGGTATATGCTACCTATTTTGGAGGCCCTCAAAGTCGTGAACATGTAGATGGAGGAACCAGTCGTTTTGATAAAAATGGTGTAATTTATCAATCTGTTTGTGCCGGTTGCGGCGGATATGATGATTTTCCCACAACGCCCGGTGCTTGGTCGCAAACCAATAACAGTACAAATTGTAATAACGGTGTATTTAAATTAAGTATTGAAATGCCCGTTGTGAATGCTGATTTTGATTTTCCTTCAGCCGTATGCTCAGGTTTTAATTACCAGTTTCAAAGTAATGCTCCTACTTCGTTTTTACATCAATGGGATTTCGGGGATGGAAATACCTCTAATCTTCCCAATCCATATCATACCTATCCAAGCGCTGGTACTTATACTGTAACTCTCATAGTTACTGATACAACCTTAAGCTCTTGTATTACCAGTGATACAATTTCAAAACAAATTACTATTGTAGATAATCCCGGCAATCCAGATTTAGCTCAAATTGATGTTTGCCAAAGTTCATCGGTACAGATAGGCATTCCCCCTCAGCCTGGATATACTTATACCTGGATACCAGCTACCGGGCTTAGCAATCCGAATATTTCTAATCCAATAGCAAGTCCACCTGTTACTACCGATTACATGTTGATTATAGATAATGGTTTTTGTGTAGATACTGTGTATCAAACTGTACAAGTGGATGATGTAATTCCGGTGCCTGGATTTGGTTTTGTAGCTTCGGGTAATTGTGGTGGAGTAACAGTTGCACTACAAAATTTTGCAACCAATCAAACCAATACCATTTTCATCATCAATGGTGATACGTTGGCTCCGGGGGATACCATTTTTAATGTAGCATTTAATAATTCTGTAAATGTTACGCAGGTGGTATTTAATGGGGCATGTACTGCAAGTCTCACCCAAACCTTTACGGCTGGCGGTTTTGGTGATTATAATCCGGATAGTTTAATTATGCCTAATGTATTTACACCCACTGTTTCTCCAGGCTTAAATGATTTGTTTTGTCCTGTTAATGCAAATGGCGCGTATTGCTATAAAATGTACATTTATAATCGTTGGGGAATTTTGGTATATGAGAGCGGTTCAAACAATCCCTGCTGGGATGGCCATGTAAAAGATTCTGGTAATTTGGCAGTGGACGGAGTATATTTTTGGATATTAGAGTATGCCGGTGAAAAACAACATGGGTTTGTACATCTCATCCGGCATTAAATCATAACATTTAATTTTTTTTCTTTAATCGAATACGCTTCACCATAAATGCTACAAACCCATTTATATCTGGTGAAATACGAGTAAATAATATTAGAGAGCCAAAGACAGATGTAAAAATGATGCATCGAATTACAAGATCAATAATATAATAAGAAATAATTGGCAATGCTCTACAGGCTAATATTCCTATCAATGCATAGATAATTACCAACCCATGTTTAATATGAAAAGGTTGAAATTTATACTTCACCAACAGCAGAATAAACATACCTGCATTATACATAAATAATGAAATTGCTGTAGCTAAAGCAGCGCCAGTAATTCCATATAAAGGAATAAAAGCCATATTGGTTAATATAATGAGCACAAGCAGGCTCATTACAAAATATGTATTCCACCTAAAATAGGGAGAAAAACTAATGACGGCGGTATTTACCCCTCCGGCCATATTTATCAAATTACCCAGTCCGATAAAAAAGATGACATACTTCCCAGCTTCATAACTTTTTGGAATGATTTGATAAATATTATGAATATTAATCCACATCATACAAAATAAAAACAAACCAATTATTAGTTGGTTGAGGCAAGATTTATAATAGATATTTTTTATTGCAGTAAGGTCATTTTGTTTGAATTGTGCAGCAAGTAATCCTGAGGCTGACTTATGTAAAACGCGGTAGGGCAAAGCTACCAACACACCAAAGAACATATTTCTTCCGTAAATTCCGGCAGCTTCTAGGTTAATGTATCGTTCAATCATAATTGCATCAACATTGGTTACACCTACATAGGTAAGTCCAAGCAAAAAGGAATAACCAGCTACTTTCGACATGTCTTTAAAGTGTACACGATAGCTTTGTATGAAATCAAAACCCAGATTGAAATGACCCTCATGGATAAGAAGTATAGCCATCAATAATGACGGAATCAGAATAGATATTGAGTATGCCCATATGAACTCTGAGAATCGAAGGGTATAAAATATATATGCTCCAATACTACATAAAATAAGTAAACGTTGTACAACATCTTTTAATGTAAATCCTCGAACCGGCTTTTGTATCGCAGTTGAGTATGAATCGTAGAGATAAAAAAACAGTAGAGAAAATGTCCATGGAATAAGTAAAAAATAATACTGACTAAAGAGGGGAGAAGCTTCAAAGATAGATTTAAAGAAAGGTTTGGTTAGATAATAAAACAAAAGAAAGAATGAAAAACCAATTAATCCCAACAAAGTGATAAACCATAAAAATTGAGGGCGGTGCTGATGAATATCTTTAATGTGCGGATAAAATCGAATAATTACTGTACTTAACCCCATCATGGCTATCTGACTATATATTAGCGAATACGAATTAAGTAAGGTGAGCACACCATTTTGTTCTTCAGTGAAAAAATTTGGTAATAAATATCCACTGGTAAAGAATCCTAAAAGAATTCCTATACCTAAGGTAAGTGAAGAATAAAACGATTGTTTTTGAATGATACCCAAGACTAACTTTTTTTAATGTTCCAAATTATTCGTAACAAAAATGGGTGATATAAGATGATTTTCCATGCATCTGTTATGGAAAAGCGACTTGGTTTAAACTTTAAGAAGTAAAACAGTTCTTTAATAGTTTGAGTGGGTGTTTTTTCTTTTTGTATGCAATGATTGACTAAATAATTTTTTATTTTTTCAATGTCAGAAAAATCTAATGCTTTTATTAAGGCTTTTTCTAATTGGTGTTTATTAGTAGCCAGTATTAAGAATTCATCATTAAATCCAAAATCATAGGCCATTCGTTCGCCATGCGGATTGTAATAAATCACAGGAATACCTGCTACCAATGCTTCATGTATTAGTGAGCTAAAGCGGGTAACCAGGCAACGGCTATTTTTTAATTGCTCGGCTACCTGGGTTGATGAAGAGCGGATTACTCCGTGATAAGATGATAAATCTCCGGTATCTCTTGGGTGTTGTGAAATAATATAAGGTGTTTCCAATGCATCGGCACAATGAATGATGTCTTCTAACCAGGTGTTACGTACCTCTTCAAAAATTCCGTATGTAAAATTGCAATTGATTAATATGTTTTTTCTTTCCGTTTGTTTAATAGATTGTAATGTTTCATAGCGAGGATTGCCGGTTAAAAAATACACACTTCTCTTTAGGTCAAAAATTGTTTGTGTACCTTGTATCATCACTTCATCTGCCCATTGCATACGTTTAAATTTATCACCAAAATCAATGACAGATTCCTGCAAGCAAACTGTTGGTATTTTTAATAACCTGCATAATGCAATAACCCATTGAGGCTGTTTACTCCAATCATTCAACATTATTACCACATCAGGGTTAAATTGTTTGAGTGTTTTGAATGAAAATTCTTTAAAAGAAATGTTTTTGTTCTTAAAAAAGTCGTCGGATCTTTCTTTTTTTAATTTGGGAATAGTGTAAATAATTTCTGCTGTGTTTTTTAACGCTTCACCCATCAACCAGCAAGAATGGGCAAGTGTGTCACTTTGGGCGAAAAACAGAATTTTTTTTATTTTATGATGATGGGTTTGTAAAGGATGAAAATAATGAATGTCAGTTTGATTATTGATGTATGGTTTAAAACTGCTCTCAAGATAAAAAACAACCGGGCCTTTTTGATGATTTCGAATATAATCAAGTACAATGTTGATATCATGCGTTAAGGGAAACCAAATTTGCTTGGTTTTTTCAGGTAACGCGGTGTGTGGCTTATCAAAATGAAAAAAATGATACTCCATTAGGGTTTAATGCCATTTTCTGTAAAAATACGATGTAGTATTTTATTCCATACTTCTTTTTGATTATACTCTGTTTGAATACGTGTTAAAATCCTCTCTATGTATGGCTTTTGTTTATCCACATGTTTCATATAATAAACACTTTTTTCCACATATTCTCCGGGATTAGTTTCCAAAACTACTTCATCCTGGTTATAAAAATTTAGTATTCCTTCATTATCTATTACGCCAAAGCGTCCAAGTGAAAAAACAGTCCAAAACCGGTCCATAATACCTTTTTCAACTTTCCACGAAGTTGCATGAATAATGGGGCAAAGCTTGGATTTTATAAGTGCCCGCTCATGTTCTGCCACTGATACCGGTCCTTTCGGTGTCCCTTTGCCCGCTAAATAATAGTTTCCTGCAGCTTGAAGCACTGGTTCCAAAAATGTTTCCCATTCAGTAATATTTCCTCGATAACGGGTTCCCCATTTACTGCCAACAAATCCAGCATCATATTCAAATCCTTCAAGTATTGGTTTAGATTTCATGATGTGGTCATAAGGTACAGTCATGGTACCCCATGGTATCCAAAAGATTCGTTCTTTATACTTATCTACTATGGCTTTTTTCTGTGGAAAGGAATCAACGTCAGTAAGAGCACCAAATGCATAAAAGCGAGGCCAAATTTTATTTAATGTATCCAACTTTTGATATTGTGGCCAATGCCATTCCTTAAAAAATTCAAAAGGCTTATCAGTCCATTCTTTATTGGCAGATTCAGGGCTACCGTCAAAACTGGTTAGTTTTTGAATGACAATACTATCTGGATGTATTTTATAGTTTTCTATAAGAGAAATACTATCCGGTTCATTCCAGCAGATATATATGCCGGGCTTAGAACGATCAATTTTCTGAATATTCAAATGATATGCTTGATAGCCCAAAAGCCGAAACGTATCTTTTAAATAGTTCCATGGCCACCAGTTAGTATGCTTGGATTTAAAAAAGAATTTGGGTTGATATCCTACCAGATAAATATTCATACACCTTTATTTGATAAATGTGGCTAGTTTTCTTTTTAGGAATTTTAATTCAAGTATTAAATTAAATGGTGCCGTGTTTTTTTCTGCACGTTGCAAAAGCACAGAGTTTTTTTTGTAGTAATTGATAACATATCCATGACTCAGTAAAAAGGGAATAGCTGTTTTACCTTTGCCTTGCCAATTTCCCTGGTTATCTTTCCAGGCATCGTCAAAGCAAATAAATCCACCCGGAACAACTTTATCCCAAACCTCTTGGGCAGCATCTAAATGCATTTTATAAGCAGCTTCATTAGTAAATTCTGCATTTCTTTTTTTATATGATTCGATGGTGCTTTCTTTGTGAGGCCAGTCTGTGATTAAATCAAATGCGTCTAAGTAACAAATTCCGATATTTTTTTTAGAATAATTTCTTAGAAAAATTTCACCCAGCTGATGATGGGCTTCAAAATGGTTATCAACTGCAGCAATAATTTCTGCAGCTCCTTTGGCGTTGTTTTCATCTGCATCTACAGTAATAAAATGCATGTTATTTTGTGAAGCAAAACGGCACAACCGATGAGTGGAACCAGTTCCTCGTTGAGAACCAATTTCAATTATAGCCAAACGGTCTTTTCCTTTTAGCGATTGGAGAATGAACGTTTTGTTCAGAAGAATCATTTCATCGCCATGAATTAACGACCTGGGGGCTTTAATAAGAACATCATTACTTGTTTGCATAAATAAGATGATTCAATAAATTTTTTACAGCCATGGTTCCTTGTCGTACTACTGATTCATACGTTCTTGAACCAATATGGGGCGTTATAAATACATTTGGTATATTTTTCAATGGATGATCTTTAGGCATAGGTTCTTCTTCCAATACATCGGTTAAATATGCCCGAAGACGTTTATTTTGTAAGTTCTCAATCAATGGATGCAATTCAACCAGTTCGCCTCTGGCTGTGTTGATAAGAATACAACCGGGTTTTAAAATTGAAAAACGTTTTGTATTTAATAAATGTTTGGTAGCTTTTGATAATCCTACATGCAAGCTTAGTATATCACACAAAGGCAATATGCTTTCAAATGAATCATGCAGCATTATTTGATGTTTAGAAATAAATTCCATATCGGGATTTATGTCATAAGCATGTACCTTCAGTCCAAAAGCTATGGCCCGTAATGCTACTTCTTTTCCAATATTTCCTAATCCTACAATGCCTATTGTTTTTCCCCAAATTTCTATTCCCGTGATTCGTTTCCATTCCCCTTGACGGGTGTAATTTATTTCATCAGGGATATGCTTGCAATAACTTAATAAAAGCGCAAAAACATGTTCTGCAACGGTTGTATGATTTACTCCAGGGCAGTTTGTAACTGTTATTCCTAATTCTTTGGCTGCTTCCAAATCAATTTTATCTAATCCAATACCGTATTTCGAGATAACTTTTAGTTTTCCTTGTTTTCCTGCCAGTAATACCTCCCGTGTGTATTCATCGTCGCCACAAATAATCCCATCATACTGATGAATGATAGGTTTTAAAATTTCTGCCTTAAGAGGGCCACGTAGCCTATCTACTTCAAAATCGTTGCTGTTTAATAAGGCATGGTGTTCGCCCGGCGTGTCTTGAAAGGAAGTAGATGTTAGCAGAATTTTCATGATTAGGACAAATATAACGAAATTAGACGGCACCTATTCGTTGAATTACAGCTTCAAAATTTATGAAATCATGGATTGCCAGAACATTTTTCCCAATAAATAATTGCTTATTATCAGCGTGCTCTCTTAGTACAAAATGGGTGTTATTATTTATTGCCGCTTCATAGTCAGCTAGTGCATCGCCAATAAAAACTACTTCGCTAGGCTTTAGCTTTTCTTCTTGAAGGATTTTAGCAGTCCAGTAACTTTTTTTTTCCGGACTTCCGTAGCAGGCTTTAAAATATTTTTCCCAATGCTTGGCCTTTACAATTTTACGAATTTCTTCGGTAGGTGTTCCGGTAATGACCCACATTTGGTATTTGTTGTTAGCATTTTCTAAAAAATCCTTAATGCCAGGAACCTCCGGAGCATTAATCACTCCTTGAAAAACCCGCTGAGAAAATTCATTTGCTAATTCATAAATCTTAGTTTCATCAGTTGGTATTCCAAGCCATTGCTCATGATATAATTTAAACTTTTCAAATCTTGATATTCCTCCATGTTCCAAATGATGTTTTTTTACCCGTTCGGCAATTTCTTTTCCGAATGGAAGATACATATCATAAAATGCTTGTGTTTTTACATCCAACGAATCAAGCATTACACCATCAAAATCAAATAAAATTGCTCTAATCATACCATTAAATTATGGGTTTGGCCCATACAGTTACAGGCGAACCATCTGCATTCGTAAAACGTAAGGGAGATATAATTACTAACGAAAATTTTTCATCGGCCGATACATTACGCAGGTCCATATCTTCTACTATTAATAAATTATGCGTACCTAAAAATTCTTTATGAGCCAAACGACCTGTTTCACGTTGTTGATATGAAGAAAGAGAAATAAGGTCAAATCCAATAGCACGCAACCTTGGGAATTTGGTTTTCAAAAACCCTGCACATTCTGGAGCAAATCCCCAGTTGTATTTCCAGTAACTTTCTTCATCCCTGCGATAACAAAAACCGGTTTTAAATAAAATAAGTTCGATGGTACTTGATGAATTTGAAATAAATTGTTCTAGATCATTCGGAGTGATAAGAAAATTTTTCGGATTGATAGAATGAATATCAACTATTGTGCATTGGTAGAATACCAATTCATTGGCATTATAATCATTTCCTTTTTTGCCGTTGGCTAAAAAGTGAAACGGATAGTCAATATGTGTGCCGGTATGAGCTGCCAATTGAAGGGTTGAATTGTTACTGGAATCTCCTTTGTCAATGCGTCTAATCCATTCAATATGAATTCCATTCGCTCCTCCATAATTTGATAATGCAGGAGATAATTCATATGAAAGGAATTTCCATTCGCTATTCTTCATTTTGTGCTTGTATGGTTTTTATGCACTCTAAAATTCCTTGCCCCATATCAATATATGGGTTTGCTACTAATTTTTTACTGGCTTCGGGTTGAAAGCTATAGGGGGTGGTTTTGTAATGGTGATGATAACCATCTTTTTGTAGTTTGATTTCGATATTTCCGCCCAGCATTTCATTAATCATTTGAAATACTTCTACTCTCCGAATACGTTCTACACCAGTTAGCATTAAATTTTCATTTAAGAACTCATCATTTTCAATTATATCAACCGAAAGTCTGGCAGCATCAGCCGCATGGATGTATTCACGTATTTCTTCGCCATCACCACTATGAATGATACGCTTATTTTGAAGTGCTTCTTTTACTACATGATAAATATAATTATTCTCGTATGCTCTTTCACTATACACCGAACCATAGCGTAGTATGGTATAATTGATGCCAAAGCGTTTTTGATATTCCCGAACAATTTTTTCAGAACAAAGCTTACTTATTCCGTAAAAAGAACCTTTGTCGTTCATAGCATAAGCACTACTGGCATATACATATCGTTGAATGCCGGCCTTTCTACATCCTTCCAGGATATTCAAATTTCCCATTACATTGAGTTGAAAGGTTTCTACCGGGTGATGAATGGCTTTATCCAAATTGGCAAAACCTGCCAGATTATAAACCACATCCACATCGGATGAAAGAAAACTTTCTATAGCAGCAGCATCTAAAATGGAAATTTTTTCAAAAGGAGTATCATCAATGTAGGGGGATCTTTCAATATCAGCAACAATTACTGCATAGTTGCGTTTTGCCAGTTCTTGAACAACATAGCTTCCCAAAAAACCTGATCCTCCAAATACAATTATTTTTTTCATTGTATTAATGATTTGAGTTGGTGCATTTCGCTTCGTAGTTTTTCTCCTAAGAAGAAGAAGTCAAGGCTAAATGCCAAAAATGTATAGCCATTATTAATTTTATCTACCATGAGTTGATGATCTGGATGTATCACATGAAACCCTAAAGGTTTATTTAGCTGAATGCAAGCCTCTTCAACTTTTCGAATGGCAGCTTTCACGTCTTCACGATGATATTCTCCGGGATATCCCATAGAACCTGATAGGTCATAAGGGCCAATAATGATTCCATCAATACCCTCTACTTCCAAAATTTCTTCAATATTATTCACAGCATCAATATGCTCAATTTGAGCAATAATAATTGATGATTCATTCAACCAGTCTTTATATGCCTCAAAGTTTGTTCCGTATCCTTGTGCTCTTGCCAGGCCAACGCCCCGCTTTCCTAAAGGAGGATACTTTACGTAATTTACAGCTTGTATGGCATCTGCTTTAGAATTTATCATTGGAACAATTACTCCATCAGCTCCGGCATCCATTACCCTTTTTATTACTACTTCTTCATTTTTACTTACTCGAACTAGTGCAGCTATATGATGATGTTTGATAATTGCGATGAGTTGCTGTACCTGACTTAATTCAATTACTGAATGCTCAAGGTCTAAAGTGAGCCAGTCAAAACCACCACTACACATAATTTCGGCTATCCCTTGATTTCCTAGGGTTATCCATGATCCAATGGTAAGTTTATTGGTTGATAATTTATTTTTTAAACTACTCATGAATGTATTTGGGGTTTGTTTAAATTAAAATAGGGTAAATCTTTTGCAAGTGAATTAATGTATGGATATGGTTCTATATCTGATTTTTTTCGTTTTCTTACTTCAATAATAAGTCTCAATAAATATGCAACAAACATGATGGGTTGAAATGGTTTTAAAACCGCAGCTAATTTAGCAGCTCTCCAAGCAAAGATAGAATTTCGCATGGGATGAATACGATGATCAGCGAAAAATAAACTTCTATCTCGAATTGTTGGTGGATACATTGCAGGCAATTCGTTTTTGGGATCTTTTACAAGTACATTCACCCCATCCAGCCAACTGTCCCAGGCTTCCTGTAATGCTTTTCCTTTAAGATTGGCCGGGTGTGCTTTGGTATAGCCTTCAAATAATAACTTGAATTCGGAGTTGGCTTTCAAAAAATCTTGGTTTGCTTGTCTAACATGATTATAATTACAATTATCTATTACAATGATGGCTTTTTCTGATAAAAATTTTTTAGCAAATAATAAGCATATTAATTGACTACGATAATCATGAGGGCCATCAATGAAGTATAATCCAATTTTTTTTCCATTTAAAAATTTTTCCAGGCTATTCAGGCCATCTTCAAAATCCATGTTGATTAGTTGGGTGTTATGAAGCTGATGCTGCCGGATGAGATTTTCTACAAAGGTTTTATTTGAATTGTTTTTATCAAACTGGGCAAAGTTGTCAATACCCAATGCAGTAATATGTGGAGCTACAACAGAAGTGCTGATTAATGAAAGACCTCTGTAAACACCAATTTCTACATAACACTCATCATTTTCAAGAAGCTGAATAGCATGTTGTAGAATAGCAATTACTTTCTTACCTGTTGCACCTTCAAGTCCGGCATCTTTAATCATTCCATTTTTTTCTGCCTGAACAATTCTGGTTGCTAATTCATTTATTCTGGATTCTGGATGATTCATTCCTTTTTTTATTGTATAAAATTTCAGCCAGTTCAAAATCTTCCGGTTCGTCAATATCCACAGCTTCCAGTTTATTCATTTCAAACATAGCAGGTTTTTTACCAATACGTTTTTTCCCTGCTTCGAAAAATGATGTCTTTGAAAAAATGTAAAAATTAGAATTTTCTTCAAACACCGGAGGTAAATCTTGTGTTCGCAAAAGCTCTTCGGGATTATGGTTAATAGGAGTTCCATCTTTCCAGTATAAACGCGTTTGAAGTCGGGTTACACTAAATACTGAATCATGTGTTTTTAATGAGTCAAAATAATATGAAATGGCTTGATTCAAGGTATTTGAATGCAATAAAGGATTGGTAGAATGGGTTTGAATAAAATGTTCTGCATGGGTTTGTTGTAAATCAAAAGCAATAATTTCATTCATTGAAACAAAATCACCACAAATACTTTTTGGCCGTTGAATAATTCGAACCCGTTCAAAATTTTTTAATGCATCCTCTGCAATTTTTTCACTGTCTGTATTTATGAATATTTCGGAGATAAATTCACAATTCAAAAGAGATTGCATTACGGCATGATATAAAGGTTTGCCGCAAAAAAGCTTGAGGTTTTTATTAGGCACTCGTTCTGAGTGCCCTTTCATTGGTAATAACGCAATTACTTTCTTATTCATTAGTTATGCCTGAGGGTTGTTTTCTTTGTTGCCAAAATAAGTAAACAATACCACCCACAAGAATTAACAGTAATAATCCTGAACTTATTTTTGAAATCATTACTCCTTTAGCATAGCTTGCTGGAGCAAAAACAAATTCAATTTTATGCTTGCCTGCCGGTACTTTTAATCCACGCAATACATAATTCACCCTAAAATGATCAACAGCTACATCATCTATAAATGCATTCCAGCCTTTATCATAATATATTTCACTAAATACAACAACTTGATCAGATAAAGCATTAAATTCATAGATAAGATGGTTGGGTTGATACGAAGTAAGTCGAACGGTGGCCGTTGAATCGGGCTGGGTTGAAATATTAGATAATATGCTTTCAAACCGCTTATCAATAATTGCAGTTTCTCGTAAGTTGTGTTTTTGTAGCTCATCTAGTTCTTCGTCTGCATTATTTACCCACACTATATGGTTTACAATCCAGGCATTTCCAAACGCATAAGGATTGGGCAATGCCGGTTGTTCAGGACTAAAAATATAATATTTGGTATTCAGCATGTTAGTAATCTGCATTTTTTTGAATACCTCCATCATTTGTTCAGCAGTAGTGGCTTTGCTTTGGAAAATTTTGTTTAGGTCAGGCATAATGCCGAATTCAATTAATTCCTGATAGCGTTCCATCTTTGCTCCATGATAGCCACCAATGGATTTGTGGAAATAACTGGTAATCCCATCATTGAAAGTGCTAACCGATAAATTAGCTACCCTGAAGTTGGGATCTTTATCTTGTAAAATAGAATTATTTGCCGTAGTTGGCCGAATAAGTTCATTCGGTTTACGGTAATTTTTATTATTCAGATAGCGTCCGTTCACGGTGTATAAGTCTCCCAAAGTTATAACGATTAATCCAGCTCCTAACAGAGTAGCATTGATTTTCTGTTTTACATAAGCCCATATTAGTGCTGCTCCCAGAAAAATGATGATGGCAGTACGTATAGCATCAGCTTTAAAAATGGCCATGCGTGCTGTTTCAGCAATGCTCAGCATACGGTTTATATCAGCATCATTGGCTCCTTGATTTTTCAAAGCATTGGTAATTTCATCCACTTCGCCGGGTTGAAAGTAATTTTGCAGCAATCCCGGCAACATATATCCAATCAGGGCCAATCCTCCAGTTAAACCAACAATTGCATAAAATACGTATTCATTTTTAACCTTGGTGTCATTACCAGCTATTTTTAGCGTTTGTTGAAATAAATTTTTATTGTTCAAAAATTCGTATAAAGCCATTGCCGCCAAAATTGGCACACTGAATTCCATTACTACTAAAATTGAATTTACGGCTCTAAACTTGTTATACAGTGGGAAATGATTGATAAAAAACTCAGTGAGCCCCATTAAGTTTTTACCCCATGATAAGAATAATGTAATAATTACAGAGAATAATACGATGTATTTTACTGGATTCTGAACAATAAAGATTCCTAAAACAAATAAAAAGAAAATGATTGCTCCGGAATACAAGGCTCCGCCAGATGCATCCTGGCCGCCCCAGTATTGGTCAAACGATTTCAATACTTCCCGCTCATTACTTTTTACGGCTTCACGGGCATTGGGGTTATCATACAATAAACCATTTTTGGGGCCTTTAAAATTGGGAATCCACATGCTAAAAATGTCTCCTTTACCATAGCTATATCCTACGATGTATGATTTATCAAGACCAGCTGTTTGGTCTGAATTTTCTTTGTGTTTAACCAATTCTGATTTACCTCGGGTACTGTAAGGTGTATATTCATTTACCGGCAACAATCGGTTGGCTGTAGTTATCCCACCAATGATTAACATGATGGCTATACCGGCTAAAGCAATCAATCCGTGTATTGCTTGTTTTTTTAAAATAGCATCAACAAAACGGTATATCAGGTATATGGAAATGAAAAAAGAAAAATAGTAGTACGTCATTTGGGGATGGTTCCCCAACATTTCGAACGACATCCCCAAGCCGGTAACAATAGCACCCAGGATATATTGTTTGTCAAAAAATAAGTTAATTCCTGCCACTACCAGCGGAATAAATGAAATAGTAACCATTTTATTGAAGTGGCCTGCTCCCATGATAATGAAATGATAGGTGGTTAAGCCAAATCCCAAAGCACCCAGCATACTACTCCACGGATTAAGCTTAAAAGTGAGGAGCATGATGTAAAAACTTAAAAGTGCTATAAATATTGAATTGGCTGGCCTTGGTAATCCATCATTTAAGAGAGGGAAAATCATTTTTTCAATAAAATTTCCTTCCGGCTTGAAAGTTATTAGGTATGATGGCATCCCTCCGAACATGGAATTGGTCCATAAAGGTTCTTTCCCAAATTGTTCGCGGTAATCTTGAACTTCTTTGGCAGAGCCCCGATATTGTAAATCATCATGCGCGCTCAATACTTTGCCTTCAAATGCAGGCAAACTCATGGCTACAGCAATTAGCAGGAAAACACCCACGGCAATAATGTGGGGAACTGCTTTATTCCAGTCAATTTTTATATTCATGGATATGTAAATGAAGCTACTAAAGTAATAACTCTCTCTGATATTCATAGAAAATATTGTAGGTATAGTTTGAATACAATTGGAATTATCATTTTATTTTTCCCATTGATAATCAGTATTATATTGATTTTTGGCCTTGTTATTGATACATTTTAAAACAATCATGAACTTTTCATCATTTTACGTGTATTTTACTCAAAACCTTTTCATGAGATACTTTTTTTTATTTGTTTTTTGCTATTCTATACAGCTTCTGATTCAAGCACAAAATATACAAGGAGAGCAACGAAAAAGGCTGGAAGAAAAAAATTCTGAAACTGATAAAGTGTTGGATCATTCATTGGAGGATTTGAGGCTACATAAAGTTAATGATCAAGCCTATCAAAAAATGCCACTTTCTTGGTATATGCAACAAAAAAATGGTTGGGAAAAAAGGGTTGAATTGAACAAAAATGATGAAGAAGCTTGGCTAAATTATTATCGTTCTGCACAATATTCTGGTGCTAAACAGCAGGAATTGGATGAAATTATGAAAGCAATTCAGGAATATATCCCCGGAACATTTACTGCACATTATCTTTCATATATCCATAGTAATCGAAACCTTAATAAAGGATATGATTTACAAAAAGCTTGGCAGCTTCAGCCTCATCGTAAGGAATTATATAAAGAGTTGACTTTGTTTTTTACTTGGAAACAAGAATATGATAACCTAAAAAAAACTTTGAAAACCTGGAAAAACCTAAAGGATATTCCAGATGCATTGTTTAGTTATGGAAAAAATCTATTACTAACTCCATCCCCAGGGGCTATTTTAATTACAGATGGAGAATTTGATACATACCCTTTGTGGATTTTACAACAAATTGATCTGGTACGAACGGATGTTACAGTAATTAATCTATCCTTGTTGCATCAAATAGATTATAGGCGTTCATTATTCAAATCTGCAGGAATTCTTTGTAGTTATCAAGGCAATAATAAAAATGAAATCTTGCAAGCTATTCTGAAAGAAAACCCAACCCAATCGATTTACATTTCTCTAACTGTTGATGCTGATATTTTAGATGGCTTACAAAATAAGTTACAAATAGAAGGACTAGCCTATAAAATTTCATTGCAAAATGAAAATCAAAAAGATTTTAGGGAAAAACTTGCTGCCAATTTTGAAAAGAATTACAATTTAGATGGCTTAAGAAAAAAGATTCAGGGTTCCGAAACTATGGATCGTGAAAAAGTGGTAGCCCTGTATCAAAATTACGTAGTATGTGGATTAATACTTTATGATTATTATATTGAAAAGGCTGATAAAGCAAAGGCTGATAAATTGGCAGAAGATTTAAAACAATTGGCCAAGCAGGCAGGTAAAGAATCATTGGTAAACGAATATATTGCTAAATAGCGTGCAGTTTTTTAGAAAACATTCATCTGTATCCGACGAACAACTGATGGAAAAAATCTGTCAGGGCGATGAGCTGGCATTCAGTGAGTTATACGACCGCTATGCCGATAAAATGATGCGCTATTTCTATCGCATGCTAGGCCAAAATCGCGAAAAAGCTGAAGATTTTACACAAGATCTTTTTGCCAAGATTATTGAAAAGCCTGATTTGTTTGATATAAGAAAAAAATTTTCTACCTGGGTTTACACCATGGCTCATAACATGTGTAAAAATGAATACCGACGATTGGAAGTAAGAAAAAATATAGTGCAAGAAGAACCTAATCCGAATAAAACAAAAGATTATGTCGGAGAAAATTTTGTAGAGCATATGGATCATAAAACCTTTGTAAAAATGCTTGAAATAGAGCTTGGGTTGCTCGATGAAAAACACCGAACTACTTTTCTAATGCGATACCAGGATGAAATGAGTATTAAAGAAATTAGTGATGTGTTAGGAATATCAGAAGGCACTGTGAAAAGCCGATTATTTTACACGGTTAGAAAACTTAGTGAAAAGTTAAAAGTGTTTGACTTGAATTAATTTATTTAATTACCATGAATCCTGATAGAATACCAATAGAACAGTTAGAAAAGCTAATGCTGGAAAAATCTTTTTCAGCACTTTCTGAACAGGAAAAAGAATTAGCATTGTCTTTTTTAACCTCGCAGGCAGAATATGATGACTTGAGAAATACCTTGCTTCAAATCAGGTCTGTTTTTGCTGAGGATAAAAAAAACTTAAAAATGCCTGAAGCCGGAAAAGAAGCATTGTTGGAGAAGTTTCGAAATCAAAGAAATTTGAAATATCGTGCTCCAGTAATAAAAACATTTAAACCTCAATGGATGTGGGTGGCGGCTGCATCTTTATTATTGATTATATCATTGATATTGGTGAACCAGCAATATGATGTTTTAAAAAACAATCGTGAAATCGCATTACAATCTGATTTACCTCAACATCCTTCTTCAGATGATAAAAAAAATATGAGTGAATTATCGGAAAATAAAGCATTCGAAGAATCAATTCATCAAGCTCAAGAAAATGAAAAATCTAATTCAGGAAACATCAATCATTCTCTCAATATTCCTGATAAAGTTAATGAAACTAGATTGGCTTACACGGAAGAAAATGCTCACAAATTAAATAGCCAGCAATTACCAGTTGCAAACTCTGCCATTGAAACAAAAAATTTGGCACCTCCGGTTGCTGTGGCAGATGAAACCATGGTGATGGAATATACTGATTCAGAATCATTACAAACTGTTACAAAAAGAGATCATGAATCAAAACAAGAAAAACATACCAAGGATGTATCGAATTCTTTGTTTTACAATTCCGAAAAAAAACAGGGGATTAGTGAAGAAAGGAAAGCAGCCATTCGAAAATCTTTTCTATTTACTGATATATGAAATTTAGCTAATACTTATACAAGCACCGAATCTTCCGGTTTTATGATGAAAGTACCTGGCAGAATAAAATGTATTAGGGTGGCCAAACGTGCAAATTCCAGCCGTTTCTATTTGAGATTCAGGAATACCACAAGAGGTTAACCAAATTTGATTTGCTTTCCAAAGATCAAAATATGCTTTTCCTTCAGTTTTTCCGGCAATGAGTAGTTTTTTATATTGTGGGAAAGATGCTTGTACTGCTTCGATGACATCCGGTCCTACTTCATAGTTCAAAGCACTTATGGATGGCCCAATTCCAACGAATAAATTTTGTGGATTGCAATTAAATTCATCCAACATTTTTAAAACAGTTTTTTTTACAATACCGGCCACTGTCCCTTTCCATCCCGCGTGAACAGCCGCCACTACTCGTTTAATTGGGTCAGCAATTAACACCGGAACACAGTCAGCACTCATCACCCCAATGGCTATTCCATGCATTTGTGTTATTAATGCATCTACTCCTTGAAGTTCTTCATAGGTTGTATGTGGAGTTACAATTACAATGTTGTCACTATGAGTTTGTTTAGGGAAAATAAGATTTTCGGGGTTTATGTTCAAATAAGAAGCTACAATCTTCCGATTCAACGCTACTCCTTGTGGATTATCTTCTACTGAATAACTAAGATTAAAACCTGCTGCATCACCTGATGAATTTCCGCCTTTACGCGTTGTTACAACATGGTTTATTCCTTGTAGTGCCTTTAGGTTACTAAACAAAAAAAATTCTGTTCCTTGATAGGATATAAAGCTCATGATGTAAATATAATGAGTAAGATTGAATATTAGCGATTTGTTTTACCTTTGGTTTACTAACCAAAATAGATATGACTAAAAAGAAAAATTCGGTATCAAAATCTATATTATCAGAAAAGAATAAACCCATCTCATCTAGTCCTAAAATTGGTTTTTTTGAAAAAAATGACCGATGGCTTATTTATGTGCACTTGTTAGTGGCTGCACTAGTTAGTTTTCTTTTGTTTGATATAAAAGTAACTGAAGCTGGAGATGATTCCGCTTATATTCAATTAACCTATAAGTTTTTAAAGTATGGTACTATATCAAATTTACAAGCATCGGGGTATTCAATGTTTTTAGCGATATTTTATTTATTATTTGGACTGAATATCGGACTGTTTAAAGTAGTATCAATACTTTGTGTTTTAGGGAGCATTTATTTTACGTATCGGGCATTTAAAAATAAAATTGAAGGATACATTTTACATGCTGTGTTGTTTCTTACATCAGTTAATTATTTGATTGGGTATTATGCATCCACAACATTTTCTGAACCCTTGTTCATGCTATTACAAAGTTTATTTTTATTCTATGCATTGCAAGTTTATATACCGAATATATCTGATACATGGAAAGATATAAAACGTCCGATGATTTTAGCATTTATGGTGTTTTTGCTCATGCTTACCAGAAATATAGCCTTGGTAGCTCCGGTTAGTGTAATGATTTTTCTGGGATTCAAGAGGAATTTTATCGAACTAGCAAAATTTGGTGTTGCATTTATACTACTTTATTTACCATACTATTTTATCCGTGGAGCATTGTTCAAATCTGCAGAAAATCAATATGGTTCTCAGTTTTCATTCATTATGATGAAGAATCCCTACAAACCTTCGTTAGGAAACGATGATTTTGGAGGCTTTGTTCAACGCTTTATGGATAATGCAAATCAGTTTTTATCAAAACATTTACTGAAACAAATGGGGTTTTTAGATCCAGATTCAAAATTGTTATATCCTGTTGTTGCCATTTTTGTAATTCTAATTGGTATCAGTTCTATTTATCTGGCAGTGCGTAAAAAACATGATAGCATTTCGTTTATCGGATTTTATGTGATGTGTATGTTGGGAGGTACTTTCTTAGCCATGCAAAAAATTTGGGATCAAGATCGATTTATTTTAATTTACTATCCCCTCATTCTTATTATTATTTTTTGGTTCTTTAAAGAAGTTTCTGCGATCCGGCCAGTACTAAATTTTATCAAGCCATTAAGTTATTTGTTATTAATTTTTATTGGTGGCTTTTCCATCCAACGTACATTAACCCGTATTGCAGAAAATCAAAATGAATTACCTTATAGTTTAAAAGGAGATTTGACCTTTGGGCTTACACCGGATATGAAAAATTTTGCAGCCATTAGTAAGTACGCTGGAGAACATGTGCCTGATACAGCTATGATTTTGTCAAGAAAACCATCTATTTCATTTATTCATGGCAAACGTGAGTTCCATGGATTGTATGCAATTCCTTATGTAGATGAAAAAGAAGCTTTGCAAGCAGGAAAAATGTATCAGATTTTGGAATTAAATGCTTGGGCCATGCATCCGGATATGAATTTTAAAAAACCGTTTTATCCACATATCCGTGCTGTATTTATGGGTGGTGGTAATCCTCCGGCAAATCCGAATTTTAAAATTAATACCTACTATTTATTTTTTGAATTTGACCCTCAAGATTCCTTGGCATTAAGTCTTAAAAAAGCAGGACTGCCTGTGATTGACCAAGTAAGTGAATTTGTTTCTTCTTACCAGGAGAAATATTTTGCTATTCCTTCTAATCATAAAAAATACCTGCAGGAGAATAAAATTTATTATGCTATCACAGCTAATTTAAGAATGAATCCAAAACGTAAAACACCACAAACTATTAATACTGTGGAACGCTATTTGAGTTTTGTTGAAATGAAATATCCTGGTTCCATGAAGCTAATCCATGAGGTGGGTTCTGATGAAAAAGCTCAGCTGATTCAAATTGATTTTTCAAACTTTAATTATTGATTAAATACAATGTAGTTTAGATTGATAAGCAGTTTTTATAAACTCATTACAAAATATTTATTGCAACTAAGCCTAGTTTCCAGGTATATTTTAAAAAAAGATGGTATCGTCTATGCAAACTAATTTAAGTAGTTGAAACGATAGATAAGAAATATTTTCTCAATATGCCTAGGAAGTAACTACCTAAATGTTTGAATGGTTAATGATAAAAATTCAAATAATATCAATGATGATAGATTAACATGGGAAGCTTGGAATGATGAACAATTCGACGAGATGTGCTGCCATCTAATAAACGTTCGAGAATGTTTTTTTTGCGAACTGCCAGTACAATCAGTTGATTGGGATGTTGTTCTAAATATTCATCCAACCCTTTGATAACAGAGTCTGCTTTATGCACATATATGCTGAATTTTTCATCCGGAAAAGTATTTTTAATCCGGTCAATTTCAGTGTTGTCTGAAAAGATTTCTAGTACCCAGTCGGCATTTATTTTTAATAAATTTACATGACTTCCAAAATGATGAGCAAAAGCAAATACATTCTTTAAAACATCCGTTTCATCGGTTTGAAATTGAGTACAGAATACTATATTTTTAAAATTAGGAGTACCGGATTCGTGAGGAATTAACATTAAAGGTGAAACAATTCGTTGCATAACGGCCGAAGCATTGCTACCAATGAGATTTCCTAAAAAACCACTGGCTCCGGTTGTACCCATCACTACATAGGCAATTTCTAGTTCTTTTTCAAGCTGATGAAGGGTATCTGATAGAAAACCAATTTCCGTACGATAACTCGCCTGATACCCTTCTTCAATGAGCTGTTCACTAATTTCTTGTAACTGACGGTTGGAATCATCTTCTTCCTTTTTCATATTTTCTGCTTGGATGGCTATTTCTGCATGGGTAGAAATAGTAGGCGAGGAGATGGTATGAAGTAACAAAAGTTCGTAACTGAATTCTTTGGAAAGGTATTTTGCATAGTCTAATGCTTTCAAAGAGGTGGATGAAAAATCAAGGGGTACAATTACGTTTTTCATTGTATTGTTTTTTTGTGAAAATAACAAAAAACTATTCGAAGAGAAATAATTTTTAAGATTAAATCCATGTTAATTTCATTTTTAGAATATAAAAATTCAATATGTAAATCGGGTATTTTTATGCCATATTTGTACTTATGGAAGTTCCCTCAAAAAATATATTAATGGTATGCCTGGGTAATATTTGCAGATCGCCCATGGCTGAAGGAATTCTTCGTCAAAAAATCATATTGCATCGTTTGCCTTGGAGAGTTGATTCTGCAGGTACCGGCGGATGGCATGTTGGTGAATCGCCAGACGCAAGAGCTATTAATGTAATGAAAAAGATGGGAGTAGATATTTCCGGCCTTACAGCCAGGCAGTTCACAGTACATGATTTTTTTCGATTTGATCATATTTTTGTAATGGACTCTTCTAACTATTTAGATGTAATACGGCTGGCTCCCAGTGAACAAGAAAAAAATAAAGTAGATTTGATTTTGAATCAATTATATGAAGGAAAAAACATGGCCGTTCCTGACCCCTATTATGGTAGTATGGATGATTTTATGAATGTATATCATCTGATCAATAAGGCCTGCGATCGGTTAATCGAAAAATTTATGCATGAATACATGGGGTAAGTTATACCTGATTCCGAACGTACTTGGAGAGCATGAAGCAGGGCTTGCCTTTCCGCCTTACAACCGAGAAGTGGTTAGTAAACTAACCCATTTTGCTGTAGAACAACTAAAACCTGCCCGTCGCCTTATTCGCATGTTGGATAAAGAGAAAGTGATTGATGATTGCACTTTTTATAGTCTGGAGTGTAATAATTCCAATGAAGTGTATTCGCAAATTGTAACTGTGATTAAACACGGAGCATCGGTAGGTGTTATATCTGACGCAGGCTGTCCAGGTGTGGCAGATCCTGGTGCAGCACTGGTGAATCAATGCCAAGAGAATGAAATTGAAGTGATCCCTTTGGTTGGCCCTTCAAGTATTTTGTTAGCACTTATGGCAAGTGGGTTAAATGGCCAGTATTTTTGTTTTCATGGTTATTTACCCAAAGATGAATCAGCAAGAAAACAACAACTTGAAAAGCTTATAAAAAGCGAGTTGAAAAATGGGTCAGCTCATATTTTTATCGAAACACCGTATCGAAATGACCATTTATTACAAAGCATGCTACAAGTTTTGCCCGAATCTGTAAAAATTTGCATAGCTGCAGATATTCTTATGTCGAATCAGTACATTAAAACCCGTACGGTAAAAGCATGGAAACAAAATATTCCGGCTCTAAAAGGCAGGCAAGTAATTTTTATTTGTGGTATGTTGGTCTGAATTGTTAATATTTTAACCTACGTTTAAATTAATAAATCTGTGCTGATTTGTATTTTTGAAGCATAGCCTCATATTAAACATTCAACATATGGAATTTAAAAGATTATTTTTTGTAGTGCTTGCTTTGTTGCTAATGACATTCGTGTCGTCTGCTCAAAATACTACAAAAGAAGATGATGACGACAGTTGCTATCGTAAATGGTATCGAATTTTTAAACTCAGAGGGGCAGATGAAGTTACTGATGGAGAATATGATAATGTAATAATAAGCTTCCGTCAGGGAACACACGGTAATTGCTATTATGGGAAATGTGTAGTAAAAAAAGGAAAAATTAAAGAACTACATATTAAAGTGGTTGACGGTAAATACGAAAAGGTAGAAATGGATCCCAAAGAAGATATTTTGATTTCAAATGGAATATCCGATGCCATTGTGGCCAAGCTAAAAGGGGAGCGTCAGGTATTGAATGTGATTTTTAAAGACAAACTTCGCCCGAAAGGAAATGCATTTGAACAAGCTCCTGATCCGGATATAGATGATTTTAATTAACAGGAACAAGATTGGCTTAGGCACCTAAACTTTTTTTTTGATTTCGTGTTGATTTGTTAAACTACATGTTTCGTGGGGCAATATTCTATTAAAGATATTGAAAAATTAACTGGAATTAAAGCACATACAATACGTATTTGGGAACAGCGCTACGGTTTGGTGGAACCTCATCGAACAGAAACTAACATTCGCTACTATGATGATGATCAACTTAAAACATTGCTCAATGTTAGCATGTTAGTTAAACACGGAAAAAAAATTTCTCAAATTGCCAAGCTCACACCTGAATTGATTCATCAAGAGGTTCATTCTTTAGCCAAAACACCTGCCGACCGTAACGACTTTTTTCAAATCCAAATTGATTCACTCATCATTAGCATGATTGAATTGGATGAAATTCGATTTGAAAAGATTATTTCTACATCCACTTTGCGTTATGGGTTTGAAACAGTAATGATTGAAATTATTATCCCATTTTTACAAAAGGTGGGTATATTGTGGGCAACCGAAGAAATTAATGTAGCACAAGAACACTTTATCTCAAATCTTATACGACGGAAGTTGATTGTAGCTATTGATGCTATAATTCCTAACCCCGACTATACTAAAAAGTTTCTATTGTTTCTCCCCGAAGGCGAATTGCACGAACTGGGGTTGCTTTTTGCCAAATATTTGGTAAAATCCAGGGGATACAAAACTATTTATTTGGGACAATCAGTGCCTTTGCAGGATGTTATTAAACTTCGTGAATATTACCACCCTGATTACATTATTACATATTTTACTGTTTCCTACGATTCTCAAAAAATGAACGAATATGTGCAAGGGCTGATAAATGCTTTTCATAAAGAAACATTATTATTCTGTGGGCCTCAAGCTGCATCTTTAAAAATTCCGTTGCCACCCAATTGTAAAATTGTTCAAGCCATTCCACAGTTGATTGAAATATTGGCAAAGGCTAATACCAAGTAATCTATACTGTTATTTAATATCTATAAAAAGTTAAACAAAAATTTTTATAATTTAAATGTATTATTTTTTTAAAAAATTGATATACAATATAATATAGAATTATGATTTAAAAATATGTTAAAAGTTATACATTTTTGTGTTTAACTTTTGTATTAAAAAATTAAACAACTACATTTGGGTAATTAAAACAATTACCCATGAAAACGATGGCTTATGATTTCTCCTCCGAAGTGTTGTCCCACCGCGACTCCCTGAGGTATTTTGCACTGAGCCTTACAAACAACCGCGATGATGCCGATGACTTGGTACAGGAAACTCTGTTGAAAGCTTACACCTATAAAAGTAAGTTTGAAGAGCATACCAACCTGAAGGCCTGGTTGTATACGATTATGAAAAATATCTTTATTAACAATTACCGAAAGGTGACAAAAGTGAAAATGGTATTAGATGCCAGCAAGGAATTATTTCACATTAATATCCCTGAAACTAAAAAATCGTATGATCCAGATTCCCGATTGAATTATAAAGAAATGATAGCACTGATGAATTCGTTAGATGATGAATATCGTATTCCACTTACCATGTATTTTGAAGGGTATAAATACAAAGAAATTGCAGAAGAAATGAAATTGCCCATTGGAACAATAAAGAGCCGGATATTTTTGGCTCGCAAGCAAATGATGGATTTAGTGAACGAAAAAAAATAAAATACTAAAAATATCAAGAATATATAAGAATAAAAAGACGGCCATAGGCCGTTTTTTTATTTATTCAATATGAAAATTACCCTTTGTTTGGTTTAGCGAAGGTGATTACGTCAGCGCCGGTAATTTTTTGATCGCACAGAATTAAAAGCCGTTCAATTACATTACGTAATTCACGGATATTCCCGGTCCAGTTAATTTTCTTGAGCTCTTCCAGTGCGTCTTTGGTAAAACTTTTGGGAGGCATGTTTTGCTCTTCTACAATTTGCTCCAAGAAATGCTGAGCCAGAATGGGTATATCCTCTTTTCGGTCGTTCAAATCAGGCACATGAATAGGAATTACATTCAAACGATGGTATAAATCTTCCCGAAAATTTCCTTTGCTTATTTCTTCCTGAAGGTTTTTGTTTGTAGCAGCCACTACCCGTACATCCACTGAAATTTCCTTATCTCCGCCTACTCGGGTGATTTTGTTTTCTTGCAGGGCCCGCAATACTTTGGCCTGGGCACTCAGGCTCATATCACCTATCTCGTCTAGAAATAGGGTGCCTCCGTGTGCCAGTTCAAATTTTCCCTGCCGTTGTTTAATGGCAGTAGTAAAAGCACCTTTTTCATGTCCAAAAAGTTCACTTTCAATTAGTTCTGATGGAATAGCAGCACAATTTACCTCAACCAGTGGGCCATTTGCACGATTACTTAATTCATGTATCCAGCGTGCTACTAATTCTTTTCCGGTACCATTACTGCCTGTTATCAGCACTCGGGCATCCGTTGGAGCTACCCGTTCAATGAGTTCTTTGATTTTGCGTATAGGCTCAGAATTTCCAATGATTTCCCGGGTTTTGTTTTTGCTTACTTTCTTTTTCAGTTGTTTGGTTTCTACTACCAACGATTTCTTCTCTAGGGCATTCCGTACAGTTACCAGCAACCGGTTTAGGTCAATGGGTTTGGCAATGTAATCGTAAGCTCCTTTTTTGATGGCTTCTACTGCTGTATCAATGTTTCCGTGCCCCGAAATCATAATCACCGGGATATCGCTTCCATCGGCCATTATTTTATCTAAGAATTCAATGCCATCCAGCTTGGGCATTTTTATGTCGCATAGAATTACATCATAGCCGTTTTTGCGGGCCATGTCTAATCCTTTTTGCCCGTCTTCGGCTTCATCTATTTCAAAGTTTTCGTATTCCAAAATTTCCCGCAAGGTCTTGCGGATGCTTTGCTGATCATCAATTACCAAAATCTTTGACATGTCATTTTTTTAAGCCCTAAAGCTACAAAAAAGCCTTGATATTTATGTGTTTGTTTTTATAAAGCATGAATGGTAATAATATCACTCAGCCGGGTTGTGTACCGGGGGGAAAGTTTTTCTTGTTTCATTTTCCAGGTACGTTGCAAATCTTGTGATGCCAGTTTTACTGTAGCTTGTCCAAACAGATGGTTAATATGGTCTATGGTATGCATCAGCGGAACATGTTTTTTGTTGGGTTGATCAAACAATGTTCCTTGTATGGCATTGTGGGGTACAAAATCGTGAATGATAATACCGGCTTTTTTGTATAAATAGCCGGGGCGAAAGAGCCGCTGCAAGGCTTGTGTGGCAAATCGAGAAAGTTCCATGCCTGATTGGGTAGGGAATGGGAGTTTGATCATGGCGCTGGGATGATATTGTGGTGCATCGTGCCGGTGCGGATTGGTATGCAGAAAAATGGTAAATGCCCGGCAGCAACTTTGCTGTTTGCGAAGCTTTTCGGCACAGATAAAAGCAAAGGTGCTGATACGTTCTTTAAGTTCGTGCAGCTCGGTATAGTTTTTTTCAAACGAACGGGTGGTAGCAATGTTTTTTTTGGGTTGCACATCTTCTAATTGCAGCGACGGAATACCCATTAAATCATGCTTTAGCCGTAATCCTACAATGGTCATGTGTTTTTTTACCCAAGCGTCTTCCATTTGGGTAAAATCGTAGGCAGTATTTATATGACGTTGCTTTAGCCGCTGGGCATGTTTTCGCCCGATGCCCCATACATCTTCTATTTTTAGCCATTTCAGGGCTTTGATTCGGGCTTCTTCCGTTTGTATCCAATATACATTTTCAGTTCTTTCCGGAAATTTTTTGGCAATTCGGTTGGCTACTTTGGCCAATGCCTTGGTAGGAGCAATGCCTATACTAATAGGAATACCGGTGTATTTCAATACTTTTTTTCGCATATCGGCTGCATATTGTTGCAGGTTTTTACAAGGCAGTCCGTTTAATTTCAAAAAGGCTTCATCAATGCTGTAAATTTCTATTTCGGGGGTGTATTCGCTCAAAATACTCATCACCCGGTTACTCATGTCGCCATACAAGGCAAAGTTGGCCGAAAATACTTCTACGTGGTGTTTTTTAAATAATGCTTCATACTGAAAAGCGGGTGCCCCCATCGGAATACCTAGTGCCTTGGCTTCGTTGCTTCGGGCAATCACGCAGCCGTCGTTGTTTGAAAGCACTACTACCGGTTTCCCATTTAAGTCGGGCCGAAATACTCGTTCGCACGAAGCGTAAAAATTATTACAGTCTATTAGTGCAAACATTGTTATATGGCTTTGATCACATATGTTACAATCCCCCAAACTATCAGTTCGTTGCCGGGTTGCATACGAATGGGCGGATAGTTTTCATTCTCGGGCAAGAGCCATACTTCGTTTCGGTATTTTTTGATGCGTTTGGCTGTAAATTCTCCGTCTAAGTAACACACGGCAATTTTGCCGTTAGTAGGTTCCAGACTTCGGTCAATAATAAGAAGGTCTCCGTCGTCAATACCGGCATTTTTTAAAGAGTGCCCTTTTACTCTTCCAAAAAAAGTAGCTGCAGGGTGTTTGATGAGGTGTTCATTCAGATCAATGGTTTTGTCGGCAAAATCCATGGCCGGTGAGGGAAAACCTGCACTGATACCTTGTTCGGCATAAGGCAGAGGTAGTGCAGTATCTGTATTTGATAGATAGATGCTTATTGCAGAACGATTCCTTATTTTATTTTGTAACATAATATTTTATTTCACTTTAGAATATTGATTAAACAACATACCATAAATAAGGCTTTCGGTTCAATGATTCGTTTGACAAATTTCTTGTCGCTTTTGACCTTTCATAAAATACATACTTTTTATCAGGAATAAAAAAGGTACTTTTCTTTATTCATAAGTTCTGAAAAAAAATGCCCCGGCCTGTGCTGAAAACTGTATTTTTGGGCAAAAATTATTTCATGGCTGAGCAGCAAGTTACCGTTGAAACCGCCCAAAAGCTTGGATTATTGCCCGAAGAGTTTGAACGCATTAAAGAAATATTGGGTAGAACCCCCAACTTTACAGAGCTCTGTGCTTATTCTGGGATGTGGAGTGAGCATTGTTCGTATAAAAATTCCATCAAATGGCTCAAAACCCTTCCCAAAGAAGGGCCACATATGTTGGCCAAAGCAGGGGAAGAAAATGCCGGGCTGGTAGATATAGGGGATGGATGGGCCTGTGCTTTTAAAATTGAATCACACAATCATCCGTCGGCTATTGAGCCATATCAAGGGGCTGCTACCGGCGTGGGAGGGATTAACCGCGATATATTTACAATGGGTGCTCGCCCGATAGCACAGTTGAATTCGCTGCGTTTTGGCAACATCGAAACAGACCGAACCCAATGGATTATGCGGGGGGTGGTGAAAGGCATTGGAGATTACGGCAATGCCTTTGGTGTACCTACGGTAGGAGGCGAAGTGTTTTTTGATGATTCCTTTGAACAAAATCCGCTGGTTAATGCCATGTCGGTGGGCATTGTAAAAGTAGGGCGTACCATTTCAGCTACATCATACGGCGTAGGTAATCCGGTGTATATTGTTGGGTCAGCAACCGGAAAAGACGGAATAGGCGGAGCAGCCTTTGCTTCGGGCGATTTAACAGAAGATAGCAAGAAAGATCTTCCGGCAGTACAAGTGGGCGACCCCTTTCAGGAGAAACTTTTGTTAGAAGCTACGCTGGAAGTAATTGAATCAGGCGCTGTGGTGGGGATGCAAGACATGGGCGCTGCCGGTATTATTTGTTCTACTTCTGAGATGAGTGCCAAAGGAAAGCATGGCATGCGCATTGACTTGGATAAAGTGCCTACACGTCAAGCCGGGATGCAGCCTTATGAACTGCTGCTCTCTGAATCACAGGAACGTATGCTGGTGGTTGTGAAAAAAGGGCAGGAGGCTGTCATCGAAAAAATATTTGATAAATGGGATTTGCCTTGCGCCAAGATTGGTGAAGTGACCGAAGGTGGCCAGTTAACGTTTTATTTTCATGGCGAATTGGTAGCCGATCTTCCGGCCGAAAGCTTGGTGTTGGGAGGTGGGGCGCCGCAATACGAAAGGGAATACAAAGAGCCGGCTTATTTTGCAGAGGCCAAAAAATTTGATCCTAATAATGTTCCGCAACCGGATAATTATAAAAAGGTAGCTGAATACCTAATTGCTCATCCGAACATTGCTTCCAAGCGTTGGATTTATCACCAATACGATTCAATGGTTGGAACTGTAAATATGTCTACCAATAAGCCTTGCGATGCATCAATAGTGAATCTAAAAGAAACCAATAAGGCATTAGCGCTTACGGTAGATTGTAATTCGCGTTATGTACAGGCTGATCCGGAAGTAGGAACCATGATTGCTGTCAGTGAAGCTGCCCGTAACATTGTTTGTTCTGGTGGAGAACCTTCGGCAATTACCAACTGCCTTAATTTTGGCAATCCATACAATCCCGAAGCATACTGGCAGTTTGTGGGTGCAATTAAAGGGATGAGCAAAGCTTGTGAAAAATTTAAAACCCCGGTAACCGGTGGTAATGTGAGTTTTTATAATCAAAGTAAAATAGGTGATAAAACCATTCCTGTTTTTCCAACACCTACCATTGGAATGTTGGGGATTTTGGAAGATAAAAGTTTACAAACCGGTATCGGATTTCAATCTGAAGGAGATGGTATTTATGTGTTGGGAAATGTATTGCAATCTTGCATCAATAGTTCTCAGTATGTATATTCCTATCTTGGCATAAAAAATACGCCGGCCCCATATTTTAACTTGGATGAAGAATATAAACTTCATCAATTAGTAAAAGCCTTAATACGAAAAAAAGCCATTGTTTCAGCACATGATGTGGCTGATGGTGGGTTGATCTGTACCTTACTTGAATCTGGTTTTGTTAATCACAAAGGATTTAATATTCATACAGCCATTGAGGTTCGGAAAGATGCATTTTTGTTTGGTGAAGCACAGGGCCGGGTAGTGGTTAGCGTAAAGCAGAATCAAGTGGATGCATTTGTTGAATTGGTAAATCAGTTTGGAGTTTCTGTATTACTACTAGGCACCGTTACCGCCGGAGAATTGATGGTTGATGGTGAACCCTGGGGTGTTATTGAAGATTTTGAAACACTTTATTTTACTTCCATTGAGAAAAAAATGGAAGCTATAGCTTGTTCATAGGATTTTTTGTATTATTCTGCTTGCATACTTTTTGATTTTTTTATAGCTTTGAAATGAATAGATTCCCGCTATGATTAAATCTTTATATGTAGTTTTTATTAGTATTCTTCTTTCTATTTTTTCTTCAAATGCCCAGGTATTTGTTACCCGAGGGCCATATCTTCAAAAATCTACATCAAACAGCATAGTTATTAAATGGCGAACCAATTCCGCTACATCCAGTCGTGTAATTTATGGTACCGATCCGTTGGCACAAACCAATACTGTTTCATTAAATAATAATACAACCGACCACGAAGTAGAGTTAACGGGTCTTTTACCAGATACCAAATACTATTACAGCATTGGAAATGCATCTAACTTGATAGCTACGGGTGCTGATCAGTTTTTTTACACCCATACACCCATCGGTGTAGAGCGGGAATATAATTTTTGGGTATTGGGAGATTGTGGTACAGCCTCTAATGATCAACGCAATGTGAGGGATGCATTTTTGCAATACAACAATGGAAAACGTATTGACGGAATTTTACTGCTGGGTGATAATGCTTATGATTTTGGTACCGATGGTCAATATCAGGATGCAATCTTCAACAATATGTATGAAGAAATTATCAGTAATACCGTGATGTGGCCTACTCCAGGAAATCATGATTATTACAGTGGTGCTGATGCAGCAACACAATCGGGCCCGTATTATGATATATTTACATTACCCAAAAACGGGGAGTTGGGAGGTTTTCCTTCGGGAACAGAAGCTTATTATTCATTCAATATCGGAAATATACATTTTATTTCGCTCGATTCGTATGATTCACCACGCGATAGCACAGGAGCCATGGTAAACTGGTTGCGTCAGGACTTGCAGCAAAATCAACAGGAATGGACGATTGTATATTTTCATCATGCTCCTTACACAAAAGGCTCACATAATTCAGATAATCCTTTTCCATACATTGATTTTGAATTGCCAGAAGTAAGAGAACAAATTTTGCCCATATTAGAGCGTGGTGGAGTAGATTTGATTCTTTGTGGCCATAGCCATTCGTATGAACGATCATATCTGTTAAATGGTCATTACGGCAAATCTAATACCTTGCAACCATCGCATAAATTAGATGCAGGTTCTGGAGATTTTGTTACAGATTGTCCTTACTATAAAAATACGCTGAATGGAAAAGCCAATAAGGGTACAGTTTATACCGTTTGTGGTGTATCAGGTAAAAAGAGTGGAACATCTTCCGGGTGGCCGCATCCTGCTATGTACACTTCATCGGTTGATCATTTTGGTTCAATGATATTAACCATTAAAAACAATCGGTTAGATGCTAAATTTCTAACAAGCAATCAAACAATTTTCGATCAGTTTACAATCATTAAAAATGCCGGTGGAAAAATTATGGTTCCTTTTTGCCAAGGACAGCCACTCACCCTTACCAGTTCTTTTCCTCATTCTTCCTATACCTGGCAACCCGGAAATATAATTGGCAATCAGTTAACGATAACACCCTATTTTAATTCTGTTTATTATGGTGCTGATCCCATGGGTTGTATTCGTGATACGTTTCAATTGGTTGCAATTCAACCCGGATCTCCCCAAGATACATGTGGTAATGGTATTTCATCTTTAAATGAATTTGATTTTTCCGAAGAAGTAGATATTTATCCTAATCCTATTGTAGCAGGTGGACAGGTGCAAGTTCAATTACCTTCCACATTAAGTTTTCCGTTGTCGGTGCAATTACTTGCTGCATCCGGAAATGTTGTTGGTGAAGTTCAGATTACAAGCAATAAAACCACATTACAACTTCCACAAGGATTATCTGCCGGAACTTATTTGCTTCGGTTCTTTAGTTCAACTTATTCCTTTACCAAGCATTTACTAATTCTTCAACCATAAACCTTAAACTTTATTCTATGAAAAAGCTAATTACACTTCTTTCCTTTGTTTCGCTATCAGCAACTATCTTTTCCCAGTGTGTTACAACAAATATTACAGGTAATTATACTCAAACTACAGACATTATTCTCAGTGGAGTTATTAATGTTACCGGTACATATACATTGCCTGCTGGAGTTACTATTACAGTAGCTCCTTTTACTACAGATAGTTGTGGTTCGCTTACTATCAATGCTAAGAAAATTGTGATTGAAGGCACTATTAATGCAGATTATGCCGGATATCCAGGGGGAGCTGGCGGTGCTGGTGGGTCTTCTGTAACATCAATTACTGGGCATACCCTGTCTCTTATACACATCT
>JAOABX010000012.1 GCA_026418175.1 Flavobacteriales bacterium
TGAGAAAATCCACCAGGCCCTGACCAAGTATAGGTAAAGGGTGCCGTTCCGCCTGTTACACTTGCACTTACAGGGGCCCCGGTAACCGTTCCGTTACAAATAGCTGTAGGTGGACCTGGGTTTGCAAACAAGGTTGGATATGTTGTTACTTGAACAGTATCACAAAATGTCGGAGTACTGCATGGCCCAGAAACAGTGCCACAAACTTGATAACTCACCGTAGTTGGAGTGCCCGGACCAGGAGTAAATATTGTAGATGGGCAACCCGTTGTGCAACTTAACAAACTGTTATATGCTCCCGGAGCTCCTGGCGAAATAGAATTCCATTGAATAGAGGCAGGATTCAAGCCTGTAACTGTTAAAGTTTTATTACAACCTTCAGTAGTTATAATATCGGGAGATGCTTGAGGTGCAAGAATTTGATTAAATGTAAATGTATAATTGGGCCCCCCTGTGCGACACATTAAAAAGTAATGGGTATTGGTACCAGGATTTAGACATACTTGATTTCCACATGTAACTGTAACCCCACAGTTTTGATAATAAAAATTTACGTTTCCACATGGACCGGATGTTGAAAAAGTAACACCTACTGCATTAGGATCTGTTATTATTACAAACATTGAACAACCAAAATTATTTGCTAACCCACAACATTGGTTATCAGCATTGGCAGTTGAGACAGATTGAGATAAAGAATTGCTTGTAGTGCTTGTAAAATCAAATGTATAAAGATAAATCGGCCCGGAACAACCAGTAAATCCTTGAAAATTACTAGTTAATGTTTGAGCGTATATTGAATAAAATCCCCCACTTATTAATAGAATTATTTTGAAAAATAATTTTTTATATATGGGTTTTATTTTCATGAGTTACAAGGGAAATAATAATTTGTATTACTAATTTAATAAATACTAACTAAAAACAAAAAAATTCTCAACAAAACCAAACAAATACTAATTTTACATTGTAAATATTAGACGTATTTTATAAAAGCACCGTTGCATCATTAAACCAAATAATTTAGTGAATTATAATTAACTGATTGAATGATACTTATTATCAACAATAAAAAACAAGTATTAAGCTGGCTTTTTTCTGGAATAATTTTGGTTTTCAGTATGATAGCTATTGGGGGGATTACCCGGCTTACAGAATCTGGGCTTTCGATTACCGAATGGAACGTTATAATGGGGGCCATACCTCCGATGAATGAAACTGACTGGCAGGCAGCGTTTGATAAATACAAGCAATCGCCGGAATACATTCATAAAAATTTTGATTTCACCTTGGAAGATTTCAAATTCATTTATTGGTGGGAATGGATACATCGTCAATTGGGAAGAATTATTGGCATGGCTTTTCTCATTCCTTTTTTATATTTTCTTATAAAAAAATCATTCACTCCGAAGGCAATCCAGCGGCTTCTTATCATATTTTTAGTAGGCGGAATTCAGGGATTTCTAGGATGGTATATGGTTAGTAGCGGCCTGGTAAAGGAACCCAGAGTAAGCCATTATCGACTTGCTATGCATCTATGTACGGCTTTACTAACCATCAGTTTGATTGGGTGGCTTATATTGGATATAATAGCACAACATAAAAACAAAACATCACTATCTGGAAATTTAAGAAAACACTTCTTGTTTGGATGGGTTACACTAGGAGTTATTACTATTCAAATTATATATGGTGCATTTGTAGCAGGTTTAGATGCTGGACAAATTCATAACACATGGCCAACTATGGATGGGCAATGGATTCATCAGGGAGTAATGATGCAAGGTTTTCCTGATGCTTTGCACAATTCTAACAGCATAACAACCATTCAGTTTATACATCGTTGGTGGGCAATGGTGGTTGTTTTATGTATCGGAGGATTATGGTTTTCGGCAAGACGTTTTAAATACCTTCAAAAACATCATTGGCTAGGGTTACACATAATGATGGGGGGAGTAATTATACAATTTTTATTGGGTGTTTTTACTTTGATTTATCATGTACCAATTAGCCTGGGTTTAATGCATCAGTTAGGGGCTGTAATTGTACTTCTCAGCACATTGCATCATTTGCATAGCCTAAAATATACAATGTGATATTCATGGCTTTTTTTCATTATTTTAAAATAGGGGATTATTTAACAACTAGCTTTTGTACTGCCTGGCATGATAACGATTGAAAAACAATGTAATAAATACCTGAAGGGTATTTTGATGTATTGATAAAATAGTTTTTATATCCGGGAGTTGCATCCCCCATAAAGCATGTTTCCACAATCTTACCATTTATATCATATATCTTTAATGTTATCTTTTCATTTTGTTGATTGAATACTGGAATGCATGTAATTCCCTTGGATGGATTAGGGTACGCTTTCAAAGAAAATACGTCAATTGCATTTTCTTCAGCAGAAACATTTCCCAGCACATTAAACTTCCAATACCCTTGTGGGGCTGGCATCGGCCGAACCTGTTGTTTGCCAGAATTTGCAGTGGCTTGAATGTAATAAAAAATTTTTGAACCAGCTAGCTGTGCTGGAATATAACCGGTCCATGTATCAGTTGCTGGATTAGTTAACGACATCGAAGCTGCTTGATAACCTAGTGTAGTATCTGTTGTCCAGTAAACCGTTGCAGTAGCAATTCCACTTTTATGTTGAATCAGTGCATCTACCTGATATGGTGACGAAGTATTCCATGTATCTTCTAAATCATTATGAACAATCCGTAGTGGGTCATTAACACCCACAGTGTGCGTAATACAATGAATAACCCCTCCCGCCGAAATAAGGTTTTGATTCAAGTCTGAATTATTATTTGAATTATCTGAGTCAATAGTAACAATTTTATATCCGGGCATTTGCTCTTTAATTATATGTACTGCTGTGGTATCATATTGTTCGCGATACACCGGCATAATAATGGTTTTATTAACTATTACAAAATTGGTGTATGTTCTATAATATGCATCAGGGGCATAATTGCCACTGGTACTGGGTGGCATAGGAATTCTGACTAATTTGTAAGGAGTGCCAAATGAAGATTGAAAGTTGTTCAATACATATTGAAGATTAGCCTCTAGTTGTGGCCCATCAGATATTCCTGTTGGAAATTCTCCTACTAAAATGGTTTCTTCATTCAGTAACTTCATGTGCATATCAATATGATGAATTTCATCATAAGGAAGGGTTTCCATTTTAATATACCTGTTGATTCCCATAAAATCAGAAACAATTTGATTAATCTCAGCTTCGGTGTGATTGGGATACGCAATAGAATACGTGCCGGAACCATCATTTTCATCTAAAATTAGCTTTGATGCAAAGGCAGTTCCCATACCATCAACCATCCAGTTGCCCCCTGTATTCATTAAATTATGAGGAGGTGTATTTGTTTCAAACAATGGGATCCCAAGTAAAGAAGCATATGCAGCAGGAATTTGATCATCTAATGGACGTGGGCGATTATATATCCAATCTACTAAAATTAAAGAATCTACATCATTCAAATAACATGTATTGGCGCCATAATCTCTTATCCAAATAGAATTAAAACCTACCTGAATAAACTTTAAATTATTCAACGGTACACCATGAGTAGTTAAATTATTTTTCACTGCATTTGAATCGGCACAATGAATAATCACCATACACTCCGTTTGAGCGGCACGAACTATTTCACGAAGAATGGCAGGATAGGAAGTCCAAGTAATAACCAATGCCTGCACTTCTTCCCACTGAGCAGCAGTACGTACAGGCAACCCGGGAGGAATGGTAATGGAAGAACGTGAAGCTGGATTCATAGCCTGCTGCAAGTATCCATCCATTTGTAATTCTTCTCCGGGGGCAAATCCTTTGGGTAAAATCTCCTGCTGTGCAGATAATGGTATAACAAATAATAAGCTAATTATTATTATTACAACAAACAAAAAGTAGTTTTTAGACATGTTATCAAATTATACATTGAAAGTAATTAAATATACATTTGTAAGCAAATCTGATATTAGAATTATAATACCATATGAAACAACTCATTGAATGTGTGCCCAATTTTTCGGAAGGAAGAGACGAACAAATAATAAATAAAATTGCCGAGTCTATTCGTGGTGTAGAAGGAGTAAAACTCCTCGATATTGATCCAGGGAAGGCAACCAATCGTACTGTAATTACATTTGTAGGAGAACCTGAACCAGTGATTGAAGCAGCATTCAGAGCTATTAAAACTGCTTCAGAACTTATTGATATGCGTAAACACAAAGGCGAACATCCCCGAATGGGGGCAACGGATGTCTGTCCGTTAATTCCAATTCGAAATATTACAATGGAAGAAACAGTAGCCTACGCAAAAAAATTAGGAGAACGGGTAGGTAATGAACTAGGCATACCTGGTTATTATTATGAGTATGCAGCTACTTCTCCCCAGCGTAAAAACTTGGCTGATATAAGAGCTGGAGAATATGAAGGATTAGAAAAAAAAATCATGCAACCTGAATGGAAGCCTGATTTTGGCCCTCAACAATTTAATGCAAAATCAGGAGCAACTGTAATAGGCGCAAGAAATTTTTTGGTAGCATATAATATCAATTTAAATACAACTAGTACCCGAAGAGCCAATGCCATTGCATTTGATGTTCGAGAAGCAGGCCGTGTAAAAACTGATAATCAGGGGAAGCCCTTACTGGATGAAAAGGGTGAACCTATTCGTATTCCGGGCACCTTGAAATCAGTAAAAGCTATTGGATGGTACATTGAAGAATATGGTATAGCTCAAATTTCAATGAATCTTACAGACATAACCGTAACAAGTGTGCATCAAGCTTTTGATGAAGTGTCTGAAAAAGCCCGTTTACGTGGCGTACGCGTTACCGGTTCAGAACTGGTGGGCTTAATTCCTTTGCAATGTTTATTGGATGCCGGTAAATACTTCCTTAAAAAACAACATCGATCCGTTGGAGTATCAGAAGAAGAGTTAATTAAAATTGCAGTAAAGTCATTAGGATTGGATGAGCTTCGTCCTTTTGACCCCAAAAAGAAAGTTATTGAATATTTACTGCAAGATGATAATGAAAAAAAATTAGTTGATCTTTCAGCCCGATCATTTTGTAACGAAACAGCTTCTGAATCACCAGCTCCTGGTGGTGGTTCAGTATCGGCATTCGTTGGATCATTAGGGGCTTCGTTGGCAACAATGGTAGCAAATCTTTCATCACATAAAAAAGGGTGGGACGACCGTTGGGAGTATTTTTCTGAATGGGCCGAAAAAGGACAACAACTCAAAGATGAGTTACTTTATTTGGTAGATGAAGACACGCGGTCATTCAATTACATCATGGATGCTTTTCGATTGCCTAATCAATCTGAAGAAGAAAAGTCGATACGTAAAAAAGCCATTCAGGATGCTACTCGATACGCCACAGAAATCCCATTTCGTGTAATGAAAACTGCTTATGCTATATTGGATATTTTAGAAGCTATGGCAGAGCATGGCATGAAAAGTTCTATCTCTGATGTAGGAGTTGGTGCATTGTGCGTTCAAACTGCCATGAGCGGAGCGTTTCTCAATGTAAAGATTAATGCTGCATCATTGGAAGATAAAGAATTTGCCAATTCTATAATTGAACAAGGAAATGAACTCATGGATAATATGCAATATAAAATAAAAAAAATCATGGATTTGGTTGATTCTAAAATCAAATAATTACTTGACAACCACGGGTTTTTAGTATCTTTATGGCTATTGCTGTAAATTACTTATATGTTAAAAACCTGGATTAAACATCCCACCCTGCGCGGTATTATTTATTTCTTTCCTTTTCAACTGCTATTGCTTCATTTGCAGCGCAACCAAGGTTTATTACTTTTTTGGCTATTGGTTGCTGGATATATTACTCATAGCATTGGGGCTGATTATGGAATGCCCTATCTTTTTTTATATCCGGAATACATGGGTGGTGTTACTATTGCAAGCTATGCCATTATTGGGTTTGCCTGGGGAGGATTCGTTATGGCTTTTAATATTTCCAGCTTTATTATTAATAGTCACCGATTCCCGTTTTTAGCAACACTCTCCAGGCCATTTATGAAATATTCATTGAATAATTTTATTATTCCTGCATTATTTACTATTATTTATATATATCACATTGTGTATTTTTTACGCTTCAGTGAGTTTTATGCATGGACAAGTATTTATTTCCTATGTGGTTCATTTCTGGGTGGGATGATTCTTTTTATTTTAATTTCACTCGGATACTTTTTATCATTCAACCGCGATTATATTTCGGTATTTGGGATGCATCCAGAAATGCATGAAGTAGATGGCACACGAAAAAAAAGAATCAAAAAAGTAAAAATAGGAATTGTAGAAAAAATCAATCTAAAGAATATTAAAGACAGGGAAAAATATGCAGAAGAATGGATTGTAGAAACATATTTACGAAATCCATTTTCTATAAGAAGAACACGTAGTTCAGAACATTACGAACGAGCTAAATTGATGCAGATTTTTAAAAAAAATCATATCAATGCAGCCATATTTGAAATATTTGTTATTGTATCGCTAATTATTCTTGGACTTTTCCGTGAAATTCCATTTTTCAAAATTCCGGCCGGGGCAAGTATTCTACTTTTTATTACTATGCTGTTGATGCTTGCAGGTGCCATCCATTTTGTAATGCGACGCTGGTCAACTGTTTTTTTTATTGGGTTGTTTTTATTAATTAATTTTTTATCCAGATATCCGCAATTTCATATTACCAATTATGCCTACGGATTAGATTATAGCAATCCGGTAATTTATAAGCCAACTGATATACAGCAAGAATTAAATAAGAGCAGAACTTTTGAAACAGACCGGATGTATCATTTCAGTATTTTAAATAACTGGAAGAAGAAAGTACAAAAACGTACCGGCAAAAAACCTAAAATTGTGATTATTAATTGTAGTGGTGGCGGTCTGAAATCAGCATTATGGACATTTTATTCTATCCAGCAAACTGATAAGGCACTTCATGGAGAATTACTTAAACACACCTTTTTAATTACCGGTTCATCCGGTGGAATGATTGGTGCCAGCTTTATTCGTGAATTATATTTACTAAAACAACTTCGTCTCATTGATGACTTGTATCATGATTCGCTAGCCATGAAAATTGCTTCAGATTTACTAAATCCTATTACTACCTCCATTGCACTTAATGACTTTTTTATCAGGCTTCAATCATTTTCTGAAGGCTCATATCGTTATCCCAAAGATCGTGGATATGCCTTTGAACGACAACTGAATGAAAATACGGATTATTTGATGGACAAACGTCTCTCAGATTATGCGCCGTATGAAGAAAAAGCGATGATTCCGCTAATGATATTTTCACCGGCTATTATTAATGATGGGAAACGACTGATTATATCTCCACTGCCTATGTCGTTTATGAGTTATAATGCCCCTATTAACGGGAGCATTAACAAGCCTATATTAGAAAACATTGAATTCATTAGATTATTTAAACAAAACAAAGCACAAAATTTAAAATTCACTACTGCCATTCGGATGAATGCCACTTTCCCTTATATTTTACCTACCGTATCACTTCCTTCTAAGCCTTCTATGGAGATAATGGATGCCGGGCTACGCGATAATTATGGTACCCGAACTGCCATTACATATCTTTTTCACGTAAAAGACTGGATCAATCAACATACCAGTGGTGTAATATTAATCAGAACTCATGATAGCCGCCAGCCGGAATATAATCCCCAATATATACGAACTTATGCAGATAATTTATTATCACCTCTTGGCGGATTATTAAATAACATCAGCAAAATACATTTACAAGAAAACGACCAATTGATACAATTTGCCAGCGCATGGCTCAATGTTCCTATCCATGTATTTGATTACAAATTGGCAGAGATTATTACAGGCAAAGAAATTTCGATGAGTCTTCATCTTACAACTAAAGAAAAGATTCAGATCATGGAAGCATTTCAACACCCTTCCATTCAAGATAATATCCGTACGATGGAAACATTGTTAAAGTAATCCATTGAATTAGTAAGCCAGTAAATCGAGCAATTGTTTTTCAAACCGTTTTTTAGGCAGAAAATTCCATTCTAGTGCTGAAGAAAAAGGCACAGGCGTATCTAATGAAGCCGAACGAACTACCGGGGCATCTAAATACATAAAACAGTTTTCATTGATTTTAGCTGCAATCTCAGCACCAATACCTCCTGTCAAAGTATCTTCATGCAGAATAATTACTTTACCTGTTTTCATTACACTTTGTATAACGGTCTCCATATCAAGAGGCATTAAAGTTCGAAGATCAACTAAATCAGCCGAAATTTCGGGATGACGATTCAGCACATCCAATGCCCAATGAACTCCAAAACCATAAGTAATAATTGATACATCATTCCCCTCTTTCACCATCCGTGCCTTGCCAATTTCAGTAGTATAATATCCCTCGGGGACCATTCCGCTGATGCTTCTGTAAAGGGCCTTATGCTCAAAAAACATCACTGGATTGGGATCCTCAATGGAAGCTATCAAGAGCCCTTTAGCATCTTCTGGAAATGCAGGATACACAATTTTCAATCCGGGAGTATGAAAAAACCAGGCTTCATTAGATTGAGAATGAAATGGGCCAGCTCCAACACCAGCTCCTGTTGGCATGCGAATCACCACGTCGGCATTTTGCCCCCAGCGATAATGTATTTTAGCCAAATTATTAACAATAGGGTTAAATCCACTGGTAACAAAATCGGCAAATTGCATTTCAATTACCGATTTCATTTTTTTAATAGATAACCCAAGGCCGGCTCCTATGATAGCTGATTCACAAAGGGGTGTATTTCGTACACGATCTTTCCCATACTTTTCTAGAAACCCTTCGGTTACTTTAAATACACCTCCATACTCTGCAATATCTTGACCCATTAATATTAATTCAGGAAATCGTTGCATGGCTTCATTTAATCCATCAGACACTGCGTCAACAAAACGTTTTTCACTAACTGACGAAGTTGGAGGAATTACTTTTTGAATGTATGGAGCATATATATCCTGTAATTCTGCTTCAGTATCGGGTGTAACTTCTGGCTCCGCAAATACCTCTTCTACTCCCCGATCTATTTCTTCACGAATTTCTTTTCTAAAACTTTCTTTTAATTCATCATTTAATATTCCTTGCTGAAATAAAAAACTTTCATACGTTTTAATTGGATCTTTTTTCTCCCATTCTTCAAACAATTCTTTAGGAACATATTTAGTTCCCGAAGCTTCTTCATGGCCACGCATTCTAAAAGTAATGCATTCCAATAATACCGGTCGGGGGTTTTCGCGAATATCTTCTGCCAGTTTTTTTACTGTTTTATATACCTCCACCACATTGTTCCCATCAATAGTAATTCCTTCCATGCCATACCCCACTGCACGGTCAGCCAATCGTTTGCAGCGAAACTGCTCATTACTTGGAGTAGATAAGCCATAACCATTCGATTCAATTAAAAAAATAACCGGCAAATCCCAAACTGAAGCCACATTCAATGATTCATGAAAATCGCCTTCACTGGTTCCTCCATCACCGGTAATTACCAGAGTTACTTTTTTTTCTTTTTTCAATTTACAGCCCAATGCAATTCCATCGGCCACTGCTAATTGTGGCCCCAAGTGCGATATCATGCCTACTAGGTGATATTCGTTGGTGCCAAAATGAAAAGAACGCTCCCGGCCTTTGCTAAATCCATTCATTTTTCCCTGCCATTGAGAAAATAAACGATTAAAAGGAACATTCCGGGCCGTAAACATGCCCAAATTACGGTGCATAGGCAACATATATTCATCTGGATATAATGCTAATGTTGCTCCAACTGAAATTGCTTCTTGTCCTATACCAGAAAACCATTTAGAAATTTTCCCTTGACGGAGCAATACCAACATTTTTTCCTCAATCATGCGGGGTTTGAGCAAATGCTTATACAGATTTAAAATTTCTTGGGTTGACAAACCAGTAATATCAAAATGCATATAACGCTATTTTTAAATACTTTTTTGACAAAGGTATGGGATTATTTGGCAGAGAAAAGATAGAAAATGAAAAAGGCGATTCTCATGAACCGCCTTTTTCATAAAATAAGAAATAAAAAATTACTTAGACTTACCTCCCACTTGCTGAGTTTGTGTACCGGTTTGCTTACCACCCACTTGCTGAGTTTCATTACCGGTTTGCTTTCCTCCTACACCACCAGTATTTGTGTTGGTAGTAGTAGTGGCAGTAGTTGTAGTAGTAGTGGTTGTAGTAGTTGGTGCAGGCTTAGCTTTACTTTTTTTAGCTGGAGGAGTTAAAACAGCATCAACTACATGAATTACACCATTAGAACATTGTATATCAGCAGTAGTAACTGTTCCATTACCAACTTTTAAAGTTTCACCATCCACTTTCAAAGTCAATACTTTTTCATCCAACATATCAAGCTCAGGACGGCTCTTTAAGTCAGCAGCAGCAAATTTTCCAGCAGCTACATGGTATGTTAAAAGATCAGTTAAATCCTGTTTCTTTTTCAAATCAGTCTTCAATGACTCTAATTTCTTTTGATCCATTTTAGCAAAAGCATCATTGGTAGGAGCAAACACGGTATAGTTTGCATTAGCATCGCTAAGCTTTTCAACTAAACCTGCATTGCTCAATAATTCTACAAGCGTAGAGAACTGAGGATCAGCCTGAGCTGTTTCTACTACGTTTTTCAATTCTACTACTTGATTAGCAGCAGCAATTGAATCTTGACGCTTCTGCTCCAAAGCAGCTAGTGAATCTGCTTCTCTTTTTTTACGAGCAGCTTCATCTTCTTTTGCTTTGCCACCACCACATGATGTTAATACAACAGCAGTAGCAAGACCCATGATTGCAAATAAATTTTTCATTTTCATACTTGTTAATTAATTTGTTAAAGTTTGGTTAAAATTTGATTTAACGTGGCAAATGTAGTTGAATTTTAAAATATCACATAAATAGAATAAATTTTTTTTCTTAAAAAACCTTTTTACATTTGCGCATTGAACCAAATAATAAATTCAGAACTTATGAAAAAAATCTTTTTGAATGTAAAAACATTAGGCCTGATGGCTATTGTTGCTGGTGCTTTAACTTTAAATAGCTGTGGAAATACAGCTAAATGTACTGAGCCAAAAGATGATAACTACAACTCAACTACAGAAGAGTGTGATGAGGCTGGTACTGAAAACAAATTTGTTGGTAACTGGACTGGTACACCTGGTTCTTATCCTTTTAATGTAACAGCTAGTGCTACTACTGGAGATTATACAATTAATGTAAGCACGAATTTTGGATTAACTGATGGTAATGGAAATCAACTTACTCCTGCTAACTTGAACGGTTGGAGTGTAAGCGGTAATCAGGCAACGTTATCATCAGCTACTTTATATAATGGAAGTGTTAATAATGCTACAATTAGCTATACTAATTCAAATTCTGCTACTGTAACATATACTCTTTCTGGATTTCCACCAAGCAGTAATGTTAATGGTACTTATACTGAATCTTTAAGCAAATAATAATTAATTTAAGCTTTGTAAGGGGGCAATAGCCCCCTTTTTTTTTGGCATATAAATTGAAATTCTTAATTTAAATGCCAGCTATGAAGCATTGGGTTTTCATACTAATTATTCTCGTTTTGCCTATACAGCAAACTGCATCTCAAGTTGTTAATGGCAAAAATGGGTATACATGGACACAAGTAGATACCAGCAAAACAGGTGGACAAATAAAATATTACGCCTATACCGAAGATTCTACGCTTGTAAAATATTTACCTCAATTTGAAGTACTTACTCTTCGAACTTTCGTTAAAAAGAAAGATCAACGAAAATATGATCGGTTAGTGCGTCATGTAAAAAAGGTATATCCGTTTGCCAAATTAGCCGGTGAACGAATGAAAGCGTATGCCCTAACACTGGAAAGCCTTAGTAAAAAAGAACGAAAAAATCTAGTTCGTTCATTTGAAGAAGAAATCAAAAAAACACATGGACAGGATTTAAAAAAATTAACTCCAGGACAAGGAAGAATTCTTTTAAAGCTCATTGATCGCGAAACGGGGAATACCCCCTACGAATTAATAGAAGAACTAAGGGGCAGCTTTGCCGCCATTTTTTGGAATATAACTGCATCTTTCTTTGACTTTGACTTAAAAGAAGGGTTTGATCCCAGCACCCGAGAAGAAGACCTCTACATTGATGAAATTTGCCGCATGATTGATGCCGGGCAACTTTAGATAAGTTTCATTCTCCATTTCAATATTTAAACAATTTTTTCTTAGTTTAGAAAAAAATTCGAGTATGAAAAAAATCGTACTAATATTTTTAATGACCGGCATCAATCTGTTTTTCAGCTGTGAGTCATATAAATGTAATATTCCAGAAGATGATAATTATCAGTCAAAAACAGAAGTTTGCAACTTAGATTCCACCCTTAATAAATTTATTGGAACCTGGACAGGAGCTCCGGGCCCCTACCTATTTACTGTCTCTAAAGGCACTAACAATGAATATAAACTTAATGTAATAACTAACATGGGACTGACTAATGGCCAGGGGATACAGCGAGATCCTGTACAATTAAACAACTGGCTGGTTACTCAAGACAAAGCTTCGCTTGCTACTACCGCTTTTTATGAAGGTGAAATAACTGCAACATTAACTTATACAAGTCCTATTATCATGGGGATTGATTATACATTATCAGGTTTTGGAATTCCTTATGATGGTACATACGAAGAAATTTTAACCAAATAAACCAATTATGACAGAGATAAAATTGAACAATTTGTCAATTTCATCTCTGTGCATCTTTTATTTAACTACTAGTCGTTTAACCCATCCAAATGAAGTTTTTACTAAATAAATTCCAGGCTTCAGAGCAGTAGCATCAAAACCATTAGCCAATTCCTTTGAAAGTATCAGTTTTCCTGAAATATCAAATAATTCAAAAGATAGTGGTTGATTAAAATACACCCATCCTTCGCCTACCGGATTAGGATACATAATCCAAGCACTTCCGCTGTTTTGCTCATCAATGGATGAGTTATTTATTGTGGATTGACTACCGGTTAGCGCGGAATTAATATATAATTCCGGATTGCAAGAATACTCATATATCGCAAAATGATAAGTGGTATTCGATTGCAGATTCATTACGTTTACACTGCTTCCTGAACCATTGTAAATTACAAATCCGCTGCCCAATTCAGTACCTGATGTTCCGTAGTTGATATTGAAATTATAATTTGTACCATTAACAGGGGCATCAGAAACAGGAGCTCCCTGACGGGCAATTACAATTCTTCCGGTACCATTACCGTTAGTCCAAGAAACTGTCATGGATGATGTTGTTACGTTAGAAAATGTCAAATTGGTTGCAGGTAAAGAAGGAGCAACACAAGCCTGTATGCAGTTTATCAGAGTATCATTGCTAAGTGGTATTGAACTATTGTCTGTAGCTATAATACGAAAGGCTTCAATCACATTATATTGCAAGTCGTTCCAAGTAAATACACCATTATTCATATTTTGTGGTCCTAATCCCGTAGCGCTGCTTAATGTTCCTGTACCTGGAATACCAAGTGAAAGCGTAATCTGACGTGGACTGACATCAATATTATTTTGATCATCACGTGCCGTAACTGTAACTGAAAAATTCTGATTTTGGATTACATTCAAAGGTACAGCGAAGGTCAAGCGAGTGGCTTGCACATCCAGCACATTAAGCGAGCCATTGGAAGTAATATTGCCAAAAGCTGCAGGCAAAGAACTATTACAAGCATTAGCCAGTTGAATACCTGAAGGAGCAATTTGTAATTGCAATACAGAACCATCAATCACAGAACCATTAGTGGTTAATGAAATGCGAATAGTATATGTTTTCGATGCATCATCTGGAATGGTTTGATTCAATCCGGTAAACAAAACAGTACCGGAAGAGATAATCCCATCAGCAATCTTTACAGTTCCATCAAACAAAGCAGCATGGGCTATTGCAGCAGAAAAATTAGCAACTGTATTTAATGGCCCTTGGGTAAATGTAAAGCCATCAATCAATGTTGGAAGATTATCAGAATCGCCGGATGCGCCACCATCTCTAACTGTGAATGCCCAAACCTGAATACCTTCTGAAATTGTATTTATTGGACCATTCACTGAAGAAGGAATAATTGAAGCCTCTGATGCTGGCACAGCTACAATGTCTGTTAATGGTGTAGTAAGCGGACTAGATGTTACATATATATCATCTAATCGAATGCGAGGACGAGTTCCAGACCCGGTGCCAACCCGATGATACATCCAGCGAAGATACACAGCCGGTTGATTGTTGCAGGCAGCAGGCAGAACAATACCAGAAAATTGTTGTTCATGACCTACCGATTGACCTGAAGATGTATAAGAAACTGCAGGAGTTAAATCAGTCCATGGGCCATTACCCACACGATACTGTAATGTTAAATTGTAAACACGATTATTATCTGTTTGAGCCAATAATCCTGCCGTAAAATCAACCGTAATATTGCTACGTCCTAGAGTATTTAATCCTAATACAGCAGCACCTAAATTTCCGGAAGTTCCGGTATTTAAGAAAGAAATTCCATCCGTTCCTAACCCATTGATTCGTGTACCACCTGTTAAATTATATGCCAGAGAATAATTTGCAGTATCTTGGGCTGTAATGAGTGGATCTTGGGCATTAAAACGATGAAAAATCATATTGGATGGATAAGTGCCTGCTGGTTCGGTAGCTGCCCATTGAGTAAACGAATAATCCCCGGAACAAAGCACATGAAGGGTAGGAATACCTCCAGAAACCACCGCATTTCCAGAAACTGCAACATTCACCGAAGTAGCTCCTGTACTTGAAAAACTAACATTTCCTCCATGGGCACCACTGGCTGTTGGATTATATCGTACATATATCCAAGTTGGGGGTACTGTTCCAGATGTAGGAGTAAGGTTAATTAAATTAGTAAACCCACTATTGTAAACAGTTGAAATTTGAAAATGTAAAGGAGAAGTAATTTGAAGATCATTTGTTAAAAAAACTCCCGATACCTGTATGCTATCTGGCAAAGTGGGCAATCCAACAGAGGTGCTAAACGTAGAAAGTGAAGTAACATTGGTAAATATAGCGGGGATAGCAGTTGTTGTAAAATTTCCAGTAGCCGGTGTTATCGTAAGGTATTCGCCCGGATTACAATTATATTCAACTACGGCTACGTGATAAGTAATTCCGGGAGTTAAGCCGGATACAGTTACAGTATTACCGGTTCCATTATAAACTACATAACCTGAACCTAATGCAGCTGCAGGAACACCAAAATTATTATTGGCGGTATAATTGTTCCCATTTACAGGAAAATCTGAAACAGCACTACCTGCACGAACAATTACCAGCCGGGCTGTGCCGTTTCCGTTGGTCCAAGTTAAATCTGCTGTTGTACCGGTAATATTATTAACAAGTAAATTTGTAGCGGAAATTGTAGGTGCTGTACAAGCAATAACTTTAGGTGTAATGGTAAGATCATCAATGGCTAATCCATCATCACTTCCTGTAACATCTACATCGCGCCAACGAATCCAGGCAGTACCTCCAGGTGCAATAGTTCCAAACCCAGTGATTTCTTCTGAAAAAATCTGACGGTTTACCGGATTATTCCCATCCAGCGATGTAGCAGTACCTCCTTGCTGTAATGCAACAAAGTCAAGAACAGAAAAAGCAGTCCACGTACCTGTATTTAACGACGTAGCATCTACACTTACCTCAAACATTAATTTATCATTGGCTGTATTCCCACCTTTACGCCATTGTTCGCCTACATAATCTATTTGCAAGGCATTTACATGGGACCCTGTATTGTTTATCAACTTTGCTCCTAAAAAATTGGGAGTTAAATTGCCTGTAGTAAGCGAACCAAATGCACGCTCATTATTGGAGGTAGAACCATAGCTATATGAGTCACCTGTTGTTTGTGTACCATCATCTGCTCTATAAAATGCATTAGCATTTGTTCCTTGCTCAAAAAAGTAAATCCCTCGAGGGATAGTGGTGTTTGAAGTTCCGGTAATTTCAAGTTCATTAAATGTTGTAATAGTAGATGGCGTATTCAATGCTGGTAATACAATTGCATCATCATTATCTACAATGTCAATATTTACAAAAGAAATTGAACCAACTGCCAATCCCGAACTAACCGATTGAATAGAAACTATGGCTGTTTCCAATGCTTCCCGAATGTTATCATCCTGAACGGTGAATGTTACAGAACCGGTAGTTTGTCCATTTAAGATAGTAATGGTAAAGCTGCTTAGCACATAATCAGTGGAAGTAATATTTGAACCTGTAACATTTAAAGTAACTGTTTGATCTCCTACTACTGGAGCACTAGCCGTGGCAGTAATTGTAATGATGCTACTTGAAGCTTCAAACCCGGATGAAGCAGATGCTGATAAATTAACTTCTGTTCCAGAAATAACATTTCCAGTAATGGAGATATTATCGATGGAAAAACTAGGGCGATTACCGGTACCTATTGAATCTTTAATCAACCAGCGCAACTGAATATTGGATTGATTATTACATACAGCTGGCAACGTAACCGTTATGGTTTGTGGATTCAAAGAAGTAGTACCAGAGGTATTATCACCCAATGAAGTATTGTTATGATAATAACTACCTGGGATAGTTGTAAATGCTCCGGATGTACCCAGCCGATATTGTAACCCTAACACGTTTGTTCTTGCAGTTGCTTGCTGACGTTGGGTTTGTGCTGTAAATTGTACTTGAATATCTTGCAATCCGGTGGTATTGATAGCTAAACAAGCTGTTTTCATATTTGAAGCTGTGGAAAGCAAACCTAATTTGCCATTCATATCATATACTCCAGCAGCAGTTGTAGCATTAGTTCCGCCCGCTAAATTTTGGTCTGTAAGGCTTGTACCTTCAGTAGAAAAATTCGTAGAAAGAGAACCTGCTATGGTCCACCCCTGCCATCCAGAGGGATATGAAGTAGTACTGCCAGTAAATGATGAGAAGTCTTGTGAATATGGCAAAGTTTGCGGGGTAGGATGTGTTTGAGCCATTAACTCCAATAAACCTACTATACATATTGTAATTATGATAAATAAAATATTTTTCATACTAAGAAGTTTTCTCAAAAATAATCCTTTTAGCCTAGTCCTAAAAATCATTTTTATTATGAAAAAATTAAAAGTAAGAATTCCTCAATGTTTTTATCCTACAATCTACAAAGTCAATTAATTCAAATGATTGTTTCTACCCAAAAAAACAAACGAATTTTTAATATAAAGAAGAATATTGTATGCAAATAAAAAAGGGCTTCAAACTTTGATTGTCTGAAACCCTTGCCATTCTTGCTCCCCGGGCTGGGCTTGAACCAGCGACCCCCTGATTAACAGTCAGGTGCTCTAACCAGCTGAGCTACCGAGGAATTTCGCATTTTGGGGGTACAAATGTAAAACTTATTTTTTAGTTCCAAAAACCAAGCGTAAAAAATTATCTAAGCCCAGGAATTAATTAAAATTTATTCTATGGGAATTACCACTTCTACCCTTGTACCCGCAGCCTCTCCGGTATCATGATAGAGGTCAGTTATTCGAATTTCAGCCGGTTTATTCCTGATTTGGTTTAGTAATTCCAACCGGTTTCGTGTAATTTTTATTCCTTTTGATATATGTCCCATCTGCGATTTTTCCTTTAGCTTTTCGCGTTGTACCCTACCTATTCCATTATCTTCAACCATGCAGTATAACGTGCCATCATTTTGTCGTTTAAAACGTACTATTAAACGTGCTTCGCCCTTTTTAGGCAATAAACCGTGCTTGATGGAATTTTCAATAAATGGCTGAAGCAACATGGGCGGAATTTTAACTTCATAAAGATCAAGCCCGGGCGCAGTTTCTATAATGTACTCAAACTTATTTACAAACCTTAATGACTCTAAACTCAGGTAGTGTTCAAGCATATTAATCTCATCGGCCAAAGGGATTTCACGCTTATCGGAATAATCAAGTGTCATTCGAAGCAAACGGGCAAATTTGGAGAGATAGATATTTGCCTCCATTTTTTTATCCCGGTTTATAAGATTTTGAATACTCCCCAGTGAGTTAAAAATAAAATGAGGATTCATTTGTGCTTTTAAGGCAGTAAGTTCAAGCTCGCCCAATAAGCGGGTAAGACGAGTTTTTTCTTCTTCTCTTTTTTTAATAGACCGAACTCGTACTACCATGCTAACAAACAAAACCAGCAAAACAATAAAAAGTAAGAAAGCTCTAAACCACCATGTTTGCCAATATGCAAAGCTAACTTCAAAATTTACGACAGCGGCTTGTTCGCTTTGAATCCCATCTTGATTGATAGCTTTTACTTTAAACACATACTTGCCTGGAAGCAGAGAGTTGTAATGAATGGTTGGCGAATTGGTATATGACCAGGAAGAATCTAATCCTTCCATAATATATTTATAAATCAATGGTTCATTGGTATGATAAGATAATCCAACCACATCAATCTTAAGCCGTGACTGCGTATAACTTATTCTATAATTTGAAGCGGGGGCCTGTTCTTTTTCAGCAATAGCAATATTACTAATATAAATGCGTGGAGGAACACTTCGAAAACGAAGGTTCCTTTTTTCAATTATTGATAAACCATCAGAAGTACCAACATAAATTATATCATCGGTAATCATTAACCTGTTCACTTCTTCTGTAACAAGGCCTGCTTCTGATCCAATATGAAATAATTCAGGATATCCATGATGATCAAAATGTATATAATTAATTCCATTTTTTGTGGCTAACCATATATCGCCAATACTATCCTGTATAATTTCGTTAATGTAGTCAGAACTTAAACCATTTTTAGAGTTTAAATGATAGATGATACGTTTTTCCGAAATTAAGAATACTCCATTACTAAAAGTAGATACCCAAATAATATTTCGTAACGTATCTGCCTGAATGTCGCTGATCCATTGATTTTGAAAAAGTGATGCAGGATATTTGAGTATTTTTTTATCTCCCTCTAATTTATTGAGCCCTTCTTCATTAGAAAACCAGATATTACCTTGTTGATCACAGGCTACTGCATTGATTCGGCCAAATCTATATTCTTTAATTTTTTCACCCGTTGAATTAAATTGATATAAAGCATGGGAACCACCAATCCAAACATATCCTCCGGGAGATTCAACAATTGCTTTTCCGAAAATAAAATCTTTAATGCGAATGTATGTTTTGTTTGGTTTAACGATAATCAATCCATCATCTTTTAAAAACCAAATTGATTGGTTTGAATGATTTAATTGGGCAGTAACTCTTGCTATGTAATATTTTTCATTTTCCTGATATATCACATGCAGGTTTTGCCCATCAAATTCTAATACATTTCCATCATCTACACCAATTAATATTCTTCCATTTTTATCACATGTTAATGCAGAAATATTATTTGAAGAGGTATTACTTTTCACAGAAATAGCATATACAGGATTATAGGGAATCATATAAAGACCCTGCCCTAAAGAAGAAATCCAAAAATTGCCTTCAAAATCCTGGGAAATAAAAGAAGCTTTAATATGATGTAAAAATCGTCTTTTTAAATAGTAACTTCCATCAGTCATTTTAACAAGTAGATAAATACCGTGATTCGTTCCAACCCATAAATTTTCCATTTCGTCTTCATGTAAGCAGATTACTAAATCTTCTCCAAAAACTTTTTTATCTGCTATTGTATGTACTTCGCCAGTATTTTTATCAATTATTCCACAAAAACCCAGTCCATAAAACGCAATATTTCCATTTTTTAAAAGTAATGGCTGGCGCGAATAATGATAATGGCCATCTACCTGTGAAATAATAATTTCCTTTGATTTATTATCTTCAATTACATATATCCGATTACCTTCATAAGTTAAATACCACAATCTGTTCTGCTCATCCTCAGCCATTCCTACTACACGGGAATTAATTCCTCCATATACATGAAGAATTGAATCATTTCTGGTTTGAAAAAGATTTCCTTTAAATGTGCCAAACCAAACATCTCCATTGGATGCAGGATATACAGAAATTACTTTTTCTTTGATAAGTATTGGAATGGCCTTGTAACTAAAAATCTTATTATTTTTTACATAGCCTGGAATACCACGTAGTGTTGTAAACCAAATCTTACCTTTTTTATCATCATAAATATTAAAAACCTCATGATCGGGCAAACTGTCATGAATTGTAAACGTGTGGAATTTATTGCCGTCATATCTGGTTAAGCCGGATGAGCTCGATATCCATATAAAGCCCGATTTATCAGAATATACTCTGTAAATTTGGGAAGAAGGAAGCCCATCGTGGAAAGTAAATTTTCTATACGGGATAAATTGTGAGTTCGAAGGAATAAATTGTGCATTTGCAGATACCGATAAAAATATCAGCAAAATTAACGTTTGAAATAGCCGTAATATCCCTGCATTAAATAACATGGTATGCAAGGTAAAAAAATAATAATTATTCCTGATTATTTACCAGCAGTTTAAATCCCTTTCCATGTACATTTAAAATCTCAATGCGTGGATCAGCCTTTAAATATTTTCGAAGTTTGGTAATATATACATCCATGCTACGGGCATTAAAATACGAATCATCATGCCATATGGTTTTCAAGGCAAAATTTCTGTCCATGGTTTTGTTCATATTCAGGCAGAGTAACCGAAGCAATTCAGCCTCTTTAGAGGTGAGTTTTCTTTCTTCTGTATCAGACTTGAGTATTTGTTTGGTAGGATCAAATGTAAAATTTCCAATTACGAAATTTCCTTCTTCATCACTTACTCCCGGAACGGATGAAGCACGCTTTAATACTGCCTTTACTCTAAACAACAATTCTTCCATGTTAAAGGGCTTGGTGAGATAATCATCTGCTCCAGATTTAAAGCCTTCGATTTTATCGTCAGGAAGTGATTTGGCGGTCAGAAAAATAATGGGAACATGCTTATCCGCCTGACGGATTTCTTTAGCCAGTGTATAACCATCTTTCACCGGCAACATTATATCCAAGATACACAAATCAAATTTTTGCTTGGCAAAAGTATCAAATCCCTGCTGGCCATCGGTGCAAAGTACCGTATCAAATCCTTTTACATTCAAATAATCTTTAAGCAGGGTTCCCAAATTGGCCTCGTCTTCTACCAGCAGAATTTTTGGCTTAACTTCTTCCATATGATTTTTGGTTTATTATTTCAAATGTAATGAATTGTTTGTTTGTTGCTTTAATGGCAGCTTTACAATAAAGGTGCTCCCCTCTCCTAATTGACTTTTTACTTCAATGGTACCATGATGCCTTTCGACAATAGATTTAACATAACTTAATCCCAATCCAAAGCCTTTCACATTATGCACATTTCCGGTAGGCACACGATACAGCTTTTCAAAAATCCGCTTTTGATCATCTTTGCTTATGCCTATTCCATTATCGCGAATTTCTAAAATTATCAAATTTCCTTCATTTCGGGTAAATATTTCAATAAATGGTTGGTTGGGCTGTGAATATTTTATTCCATTATCAATTAAATTAAAAATTAAATTGGTAAGCATCACTTCATCTGCCTCCAACTCATGTTCTTTAGCTTCTAAGCGTTTTATAATTTTTACACCCCGGCTTTGAGCCTGTATACTCAGACTTGCTATGGCTTTATCAATACGAGCATGTAAATCCACGAGTTTAATTTTTAACCGAAAACCTTCCTTTTCAAAAACTGCACTTTGAAGAACATTTTCAACCAAAAGGGCCAGTCGGTTATTTTCTTCGTTAATCATATTTACATACTTATCTTTCAGTGGAGAATTCATTAAATCCGGATCATTCATGGCTTGACAGGCCAGAGAAATCGTAGATATCGGTGTTTTTAATTCATGGGTTATATTATTTACCAAATCATTTTTAATTTCAGAAAGTTTCTTCTGCTTATAAATGGTATTAATGGTATATGAAAAGGAAAAAATGATAATTAATATCAAAAAAGTAGATGCTGCCAGCAAAAAGAGCAGATTTCTTAATAAAAATTGCGTTTTATGGGGGAAAAATAGCACCAGGTAATGCTGATTATTAAATGGATTGATAGAAAGCGGAATACGATATTCGGAGTGAGTAAGTTTTTTTACTCGGTTAGAACTGGTGTAAGTAAGCTTATCTAAGAAAACATCATAAATTCCAAAATTATACCCGGTATTTATACCCTGTTCAGCTAGTTTTAACCCGATAATGGAGTCAAGTGCTAATGTATCTGGGTCAGATGGAGTCATAGAGATATACCCGCTCAACATCTCTTTAAAAAACTCTCCAAAGAATGCCCCATTTGACGAAAGTAACTGATATGCTTCATCAACATTTTCAAGAAATGCTGCAGTATCTCCACTGATCTCCGGAAGAAAATATTCGAAATTTTCCTGTCCATCCACTCCAAATGGGTCTATAATTGAATGATGGTCGCTCAAAGGCCCCCCAGAGTTAAACCAAATTTTTCCCTGGCCTTTCCCCGGTCGTTGAACATTTATTACAATACTATCGTGATTTTTAGTGCCTTTCTTTTTCTTTTTTTTCAAAGAATCCAATTGCTGCTGCATTTGCCTCTCCATCTGTTTCCAATTGAACAGCTTATTCATTTCACGCTCAATACGCATTTTTTCGTAGTCATACACCGCATTGGTCATGGCCTCATAAACTGCCTGTTCAAATTGTTGTTCCCGCTGCTCTACAGCACCGCGAATCCAATAAATTTGTATGCCAATGAGCCCGGTCATAGCCAAGAACATTAGTACAATTATTAAACGAATAAGCCGCGGATTCATAAATTTTTCGAAATAATACAAAAGTAGCATACCCTGCTTTGCTACGAATAGCAGGTTAACATAATTTAATAGCAAATATTTAATCCTGCTTGTTTTTTATTGCCTCTATGCGCTTTGAAATTTCATCAGCTTCAGCATACTTGGCATCAGATGCCATACGGTTAGAGGTAGACAATTTATAAGCCTCTTCCATTAAACGTTTATATTTTTCCTGAAGCTTTTCCAACTCAGATTTCTTTTTAAACATTGAAAACATATTCTACAAACAAAAAATACCCTTAAGTGTTTAGTGCTAACTGAAACTTAATACATTTGAATCATTAAATATGAAATTATGATAAAAACAATACTTGTTCTGTTGTTTACTCTGATTGCTGTACCACTTATAACCTGGTATTTTGATGAGCCACTGCCAGCAGAACATCATCAAATTCTTTCTGAGTTAATTATCATGTATGTAACTGTAGCCGGATTATGCTTTGTAGTAAGTGAACTTACAAAAAATTGTAGTCAGGTAGATAAACTATGGAGCATCATGCCTATAATATATGCATGGTATATTGCCATAAAAGGCGGCATGGATATCCGCGTAGTACTAATGGCTTCATTAATTACAATTTGGGGAGCTCGGCTTACTTTTAATTTTGCCCGTAGGGGTGGATATTCCTGGAAGTTTTGGACTGGAGAAGAAGATTATCGCTGGGAAGTTTTACGTCAAAATCCAGCCTTGAAAGGGAAAATTCGTTGGACTTTGTTTAACCTGTTTTTCATATCATTCTATCAAATGGGATTAATATTACTATTTACACTACCTACATTGGTAGCTTTGCAGGGTGCCGAAAAGCCTTTATTTTGGGCTGATTACTTTCTAACTATAGCATTTATAGTAATGATTATCATTGAAACTGTGGCAGATCAACAACAATGGAATTTTCAAAAAGAAAAATATCGCCGTATAAAAGCAGGCGAAAAGCTTGATGGTATCTATGCAAAAGGTTTTGTTCATACCGGCCTGTGGAAATACATGCGCCACCCCAATTACATGGCTGAACAATCTGTGTGGATAATTATTTACCTATTTAGTGTAGCCGCTACCGGCAAATGGATCAACTGGTCGATAGCCGGCTCCCTGTTGTTGCTTATTCTATTTCAAAGCAGTTCTGATTTTAGTGAAAAAATTTCTGCCCAAAAATATCCAGATTACAAAGAATACCAAAATAAGACCGGTCGCTTTATTCCTCGCTTCTGGTAATTTAAAATCCAGTATTATAAATTTGATACTTTGCATACGCTAAAGCTATGTATTATGAAACCTATATTTGATAATTACAGATACAGCGTAACTGAACGTTTTATACGCTATGCTAAAATTGATACACAAAGTGATGCAACATCCTCCACATGCCCTTCAACTACAAAGCAACTTGATTTAGCTCGTTTACTTGTAAAAGAGTTGCTGGAGTTGGGCATGCAAGAAGTTATTCTGGATGAAAACGGGTATGTTTATGCTACATTGCCTGCTAATACTTCGAAGCAAGTACCGGTAATTTGCTTTTGCAGTCACATGGATACATCGCCAGATTGTAGCGGAAAAGATGTTAACCCTATAATACATTACAATTATCAAGGACAGGATATCGTCTTACCTGCTGATAATAGTCAAGTAATTAAATTAACAGAACATCCTGCATTATCCCAGCAAATTGGCAATGATATCATCACAGCAGATGGAACCACTTTGCTTGGTGCTGACAACAAAGCCGGCATTGCAGAAATTATGGATGCCATGCAATACCTTATTCTACATCCTGAAATAAAACATGGTAAGATTCGTGTATTATTTACACCAGACGAAGAAATAGGACGGGGAGTAGATAAAGTAAATATGAAATTACTTGCAGCCGATTATGGTTATACTATAGATGGTGAAACGCTGGGACATATTGAAAACGAAACATTTAGCGCAGATAGTGTAAAAATTACACTTTTTGGTGTACCCACACATCCAGGTTTTGCTAAAGGGAAAATGCAACATTCTATGAAAATTGCTGCAGAAATTATCACCAGAATTCCGGTAGATAAAACCCCTGAAAAAACAGAAAAAAAAGAACCGTTTATTCACCCTACCTCCATTCAGGGTACTTTGGATAAAACCGAGATTAATTTTATTATTCGGGCATTTGATACAACAACCTTGCATGTGTTGGAAAATGAATTAAAGCAAATTACTGAAGATGTGATAAAAAAATATCCCCATGCAACATACACTTTTACGGTTACTGAACAATATAGAAACATGAAAGAAGTATTAGATACTTGCCCTCAAGTGGTTGAGTATGCCATAGAAGCTATTAAAAGAACCGGAGTAACTCCTGTTTTAAGCAGTATTCGTGGGGGTACAGATGGTAGCCGCTTAAGTTTTATGGGACTTCCTTGCCCAAATATTTTTGCAGGCGAACATGCTTTTCACAGCAAGCAGGAATGGGTAAGCATTCAAGATATGCAAAAAGCAGTACAAACCATTGTGCATTTATGTAAAATTTGGGAAGAAAAAAGCTAGAATTGAAATGAAACCTTTATTATTTGGACTTTGTATTTCAATTTTTTCGGTGTTACATGCACAGTATGCAGTGCTTGATAAGTACACCTTACAACCGTTAGAGCATGTATCTTTAGTTAATAATAAAAAAGATATTTTATACACCAATGAAAAAGGGAAATTTGATTCATCAACTTTACAGGATGGTGATACAATAACATGCTATCTCCTGGGATATGAAAAACAGGTAATCATCTGGCCTCCATTAGATAAAAATATTTATTTACAACCTGTTTACTTTCCATTGAATCAAGTAGTAATTTCTGCTTCAAAATTTGAAGAAGAAAAAAAAGATATACCTTTTCAGATTGAAGTAATAAAAACCCAAGACATTTTCTTTCATAACCCACAAACCAGTGCAGATATGCTGCAGCAAACCGGAGCTGTTTTTGTTCAGAAAAGTCAGATGGGAGGGGGTAGCCCTGTAATTCGTGGGTTTGAAGCCAGCCGGGTATTGATTGTAGTAGATGGGATTCGAATGAACAATGCCATATTTCGCTCGGGACATTTACAAAATGTACTTCGAATTGACCCCTTAGCACTAGAACAAGCAGAGGTAGTATTTGGGCCATCATCAGTTATTTATGGAAGCGATGCCTTAGGAGGGATAATGCATTTTACTACACGAAAGATAAAATTTTCTACATCAGAACATCCATATGTTTCTGGCTTAGGAATGATACGACTTTCATCAGCTAACTTGGAAAAAACCATCCATGCACATGTAAATATTGCAGGAAAAAAATTGGGTTCATTTACATCTCTTTCATTTTCTCATTTTGATGACTTACGCCAGGGGGCATGGCGAAGTCCCTTTGCTGATAGTTTGTGGATGCGAACTTTTTACGTAGAACGTTTTAACGGGAAAGATAGCATGGTGCTTAATCCCAACCCCAACTTGCAACGGCAATCGGGATATTACCAGTACGATATTCTTCAAAAATTCAGTTATAAGTCGAATGAAAAAAACCTACATACATGGAATATCCAATTCAGTAATACCGGCAATGTATACCGCTACGACCGATTAACCGAAATTACAAACGCACAAAAACCCCGGTTTGCAGAATGGTATTATGGTCCTGAACAACGCTTCCTTGCCTCCTACCAATGGCAACGCTTTAAATCAACCTGGTTTGATCAATCCAATCTTACGATTGCATTTCAGCGTGTTGAAGAAAGCAGGCATTCCCGCCGGTTTAATCAAACAAATCGAAGATCGCAAATTGAACAAGTGTACATAGGTACTCTTAACTGGGATGTTGCTAAACAAATTAAAACACATGAAATACGTTTTGGGGTAGAGTGTGGATACAATTTTGTTTTCTCCCGGGCATTTTTTACAAATGTAGATGACGATACGAAAACGCCTGCTTCTACTCGCTATCCTGATGGAGGTTCACATTACACCCATGCTGCTTTATATTTTACAAACACGTGGGAAATATTTAAAGAAAAGCTATTGCTCACTTTTGGCGGAAGATTAAATTATGTAGGCATTGAAGCCTCTTTTAAAGACACTACATTCTTTCCTTTCCCATTTAGCAAAGCCTCCCAACATCAACTAGCTGGAAGTGGAAATTTGGGATTGATATATTTTCCTTTCAAAAGACTTCGTGTTACTTTACTCACATCGAGCGGTTTTCGTTCTCCCAACGTAGATGATTTAGGAAAAGTATTTGATAGCAGCCCCGGTTTGCTTATAGTTCCAAACCCATCCATTAAGCCAGAATACTCTTTGAATGGAGAAATAGGAATATGGGCTTCGATCTTGGATAAAGCATTTTTAGAAATTACCGGTTTTGCTTCATGGGTTCCTGGGCTTATTTCAGCTCAAGCCTTTCAACTCAATGGCCAAGATAGCGTTTTATATGATGGGGTAATGAGCAAAGTATTGGCCAATCAAAATGCTAATAATGGTTTTATTACCGGTTTTTCTGCACAATGCAAAGCACCCATAAGCGATTTTCTTTCAATTACTTCAGGAATCTCTTATACTTACGGCAGATTACAAAACGATACCGCCTGGATTCCTTTAGATCATATTCCTCCTTTGTATGGAAGAACGGGCATCATGGTACATTTCAAAAAAATTCAATCTGAATTATATCTTCTATACAACGGATGGAAATATCTGAAAGATTATAGTCCCAATGGTGAAGACAATTTGCAGTATGCCACACCCTACGGTATGCCTGCCTGGTACACTTTGAATTTAAAAGCCTCATATCAAGTAAACCGCTGGGTAGGTATTATGATGGGGTTAGAAAATATCTTAGATATGAATTACCGTACATTCTCCTCTGGTATTAGCGCTCCCGGCAGAAACTTTATTATCTCAATCCGTTCCGGGTTTTAAACTGCATATTGTTAGGCCTCTTTTTCTTTCATGCTTAACAAGGGAAGGAAGGTACGATGGGCCACCCGCTTGCTCATGCTTGTTTTGAATATACGTTCAAAGAATGAATATCTTCTGGAGAGAACGGCTACAATATCCGGTTGAAAATCATACATAAAAATTTCCATTCCAGTATAAATACTTTCGCTGGTAATGACGTGAAACTGCATTTTTAATCCGTGAAAGTACTCCAATAATGCTTTCTTTTCTTTGATTTCATTTTCATCCATTACAGCATCATCGCTTACATGCACCAAATGCAATTCAGCTTCCAAAGCAATGCATAAATTTTTAAGCACACGTAGCGAATCTTTTATTTCTAAGGTTTTAAGATCTGCAAAAAAAGCAAAAGATTCGGGTTTACGATATGTGGTTTTTCCAGGAATTACTAATACAGGATATTCAGAATGATCCAAGGTTGCAGCAGAAACTGTTCCAAATAAAAATTCTCCAATGCCCGATGCCCCTTTTGTACCCATAATAATAAGATCGGGTTTTATTTTATCGGCATAATTTCTAATTGCAGTAACAGCATCATCTACTTCGGAATGAACATGAATTGTAAAGCCTTTAGCTTCTTCCCACGATTCTACTTTTTGTTTATAATCAGCCATTAGTTTTTGTGAATCTTCCAATAAAAGGGTAGTAACCGGAACAAATGTATCTCCGGGATTTACAGGAACTGAGGTTGCATTAAGTAAATATATTTCAGATAAACCAATTGAACGGCTTAGCTGTAGTGCATATTTCAATGCGGTTTCCGCGTTTTCGCTTAAGTCGGTGGGCACTAATATTCTTTCCATACCATCAATTTTTTACAAATGAATGATAGAAAGTTAGGAAAAAACATGATAAATATCAGTATTCCAAAAATTCTTTATTCATAAAAGAAACGTCGGCCAAACCATACCCCAAGCTGAGAGCAGAATAATAATACAACTACGGCCAATATCATAAAAAAAGGCTCCAGTAGATCGGGGTGCAATATAAATGGCACTAAAGTAATCAATGCATTAGCAGGAGCTGCCCGGCGAAGCGTTTTAAGCGGCAAGCCTGCCACTGACCAAAAATAGCCTGCTGCAGACGACATTAAGGTGGTGAAAAATATATGGCCAAAAATAATCAGCGAAATATCTCCATCGTAAGGATCTACTTGCATCCAGGGGTTTAATACAAAACCCATAATAAACAAATAAATTAAATTCGATATTACCACCCCTGAAAAAAACAAAGCACGTTCTGAAGCTGCCATAATCAATACGGAATAAAAATAAAATTGGCCCGGCCATCACCAGGTACTACAAATAAACACATTTGTTCAGCCGCAGGTTTATACGTTGCAATAAACTGTTTGGCTTTCTCAATCTGTATTATGCCGGCTTTTATCAAATCTTCAGCAGTGGTAGCACTTACAGACCATTCGGTATCCAGCTCTTCTGCATTCAAAATCAGCTCGCCTAATGGCACTGGAATTTTATGCATAATAAAAACCGGATAATCGGATACTCCATCCTGTATTATTGTTTCACTGGCTTCTCGAATAGAATCTTTGTAGAGTTTTAAATCTCTTTCCAAGCTTTCGAGATAATCTGGCTTCTCCATAAGCATAAACTTGCTGTAATCTAAACAGCAAAGCTACAAGGATTTTGACAAAACCTGATAAAAGTTAGTTGGACTCAATAATTTGAAATAACTCATCCAACTTTGGAGTAAGAATAATTTCTGTACGGCGATTTTTAGCCCGATTATCGGGGGTATCGTTATTTACCAACGGCAGATATTCACTTCTTCCTGCAGCAGTAATTCTGGAAGGTTCAATACGAGCACTTCCCAAAATGATTTTTGTTACGGCCGTAGCTCTACTTACACTTAAATCCCAATTATCTTTATTACAGCCGGTACCACGCAGAGGAACATTGTCTGTGTGACCTTCTACCATCACATTAATATCTTTTTCTTTTTCAAGCACTTTGGCCAATTCTTTCAAGGCATCTTTTCCTCGCTGATCTACTTCTGAACTTCCCGATGCAAATAATAATTTTTCAGACATTGAAACATAAACCTTTCCGTTTTTCACCTCCACAGTAAGTCCACTATCCTTAAATCCTTTTAACGCTTCAGCTACTTTATTTTTAAGTGCCTGTACCTGTGCATCTTTTTCGGCTAACTTTCGCTCCAATTCTTCCAATCGTTTGCTTTTTTCTTCTAACGTTTTCTGCATCAGGTTCAGTTCATCTTCTCTGTTTTGAAGTTTTGCCTGTGCATCGCGAAGTTCGCTCAAAATACGTTTTGTTTCTGTTTCGCTACCACTCAACAGTTTGCGGTAATTGTCTTCTAACATCCTATTTAACTCCACTAATTCAGCATTTTTGCCTTTCAAATAACGTAATTGTGTACCCATTTCGGTAGTATCCTGTATTAAACCGTTACGCTGCGACGTAAGCAAAGCATTCTCAGTGCGAGCCTCAGCAAGCCATCCTTCTAAATTAAGTGCCAGTGTGCGTAAACTGTCGTATTCTTTTTTTAGTTTATTTTTCTGTGCTTCCAGCTCGTTATAACGCTTAGATGTTACGCAACCCGAAAAAATAATTCCCAGCAAACCGAAATAAAGAAAAAGATGATGAATTTTCATATGCTATTTTATTTCAAAGGTAACGGGCTATTGAGCCAGAAAGCCTTTTTAATAAAGCAACTTTTTAACACTCCCCTGCGTATAAATTGAAAATTTTATGTAAACATGAAATCGCTCAGTAAAACTTGGCTTACCGACCCGCTTATTGATGCCGAATACAAGAGTTATGTATTACTTGATTACCTGAAAAATACGCAAGCCGCTTTTGAAAAATTACATTTATTTCCATCACTTTCAGAACTAATTGAACATTATAGAGAATTACTGGCTCTTAAAGATTCCAGCGATATGGTTCGCGATTTGTTTCCAAAACAACTTGTAAGTATTAACTGGAAAGATAAACAACTTACTTATGAGCAACTCATTAACGATATTTCATTGATGGAAGAAATTATCAATACGCTTGAATTTTCAATTCCAAAACTAAAAGAACAAATAGAGGCTGGTAAAGAAATTTATGATGAAGCAGAATCTACCATCTACATGAATATCATAGGGCTAATGCCTCTGAAAACTGACGAAGGATATATGCTAATTAATACAGGCAAAGAAGTACTGGCATACCAATATCAAGTAACATTGTATGAACAAAGCGAAACAAGGTACAAAGGGCTTCGAACAATACTAATCCAAAATTATCCGTGGAATATATCAACAACCTATGTATCAATAAAACATGAACTAATCAAGCAAAACAATACGCTTCCTAATCCTGCCACTTTTGCATTTGAATGCAAGAAAAAGCTACCCCTCATGGAATGTTATTTACCCATTGCTCGCAGAATGTTATTGCAACAACTGTATGTACAATAAGTTATTGTTGATTTTTTATCATTAAAAATGGTATCTTCACATTAATGCCTGAAATGGCGCACACCGGTCATCACCATGGCTTGCCCCGCCGCATTGGCTGCATCAATTGAATCCTGATCTTTGATACTTCCGCCGGGCTGGGCAATGGCCGTTATGCCTGCATCCCTGGCAATAGTTACACAATCTGGAAATGGGAAGAATGCATCGGATGCCATAACTGCGCCTTTTAAAACAAAATTGAATTCTGTTGCTTTTTTAATGGCATGTTGCAAAGCATCTACTCTGGAAGTCATACCGCAACCCATTCCGATAAGTTGCTTATTTTTTACAATAGCAATTCCGTTTGATTTAAGATGCTTCACTGCTTTGATAGCAAACTCCAAATCCGTGAGTTCATCAGGAGTGGGTTTACGTTCTGTAACTACCCGAAAAACTTCGCGGGTTTCAACGGTCAAATCCGCGTCTTGTACTACTACACCATTCAAAAGATTTTTGAACGTTTTATCACGAGAAATTTCCTTTTTTAATCGAAGTAAGATGCGATTCTTTTTCTGTTTTAGTAATTCAAGTGCTTCCGGTTCAAAATCAGGAGCCACTAAGATTTCGAAAAACAGGGAATGCATGGATTCAGCTGTTTTGATATCTATGGTGCGATTAACCGCAATTACCCCCCCAAAAGCAGATACCGGATCGCCTGCTAATGCAGCTTTATACGCCTCACAAATGCTTTTTCTGGATGCTAATCCGCACGAATTTGTATGTTTAATAATTGCTGCTGTAGGTTCTCCGAATTCATCAATCAACTGTAAAGCAGCATCTACGTCCACCAGGTTATTATATGAAAGCTCTTTCCCATTTAATACTTCAAATATACTATCAAGGTCGCCATAAAAAACTGCCCGTTGGTGTGGATTTTCTCCGTAACGCAGCGTACGCGATGGGAGATGCGCAAACAACGCAGCCTGATCATTTCCAGCAAACCACTGATGAATCAAACTATCATAATAGGAGCTGATATGAAATGCCCGAGTTGCAAAAGCCCGGCGGTCATCCAGGTCGGTTTCTCCTTGTTTTTCTTCAAGTAATTTCAACAATGGCTCATAATCATTCACTGAGGAAACAATGAGTGTATGTTCAAAATTTTTGGCTGCTGCCCGAATCAGAGAAATTCCACCAATATCAATTTTTTCAATGATATCTTTTTCATTTTTCCCTGATTTAACGGTTTCTTCAAACGGATACAAATCTACAATTACCAAATCAATAGACGGTATAGCATATTGTTGTTTTTCTTGCAAGTCAGTAACATGATCTCTACGATATAATATTCCACCAAATATTTTGGGATGCAATGTTTTTACGCGCCCTCCAAAAATGGAAGGATACTCTGTAAGTGATTCTACCGGCAAAGCCTTAAAACCTAAGCTTTCAATAAATGCCTGGGTACCACCGGTAGAGATAAACGAAACCCCACAGGCATGTAGTTTGCGAAGTACCGGTTCGAGCCCATTTTTATTGAAAACAGATACCAGGGCTGTTTGAATTTTAATGCGTGAACTCATTTAGTATTTATTAAGTATTATATACAACTAATTATCAATTAGATAAAAAATTAATAGTAAAAGTCCAAAGTTGCTAAAATTCTGGTAAGAGAAATGGATTATTTTTACACCAGATATCAACAGCATGCTTTACCTGAAACTAATATGGGAAAGTGCAGCTTTTGCGTTGGGCTCTCTTATCGCTAATAAGCTACGTACGATGCTTTCGCTGCTTGGGGTTGTTATAGGAATTTTTGTAATCATTTTGATTTTAGCTGCTGTTGATTCATTGAAAAAGGATGTAAATGATAGTATATCTTCGTTAGGCGATGATGTAGTTTTTATTCACAAATGGCCTTGGGAAGGAGGATTTGACTACCCGTGGTGGAAATATATGCTTCGTCCACAACCCGAAATTGAAGAAATGGATGATATTGCTAAGCGCAGTGAACTGGCAGAGGTTGTATCGTATCGAACTGTAACCAATCGCTCAGTAAAATATATGAATAACACCATCCCTTCGGCTGAAATTAATGGCGTTGGAGATCATTACGATAAGACCAGCACCATTGAAATTAGCAGCGGACGGTACTTTACTGAAACAGAAATCAGGGCTGGAAGAAATGTAGCCATTTTAGGCCATGATATTGCACAAGGATTATTTGATAATGAAGATCCAATTGGAAAAAATATCAAGATTAAAGGAAGAAATTTTGAAGTAGTGGGTATTTTGCAAAAAGAAGGCGAAAGCTTATTAGGCACAGGTGCCGACGAAAGAATTTATGTACCATTTGTAGCAATGCGCTCGTTAGTGGATTTAAATAATTGGCGGGTACATAAAGAGATTATCATTAAAGCCAAACCTGGTATTTCCAATGCTGAATTAAAAGATGAATTAACAGGGATAATGCGTTCCATCCGAAAACTAAAGCCCATCGAAGAAGATAATTTCTCGCTTAATGAAGCCAGCATCCTGGCAAATGAAACCGCAGGAATCACCAGTATTCTGAATATAGTAGGTTGGGTAATTGGCTTACTGGCCATTTTTGTTGGCGGATTTGGCATTTCAAACATCATGTTTGTTTCTGTGAAAGAACGAACTAACCTGATAGGAATACAAAAAGCACTGGGTGCAAGAAAATCGTTTATTCTTCTTCAGTTTTTAGTTGAATCACTGGTGCTTTCGTTAATTGGGGGAGTATTGGGTTTATTGCTGGTATTCTTCACTTCGCTAGCCGTTCAAGCAGTATCTACCTTCAATCTTTCCCTTTCTGCTAGTAATGTGATGGTAGGAATCATAATTTCGGGCATTGTAGGATTAATTTCAGGAATTGTACCGGCATGGTCTGCAGCACAGCTTGATCCGGTAGAAGCCATTCGTTCAAAATAACTCAGTATTCTAAAGAATTTCTATTTTTGTGAAATAAGAAAACTTGGCACTATGGCAAAAGATAAATCTGCACCTACGAATACGGGACCTTTAAACTCAGGAGCTTTCCCTCTGGGTAAGAAAAACTTCCTGTTACTGGGTGTGGGAATTATTGTTATTATCATTGGATTTTTACTGATGCAAGGAGGCGGCTCAGCCGACCCCAATGAATTTAATCCTGAAATTTTTAGCTTTCGTCGCATTACTTTGGCTCCTATTGTAGTTCTTCTTGGCTTTGCAATTAACATTGTAGCCATTATGAAAAAATTTAACGATTAATTTTCACACCTTGAGTTTTGTTGAAGCTATTATTTTAGCCATTGTAGAAGGCCTTACAGAATTTTTGCCTGTTTCTTCTACAGGGCATATGATTCTTGCTTCTTCTGCTTTTGGCATTGCGAATGATCCGTTTGTAAAAATGTTTACCGTCGCCATTCAGTTTGGAGCTATATTGAGTGTAGTGTTTTTATATATAAAACGCTTTGTTCAATCCTTTGAATTTTACTTGCACCTGCTGATTGCATTTATACCTGCAGCCATTATAGGTTTTTTGTTGAATGATGTTATTGACCAACTATTGGAAAGCGCATTAACAGTAGCTGTTTCGTTAGTTACCGGAGGAATTATTTTACTTTTTGTAGATCGTTGGTTTAAATCAAATGAAGAATTTTCTCAACCCCTAACCCGTAAATCAGCGCTGGTAATTGGGTTGTTCCAGGTAATTGCCATGATTCCGGGGGTATCTCGTTCTGCAGCTACTATTGTAGGTGGACTGACTCAAAAATTAAACCGAAAAACCGCTGCAGAATTTTCATTTTTGCTAGCAGTACCAACCATGCTGGCAGCTACCGTTTATAAAATGTATAAATACCATAAGGACATTGGATTTGATTACAACGACATGGGCATTCTGGCACTGGGAAATGTGGTTGCATTTGTTGTGGCTTGGCTGGCTATCAAAGCATTTATCAATTACCTTACCCGGTACGGATTTAAAGTATTTGGCATTTACCGCATTGCCATCGGATTGATTATCCTTTTGCTGTATGCGCTGGGATATAACTTACAAATGGTATGAAACCCCAATTTGATTTTGAAGCAGGAGAAATTTTATTGTTTGATAAACCCTTTGACTGGAGTTCGTTTGATGTTGTAAAAAAAATACGCTACCTGCTGAAAAAAAAAGCCGGCAAAGAAATAAAAGTAGGGCATGCAGGTACTCTGGATCCATACGCTACAGGCTTACTTATCTTATGCACGGGCAAAGCCACCAAAAAAATAGAAGCCATTCAAGCCGCTGAAAAAGAATATACTGGAATTATTCAACTGGGTGCTACTACCCCTTCATTTGATTTGGAAACCGAGCCCGTGCAGTCATTTCCAACAGCTCATATCACCCAAGAAGAAGTTCAAAAGGTATTAAAAACCTTTATTGGCCCACAAATGCAGTTGGCTCCAGCTTTTTCTGCCAAGATGATCAACGGCAAGCGTGCCTATGAGTTGGCTCGCAAAGGAAAGGAAGTGGATTTAAAACCCCATGCCGTAATCATCTATGAACTGGAGGCATCGCTGAAAGAGGACTTTTCGTTGCATTTCAGGGTGCGTTGCAGCAAAGGAACCTATATCCGTACATTGGCTAACGACATCGGCAAAGCATTGCACAGTGGAGGGTATTTATCCCAATTGTCCCGTACAGCCATTGGGCCTTACCAATTAAAAGATGCGTGGAGTATTGAAGCGTTTATTGCGATGATGCAAGAAGAATAAAAACACATGTCCAAATGATACTCTCTTCGATTTTCGATGCTGAAACGCATACTGAAAACCATCCGAGAGAAATGATTAACCTGAAAATTAATCCTCCCACAACCTTAAATATAATTTAATTGGCCAAAGATTTCGTCAAAATATTTCAGATTACTTATTCATTGCCTTAAAATACTACCTTTGCACGCTAAATTATTAAAACCCCGTAAGGTTATGAAGTTATCTCAATTCCGCTACAAAGAGCCAGCTGAGCTAATTGCCCAGTATCCAACCCCCAATCGCGATGAAGCCCGTTTGATGGTAGTGCACCGTAAAACCGGAAAGATTGAACACAAAATTTTTAAGGATCTGGTAAAATATTTTGATGATGGCGATGTGATGATCATCAACAATACTAAGGTTTTTCCTGCCCGAATGTATGGCAACAAAGAAAAAACCGGTGCCAAAATCGAAGTATTTCTGCTACGCGAACTGGATCATGAAAGCAAATTATGGGATGTATTGGTTGACCCAGCCCGTAAAATTCGCATAGGAAATAAATTATACTTTGGAGACAACGATGCCTTAGTGGCCGAAGTAATAGACAACACTACATCCCGCGGGCGGACATTACGATTTCTATACGACGGCTCTCACGAAGAATTTAAAAAACTGTTAGACAGTTTAGGCCATACCCCTTTGCCCAAATACATCAAACGAGAAGCAGAACCCGAAGATCGTGAACGTTACCAAACCATATTTGCCAAAGTAGAAGGTGCTGTTGCTGCCCCAACCGGCGGATTGCATTTTAGCAGAGAGCTGATGAAACGCATGGAAATAAAAGGAGTTAACTTTGCTGAACTCACTCTTCATATTGGCTTAGGGGCTTTCCGTCCGGTAGAAGTTGAAGATCTTACTAAGCACAAAATGGATTCGGAAGAAGTAATTATTCCCCAAGAAACTGCCGATATCGTTAATAAAGCCATTGATGCTAAAAAGAAAGTTTGTGCCGTTGATACATCCGTGATGCGGGCTATCGAAACTTCCGTTTCAACCGACGGACACTTAAAACCATATAAAGGATGGACCAATAAATTTATTTTTCCACCTTATGATTTTAGCGTGGCAAACTGTATGATTACTAACTTTCACCGGTCAGAATCTACCTTATTTATGATGGTGGCTGCCTTTGCCGGTTTAGATTTGCTGCAGGAAGCTTACAAAGAAGCTATTAAAGAAAAATACCGTTTCCTTTCATACGGCGATGCTATGCTGATATTATAATACCCTGATAAACTGATAACTTTGTTTGCAAACTAAACAATTCTTGAATGAACTGATTATATTTTTAAATTCGATTGTAAAAACATTAAAAAACTGAGCCATGTATCAAGACCGGTATCAACACCACGATTATTATCTAATGGATGAATTACTAACCGAAGAACACAAACTCATTCGGGAAACAGTTCGCAATTGGGTAAAAAAAGAACTCAGCCCCATCATTGAGGATTATGCACAGCAAGCAAAATTTCCAAAACAGTTGATACCCGGTTTGGCAGAAATTGGAGCCTTTGGCCCTTACATTCCTACGGAATATGGAGGGCAAGGATTAGACCAGATTTCGTATGGTATAATTATGCAAGAACTGGAGCGTGGTGATTCAGGCATTCGTTCTACAGCTTCAGTTCAGTCGAGCCTGGTGATGTATCCCATTTACACCTATGGTACGGAAGAACAACGTAAAAAATATCTTCCCAAGTTGGCTAGTGGCGAATGGATTGGCAGCTTTGGACTAACAGAACCCAATCATGGTTCTGACCCCGGAAGCATGATTACCCACATAAAAGATATGGGAGATTATTACGTATTGAATGGTTCAAAAATGTGGATTTCTAATGCCCCAATATGCGATATTGCTGTAGTTTGGGCCAAGGATGAAAGCGGAACGATTCGTGGAATGATAGTGGAGCGTGGAATGGAAGGCTTTTCAACCCCTGAAACTCATGGCAAATGGTCGCTACGTGCATCAGCTACTGGTGAGCTGGTATTTGATAATGTAAAAGTGCCTAAAGAAAATGTATTTCCTGAAATACGAGGATTAAAAGGCCCGTTAAGTTGCCTTAATTCGGCAAGATATGGTATTGCATGGGGAGCCATTGGTGCAGCATTGGATTGTTATGATACAGCCTTGCGTTATTCCAAAGAGCGTATTCAATTTGGAAAGCCAATAGCTTCCTTCCAACTTCAGCAAAAAAAGCTGGCTGAAATGATTACTGAAATTACTAAGGCACAATTACTAACTTGGAGGCTGGGCGTTTTGAAAAATGAAAACCGCGCCACCCCAGCTCAAATATCTATGGCTAAGCGAAATAATGTAGCCATGGCTCTTAACATTGCCCGAGAAGCACGTCAAATTCTGGGAGGGATGGGAATTACCGGAGAATATTCAATCATGCGTCACAGTATGAATTTAGAATCAGTAGTTACGTATGAGGGAACGCATGATATTCACCTGCTTATTACAGGAATGGATATTACAGGTATTTCAGCATTCAGCTAGAAATTGATGCAGCGAAATACTTAGCTAAAAAATCTTACGTTTATACAAACTCTATTAAATAAAATTTATTTGTATGAAGAATTTGAAACTGTTTTCAATTTTAGGTGCATTAAGTATTATTATTTTTTTAAATAGTTGCGATAAATCTGAACAATACGCAGTAACATGTCGTATTGATGGCCAGGAATGGCTGAGTAAAGGGACTGTTTTAGCTATAGTAGGCGCTAATGGATTATTAATTAACGCTACAAGCAATACCTTGTATCCCATAGCAATAAGTATTAAAAACTACGATAGTTTGGGTGTATATGCATTAGATAGTTTGAATAATGCCTTTTTATATGGCAGCTCGTTGAGTTCAGGATATTATGCACGATTGGCAAAACCGGGAATCATTGAAGTAACTGAATTTAGTGCAGCTGATAAACGAGTGAAAGGGACTTTTTCTCTAACAGCTTTTAAAACCAATGGTGATTCTGTAGTAGTTACAGATGGCACCTTTAATGTTTTTTATCAAAATTAATGAAGTAGAATCTATGCCTGAATAAACATAGAACCAAAAGAATATCCTCCCCCGAATACAGCTACCAAAATTTTTTGACCTTTCTGAATAAAGGGTAAGGTTTCTGCAAAACCAATTCCAAAGCCACAACAACCGGTATTCCCATACTTATGTGTATTAAGCACTAATTTCTCATCCGGCAATTGAAGCTCTTTAGCTACATGGCGAGATATCCTCAAATTTGCTTGATGGGGGATGAAATAGTCAATGTCATCAATTGAAAGTTTAAATTTCTCCAGCACTTTTATACTTTCCTTATACATGTATTCGCAGGCATGAATAAATACATCACGGCCAATGGGCATAGGAAAAATCCCTTCCCAGGGACGTAAGTACACTGCTTCGGTAGCCTTGCCTACGGTAGCAGCCCCCCCCGTATGAATATGTTTCACTTCCATGTCGGTATCATGTTGGCGTTCTTTAGAAATAGAAAAAGCCACTGCACCATCTCCCCAAAGAGGACCAGACACCTTGTCAGTATCATCAAAATACGCTGTATTATGTTCACTACCCACAATTAAAGCCCTAGTAGCTTTCCCAGTGGCAAAATAACCTTCTACAATTTCAAATGCATTGAGAATAGATGAACAAGCTGTAGAAACACTAAGGGTAGGAATGTCAGGAATTCCCAAGTGATGCTGCACAAAATGTGCTAATGTAACCACAGTATCATATGGCGTATAGGTTGCACCAATAATAAGGTCAAATTGGGGTTTATATCCAAGCTTTTCTATGAGGGCATTCACTGCCTCAACTCCCATGGTATTGGTATTTTCTCCTTCGGGGCACATGCGACGTTCCAAAATACCAGTACGCTCTACAATCCACTCATTAGATATACCGCAAGTACGGGCAAAATGTTCATTACCCAACACCTTTGCCGGAACATACCTTGCTATGGAATTTATGAACATCTTGGTCAAATATGCGAAATATGTATAAATAAAGTGTCTCTATCACGCAAAAAACTCTACAAAATATAACACTAATAAAAAGCCCCGGTACAAAACGGGGCTTTGATGATTAGATTATTTTTTGGCTGTTGGTTCAGTTGGTTTATTCAATTCTACCGAAAATTTGATAGTTACATTTTCACCCACGGATGCCTTAGCCCCAGAAACCCCATAATCAAAACGATTTACAGTAACTTCTCCTTCAAATGCGGCCAAATCAGTTCCCCATTGAGTAGTGGTTTTACCAAAATAAGTAAACGGAAGATCCAGGTCTTTAGTAACACCTTTCATGGTTAATATACCTTTAGCTACGTATCCGGTAGTTGCTTTTTCAATTTTATCAGCCTTAAATTCAATGTATGGGAAATTAGCCGCATCAAAAAAGTCAGGCGAATTCAGATGTTCATCTCTTCCTTTGTTGCCGGTATTAATGGTTGCAACAGGTATTTTAACATAAATCTTAGCAGAATTCAAATCGCCAGTGGATTCATAGGTTCCTGAAATTTCACTGAAAGTTCCTTTAGCATCAGAAAGGAAATGACGAACCCGGAAGTCAACAAAAGCATGGCTGGTATCAATGTACCAACTTCCAGTTAAATCCTGCAAATCAGCCGTTGCTTCAGAAAGCATTTGTTTGGTCTGATCAAATTGAGCTTGCTTTTGCTCATCATGCTTTCCACCAAGGTTGCTCAGAATTGGAGCAATTACTAATCCTACTAAACAAGTAAGCTTAATTAAAATATTCATAGACGGGCCGGAAGTGTCTTTAAAGGGATCTCCTACAGTATCTCCGGTAACCGCAGCTTTATGTGGGTCGCTACCTTTGTAATAAACTTGGCCTTGAATGGTTACGCCTTTTTCAAATGATTTTTTGGCATTGTCCCATGCGCCTCCGGCATTATTTTGAAATAAAGCCCAAAGCACACCACTTACACATACACCCGCCATGTATGCCCCCAAAGGTTCGGGCCCCATGATAAAGCCAATAAGTATGGGCGTAATAATGGTAATTGCACCAGGCAACATCATTTCACGAATAGCGGCTTGTGTTGAAATTTCAACGCATTTGCCATATTCTGGCTTCCCGGTTCCTTCCATAATTCCCGGAATTTCACGGAACTGACGGCGAACCTCATTTACCATATCCATGGCAGCTTTACCAACGGAACTCATGGCTAAAGCTGAAAACACAACGGGAATCATTCCACCTACAAACAAGGCCGCCAATACATCTGCTTTAAAGATATTAATTCCATCAATACCTGTAAAAGTTACATAAGCTGCGAACAATGCTAAGGCGGTTAATGCCGCTGAAGCTATTGCAAACCCTTTACCAATAGCAGCCGTAGTATTTCCAACAGAATCCAAGATATCTGTTTTAGTACGCACTTCTTTCGGCAACTCACTCATTTCAGCCACACCACCGGCATTATCAGCAATTGGCCCAAAAGCATCAATGGCTAACTGCATAGCAGTAGTAGCCATCATGGAGGCAGCAGCAATGGATACGCCATAAAAGCCGGCAAGAACATAAGATCCCCAAATAGCTCCTGCAAATAATATTACAGGCATAGCCGTACTCATCATTCCAAGTGATAAACCGGCAATAATATTTGTAGCTGCACCGGTACCCGATTTTTCTACTACTCCCACTACCGGTTTTTTACCCAGACCTGTATAATACTCGGTAATGAATGAAATTGCGCCACCTACAAACATTCCAACAACCACTGCGCCGAACACCCGAATGGATGAAATCTCTATCTTCTCTTCCATTCCAAAAAATGACATTTTCATGGTTTCGGGCAACATCCAGTCAATTACAAAATAAGAAGTAATTAGTGCTAAAATGATTGAACCCCAATTCCCTTTGTTTAGAGCCGCCTGTACTTTATTTTCATTTGTATCCGCACTATCCTTTACACTTACAAAGAAAAATCCAATCAGTGAAAAAACAATGCCTAAACCTGCTATCACAATGGGAAGAATTACTGGGCCAATACCTCCGAAAGGGTCTGTAATTGAACCTCCCATATCTTTAATTACATAATTTCCAAGTACCATGGCTGCAAGAACAGTAGCTACATATGAACCGAAAAGGTCAGCTCCCATTCCAGCCACATCCCCTACGTTATCGCCCACATTATCTGCAATTGTTGCCGGATTACGCGGATCATCTTCCGGAATTCCTGCTTCTACTTTTCCTACTAAGTCAGCCCCAACATCGGCAGCTTTAGTATAAATTCCACCACCTACCCGAGCAAACAACGCAATTGATTCGGCACCTAAAGAAAATCCGGCTAATGCTTCCAAAACTTTGGTCATCCCTTCGTTGCCAGTCCATTCACCCCCCATAAACCAATTATACAAAATAGCAAAGAGCATGCTGAGTCCCAAAACTGCCAAACCTGCAACTCCCATTCCCATTACACTTCCACCTGTAAAAGAAACTTTCAAGGCTTTACTCAAGGAAGTACGGGCCGCTTCGGCTGTACGAACATTTGCTTTGGTAGCTATTCGCATTCCGATAAAGCCAGCCAGGGCACTGAAAACTGCTCCAATAATAAATGCTACTACAATGAACCAGTGAGAATGTTCTGCTTTAATGCCTTCCACTGTTGAGATGAGGCCTAACAAGATGCCGGCAATCACAACAAAGATTGCCAGAATACGATATTCTGCTTTTAAAAAGGCCATTGCACCGTCGGCAATTGCATTAGCAATAGTTTGCATTTTTTCATTTCCGGCCTGTTGTTTACTTACCCAGGCAAACTGAACAAAGGTGTAGATCAGTGCTAATACACCAAACAGAGGAAGCAGGTAATACAAATTCTCCATGGTTATCTGCGTTTTAGGTTTATTTTGTGTTGTAAAAGGACGGCAAAAGTAGGAGTTTCCGCCCAAAAAGCAAAAACACCTTACAACTAATTAGAAATGAGAAAACTATCTAAAATTTAAAGAATATTATTTGGTAACATATTATTATTTAAACAATGCTTTTAAACGGTCAAATTCATTTTTGGTAATTTCAATGTTTCCACCCCCAATTCCAAAATTTACATACCCGTAATACTGGCTTCCTAATCGCTCAATGTTATCGTATGGCTTCAACACCACATAGCCGTTGCTTCGCAGAGCTGCTTTTTCCTGGGTTGACAAGGCATTCAAACGATCCTGTTCAGTAGCAAATTCTTGAATATTATTCAACTTTCGTAATCGTGCTAACTCTTCTTTCAACCTGCGTTCTGCTTCTTCTTGTTCCCATTTCAACCGGGCTTCTTCCTCATCTTTCAATCGCTTCTCTTCGGCTTCACTTTTCAGCCGGGCTTCTTCCTCCTCTTTCAGTCTTTTCTCTTCAGCTTCCCGTTTCAACCGGGCTTCTTCCTCCTCTTTCAATCGCTTCTCCTCGGCTTCCCGCTTCAACCGAGCTTCTTCCTCCTCTTTCAGTCGTTTTTCTTCGGCTTCACGTTTCAATCGAGCTTCTTCCTCCTCTTTTCGCTTGCGTTCCTGCTCCAACTTAGCCAAATATTGTTCATTCCCCGATTTTATAGCTTCTACTTTTTTCTCTTGGGCTTTAAGCGTTCGTAAATGCTCCTGCTCCAAAACCAGCGAATACTCACGTTCATCAAACTTAATTCGTCCTGTTTCCTCGGATAAATTATCCATCGGCTTAAATACCAAAACATCCAGATAAAAGGGCATTAAGCCTTCTTCGTAAATTTCTTTAGGTACTTTAGTATCTATAACAAACTTACGGGTAACATATCCGTTTAGAATAAACTCTACATCAAATACCGACTGAAAATCCAATTCCAACTTATACCTTCCATCAGGCTTTGATGTATAATTCTTTTTATTTTTTCCACCTTTTGAAACCGCGATAGTAACGATAGTTGGAGGGCCATCATCAGGTTTTACAAGGCCTTCAACCGTAATAAATTTATCCTGGGCCGTAAGTGAAAAAATGGCTGAAAAAAATAGAAAAACTAAAATCAATCGAACAATCATGTGCTACCTAACGTCAATACGGGTTGATTATTTTACCCCGGCCCATTGCAACATGGCATCCATGTGGTAATCCAAAGTAATTTTTTTATCGGTGGCAAAGGTAGTAGAAATTGCAAAATCGGTTCTTTTAAAATTGTTAACTGCCTCCAACCAGTCAGTTAGTTTTGTTGGTGAAAGGATAATACCTTCTTGTTCGTTAACCAATTCGGAAGCCCCCACCTGATCAGAAATAATTACGGGGGTACCACATTGCAAGGCTTCTGCTACAATTTGTCCGTAAGGTTCATACATAGACGGATGCATTAAAGCGTCGCTGGCCACATAAATTTTTCTGGGCTCTTCAATAAAACCAAGATAATGTACATTGGATAAAGATGATTTTACCTCCGGGTAACCGATAATTACCAAATGTTTTTTTTGATCTTTTAGTTTTTCAAAGAGTTTAAGCAACAATGGCAATCCTTTTCGGGTATGCCCGGTAGATGCAAATAAAAAATACTGTGAATCATCGTGCCAACCCAACTCTTTACGAAATTTAATGCGTTCATCACCAGCTGGAGGGTAGAAACGAAAGGTGTTGAGGGGTGGATATAATACTTTTACTTTTTCTGGCTGAACATTGTAAAGATCAATGACTTCTTTTCTAATCATTTGTGAAGCTGCAAAAATAAGTTGAGAATGATGAAACCCTCTGCGGTCCATACGAATTTGTTCAAAATCGCTGATGGAGGTTGGCCTTTTTCCAATTTTCTGTAAATACCCCAAATGATTTCCGGGACAAAGAATAAATTGCTGGTGACTGGTTCTCCCTAATGAAAGGCTAAAATCAAAAATATGTTTTTGCATGAACCTTCCCAATCGTGCATCAAAACGGCCCTGACGAAAAGGTTTTGGCAACAACCCTGCACCTATTACTTCAACATTAGTACCCTCGGGTAATACAACATCCGGATTATATTTTGCACAGATTACCTGCACCTCATCTCCCCGATTATGAAAAAACTGGATATAGTTTTTCAGCCGAGTTTCTAATCCGCCAAAGTGAATCAGCCGATAATGTATCAATGCTACTTTCACAGAAAATCATTATTAAAGTTCCTTGTAAAAAGGAATATGTTGTAAAGATACAAAACCCGGTTGGTCTGTTTTACGCTGAAAGCAATAATGTGTTATACCATTGGTAACCAGAAGGTAGTTTACATCGGCTGTTTGGTTATAACGAGCTATTTGCATCAAGGTGTTATTGGTTATCACTACTTCGGGGGCTTTGCACTCAATGAGCATTAAGGGTTTTAGCTGTGCATCATACACCAAAGCATCACATCGCAACTTAGCACCATGTACCTGCAACGTCAATTCAACACCCATTCTACCGGAAGGATATCCCAATTCATGAGTTAAATACATCAAAATATGTTGCCGCACCCATTCTTCGGGTGTTAGAGCCACATATTTTTTTCGAAATTCATCCCAAATTTCGCGAAGAGAACCCGACTGGCGAATCCGGAAAGAATATGCCGGCATGTTCAATTCGGGTAATTCAATCATTTCGTTCCATTTAGTATGTCAAAAAACTCTCGAAGATTGGGGGATAATACAATTTCTGTTCGCCTGTTTTTTGCTCTGCCTTCTTCAGTATCATTTGAAGCTACAGGTAAAAACGGCCCCCGGCCAGAAGCCGTGATTCGCTTCGGATCAACTTTTTTATCTGTGAGTATCCGAATGATGGAAGTGGCACGCATTACACTCAAATCCCAATTGGAAGGATCTGTGCCTACATTATCGGTATGACCTTCTACGGTTATTTCAATTTCAGGATTATTATTTAGTACAGTAGCTAATTTACCCAATGCATCAATTCCCAATGGATCAACTTTGTAACTGCCCGATTTAAACAATAACTTTTCTGACATGGAAACATAAACTTTTCCATCTTTTATCATCACCGAAATATCTTCTGATTTAAAACTTTCCATAGCTGCGTTGATGGTGTTTCTTAGCTTTTCTACCTTCCCATTCAACGCGGCAATTACTTCTTGCAATTCTTTAAGTTTCGCTTCTTTAGCGTTTATTTCTGCTTCTTTTTTTCTAAGTTCTTCCCCCATATTTTGTTTCAACCTTTCTATGTCTTCGCTAAGGCCTACCTGAATAGATTCGAGTTCTGCGATGCGCTGATTGGCCTGATTTAATTCAATGTTCAATTTTTCTTCCCGATTCAAACAGGCTGCAAGCTCTGATTCTTTGATTAAATATTTTTTCTTAGAAATACATCCGGAAAACCCGATGATGAATAAAATGGCTGTAATAACTACCAATCTAAACCGCTTCATAGTAAGAGTGAAATAAAATTATTATCAAAAGTACCTTGATTTGGTGGCACCCACTACAATTCATGTCTTAAAAAAAATTAAGGTTATTAAATTCCAAAGGTTAAACCACCTATCACATTGAATTGTTGGGTTGGAAATCCATACCAGCGCTGGTATCTCCATGCAGCCACATTATTAAAGTTTACCCAAAATGAGAGCATTTTTGTGAGCCTGTACTCTGCACCGATATTAAAATCAACTAATATCGGTATTTCATACACATAACGCTCTTTTATTAAAGGATTGGCCGGATCATAAACAAACGTTTGTGCTTTTTGTGGCCCTATAAAGTAAAAATCTGTTCGCAAAATGATTTTATCCCGCAAATTATAGTAGCCACTCAAGGTAGCATCTACCGATGGGCGATGCCAAGCAACATCAAGGTTTGTTGTGTTATAAAGATAATAATTTGCTTTAGCAGCCAACCAGAATTTTTCACTCATGTTATATGATAGTTCGCCAAATACCTGAAAAAGATTGGTTTGATCATAAACTACCTGAAAACCTCGCTGATGAAATGAAATTGTATCATTTACAAAGTATGCATAATTACCAATGATAGAATAATGCACCCCGGCATTGTAAGAAAGATTCGAAGTAAATGAACCCTTTACACCTCCGGTAATTCGCAGAAACTCATTTATATTTGTTATACGTGCCGTTGGCAAAATAAATGGATTTTGGAGAGAAAGGTTAAGAAAACTGTTTCTGCGGTACTGGCCCGTAAAACTTCCATATGCGATGATGTAATTACGGAAGATATTAAATCGCAAATGTACATCCGGATATACATTAAAACGGGTTGAATCATCAGTTCCCAAAGTAAGGTCAACTCCCAGATGTAAATTCCACCAATTACCACCAAAACGCATGTAAGGAGTCAAGTTCCCAATAAATCCGTGATTAGAAGTGATCGAATCGTTTTGATACTGAATATATTGAAAACGCATTTTGCCTCCGAAAAATTCACGGGCAAATAAATCGGTAAATTTATTCAGGTCAGCACTTAACACCACGCTGTTCTCCATGGTTCCCCAGCGATCTGTCATGTGATAAAAATTCAAATCGATTTTATGATTGAACTTAATTGAATCGGTACGGTGTGTGCTGTATAATGAAGCGTCAAAATTCACTCTGGAATAGCGTTGCCTGGCTGTATCTTCACTTACCAGCGTATCAAGTACCGGATTATAGTTATAGTATCTTACAACATTACGCAAATACGATGCGTTTAAATCGAGTGTTTGGGAACGAAACATATGCGAATAGCTGCCATAAATCTCATTATCACTTACTGCAGGATTGCCTCGATAACTAATATTTCCCTGCGAAGAAAAATGTTTAAACCGTAATGCATAACTATTTTTACGATTACGCAAACTCATGAAATTTATATCTGCATAGGGGGTAAGATAATTACCAAATCCAGCTTTAATATAGAGGCGATGAAGTTTGTTCAATGGTTCAGTTTTCATGCGTAAAGCTGAAATGGTATCAGGCTGATATTTGGTTTCGACTGTAGAAGATTGTATGGGGTATTCTAAATTAGTAACTACACGGAAAGTATCTTGTATAGTAGGTTGAAATGATAATTTCTCCACTTCTGCTAAACGAGGCTCAAAACCTGTATATACATTGATGTCTTCTGTTAACTGAGTATTTTGTGAAAATACTGATACCTGAACAAACAGGCAAAACATTAATATTGCCAACAGCTTAAAAGAAAAATCAATGGGAGATAGTATGTTTATTTTATTCTTCATTGGGATCATTTGTTTCCATTTGTTGTTCAAACTTGCGCTGATTTTTTTGACGTTCTCTGGCAAGAATTGCATCCAATTTTTCTTTTGCTACATTAATAAGATCTTGTCCGTCATGACGATTTATTACAGTATTCAACATACTCTTCGCTTGCGGCAAATCATCCATAGCCACATAAATATCAGAGAGCAAAATAAAACTTAACGCTAAGCGGTGTTTATCAGCACCCATGGTTTTAATAGCAGCCCGTAAATGTTTTTCTGCATCTTTGTATTTTTTTTGCTTGTACAATATTTCTCCTATTTGGTAACCTGCTTCAATATCATATTCAGAGGCAATTTGCGAGTAAACCTTTCTATATTCAGCCAGTGCTTCTTCCAATAAATTTTGTTTTAGATAACATACCGCCTGAAAGTAATGTGCCTCTTCTTCAACATATTCATTAAGCTTATCATAAGTTAAAACCTTTTTAGCGTATTCAATGGTTTTTTCGCAATTATACGTCTTGTAATAATTTTTCATCAACCCAATTCTAGCCCGCTTTAATACATCCGGTGATTCGGCACTTTCTTCCATTAAATTATATACTTCAATGAGTGCAATTGAATCAGCTCTTTGTTCAAGAATAATTGCAGCCCTGTTAAGTGCATTTTCTGTGTACATATTTTTCCGTTGACGATAAATGTATTGGTAATGAGGCAACGCCTGCGAAAATTCTTTTTGTGCATAATGGCATTCGGCTTTGTAATGATTTGCATCCAATAAATAAACTCCTTTCGGAAAATTTCGGATATATTTATCAAAAGCCTCAATAGCCTTGGCACAATTTCCAGCCTCCACGGCATTTGCTCCTGCTTCATAGCTGGCAGAATCTAATGAATTCATAGAGATTTCCACATTGCTTAACCCCTGCACATACTTTGTATAAGCATCTATATCCCCCATATCTACATAAATCGTACGAATATATTTCAGTGCTTTAGCAGCATGTTGTGAGTTGGGGTATTCATCAACCACACGTTTATACCATCCCAGAGCTTCGCGATCATTATCGGCATTGAAATAAATTAATCCCAGTTGCAAATACGCACTACTTAGATATGCGCTGGATGACCCGCTGTTTACAATATCTTCAAAATTCTTCACAGCATCGTTGGTTTTTCCTAATCGAATGTTGGCCATACCCAGCTCATATAACATTTCTTCACGGAAGGCGGACTGTGGGTATTCATTCAGGGTTCGCTTGAGTGTAGCTGCTTTTCCTTCATGATTTCCCATCAATCCCTGCATCAACGATTTTTGATACAAAGCATAATCATTTTTAAACTGTTTTATTTCGATGGCTTGATCATAAAATTCAATGGCTTTGAGATAGTTCCTTATCATGAAATAACAATCGCCAAGACGAAGGGATGCGTCATGCCTTTTACGCAAATCATTTTGACCAGGAGCTGTTACAAAATTTCTGAATTCAGTGGCAGCTTCTTGATACTGTTTCATTTTTAGGTGTGCATATCCCAAATTGTAATATGCATCATTGTAAAATGAGAGCGATTTTGCAGCAGGTGAGGTAAGAAAATCTTCGTAAAGATATTGAGCCCTCTTATAGTCTTTAGAACGGTAGTGGGCCTCTGCTTTCCAGAATTTACTTTCAGCGGTAATTCTAGTATCAAAATTTCGAGAAATAGCTTCTTCAAAATGGCGTATAGCTTCCGCATATTCGAGGTTATTAAATAACTCTATTCCTCTGAAAAAGTAGATACGCTGCTCAGCAATTTTCAAACGTGTATTTTTATTTTTAATTTTTTGAAGTGATGCCAATGCATCCTTATAATTTTGTGTATTGAGGTAAATATTAACCATCAATTCATAGGCTTCTTCTATGTTTTTGGCATCAGGATATTTTTCAATATACTGTTGTATAGCATCAATCGCTTCGTTATAAGGGTTATAACCTAATTCATACGATAGTTTGGCAAAATTAAATAACGCTTCGCGGGCTATTCGTTTGTCATGATTCATACCAGCGGCAAGCTTCAATACATCCAGCGCAATACGCTTGTGGTCTGATTTTAAAAAACAATCAGCCATGTAATAATAGGCTGTTTGCGTCATCAAATCATCTTCGCTGGTGGCATTTTTTAAATACAATGCAGCATCTTCAAAACGATTCAAACGATAATAGGATATTCCCAGGCGATAATTTCCCTGACGATCAAGAGTAGAACCGGTAGCCATATATGCTTCGTAATTTCTCACGGCCCCGGCATCATTCTTCAATTCAAAATATGATTCGGCGAGTAGGCGGCGAACTATGGGGAGGTTTTTACCTTTTAAAGTGTCAGCGATCGGTTCAGCATAAGTTACAGCCTCTTTATATTTCCCTTGCACGAAATAAATCTGTGCAACATAAAATGGAATAATCCGAGAAAAAGCCTTCTCGTGCTGTATCCGCAAAAAATGCTGCAATGCCACCTCGTAATTTTTGTTGATATACGAGATATGAGCAAAGTAATAAATGGCAGGAACTTGATAGGGATTCTTTATATCTTTTATTTCAGCAAAATCTTTTAATGCCTTTTCATAATCTTGAATAATAAAACGGCTATACCCGATTTTATAATAATATTCAAAAACTTGGTCACGATTCAATTGATATACATCCGTTTTCAAAAAGTAAGCAATTGCCTGAGAGTACTCTTTTTTTCTGAAATACAGCTTCCCTAATTGAAAATAAGCCTGCACCACTTTATTACTATGCGGAAACTGTTGAATAAATGAAAGCATCAGGAATTCTGCATTATCATGAAAAAGTTCTACTGCAGAAGCCGCATAATAATAAGTTGCAGTACTTAAGGCATAATCCGTTTTGTGATGATTACTCTTCAAAAACTCTTCAAAACGAAGCTGGGCTGCACCGTATTTTTGTTTTTGAAACAAATCAATTCCTTCTTTAAAGCTTCTCTCCGTATCAGTGTAATACTGCGTCCGCTGAGCAGATAGAAAAGCAGGCATAAACACTAAAAAAAGCCCGCAAAAAAAACCAAAAACCCATTTACTCGTTTTGGGCATCACATTTAAGTTTTAGTGTACAGATGTATATATTCTGGTCAAAATTACAGGGTGGTAATGGATAGTCTATCTATATCTAATTTGAATTATTAACGTGAATGTCTTAATAATTATTTCATCATGTACCATAATTACCATGTGTAATCATGAATTTTGTAGCATGGTACAACACAATCCGGTGATTCGATTTTATCAGGTTTCAGTTTTACAAAACAAGAATCTGGTGCTTCGCAATGTGAGTTTTGAAGTTCATGCCGGAGAATTTGTTTATCTGGTAGGACGAACCGGAAGCGGGAAAAGCAGCCTGCTAAAAACCATGTATGCTGAATTACCTTTAGCTGAAGGTCAAGCAGAAATTGTAGGAATGGATTTGGATGCCATTAAACCCAAAGAAATTCCATATTTAAGAAGAAAACTGGGAATTGTGTTTCAGGATTTTCAGCTACTAACTGACCGAAGTATTTCAGACAATTTAATGTTTGTACTTAAAGCAACCGGATGGAAAAATAAACATGAAATGGAATCACGAATAGAAGAGGTCCTGTCCATGGTTGGTTTAAGAACGAAAGGGTTTAAATTTCCACATGAACTATCAGGAGGAGAACAACAACGGGTGGTGATAGCCCGTGCATTGCTAAATCATCCTGAACTCATTTTGGCCGACGAACCAACAGGCAACCTGGATCCGGAAACTTCAATCGAAATCATGCAATTATTGCGACATATCAATCAAAAAGGAACAACTATTTTGATGGCTACTCATGATAAGTATATTCTGGACATGTTTCCCCAACGTACTTTACGCTGTGAGCATGGTACTGTTATTGACCTTTCTCAAGCAACTGCATAAGACGAATAGCAGCTTTTTGGTTTGAATAATTATCCTCTAATATCGCTTTTCTTTTCTCTAGTTCTGTTTCGCTAAATGTACGTTGACTTAGTTTTTCAATCCATGTAATCCATTCATCGGCTGTTTCTGCCTGATGGCAAAGCAAATCCAGGCCAGTTCCTTGAATCATTTTAGGATTGACCAAGCAATGGCGGCCTGTATATAATGCATGTAATAATTTAAGCTTAATTCCAGTCGCTTGAAATGTAGGCAAAACATGAATTTGCGCCTCACGAATTATTTTTTTCATTTCATCATTACTTACTGGTGTAATGAGCTTTACATGAGCCAGAGAGCCTGCCATTCGTATTAATTCTTGGCGTGGATTTTTTCCGGCAATAATTAACGGATAGTTTATTTTACTAAACACATGTTTGAGCAGATAAATGGCTGCTAAGTGATTTTCTGCAATCTGCAAATTGCCGTGATATAGAGCATAGTTACCAATACCTGGTTTCACTTCCACAACATCCTCCGGATGAAAAGGAGGAATAAATACGGTATGTTGATTTATAGTTTGATAGTATAAGGCATCTTTAGGTGAAATAGCAGCAAGCGCATAGGCTTGTTGAAGAACCGGTTCATAACGCCTTAATTTAAAAGCTTCACGACGCAAATACCATCTTGAAAAGGGGTTCGACTCTGCCTCTGCTAATTGTTCGTAATACTCGTGTTCTATGTTATGTGTACGAACTACACATTGCTTTTCTCTCAATAGTTCATGGGTAAGAAATCCGGAAGTATGAATTCCTTCAAACAAAATAGGTGCATCATCTTTTATAAGTGAATTGAGCAGGTCTTTGTTTTTTCTAGTAGCCACGATAAAAGGCTCATTGCTGAAAATATATTTTATAGATCGTTCGCGGGGATAATACGTAACTTCTTCACATAATGGATTTAGTTCATGAGCGGGCTTTCGATGATACTGAAAGCAATGCAAATGAATTTTTACTCCTAAAGCATGCAAATGACGAATTTTATGATACACATCCATCACTCCCCCATAATCGGCCGGGAAAGGAATATCAAAGGAAACAATATGTAATTTTGAAAGGTTCATTCTTGCGTAAATAACTTTTTTTTCATCCAGCGATCAATTACTCCAATATCAATCAACAATTCTGCAACAATCAAATTAGGCACCCAGCTCAACCAGGCAACCGTAACATAAATTTCTTGTGGTTTAGCTTGTATCCATCGGGTAGATATAAACAAAAAAACAAGCAATCGAAGAGTTACAGCTGAAAATGTCAATGCATAACTACGCAGCATAAATCGGGCATGCAATATCCATTTTTTTTTCATTGCAAAAATAAATGCAGCTATAGTAAACACATACCATAAGAATGTAAGTAATGTAAAGCTGGCTTTTGCCGGCAATCCACCATTAGCATACAAAGCCATAACTGCTGCACCAGGGCCACTGATCAATAACAATACGATTACATATATCCAGCCCATGATACGATGCAAGCTTGGGTAACGATGTAAAATAAATCCACTGAACTGAGTTCCTCCTGCAATTAATAATAACACGCTGCTGAATACATGCATATAAAAACCAATTCGCCATACATCAAGGTGATAAACATCTGTTTTTGTTTTAAGGAAATCAATGCCGGGTTTAATTGCCAAATATGGGATGCTAAGACGAAGCATCAACCATGAAAAAAAAAGTATCAGAACTGCTATAATCACAGTTCCTGCAATTTGAAAGGAATAAGTAGTTATTTTTTTTTGCATCACCAAAACCGGTACCCTCGCTCTTCTTTATTCTTATCAATTAGTACAGGCTCTCCGTATTCAGTAGTATCCACAAACAATTCCAGTATCTGGTATTTGAAAAGCGTATTTTTAGCCCATTCAATGGTGAGTTTATTATCTTTTTCTACCCAGGTTCCTTTTACCGGTACACCCACTTCTGCATTTTCGTCCCATCCCTGGTATATACAGCTTCCATCCGCTTTTAATTCCAGACGCATTCCGTCAAGATACCAATAGCCGGTAACATCAGAATTCTTTAACGAAGTGCGCTTTTCCAATCTGAAATCTTTGGCTGCCAGCGAGGTCGTATTATTGGGGGTCCATATACCTTCTGCCACGAAGGTTTTAGGGTCTATACTAAATACAAAACTCCCGTCAGTAGGATCACTTCCCGGTTCATACAATTCAAACTTAAACTGATTGTTTTCTTCAGATATAAAGCCTTTTACGTTTCTACGTTTACCTTTAACGATATTATAACCAGATACATTTTTTCCGTTAATATAATTGATTGAAAGAATCAGTGTATTATTTTTCCCAAACCTACCTATGTATTCTCCCACCAATTGTTGCGTGTCAAACTTCTCAATTAAATGTTTATTATCGGCAGGGTGATTTTCTGAAGGAGTAGCAGGTGAATGTTTTTTCCCACAGGAAATTGTAATAAAAGCCACCAAAAATAAAGCTAGATATTTTTTCATGCCAGATTTATTTGAATGAATTTAAACTTCAATCGCCTGTTTTGATTTTTTTTTTACCCAATCCAGCGCTAGTTTCAATTGTTCATCAGGAGATAGCGCCGAATTATCTAAAACCAATGCATCGGCAGCCTGGCGCAATGGATCTTCCGTACGATGAGTATCTTCATAATCACGTATTGCCTGATTATTTCTTACTTCATCCAACGAAATTTCCTTACCAGCAGCTTTTAATTCTTCAAACCTTCGCTTTGCTCGAATCTCAGGATCTGCCGTCATAAAAATTTTTAATTCTGCATCTGGCATGATCACTGTTCCAATATCTCTGCCATCCATCACCACTCCTTTTTTTTGGGCAATAGCCCGCTGTAATTGTTGTAACTTATTTCTTACAGCCCGAAGCTGGCTGATACGACTGGCTAATTCTGCTACCTGTATATTTCGGATTCGAGACTCTACCGATACGCCATTGAGAAGCACATCTGATTGGCCAGAATCCTTGCTATATTCAAAATCAATATGCAATGATGGGAGAGCGTTAATCAATCCTTCTTTATCCATGGTTCCATCCGGATGAATTAACCCATGATCTAACGCATACAAGGCTACAGCACGATACATAGCTCCAGTATCAATATAAATATAGCCTAACGTACGAGCCAAAGCTTTAGCCAATGTACTCTTTCCACAAGAAGAATAACCGTCGATAGCAATATTAATCAAGGAAAAAATTTTGAATAAAATTACATTATAATCCTGAATTTCCTATCTGCATTATTTATTGTAGTCTTAATTATATTACAACCATAGCTTTAATATAACTTATAAACTTAATTTTATATCATGGTTGTGTTATAAATCATTATTAGTTCTTTAAATATAGTTCCAATCATGTGTTAAAATACAAATTATGATTTATCTTTTTATTCAACCCAGAATAAAATACCTTGACATCATTTTCTTAAAGTTCATCTAATCAACCTTTTGGTTAAATAGGGCCTGTTTTACCTTTCGGTGAATTCCAAAACGATAGCGAACTTGAACTTTTACTTCCGTACGTGTATTGCCATCAATTTCATCCAGTCCGCTGCCAATGGTTTGACGATTAAGAAAATATGATTGCGCTATGCGAAACCAAACGCTTAACCCTTTTATAATTTCATACTTCGCCTGTATATAAAATCGCATGCCCTGATAAAAATATGCAGGCACAGAAAAACTATATAACACATCGTTTTCATATGCATACAATCGGGTATCAAAATCATCGGTATTAAAAACCGCAAGGCGTGCTGAAACATCCAGTGGAACAATGTCAGGTTTATAAACTACATCTTGATAAATCAAAAACCCCCATCGAAAAGGTTTATCCGGCTGTTCAAGAGTAATCAATTCAATACGATTTTTTAGTTTGAGTTGTTTACTAACTTCAAAAGTAAAATTAAACCGATAATTTGTCCTCACAACATCAATGATAGGCTCAATAAATTCATCCTGAATGGTTGAATTTTGCTGCGTATTACTTCGCCGAATTCGTAAATACGTTTCCGTTCGACGATTAGGTGCATACGTGGCTTGCAATAAAAATTCATAGCCGGTTGATGGTGCATCTACATTGTATCGCAACCATGGAAATTGAAAAACATCCACATATCCCATCAAATTAAATTTTTGTATTGGATTGGCTGTAAACCCAAGATATACACCACGTTCATTTTGTGCTTCACTGCGTTCGCCAAACGCATTGGAATTCATGTTTTGATATTTCTTTGAATACTCTCGGATTACAAACGACAAACCAAAATTTCCCGATAAATTGGCTTGAACTCCTTGTAAAAATGCATGTGCCCCATGTTGATCCAATGCCAATTCACCAAAGAGATAAAATTTTCCAACGAGCCAATTGTAATCTATTCCAATATTAAACAACCTATCTCCCCGAAAACGATATAAATTATACAACTGATTATCAAGCACCAATTCTGCTGAATAGTGAGTATACACGCCCGTTATACCAACATTCCACTTTTTGGCTCTATACATAATATTTCCCCCTGTAAGTAATTCATATATTCTATTTTTTTTATTCAATTCATTCAAGGTACGATGCAAGCCTGATTCGTAAAAAGATGAAAATTGAAGAGCGGCCCCGGTCAGGCTATCAACGTTAGTAATAGTTGCACTTAGCGGCTTGTATGATACAAATCCTGTTACAGTTACGGGGCCAATTTTGGCTTCAGCTGCAGCCCCGCGGTTAAAAAAGGCTTGGTTTGTTGCGGTGTATGGCCGTATGCCCGACGGGAACCGTTTGATGTTCATGGCCAATGCTGTACGCCGAAAACCAAATCCTGTCCAAAGTGTTAGTCCTTGTCCGAATTGCAAATTATAATCTCCTATTGCAATTTTTTTTAATATACCGATATCTTTCAGAAAAAGGTGTCCAGCATAAAAATCAAAACCATAGGGCTGCGTACCTGAAAAAAACTCTTCTCCACGGTCTTTTTTAGCCACAAAACCCACGCTCACTCGATCTCGATAGGTAAAACGATAACGAAAAAAAACTTGTGACGGGTCACCCAAATATCCGGCCGTATTGTTTGTATCATTCATCAAAAAACCTTTTGACTTTTCTAAAATTTGAGTGTATCGGGCAACTAGCTCATGTTTACCATATTGAAATATATCTTTAAGTTTAAGTGATTTTTGCTGTTTGGGAGGATACACATCAATAAAAGGCAGTATAGAATAAATGGTTTCATCATTCCAACCTGGAATAAACTGAATTTCATAAATACTTAGCAAAGGTCCGTGTCGATGGATATATTCAAACAAACTGTTTATTTGTAGTTCATTTAGCAAATACAATTGTTTCAACTCTTCGGGCTTGGTTTGATTCAGGTTTATTGGATGATCATAGTAATAATTCAAATCTTCAAGCAACGCTGTAAAATCAATTTCTTGTTCGGTAGTTTCAGAAATGGTTTCAATGAATCGTTCAATGATATTCTCTTTCACCGGATCTGATTTTCCTGTTTGGCCGTTTGATGTAAAACAAACCATCATTAAGGCCATCACATAGAATATGGCTGCCAGTTTCTTCATTATTTACCAAACTTATAACTTAACGAAGCCTGAGGCGAAAATCCCAATATTGGTTGCCAGGCAGCAGCAGCATCTAACTTAAATCCTTTAATCATCAACCCAAATCCAAATGTGGGCGAAACTGGATTGGAGCTAAAGCCTATGCGAAAAAATAATTGTTCAATAGCATGATATTCTACCCCTAAACGAATAATGGGATGAAAATCCAAGTCTGCCTGTAATTCAGATGTGGCCAATACTTTTTCATGAAACGCATACGAAGTTCCCAATCGAAAAATGGTAGGAATTTTTTCTCGATTATAATCAGCCAGCGGGGTTCGGGTGGGATTAAACACATGTGCTGCGATGACCCATCGAGACAGCGGCTTCACCTGAAATGAAATTTCGCCAGATGCTGTAACCAAATCACCATATCCCTCACCAATGTGAATCCAATGTATATTAAATTGAATGCCAGCAGAAAAAATAGGGCCAAAGTTTCGGGCATAGGCTAATCCAAATTTATTTTCATTGTATTGTGAATATCCAAACCGGTTGAAATTTAAGTCAAAACACCCAATTTTTTTTATTGGTATAACTAATGCTAACCCTTGGCTGCTTAATTCAGGAAGCAAAAAACGATTTTCATAATAGACTGCGGCTTCCATTTGATTGAGCCATGCCAGTCCAGCTTGATTATTAAAAGAAGACCAAACATCACTTAATGAAACGGATGCATTTCCTAAAGCTGCTGACCGGGCACCCACCGGCGAATTTTGTGCAATAGATACACCTGATAAAATGAAAGTACAATAAACAATATGAATAAACTTGGGTTGGCTCATATTAATTATTTGAAATACCCGGTGAACTACTTCACCTGATAATGGTATTCCAAATTATCAAAATCTTTCACAGTTTCCAAAACTTTTTGTGTCAATTCTTTCTTAAACGACTGAATGCGTTGATAAGTATCTGGATGATGAAGAGCAATGATTTTAGCTGCCAGGATGCCTGCATTTTTAGCAGCATTTAATGCTACCGTAGCAACTGGAATACCGTTTGGCATTTGTAGGATAGAGAGGATTGAATCCCATCCATCAATTGAATTGCTGGATTTAATGGGCACACCAATTACCGGAAGGGGTGTTATGGAAGCAACCATGCCAGGCAAATGGGCAGCGCCACCGGCACCCGCAATAATTACCTGAATGCCCCGATCCGCTGCCTGTTCAGCATATTGCATCATTCGGTGTGGAGTACGATGAGCTGAAACAACTGTAATTTCAAATGGAATCTGCATTTCTTCCAAAAAATCAGCGGCATCCTTCATTACCGAAAGATCGCTTTTACTGCCCATGATGATTCCAACCAGTGGTTTCATTGTATGTGTATTTAAACAAAAAACCCCCGGAACGGGGGAGAATTATTTTACCATTTTCTTGATTTTTTCTTCTTCTTCCGAAGCCAAAACTGCATCTACAATAACTCGTCCACAATGCTCACAAACAAGAATCTTTTTCCGCTGTGCAATATCAATTTGGCGTTGTGGAGGGATCTTGTTAAAGCAGCCACCGCATGAATCACGCTCGATAGATACTACTGCTAGTCCATTGAATGAATTAGAACGAATACGCTTATACGCTGTGAGGTAACGCTCTTCAATGTACTTTTCAAATTCTTTTGATTTCTCTATTAATACTTGCTCTTCTTTTTCAGTTTCAGCAATAATATCGTCAAGTTCACCTTTTTTATGTTTTAAATCTTCTTTACGATCGGACAACTTCTTCTCAAGTTCTTCAATATTTTTTTTAATCATTTCAATCTTCGCCTTATACTCCTTAATGCGTTTTTCAGCCAGCTGAATTTCTAAATTTTGGTATTCAATTTCTTTTGAAAGAGAATCAAATTCTCGATTATTTCGTACGTTGGCTTGCTGCTGCTCATACTTCTTAATCAGGGCCTGACTTTCTTTGATCGCATTTTTTCGATTAGAAATTTCAGCTTCAACCGATGCCTGTTCGTCTTTCATTTTATTTATTCGGGTTTCCAGACCGGCTATTTCATCTTCCAAGTCTTGAACTTCCAAGGGTAATTCTCCGCGTACAGTGCGAATTCTGTCAATTTTTGAATCAATCAACTGCAAGTCGTAAAGTGCTCTCAGTTTATCTTCAACTGACATTTCCTTTGGATCCACAACTGTTGCTGATGCTTTTTTAGTCATAATTACAGGTAATTAACCGGATTTGTATTGGTATTTGAAATTAGGACGGCAAATGTAGGAAATTTTTTCTGAATTTCATGCGCCAGCAAATCTTTTGTAAATTGTTCAGTTTCAAAATGTCCTGCGTCTACCAGGAGAATTTTACCATCGGCTTCAAAAAAGTCATGGTATTTAATATCTGCCGTTATAAAAACATCGGCACCGGCTTTTATTGCATCTTTCAAAAGAAAAAATCCGGCTCCACCACATACAGCTACTCGTTGAACCTTATGTTTTATCGGAGCAGTGTATCGTAACATAGGAATACTCAATGAATTTTTCACATTTTGTAATAAATCCATTACCTCCTTGGGTTCGGGCAAATTTCCTATCATACCAGAACCTACCATTTGATAGCTATTTTGCAATTCAATAACCTCATATGCTATTTCCTCATAGGGGTGAGAATTCCGCAACGCTTGTAGAATTTCTGTTTGAAGATATGCCGGGAAAACAACTTCTAGTTTTCTTTCAGGCTCTGTATGCCGTTTTCCAATTTGACCAACAAACGGATTGGCCTGGTCGTTTGCTTTGAATGTACCTAGTCCTTCCGTAGTAAAACTACATTCTGAGTAATTACCAATATTCCCTGCTCCGGCAGCAAATAATGCATTACTTACATGCTCATGGTGCGAAGCAGGTACATATGTGTATAATTTACATAATAATTTCGTTTTGGGCTGAAGAATCTGTGGATTTTGAATATTTAATCTTCTGCATAATTCAGCATTCACACCATAATGTACATTATCCAGGTTGGTATGAAGTGCAATAATGCTAATGTTATTTCGTATGGCTTTAAGCAAGGCACGCTCAATATAATTAGCACCAATGATGCGTTTAATGCCTTTAAAGAGTATGGGGTGATGAGCAATAACGGCATTACATTTCTTTTGGATAGCTTCTTCAATGACTTCTTCTGTACAATCTAGTGAAACCAAAATACCGGTTAGAAATTCCTCTCCTTTCACTAACAAACCAACATTGTCATATTCTTCATGGTATTCTACTGGAGCAAATTCTTGCACCCATTTAAGCAAATCCTGTAATTTCATTGCATTTTTTTATGATAATAAAAGCAAATGTAATATTCAAGACCAGCATTATTAATAAATGAAATTGTTAAAAAATATTTGCATTTTAAAAGTAAAAATATAATTTTGAAGACAATCGACCCTTGGCTATGAAAAACCCCTTTGAAAGCTATTAAAATAATATTACTCCCTCTATCATTTGTATATGAAATTATTATACAAATCAGAAATTATTTATTCAATGCTGGTATTTTTAAGTCACATTCATTTTCCCGTCCAGTTTTGTTAATTGGCAACCTAACATGCGGAGGAACTGGCAAAACCCCACATGTAGAAACCTTGATTCGTATTTTACAGAGTGAAAAAATTCCTTGCGCTGCTATTAGTAGAGGATACGGTAGAAAATCACATGGATTTCAGTGGGTTGAAGTAACAGATGATTATTTAAAAACAGGTGATGAACCATTGCAGGTAAAACAAAAATTTCCACAAATTCCGGTAGCTGTAGACGGGAATAGAATTCGAGGCATTACCCGTATTTTACAAGAACATCCGGATGTTAAAGCAATTGTAATGGATGATGGGTTTCAACATCGAAAAGTAAAACCATCACTATCCATCTTATTAATGGATTATGAAGAATTAGATAAAAAGAATTTTCTATTGCCCGCCGGAACACTTCGAGAGCCCCTCTCATCAGCTTCAAGAGCTGATATAATAATTGTAACAAAAACGCCGGCATTTTTTACTCCACTAGAAAAGCGTTTGTTAAAAGACCGCATGAAATGTTACGCTTCACAACAGGTATTTTTTACAACCATGCAAAATGGAGAATTACTTTCGGTGGTTGAATTGGGAAAACCTGCCTTGTTTAATAAAGAATATTATAAAGAACGAAAATATCAAGTACTTTTGGTTACCGGTATTGCCAATCCTGCTCCACTAGAACAATATATCAAAGAAAATTTTATATTGGCCAAACACTTGCGTTTTGCTGATCATCATTGCTACACTAAAAATGATATCGAAAAAATTAAAGAATCTTTTCATCAAATAACCGATGAAAAAAAACTTATTATTACCACTGAAAAAGATGCCATGCGCCTCAACAGTGCCAGTTTGCGAACTCTTTACAATGATTTACCTTTGTTCTACCTGGGGGTAGATGTAAAATTTCATCAGCAGGATTATGAATCTTTTAAAAAAATCATTGTAGATCATGTGGCCAAGTTTCGATGAAGCAGTAGCATATATTCAATCAAAAACCAAAATTCATCCGGTAACTGGGATTATTCTTGGTTCTGGCTTAGGGGGGCTGGTACATGAACTGCATGTTGATGTTTCGATACCTTATGCAGAGATTCCAAATTTTCCGATTTCAACAGTAGAAGGTCATAAAGGAAGGCTAATTTTGGGATATTTAAACGACATCCCTGTAGTAGTTATGCAAGGGCGTTTTCATTACTATGAAGGATATACGATGCAACAAGTTTGCTTTCCGGTTCGGGTAATGAAATTGCTAGGAGCGGAAAAGCTTCTAGTATCTAACGCCGCCGGTGGCATGAACCCTAATTTTCAAGTAGGCGATTTAATGCTTATTCGTGACCATATCAACCTATTTCCTGAAAATCCGCTACGGGGAACTAATGATTCAACCTGGGGGCCGCGATTTCCTGATATGAGTCATGCCTATAACAAACAATTCATTGAGCATGCCGAAAATATCGCTCATTCACTTTCCATTGCTATCCATAAAGGAGTATATGCCGGAGTTCCCGGCCCATGCTTTGAAACTCCGGCCGAATACAAATACTTACGAATTATTGGTGCAGATGCTGTAGGAATGAGCACCGTACCTGAAATTATTACTGCCGTTCATGCCGGAATGCAATGTTTTGGTATTTCAGTAATTACTGACTTGGGGCTTGAAGGTGAGGTACACCGTGTTACTCACGAAGAAGTAATGAAAGCAGCACATCAGGCTGAAAAAAAAATGACTGCATTATTCAAAGAATTGATCAAAAAAATAAATAATTAGATTTTTAGTATGAGTAATTAAACCGTGAGGATGCAGTGTAAAACTTACATTTTTTTAATACATCTCATCGTTTTTTTCGTGTTTCGGCGTGGCGAATACTCACATTTAGCTCAAAACCAATAATCAACGAAAGAGAATTAAGAAACATCCATACTAAAATAATTGGAAATGTTCCTAAAATTCCAAATAGTTTGTTGTAATTATTAAAATTATTGATGTACACAGATATTAAATAAGTAAATAAAATACAAAACAAAGTAGAAACCAGGGCACCAGCTGAAAAATACCGCCAACGCATGCTGGGTGCCGGGGCAAAATAAAATATCGTTGCAACATAAAAAAATACTACCGTAAAAACAATCAACCATTTTACCATGGAAAGCAATGAAAAAACAAATTTGGAAATATGATGTGCCTTTAACATTCCAACTAATAATTTATTGCTAAACACTAAGAATGCTATACTGAACATTAATGTAAAAATGGCAAATAAAGTAAGCCAAAGTGCTACCCAACGATGTCTTAACGGGCTACGAGTTTCTGTGATAAATGCTGAATCATTAAATGCCTTCATTAAGCCACTCATCCCATTGGTTGAAAAAAAAGCTGCGATTATAAAGCCTAAAGATAGGAGACCAGTCTTACGATCATGAATAATATCAATAATGGTTTTTTCTAATAAGTGATAAATTTCTGCAGGGATAAACCCTTCAATGGCAATAATTAGCCGATGATGAAAGTTAGGAATAGGAATATAGGGTATCAGGGTTAAAATAAAAATTAATCCGGGGAACAAGGCCATAAAAAACTTAAACGATACCGCTGCTGCCCGATTAGTAAGGGATGATTTCTGAATTCCCATGGCATAAAACCGAAATACTTCTCCTAAGGGCATACCCGCAAATCCCGGCAAGTGAATACGATTTAGCAGCTTTATTAGCTGTTCAATTGGCAAAAGCTTTTTTATGCGTTCACCTAAGGTCATTTATACATTACAGCTTTAAGGCTCAAATCTAAACTCTGCACTTGGTGTGTAAGTGCACCCACTGATATAAAATCTACACCTGTTTCAGCATATTGCACAATATTATGCTCATCTATACCTCCGGATGCTTCGGTTTCAAATCGGCCTGCAATTTGACCTACCGCTTGTTTCAATATCTCGGGCGAAAAATTATCTAACATTATGCGATGAACTCCTCCACATGCTAAAACTTGATTTAGTTCCTCTATATTCCGAACCTCAATTTCAATTTTCAAATCTCGACCCGTTTTTGTTAGGTATTGCTGTACGCGATGTATTGCTTGAGCAATTCCTCCGGCAAAATCCACATGATTATCTTTAATCATAATCATATCATATAATCCCATACGGTGATTATACCCCCCTCCTATTCGTACTGCTTCTTTTTCAAAATACCTAAACAAGGGCGTAGTTTTTCGGGTATCCAATAATCGAGCTTGCGTATGGCTTATCTTTTTTACCAACCGCGAAGTATGGGTTGCAATACCACTCATGCGTTGAATAATATTTAGCACCAGCCGTTCAGCACCCAACAAAGCATGCACTCGGGCTTTGACATAAAATGCTATATCACCTGGCTGAACAGATGAACCATCAGCCAGCAAAACTTCTATTACAGCATTTGGGTCAAAACGTTTAAATATTTCCCTTGCAATTTCTACACCGGCAATTATTCCGGCTTGTTTTACTAAAAGCCTGGCTTCACCTGTTGCCTCCGCAGGAATGGTTGCCAACGATGTATGATCTCCATCGCCAATATCTTCTTCGATGGCTCGCTGAATAAACGTATCAATGGAAAACATGGTCCGTTTTGAAGCAAAGGTAGGTATAAAAGTGTGAAATCAACGCTACTCAGATACTTCGAAACGAAGGGTTTGAATTAGTTCTTTGCCTCCAATGTTCTTAAATAATAGATATACCCGAAAAGAACCGTTTTGCGTTTCAAGCCGACCGATAACATATTTAGAGCCGTCACTGCTCGATCCGTTATGATTAGTTTTGTAGCTAACCGGTTTATGTGATGAGAAAAAATTCTGAATCATTTGTTCTGCTTGCGATTTGCTGTATGTGCCTTCTGTTTTCTGGATGGTAAGGTCTAAATTGTTATGAAAGTATGCTGCTAATGTTTTTGCATTACCAGCTTTTAATGCATTACTTACCTCTGCCATTCCATCTTGAGCTTGCAAATAAGAAATTGAAATGAGAAAAAATGCGGCAACCAAAAACTTTTTCATGTTTTTTTAAAAATTAATCAAACTTTTCCTGCAAATTGCACGCCAAATTCTTAATGTAAATATATGCAAATTCGTATAATCTGTATCGGCACCCTCAAAGAGACCCGACTGTGGCCATTGCTGGAAGAGTATATAAAGAGGGTAAAAAGATATAATCCTACTGAGTTATTAGAGGTTGCCGAAAAAAAGGATTGGAAAAAACTAGACCAGGATGCCAGAAAAAAAGTTGAAGCAGAAGCATTTTTATCGGTAATACGACCTGGAGACCTTACAGTGAGGCTTGATGAACGGGGAAAAACCTTCAGTTCTGAGGAACTGGCAGCACAACTTCAAAAATGGATGAACAGTTCTCCTAAGTCATTAAATTTTTTAGTAGGGGGGGCATTCGGATTTTCAGACGAACTGAAAAAAGCTATCCCTGAGGCTGTTTCATTGAGCAAACTTACCTTTACTCACGACATGGTACGTTTGTTTTTGTTAGAACAACTTTATAGAGCATTCACCATCCTGCATGGTGAACCATATCATCATGAATAATCTTTTATCGGTTAGTAATTGGGGGATTTATTGTACAACTTCACGTTTTACCATAGTGCCATCTGGATTGAAATAAATGGTGATGGTTCCACCTCCTTCCATAAAAAAACGTGCAGCTTCAAACATACCGCCTGGCGTTTCAATCTCCAATGCCTTATCAAGTGAATAACGACTGCCTTCTCCTAAAAAACGCTTATTAATTTCAGTACGTATTGCTTCTTTCAATGATTCAAAACTTACAACCTTTTCTGTTTTGGCCCAAGTCCCATCTTCTGCATAATAGGCTGCCAAGTTTACCCCTTTATCAATAAATTCAGCAACATATAAATTCCCTCTTTTCCCAAAAGTGGCTTTAGCAACATATTTCGAAGAATATGCATTTTTTACTGCATTAGGAATTTCAACGTGTTGGGCATATACTAAAGCCCCTCCCAAAAAAGCAATCAGTAAGGCGAAGAAACGGTTCATAAACATGATTTTTTAAATAATGGGCAAATTACAAAAATAATTCCAATTTTAATAAAAGAATTAAAAACTAAGCTAGGGCTAAGAATAAAGAGTAATAATGAAAGAATTTTAGATTAATTAATAAAAAAAATCAGAGTTCTTTTAAAAATTTCATCACATCTACTCCGTCTGGATAATCGGTAAGGGATGGTTGTTGAGTATTACCCGGCTGTATGGTTTGAAGCGGAGGCATCGGATGTGCAGAAACTATACACTGTATATTTTCTGCATCACGCAAAATAGTGGACAGCACCTGCTGCAAAGTTGAGTAAAACGAAAGATTTATAACAGATACCGGGGCGTGCAACGATTCATCTTCCTTTAGCAATACAAAGCCCCCATCGAAAAATGATTGATTATTAATAAGCAGAATGGCTTTTTGATAATCGTAATTATTATGGTATTTATGATGTAAAATAATATTTGCATACGGTTGAAACTGTTCAATAAGACGAAAAACTGGAAACCCATGAGGCAAATAAATCTTTGATACATTGCGACAACCAAGTCCGAAATAACTAAACACATCAGCCCCAAGAGCTTGAAGTTGTTCATCGGTTTCATCCCCTGCTAAAATGGCAACGGAAGTGCGGTTACGACGAATAATATGCGGATACCTTGAAAAATAATAGTCGAAATAACGGCTGGTATTATTACTGCCCGTTGCGATGAAAGCATCGGCTTTTTCTATTCTTCCCTCCGTAAATGTAATATAAGACTGCCAATTAGGGTTTACATCTATTAGCTCATTTGCTATGTATGGTAATAAATGTGGGTCTGAAGAAGAAAGTTTTCCCAAAAAACGATTCCCGCTAACAAGCACCGCCAAAAAGTCATGAAAATTAACCATCGGGATATTCCCCGCCATGACCACTCCAATGATTTTGGGCTGCAAGTTTTGCTCGGGCAATTGGTAAGTTGAAGCCCAATACTGCAAACCTTCGCGAGTAAGCCAAGGCAGCAGTGATTGAAATGCGTGTATTATATTATCCGGGGTAAACCATCCATTGGCTGCACTAGCCCGTTGAATCACATCAGAAAAAGGAGATAGATTATTTTGTGTCTTAGAATCCTCTTGAACAAATTCATTTACATGCTTTTGCAATTTATCGCCAAGCATAGACAATGATTCAATACGTTGTTGCAACGTAAGCATTCGTTGTTTTAATTACTTTTGTGCAAATATCAGTATAAAATATTAGCCATGGCTATTAAAATTACAGAAGAATGCATTAACTGCGGGGCCTGTGAGCCAGAATGCCCTAACAATGCTATATACGAAGGAGGGATTGAATGGAGAATGTCTGATGGGACTTCTGTATCAGGCAAGTACACTTTGTGGGACGGTAAAGTTATTGATGCTGATGAAAAACAAAAACCCCTTTCAATGGATGTTTATTATATAGTTACCGATAAGTGTACCGAATGTGTGGGATTTCATGATGAACCTCAGTGCGCTGCCGTTTGCCCAGTAGATTGCTGTGTGGATGATGAAAACCATCGCGAAACCAAAGAGGAATTGCTCAAAAAGAAAGACCGATTACACCTCTGAACATTTTTTACTGGCAACGTTTTTGATACAATGGTAATTATGAAACTTGCCAAGCTTATAGTTATTTTATCAATTACAGGTATTATTCATGCCCAGTCACATTCTTTAGCATCATATGAAGATAGTCTAGTAGCTTTATCAACAAATTTTCTTCACCCCGAATATCCAGAAGAATTAAAAAAAGAAAAACTTACCAGATTTGAATCGTTATTACATGCCGTACTGTTAAATACAGAAAGTGTAGATTACCCGTTTAGCCAACTTACACAGGTTTCTAAGTTGCAACCACCCAATAAGCGATTTCGACTTTTTACATGGTTTACAGTACATCCTTGGGGATATAAGGCCCATGGAATGGTTCAAATTACAGATAGCAAAAGAAAAAAAAACCGAGTGATAACCTTGTCTGAACCCACTGAAACAATAAAATCAATTTCAAATAAATCACTGGATGCCTCACATTGGTTAGGGATGGTGTATTATGATTTGATACCGGTAATTCAAGGGAAAAATACGTATTATGTTTTACTTGGCTTTCATGGAAACGATGGATTAACCCATAAAAAATTCATTGATGTGATTACTGTTTCATCAAATGGTACTATAAAATTTGGAGCGCCTGTATTTATTCAAGATCAACGTACATCTCATCGTGTAATATTTGAATACCGGGCCAATGCAAAAATGAGTTTGCGGTATAATGAAAAAAATAAAATGATTGTGTTTGATCATCTATCTCCAGAAAATCCAAGCCTGAAAGGGCAATACCAGTATTATGTTCCGGATTTTAGTTATGATGCTTTTAAGTTAGAAAAGGGGAAGTGGATATATAAACCAGATATTTTTACTAAAAACGAATCAGAAAATAAAGGAAACGAAGGCAAAAAATATGATTTGATTTTGCCGGAGAAGTAGTCATTGATGATTCAGAAATAAAGAATTAATATACATTAGCTCTTTATAATTTTAGCTAACATTCATTTCTTTTGCCACCTTTTCCAACCTTATTTCATTGACAAAATAATGCAAACAATAGTTAACACACAACCTATTTGTTCACTCTGCAATAGAATGAGTGCAAACAGCCTTCAGTAAAATAATTAGTAATATGACAATAAAAAAATTATTAATTACTGATACAATACCAACTCTATCCTTCTATTTTCACGAGCCTGCCAATCTTGAATTTCCATCGGGTGAATAGGATATTTTTTTCCACAAGGTTTTACCATAATCCGGGAAGCATCCACCCCATGCTGAAGGAAAAATTCGCGTATGGTATTAGCTCTTCGTTCCGAAAGTTTCATACAATATGCATCACTTCCTACCAAATCAGTATGTCCATAAATAACCACAACAGCCTGTCGATCGTTACGAAGCTGCTCAACATAGCTTTGCAAAGTGGGTACATATTGCGGTTGTAAAACATCATCATCAAAATCAAAAAAAGCAATGGCTTGTGGAGACGATGTAGGTTTCTTTCCATTAAATTCACTAATTACATATGGAAACTTTGTTTCTATTTCATTTAACTCTTTGATATCTGTAAAATCATTGGATGTATATACCTGATCACGTACAGTATTTTTTTCTTCTCCTTTATTATTGTCATAAACCAATTCTATACTTCGCCCACCAGTTTTTTTCACCGGAGTATATTCAATTTCGTAGTAAGTTCTCATTACTCGCGGTATTTCACTCATTATCTCTTCAATTTCCAGGTGAGATTGTATGGAATAATAATATCCATCTCCCACGTTGGCCATGGCCTGTAATAAGTTTCTATCAACACTATTACCGAGTGATACAAAATGTAAACGCACCCCCAATGCACGTGCTTTATTAAGCAATTGGATGGGATTAACCAATCGTCTGCCAGCATAAAATCCTGAAGAATTTTCATATCCATCAGTAAAAACAATGAGCATTTTTTGCTGCGTAGCAAAACTATCCATCAAACATAGGCCTTCATCTATGCCTGCATACAAAGCTGTAGCCCCCCCCCAATTATTATAATAATCATCATAATACTGTTTGTTGAGCAACACTTGTTTGTTGGCTGTAAATTTAAAATACGTTTTAATTCTTGAATCAAACTTGGTCATACTAATCCGATCGTTGCTTTTTTTCAATTCGATGAGTTTTCTAACAGCCTTTTCCATGAATTTAATATTGATTATACCCATACTGCCACTGTAATCCAAGACTAAGCCAATGTCATAGGGCTTTGAAATTTGTTCATGAATTTCACGAACAGTAAAATCTTTCGCTTCTGTTTCTATCCCATCAACACGTTCTATTACTTTTTTAAAAAATTTTTGTCCATTGTTATTGTCGGCTAATCCAGAGATAAAATTTCCTATACTATCATATGCCAATACACCTATCTTAATTTTATTGGGATAATCAGACCGATCCACATGAATTATATCCATTTCTATTTCAGCTTTTGAAGATAGGTTTGAATAATTAATTTTATTTTTAATATTATTTCGTTTTACGACGTTTACATTGACAGAAGCAAATTCTTTTTTATTACCTAGCTCTGCACATAATATGTAATCTGTGGGCTGAGTGGGAAATACTTCAAGGGATCCTTTCAAAGGTAATTTCTCGTTCATCCCAACTATGTAAAGATTATCAGCATTTTTTACTTCCCATGCTAGCTTTACTGGTTGCCCTACTTTGATTTTAAATTGAGAAGAGGAAAAAAACACAATATTTTTTTCCTCTTGTTTTGGGATAACTAACATGGAGTATTTGAAAGTATCAATTTTTCCAGTATTACGATACGCTATCAAATGAAACGTTATATTATCAAGTGGTATGTATGAAATTTGTTCTTTGGGTTTAAAGGTTTTGCCTGGAATCTCTAAGATTTTTACAGAGTCAGCCAAGCCTATCCTCCATGAAAGTTTTACAGGTTCTTGTTCATTTGCTTTCGATGGAATCTTGACTGTATCAGCCGGAATAACCAAGAAATTTTTTTCTACTCTAACAGGTTCATTACACCCATTGATAAGTGCAAAAACAAATTTCGCAGGTTTATTAAGGGTAAAAGTTTCAACCCCTTGAAGCGGCAATTCTCTATTTTCTGGCATTTCTAGATAGAATTTTTTAGTATTTTGTGCATCCCATTGAATAGAAACGGTTGCCCCTTCACGAATTTGTGTTGGATAATATACAAGATTAAGTTGGGGCTGAAGCGTATCTACGTACACTGATGCTTTGCGCTTAATTATTCGCGACTCTTTTTTAGAAATATAAGTACCACTCAGAATAAATGTTTCAGTATTTTTTACAAACTGACGAGCAGAACCTTGAAGTGGCAAATCATCACCTATTCCGGTAATACTGATCTTTTCAAGCCCGATTACATTCCAGCTAATGGTAACCTCACCCGGACATGTGAGAGTTGCCGGTTGAACTTTGAATGAAACCTTATAATCAGCCGTATTGGATTGTGCATGTGCAATTGATTCAATAAAAACAATAAGAGCTAAGAAGAGTAAACTTTTCATGGCATAAGGGATTTAAATGGTTAATGACTTCCTGATCAAACCGGCCCTGATGCCTTCGCATGGTTGGTTAACGAAGATGTTGAGGTTTTTCGTATGTATTTTAAAAAAAATTATTGCTTTTGTTCATCCTGGTTATACGGCTTGTTTACAGCCTATCTCCTTGTACGCGTAAAAAAGCAAATTTCTTCCGATGGAAAAGTAACACATATCAGTCTGTGTTTCAAATTCATCATAAAAACTATAACCAAAGGTTGGTGAAAGAAAAAAAATCTTACTGCTGGAATTCTTCGGCTCCTGATCTGCCAATTACAACATCATATCAATAAAGCTGAGATTATTCGGTAGTTCATAATACGTTTGTTATCATGCAATATAGTTGTTTATGAAGAAGAAAAATTTATCATTTCAACCCATGTTCACAAATCCAATAATCAATTCAAAAATAAATCGCAATCTTTTTGAACATTCAGGTAAAGACAGGTTAAACATACTGGCAACAGCGTGATATAACCTCTGATTCTTTGATTTTTAATTTTTTCAGGAGTCTGCATTACCATGCCCCCATTGAGAGCCAACTATCGGTTGGCAACACCCATAAAAGGGACACGCAGAATACAGTAATTACGAAATAAATAATTTGAGATTGCAAATAATTGCTATGTAATAAAAATAAAAAAAGGACAAATCAATATAAAATCAATTTGTCCCCACTGGTGGAGCTGGTGGGAGTCGAACCCACGTCCAAACATGGAATAAACGGGCTTTCTACATGCTTAGTGATTCTATGGTTTTCGTGGTATGATAAGGAGAACCACGTCCAATCATACCCTTAGTTCCTAAGTCTTTGGCAAAAGCCGGAACTTCTTTTGCCGCAGCCTGAATTACTGATGCTTTTATCCCTTCCCTCAGGCAAGGAAGAGTAAAAGCAGCTCACTGCGTAATCGCTTGATTAGGCAGCCAGAGCGTAGTTGTAAGTGTTGCCACTTAAAGGTTTGAAGATTGATATTTACGAGGTACTTCTTCAACCCTCGGCATGCTTACCTGTTTACCGCTCATGCTGTCAAAACCTGGACAGCCCCATGATTATTATATTAAAAGGCTTAAACGGCCACGATAAACAGATTGAATTCAAAGAACAACCACGATTTTTACGCAAATTGTTATACAAAGTTACAAAAAGGCCGAATTATTTTTAAATCTCTGTTTCATTCAATTATGCTTTCAATTCATAAATTCCGCAAGAGGATTTTAGGTACATTTGTAAAACAGTCGTTTGACTTGCATTGTTACTTGATTATGAAAAAACCGGAAATACATATTACACCAATCGAGCAATGGCATACCGATGCTGGTCGTCTGCTAGTAATGGCTGGACCCTGCAGTGCTGAAACTGAAGAACAAGTACTGGAAGCTGCCCATGCGATTGCTCAGACAGGGCGTGTACAAATTTTTCGGGCAGGTATTTGGAAACCTCGTACTCGCCCCAACACATTTGAAGGAATAGGAATTAAAGCATTGCCTTGGCTTAATCGTGTACAAAAAGAAACCGGCCTAAAAACTGCCATTGAAGTTGCTAATGCTGAGCATGTTCAATTAGCATTGAAATATAACATTGACATGGTTTGGATTGGTGCCCGCACTACGGTCAATCCGTTTTCTGTACAGGAAATTGCAGATGCCTTGGCAGGTAGCGATATTCCGGTATGGGTTAAAAATCCAGTAAGCCCAGATTTAAATTTATGGATTGGAGCGTTGGAACGAGTAAATAAAGCCGGGATTACTAAATTAGGGGCAATACACCGTGGATTTTCGAACTATGAAAGTACCCGATTTAGAAATTCGCCCCGGTGGGAACTACCAATACAATTAATGACATTATTCCCGGAGTTACCGATAGTATGCGATCCCAGCCACATTAGCGGAAAGCGCGACTGGGTAGGTGAAATAGCACAAAAAGCCATGAATTTGGGAATGCATGGGCTCATGATAGAAACCCACCCGAATCCGAAAGAAGCCTGGAGCGATGCTGAACAACAAATTACGCCTATTGAATTACACGAATTGCTCGCATTGCTGCAACTTCCAGACCGTACAAGTTTTGACCCCGAATTTAATAACCGTCTGGCCCAATTACGTCGTATTATTGACAGTATTGATGAAGAAATGTTGCAAATTCTTGCAAAGCGAATGCAGATAGTAGAAAAAATCGGTGAATACAAAAAAGAAAACAATGTAACCATCTTTCAGCTGGAACGCTGGAATGAAATTATGCATACGCGTACAACCTTAGGAGAAAACTTGCAACTCAATCCGGAGTTTATACAACGAATATTACAGGAGATTCATAAAGAATCTATACAAATTCAAACCGATATTTTAAACAGAACAGAAGCCTAAAAGGCCACAAAAAAAGCCCCAATTGGGGCTTTATATACTGCTTATAAATTATTTGCTTTTATTTACTTTTTCAATGCCTGGTTGTAGTTATCAGCTACCTGGTCCCAATTAACTACATTCCAAAAATTATTTACATAATCCGGACGCTTATTTTGGTATTTCAAATAGTAAGCATGTTCCCAAACATCCAGTCCTAAAATCGGAGTACCTTTTACATCGGCAATATCCATCAATGGGCAATCTTGGTTGGGAGTAGAAGTAATCACCAAGGTACCATCATGTACTACCAGCCAAGCCCAGCCTGAACCAAAGCGGCCTACCGCTGCTTTGTTAAATTCTTCTTTCATTTTATCTACTGAACCGAATGCTTTTTCAATGGCCTTGAGCAACTCTCCGGAAGGGCCTTGACCATTATTCACTTTTAAAAGCTTCCAGAAAAAGGAATGGTTCCAATGCCCACCACCGTTGTTTCTCACTGCTACAGGATATTTGGATACCTGTGCTAAAATTTGTTCAATGGATAGTTTATCCGCTTCGGTATCTTTAATAGCTGCGTTCAAATTATTTACATACGCAGCATGATGCCTGTCGTGGTGAATTTCCATGGTCAAAGCATCAATGTATGGTTCCAGTGCGTTAAAGGCATACGGTAATGCCGGTAATTCAAATGCCATAGTGTATAATTTTTAAGTGGTTAATATTAAATTATTTGTAAGCCAAAGATAAACAAATGGAACTTGAAAATGTTCGTAGTAAATTTAAATAAACATAAACAATAACTACAAGGAATAATAAGCTTTTATGCCCGCCAATATGCTCTCAATTGCTACCGCTGCCAGAATAAGACCCATTATCTTACTTATTACTATAATTCCAGTATCGCCAATTTTTTTTTGTACCCGGTTGGCTAGTAATAACAACAGCAATGTAGCACCTAAAATCACCATCATCAACACAGAAGTAATTAACTGCTCAATAATGGTATAGCGATTATTGTCAGTTAATAGTACTATTGCAGTAATAGCACCGGGAGAAGCAATGGATGGAATGGCAATAGGAAATACAGTAACATGTTTATAATCTCTGATCATATTTTTTTCTTCTTCCGGTTTTCCTTGTCCAAAAATCATAGTAAGTGCGAAAACAAAAAGCACAAACCCTCCTGAAATTTCAAAAGCAGGTAATGAAATTTGCATATATTCTAGTAAAAACTGCCCGGCTATTAGAAAAAAAAGCAAGATTCCCGAAGCTATAAGCACTGCATTTATAGCCACTTTTTTCTTGGTAGAAGTATTGAAATTTTTAGTTGCTTCCAAAAACACCGGTATAGTACCAATCGGGTCTATTACCGCCCAGAGAATAATCAGTGTTTTTAGAATTGCTTCCATTGTAAAAAAAAATCCTGCACCAATTAACAGATGCAGGGCTGTATTTATCTCCAATTAAATTAAACTGTCATAATTTCTTTTTCCTTTTTAGCTACATGCTCATCTACCTTGGCAATATATTCATTGGTAATATTTTGAATTTTAACTTCAGTGTCTTTAGCAATATCTTCACTTAAGCCTTCTTTCTGTAATTTTTTAATTTGTTCCAAGGCATCGCGGCGGGCATTTCTAATTCCTACTTTGGTATCTTCTCCTTGAGCTTTGGCTATCTTAACCATGTCTCTTCGACGTTCTTCGGTAAGTGGTGGAACGGTAATACGTATAATCGAACCATCATTTTGGGGAGCCAATCCCAAGTTAGAGTTAATTATTGCTCGTTCAATATCTTGCAATTTATTTTTTTCCCAAGGTTGAATTACAATAGTTCGGGCATCCGGAGTATTTATATTGGCAATTTGGTTAAGGGGAGTCATTGCCCCATAATATTCCACCATCACACTATCCAGCATGTTTGGGGTAGCTTTTCCGGTACGAATTTTCACCAATTCGGCTTCCAGGTGATTAATGGCCTTATTCATCATTTCTTTGGCTGATGCAATCGTTGCTTCTACACTCATAGTTTAATAATTATGCAGGTAAAACTACAAAATATTAATTTTTGCACTGTTCAGTGGGCTTTGCCCCACACAAACTGCAAGCTTCGCCACTTTCGTTTAAATATGGACTTTGGCTGGCACAAGTGCCGGCAAATTTTCCATCTTTTTTAACTAATAATTTAATAGCTAATCCAGCTACCATTAAGCCCATTAGGCCTACTGAAAGTAAAATAATTTTCCATTCCATCGTTTTCAGTTGTTTGGCAAGTAAAACCTTACATTTGTTTGCAAAGTTAGTAAAGTATGATGGAAAAGAAACTGGCAGCCTTTGAAAGATTGTTAATCATTATGGATGAGCTGCGGGAAAAATGTCCTTGGGACCGAAAACAAACCATGGAAAGCCTTCGCTACTTAAGTATTGAAGAATTGTATGAACTTTCTGATGCTATTTTAGAAGGAAATTATTCAGAAATAAAAAAAGAATTGGGCGATCTGATGCTGCACCTGGTGTTTTATTCAAAAATAGCCTCTGAACAAGGGTATTTTGACGTGGCAGATGTATTGAATGGGGTATGTGATAAGTTAATTGAACGCCATCCGCATATTTATGGCAATGTGCAGGTTACCAATGAAGAAGAAGTAAAACGAAATTGGGAATCCATTAAATTAAAAGAAGGTAAAAAATCAGTGCTGGAAGGTGTTCCGAAAAGCCTACCGGCTTTGGTCAAAGCTCACCGAATACAAGAAAAAGCCAAGGGAGTGGGTTTTGAATGGAAGCATACCGAAGATGTATGGCTGAAAGTAGAAGAAGAATTGCAGGAGTTTAAAGCTGTAGCAAAAGACGATCAAAAAAAAGAAGAAGAATTTGGCGATTTATTGTTTTCTCTTATTAACTATGCCCGATTTATGGGAATCAATCCGGAAGATGCATTGGAGCGAACCAATAAAAAGTTTATTCGGCGGTTTCAATACATGGAACAAAAAGCATCCGAACAGCAACGTAATCTCCAAGATATGAGTCTGGAAGAAATGGATGTATTATGGAATGAAGCTAAAAAAATATAACACTATAAGGGAATGAATAAAAATTTTAAAAGCATTCATTTTTTAGAAAATCTGCATATTCCTTTATGGCTGGTTAAAGATATTAGTTGGCTGATGATATGGAAACCACTAGGAATGATGATGATAGTTCCAACAGTTTCGGTTGCAGTGATGTTAGTGTATTCAACACGTAAAATTCCACATCGCTTGTTGTTAAATTTGGCAACATTATGCTGGATTCTGGCTAATTCAAATTGGATGGCCGGTGAATTTTACACATATAATTTTCGCCCCTTTTCATTCACACTTTTTATTCTTGGAATTTTTTTTTCCATCATTTACTTTATTTTATTCTTTCAAAAAAAGCAGTTCAGAATCTGGAGAAAAAAAACAATGGTTAAAAAATCTATTTCCCCACCTAATACAAAAAATGGTTGTACGGATACCGCTCCCGATGGATGGCCGCTACCCGATGATAAAGTTTCTCCCTAAATTCATCCAAATTAATTTTTTTTGCGGCTGAAATAAAAATACAGTCATCTCCTAACTTGCTCATCCAAGTTCGTTTTAACTCTTCCAGCGTTTGTTGCCTTGGTGCATCGCTTAAATCATGCGGATCAATTTCCGGATTTTTGTAATTATCAATTTTATTAAAAACCACAAGGGTAGGTTTATTACCAGCACCTATATCTGCTAAGGTTTGATTTACTACTGCATAATGATCCTGAAATTGCGGATGAGATATATCTACCACATGCAAGAGCAAATCCGACTCACGTAATTCATCCAGTGTACTCTTAAACGATTCAACCAGCTGCGTAGGAAGCTTTCGAATAAATCCTACCGTATCACTGAGCAGAAACGGAAGATTTCCCAATACTACTTTTCGTACTGTAGTATCTAAGGTGGCAAATAATTTATTTTCTGCAAAAACCTCGCTTTTACTAATCAAGTTCATCAATGTACTTTTCCCAACGTTGGTATAACCAACTAAGGCTACACGAACCAACTCCCCCCGGTTTTTACGCTGAACAAGCATTTGTTTATCAATCTCTTTCAGCTTTTCTTTCAGTAAGGCAATACGTTCACGAACTATCCGGCTATCGGTTTCAATTTCTTTCTCTCCGGCTCCGCCACGTGTTCCCGTGCCTCCCCGCTGTCGTTCCAGGTGCGTCCACATCCCTTTTAACCGGGGCAGCATGTATTGGTAATATGCCAGCTCTACCTGCGTTTTAGCATGCGCTGTGCGAGCACGTTGTGCAAAAATATCGAGGATTAAATTGGTACGATCTAAAATTCGTACTTTTTTATCGTACTCTTTTGGATTAAAAATCTTATCAATGTTTCGTAATTGGGCAGGCGAAAGCTCATCATCAAAAATTACCAACTCTATTCCATGCTCTTCCACATATTGTTTTACTTCCTGAATTTTTCCTGATCCAATAAAAGTTCCTGGAATTGGTTTATCCAATCGTTGGCTAAAACGTTTTACCGATTCTATACCGGCTGTTTCTGCCAAAAAAGCAAGTTCATCCAAATATTCATGCAGCTTTTCTTCTGTTTGATGCTGGTATATGATACCTACCAGCACTGCCCGCATTTTTTTCTCAGCAATTTTCTTGATTTCTATCATCTACCTTTTTAGCTCTTGCGTATAGCGTGCTACAGCTTCTATTTCGCCGGGGGTGAGTTTATTTTTAAACGGTTGCATAATGCCTCTACCATTGCTAATTACATAAATCCTCTCTTCCAATGTAAGACTTGATTGGGTTAAATGGGCCGAACCGGCAACACCTTTATCTCCCTCTTCACCATGACAAAGTACACACTCTCGTTGGTATATATTTTTACCATCTATTGTGGCTTCTTGCAATTTATCAATGGCTTTAGAATTTGATTGTTGCTTGGAACCACACGCCCAAGCCAGGAAAATTCCCACAATCAGAAACAATACATTTTTTCGATTCATATAATTTTTTAAAACCAGGTTCCCCAACTTTTGAAAAAAGGCCAAGGTATAGCCGCAAAAATAATTACTAATCCCAAAGTGAAGAATATAGCAAGCCGCATGTATTTCCCCTGGTCTGTCAGTGCACGCTTGCTCATGCTATGCCCCACGGTTATTAATATAATAGCTAATAACATCATGCTCAGGTGTTCAATCGTCCAAAATCGAACAACAGCGGATAGATCAGCCTGCCCGGCAGCTTTTAGCTCCTTCATGTGTGCAAAACCATTGTAATGTTTTTTAATTACATATAATACCAATCCAATCAATAATTGAATATGTGTTAAACCCATCGCCATGGCCCCCAGTTTTCTATCTGACGATTGAAATGGTTTTTTCCCTAACCAATTGACCCATGACTTAATAGCCACAAAAATCAGCATCCCTAAAATAAGATAGCGTAACGCAGAGTGAATATGCAACAGGCCTGTTTCCATTTTTTTAGCAAATTTGTTTGCACAAAGGTAGCTTAAAAGCCTAGTTTTACAACATGTATTAATTGATATACAAATGAAGAAAATAAATTCTAAACCAGAATATTACAGATATCTGTTACTTTTTGTTTTAATTTGGGGAAAAGGCTATGCGCAACCTTTAAAATATAATTCAGTCCGTGATGAACGAAATCCGGTGTATGCGTTTACACAGGCAACTATCCATGTAGATTATGAAACTACCCTACACAATGCTACATTGCTTGTTGAAAAAGACCGGATTTTGAGTTTTGGCAATAGTGTAGCAATTCCTAAGGAAGCCATTGTAATTAACTGTACTGGAAAACATATTTTCCCATCATTTATTGAAATGTATGGTTCCTATGGAATGCCCGAAGTAAAGCACGGACAACGCGGAGGGACACCTCAATACGAGTCTTCTAGAAAAGGTGCCTTTTACTGGAACGATGCCATAAAGCCTGATGTAAGTGCATCATTGCTATTTAACTATAATGAACAAGCCGCAGCAGAGCTGAGAAATTATGGATTTGGAATGGTGAATACCCATCAAAAAGACGGCATTATTCGGGGAAGCAGCACAGTAGCATTGCTGGGCAGCGATAAAGAAAACAAGCAAATCATTAAAGAAAAAGCGGCCTTGCACTTTTCGTTTAACAAAGGAGTTTCACAACAGGAATATCCCAGTTCACAAACCGGTGCAATAGCACTTATCCGGCAATTTATGTACGATGCCGAAGCCTACAATAATGCAAAAGAAAAAAATGAAATCAATTTATCCCTGCAGTCGTTCAATGAATTGAAGAACCTGCCATTTATCATGGAAACAACAGATAAGCAGGAAATTTTCAGGGCTGCATCCATTGCAAAGGAATTTAATACCTCATTCATTTATAAAGGCAGCGGAACTGAATATCAACGATTGCAAGAATTAGCCGAAATAAAAGCCAGACTGATTATCCCAGTTGTTTTCCCACAAGCTATGGATGTAAGTAATCCTTACGATGCTGACATGGTATCGCTGGCTGATTTAAAACATTGGGAATTGGCACCATCTAATGCAGCATTTCTTCAAAAGCAGGGTATTGAATTTGCCATTACTGCCGATGGATGCAAATCATCCAAAGAATTTTTTGATAATCTTTACAAAGTCGTTCATCGTGGCCTCAGCAAGCAAGCGTTACTCAAAGCACTTACCTATACACCGGCAAAAATGTTAGGTATTGATAATAAAGCAGGATGTTTGAAAAAAAATTTCCTGGCTAATTTTATAATTACAGAAGGAGAACCTGGTGATAAAGAATTTAAAATTTATGAACATTGGATTGCCGGTAAACAATACGTTAACGATTTTCAGGCATTCCTTGCTGACCTACGTGGTAATTATCGAATTTCAGCAAAGGACGTACAATTTATTGATGGGAAAAAACTAACTATAACCGGTAAAAAAAATCAGTACAAAGCAACTTTACATATTACTGATTCCACCAAACTCATTATTGACTTAAAGCAAGAAAAAACAACGGTGAATGGGAATATGTATTCTCGGGCATTGGGAGGCTTTGTGCGTTTTAATTTTCAATATGATACGTCAGGTATATGGAATGGTTGGATGATACACCCAAACGGAAAAATTTTTCCGGTTAGTGTAGAAAAAACACATCCATTTGAAGAAAAAATAGAAGAAAACAATGATGATGATACTATCCTACCCGGACCAATATTGCTTCCATTGCGAGCTTATGGATTTTTACAGGAAGAACTAAATGGTTTATCCAATAAATCATATCTCATTAAAAATGCTACCGTTTGGACGTGTGAAAAAGAAGGAATTTTAGAGCAAACTGACATATTACTTGAAAATGGAAAAATAAGTAAAGTAGGAAAAGGCATTTCTGCTGGAAAAGAAACGATAATAATTCAAGGCACGGGCTTGCACGTAACACCCGGTATTATTGACGAACATTCTCACATTGCTTTGAGCAAAGGTGTAAATGAAGCTGCCGAATCAAGCACTGCCGAAGTTCGAATGGCTGATGTTGTGAATGCTGATGATATAAATATATACCGACAACTTGCTGGCGGCGTAACCACTGCACAGTTGCTTCATGGCTCTGCCAATGCAATAGGAGGCCAGTCAGCCATCATCAAGCTCAAGTGGGGAAGAACTGCTCCTGAAATGCTGTTTCCCAATGCACCGGGGTTTATCAAATTTGCATTAGGCGAAAATGTGAAACAATCCAATTGGGGAGACAATTACAGCATTCGATATCCACAAACACGAATGGGGGTTGAGCAATTTTATTATGATATGTTTTACCGGGCACGAGAGTATGGTAAAAATAAAGATAAAAATAAACGCAAAGACTTGGAACTAGAAGCACTATGGGAAATATTGAATAACAAACGATTTATTACCTGCCATTCATACGTTCAGTCTGAAATTAATATGTTGATGAAAGTAGCAGATTCCCTTGGATTTACCGTGAATACATTTACACACATTCTGGAGGGATATAAAGTAGCCGATAAAATGAAAATACATGGCGCCAACGCTTCAACGTTTGCTGACTGGTGGGCTTATAAAATGGAAGTAATGGAAGCCATTCCTCATAACGCTGCCCTGCTTACCCGAATGGGTGTAAATACATCCGTAAATTCTGATGATGCAGAAATGGCAAGAAGGTTAAATCAGGAAGCTGCTAAAGCTATTAAATACGGGAATCTCAGTCGTGAAGAAGCGCTGAAATTAGTTACGCTTAATCCGGCTAAAATGCTACATATTGATCATAGAGTTGGAAGCATTAAACCCGGAAAAGATGCAGATGTAGTAATTTGGTCTGCCGACCCGCTTAGTATTTATGCTAAAGTACTATATACATTTATTGATGGAGAATTATACTTTAGTAGAGAGCGGAATAATGAGCTCACCGAACGAGACAATAAAGAGAAAAATAGGCTGATTCAAGCCATGCTAAAAGCTAAAAACGACGGTGAGCCTACTATACCCGTGATGCGAAAAGAATATTGGCTGTATGATTGTGAAGACATCCATGTAGATGAAGTTGAACTTTTACAAATTGAACCATGAAAATAATACTAATTGTACTATTTACACTTTGTAATTTTTATTTATCCCTTTTTTCACAGAGGCCGGCACCTGCCCCACCTCAACAAAAAGGCATTTTGATAACCAATGCCTTTATACACACCGGTAAAGGCGATGCATTTATAGGGCACGTAGGGTTTCAAAACGGTAAAATAGAGTTTTTGGGAACAGCTAATACTAAGCCACCTAAATATGATACCCTGATTGATGCAGCAGGTCAACATTTATATCCAGGTTTTATATTACTAAATACAACACTTGGGCTACGCGAAGTTGATGCAGTTCGTGCAACCCGAGATTATGCAGAAACCGGCGAAATAAAACCCGAAGTTCGCACTGTAATAGCCTTCAATACTGATTCAAAAATTATTCCTACAGTAAGAAACAATGGTATCTTGATTGCTCAACCCACTCCACGAGGGGGAATTATACCTGGACAATCGGGTGTAATACATTTAGATGCCTGGAATTGGGAAGACGCAGTAATTCGAATGGAAGATGGATTGCATGTAAATTGGCCTTCGCGTATTCGCAAGTATTATCCCTGGGATGAACAAAATGAAAGTAGTAATTATTTTCAAAAAGAGCGTCAGCTAAAACTTCAGGAATTGCGAAAAATTTTTGAAGATGCACGTGTATATCATGTTAAGCAACCCGTAGTTTTCAATCAAAAACTTGCTGCCATGAATGGATTGTTTACCGGAGAAAAAAAATTGTTCCTACATGCAGATTTTGAAAACGATATCATAGAAGGTGTAATGTTTTTTAAGGAATTGGGAGTTAAAGAAATTGTATTGGTAGGTGGCTATGAAGCTTATAAAATTTTATCATTTATGAAAAACCATCAGCTACCTGTAATTTTAAAACGCACCCACAGCCTTCCAGGTTATGAAGACGATCCGGTAGATCTTCCATTTAAAATGCCATTTATCCTGGATACAGCCGGTTTGCTTGTTAGTATTGATTACTCCGGAGATATGGAGGCAATGGGCAGTCGAAATCTTCCGTTTACCGCAGGAACCTGTGTAACCTATGGACTGCCATATGAAAAAGCTGTACAGCTCATCACGCTGAATGCTGCTAAAATTTTAGGTATTGATCAACGTGTAGGAAGTATTGAACCTGGAAAAGATGCCACTTTCTTCCTATCCAATGGCGATGCACTGGACATGAGTACCAATAAACTTACCCATGCTTTTATTCAAGGACGAAGCATCAACCTCGATTCTCATCAAGAAGCTTTGTACCGGATGTACATGAGTAAATTTGGATTAAAAGAATAAATAACTTACTACAGAGGGAAACAAAGCTCACAGTTTTTTTCTGGGTTACATTTGGGTTATTTTCAGTTAACTCATTCTTTAAAATAATCAAAAACAAAACGAGCCAACGAAGAAGAACGTGTTGAAGCAAGTGTTAACGTATCATGTTGGATGGAATAACGTGTACTTTGTGCCAATGCATCCATAAACTTACTCTCAATTTCCATTCTGTAATTATCACTACACGCCATTTTCGTAGCAGCTATTGGCAAAAAGGCAATACTATGATTTGTTGGTGTAATTTTTACACTACCAGAAAATGAGTTACATCCACCATTGCCTGAAACTTCTTTACTGGTAAATATCATATAAGGATAAGGAGTTTGTAAACTGATTTTCTGATTCATTACTTCTATAAGCTTCCAGTATTTATTTACTATTTCATCATCAGGATAATATTTTAATAATACTGATTCCTGCTCATTTGTACCTTTCACTCGCTTCCCCTGAGCATCCAATAGAAATACTTTTTCTTCTCCAACCTGAAAATGCCGTACCCCTTCTTCTTCTGCAATATCTTTTAATTGAATCTTATTTCCTGTTTTATCCCATTCAAATTTTCCTTCACGCACCAATGGAGTTGTTTTCTTTTTGCCAAGATGCAATGTCTTCAACTGATAAGTACCACTAGGGTCTAATGTTAATTCAGTTTTTATTCCTTTGCAATCAGTACAAGGCAAAATACCCCGATAAGTTCCCGCCCAATCTAGTGCAAGACGACTATTGTCAGCAGTAGGAATAAGTGAATCTGTGTCAAGTGAATCGTGAGTTACCAAAGTATCTTTCTTTATAGAGCTTTGATGAAATTTATCCTTAGAAGAATTGTTTCGGTTTGTGCATGAAAAAAATAGATACACAGATAAAATTAAAAACGTAATACATCTCATCGTTAACAAAAAATTTAAAAAATTGGTACAGAATTTGTAATTTTAAAAGTGAACCCAAAAATATTTAATCCTATGAAAACACCTATATTTTTATGGATTATCACATGCATATTAATGCAAATCCAATTATTTGGACAAAAAAATCTTCCACCCCAATCATCTGGAAATAATCAAAATAACTATGATGGGAGAATCAACGCTATTCCGGGTACAACTAAGCCACGCGGAGCAGCCGGAAAAGATGATTATCAAAACCTTAGCAAACCAAGAAGTATCAGAGGAAATACCCCATCGTCTAACTTTCAAAGTAATAACAATTCTTCTGGGTTAAACTTTAATTTACCCTTTTTCATCTTTTCTAAGCCAAACTTTTTATCCACTACACAAGACAATCCACGCACTGAAAATCCAAACTGCCAAACCTGTGTAGGTTCACGGTGGGTATTGGGTGCTGGCGTAAATGCATCTATCCCCTTAAGTACTTTTAATATTGACCATCCACAAACACGAGGTTTTTCAAAAACAGGCATTAATGTAGAAATAGATGCACATTATTATGTTGTTCCCAGATTTTATACAGGCATTACGTTAAGCTTACACAAAAACGCATATAATAATCCATTTTACTCAATGGTAATTGAATCTCGTATTCGTAATAATGCTACCCAAATAAATACACAAATCAATCCCTGGGATAATTACAACATCATGTGGAGCCTGGGATATTCACAACCCATTGCAAATCGTTTGTCTTTACAATTTCGGGGCAATATAGGTGTAAATATTTCAGAATTTCCCATTGGTAAATCAGAATATTGGATTAACACCAATTACTACCGTTCTGAATACAAATCTACCGGCGTAGGGATTGTGGGCGGAGGAGGCATTTCATTAAACTATTACCTTAGTCCATGTGCTGCCTTGTTCATCAATGTAAATGCATATTATGCCAACCCTCATTTTAATGGACTAAAAGAAAAATTATTCGAAAATGAACAAAAAATCAGTGAAGAAAGAATAAGCGATAAATTCCAGCATGAACTTTCCTGGTTGGTTGTGGGAGGTGGTGTAAAATTTACCATTGGTAGATAATACATATAAATAAAATTCGTTTTTTTACGAAAGTAAGCTCAGCTATATGAGCTTATTTTTTTTTAAATGCTAAATCTGATTTTAAAAATAATTACATGTGAAAGCAACCATACGCTTCATTCTATACTTGTTTTTTTCAAGCATGGTATTGGGACTGGCAGCCATTATTGGATATTGGTATTATACCCATCAGCCCGCCAAACGCTATAAAAAAAACAAAGGAAAATATGAAAGTCATGTACCGCCTTCTACCTACAATAAGTATAGCATACCCAGCGGTTTTGAAAATTATCCGCTGGGCATGGATGTATCGCATTATCAAGGAAAAATTGATTGGCAACAAGTAAAAAAAGATGGAAAAATTCAATTTGTATTCATCAAAGCTACAGAAGGGAAAAGTATTACCGATTCCTTGTACTGGAAAAATTATTTTAATTGCAAAAATTATAACATTCCTTGTGGTGCATACCATTATTTTATTCCCGGTGTAGATGGAGCTAAACAAGCACATCATTTTTTATCCAATTGTAAAATTGAGAAAGGCGACTTGCGTCCTGTTCTGGATATTGAAGTTATGCACTGGGAAGGCGCTACTGCCTTGCATAGAGAAATTGATCGTTTCATGCAGGTGGTAAAACAAAAAACCGGCCAGGAAATTATTTTATATACTGGAAATAATTTCTACAAAAAATACCTTAAAGCGTATTATCCCAACCATACCATCTGGCTAGCCCATTACAACATTCCAAACATTCACCACCGAACCAATAAATGGCATATTTGGCAATATACCGAAACCGGGAAAGTAAAAGGTGTTCCTGGATTTGTGGATTTAAATTTATTTAATGGAACATTAAGCGATCTGGAAAAATTAAAAGTAAAATAACTTTAATGCAACCATCAAATTAATTCTCATGTAGTTCCTTTTTCAATCAGAAAAAAATTCATACCCAACGGCGAAGTGCTTTTTCCAACCGTTTTTTTATTGATTTTCGCAAGTTTATGGGTTCTACAACTTCCAAACGATCTGCATATTTCATCAGTAAAAATTCAAATTCGGCATTTGGAATAATTTGCAATTCAATACGTTTTATTTTCCCCGAAGTATCTAAAGGCCGTTGACTGGGATGTAAGGGTTTGGTTTCCAGATACGGATAAAGTTCTTCATTTACATCCAGCACTATCCGCTCAATATGACCATCGCGTGGAAATGACACTCCTATAATATGATCAAAATAATGCAGGAGCAATTCCTTTCCTTTTTTGTAAAAACTACATTTACATTTCTTAATTTGTTGAATACGGTCTAAAGCAAAATTATAAATCAATTTTTCCTCCTCATTCCAACCTAATAAAAACCACCGATTATTATACTCCTTTAACAAATACGGATGCACGGTATGTTCAATTTCTTTTTCTTCTATGAAAGGTTTGTAGGTTAATTTCAGGCATTGTTCCTTTCGAATAAAACCATGCAAAGGTTCAATCCACCGAATACCGGCGTAGGCATCATTTTTATCGAACAAAATTACCGGTGAAGCCGGGAAATGATAGGTAGCCATTTCGGCTTTGAGTTTTCCTAATATTCCATACAAACTTTCCAGATGAAGCAATCCTTTAAACTGTTCTAACAAATTGATGGCTTCTTGCAATGCAGCTAAATCGTCCTCATTGTAGGGCGAATGCATGATAGAAAACTCAGGGTCTTCATACATATAATATCCGTTCTTACATACAATGGGGGCATCAAATCCTCTCGGATATGGACTTCGCATTACATTAATATCATTAAAAAACGTACGACGCGAAACCCCTTTATCAATGCCAAATTGTTCGTATAGTTCTTTGGATAATACATGCAATAAATCTTCCAGCGTATATTTTCGATACTTATTACGCAGGCATTTATCAATCACCCGATAACGAAAGGAAGCTAATTTATTGGTAGGCATAAGTAGTGCAAATAGATTGCACAAGGTAATAATAATTTTGGAAATTAAAAATTATTAACTACTTTTAAAACAATTATTCTTTTATAAAATTAATTATATTATGATAACAATTGCAAGGATAATAAAAAAATTCGAGCCTGAAATTGTTAGCAATGGGCTAAAAAAACAAGGTTGGCTGATCAGTGAAATGCAAGGGAATGAAAAAGAAATTTATATTAATGTATGGGGTAATAAAATTGAAAAATATAAAGATATACATGACGGAGTCTTTTTATTTTCATTATCAGTAAAATCATCAGTTAATAATGAAAAGTATTACACAAATATATCTCTTCTTGAAGTGATTGAATTAATTGATAAAGAAAATAGGGTAAATAATTATCCTACTAAAAATATTGAATCTAAAAAAAATTTAAATAATGATTATTTAAACAATTTGATAGAAAAGTATTTAAAATAAAGTATATTAATTTAAAATTATAAACTTATGCAGAATAATTGCACTTTATAATTGTAGATTTGTCAAAGTTCTTTGAAACACCTGCCCAAGATATTGATTCGTGGGTGCTGGGAGTAGCTGGGTAACCAGTAAAACAATGATCGGCATCTTATCCCAACCTCTGGTTGGGATGAATGTCACTGAGGCATTTGTAACAACAGTTATTGATTTCAAAGTCAATAATATGAAGTTGTTATTGATGTAATTATTAGTGATGAATGGGTATTGATTTATACATACAAAAAGAGTATCCGGCAGGTGTTTTCAAAGTCCTTCAAAACACCATACATGAAAATTGAACAGGCACATATTGATCAAATAAGGAAGCAATTTGCAGAACTGCAAAGCAAGGAGGACTTAGTGAAACTATTAAGTGAAGCCAAGAACATGCTTTACGGTGAGAAATGTAAACCGGTTCAATTAAAATCATTGACCTATTACGCTAATCCTTTACTTTGCAAAAAGCGTTATCAGACCTTTACCATCAAAAAAAAGTCGGGTGCAGACAGAACCATCCATGCACCCGTGAAAGGTTTAAAATCTATCCTTCGCTCTCTCAACTTTGTACTGCAATGTGTATATGAGCCCCATGAAGCAGCAACAGGTTTTGTTTTGGGCAGGTCAATTGTTGAC
>JAOABX010000013.1 GCA_026418175.1 Flavobacteriales bacterium
TGCATAGGTTGTAACAATACTCAAAACATTGGCTTTGATTTTATTTTCAATCCAGTATTTACCAAACGCTAACGAGCAATTGTACGAGCCTTTTAATACAATATCTACCACACTATCAAATGCCCGGTAACTTAAACGTTCTGTTGGACTAATAAAATTTCCGGCAGCATTATTTACCAATCCGTTTACCACGCCAAACTCATCTACCGATTGCTTCAATACAGCTTCCACCGCTTCGTAATTTCTCACATCGCAGGGAATGCCCAAACATTGCCCACCTGTTTCATCCCGTAGTTCTTTAGCAGCCTGTTCAATCACATCTTTTTTTCGACTGCATATTACAACCTGTGCCCCCAGTTCCAAAAAATATTTACTCATGGCACGGCCCAAGCCAGTTCCCCCACCTGTTACAACTATTGTTTTACCATTCAGGCTTCCTTCTTTCAGCATTGGTTCTGTGTAGTGTGGCATAATAATTTTTTTAGTTCAAACAATAAATAATAAACCAATTCGCGGAATAAATGTTCCGACATGCAGGCAAAGGTATAAAATCACAAACGATTACAGGTAAAAATCAGTGGTAAGTGTATTATAAGCTTCAGATCGTTGACCATCTCTTTGATATAGATATAATATGGTTTCATCTAGTTGATTAGGTTTTCCCTGCCTGAATTCAGCCAACGTTCGAATAGGTTGTGAATCTTTAAAACTACTTACTAAACATCGGCGATGCATATACCATCCCCTTCGTTCGCCCCATGTGGTAAATTGTTCCATTTCATGTACCGGTAAAATCAATGCTAAAGTAGCCTGTGAGTGCATAATTTGTAATGCGGCTTGCCACAAGTTTTGAAAAGAAAGTGTTTCTACATGACGTGCTCTGGAAATACGAATGTCATTGTTTTTTAACGAATGATTAAAATACGGTGGATTGGTTATCACTAAATCTACCTGTAACAAGTTTTTAGCATGAAAATTTGAAAAATTTTCTATGTGAAGTACTATACGATCTTTCCAAGGAGACGACTCAAAATTGTATTCAGCATCTTTGGCTGATAAAGGATCAATTTCAACGGCATGAATAATAGCATTATCACATCGTTGTGCCATCATCAAGGCTAAGACACCCGTTCCTGTCCCAATGTCAACAATTGTATTTATATTTTTAGGAATCGTTACCCAACTACCCAACAGTACCGAATCGGTGCCAACCTTGAAGGCAGCATGGTGCTGTCGAATAACAAATTTTTTAAAAACGAATGGGGAAGAAACCTTCATTAAACAAAGATATTTTTAACCTTTAAAACGAAATTATACCAAACAAGATATTTTAAGAAATTACCTGTAATTGGGAGTAGTTTTAAATAGCTGAAATATTTACCTTCGATTATAAAATTTAGGTTATGAAAAAAGTGAATGCAATAGGATTAGATGAAAAAAAATGTGAAAAATTAGCAGGTAAGCTCAACGAATTACTAGCTAATTATTCCATCTTTTATCAAAACGCCCGTGGGTACCACTGGAACATTCGAGGCGATAAGTTTTTTGAACTACATGTAAAGTTTGAAGAACTATATAACGATCTGTTAATTAAAATTGATGAAGTAGCAGAGCGAATTCTTACCTTAGGATATGCGCCTCAACACAATTATTCAGCTTACCGAAAAATAGCTACCATCCAGGAAAGTGAACAAGTAAGTGACGGTAAGAAAGCGGTTCAGGAAATATTGAATTCATTTAAAGTGATCATCAGCTTGCAAAGAGAACTTTTGGAGCTTTCTGCAGATGCCAACGACGAAGGTACTAATGCACTGATGAGTGATTACATTCGTGTACAAGAAAAGCTGGTATGGATGTATTCGGCGTATTTGAATAATTAAAAATTACTTTTGCATTGTTTTTTTTCGTTGGTTTGAAACCAATTGAACCAATGAAAACAAAGCAATCACTGCCCAAATAGTATTTACCGTTGCCGGAGGGAAAGCTCGTTTATAGAGCGTAAATACTATTAATAAAGTACTTCCGATAAAGTTCATCAATTGATAAATAATATCTGACGACTTCCATTTATTCATCGAAAGCATTGCATACGCCAACACCACCAAGGCAGAGCCGGCCCATCCGGCCACTTCCATCCAAATATCAACATTAAACATATTTATTCAAAATCAGGATATAATAAATATTTTTTTCGAATTACTTTAAATTCATCAATTGCTGGCTTCCATGATTTTCGAATCTCTTCTTCTGTTTTTCCTGCAATAATATCATTTTTTAACCGATCTGTGCCCGCTAACGTACTAAAATAAGAATTAAAAAATTCCGATTTCTTTTCATACCGGTTGTATAAATCTATCAACCAATACAAGTAAATCATTCCCGAATCACGAATAAAGCCATTCCCAAAATTAGTCAAGTCATATCCATAACATACTTGCCCTTCATACTTTGGATTTTTCGCTCCAGTCCTGCTTTCAGGAGTAAATTTATAGGGAGCATCTTTAAGTGACGGATGACCAACAATCTGAAACGGTTTGTCAGTTCCCCGGCCAACGCTGATAACAGTACCTTCAAAAAAACAAAGCGACGGATACAAATATACCGCAGCCATTGATGTTAAGTTGGGTGAAGGTTTAACTGGTAGTTGGTACAACGTACGATGATCATAATTTTTACACTCAATCACTGTTAAATCGCATTTTTTTCCTCCTTCCAGCCATTTTTCCTCACTAATCATGCAAGCATACTCTCCAATCGTCATACCATGTACCACCGGTACCCGGTGTAATCCAACAAACGATTTAAATTTATCTTCCAAAACAGGACCGTCTATATAATGGCCATTAGGATTTGGGCGATCCAACACAATCATTTTTTTATTCAGTTTAGCTGCGGCTTCCATTAAATAAGTCATAGTAGAAATGTAGGTATAAAATCGCGTCCCAACATCCTGCATATCGAAAAGGATGATATCAACATCAGCTAGTTGTTCATCGGTAGGTTTTTTATTTTTTCCGTAGAGCGATATAATGGGCAAGCCGGTTTTCTTATCCGTGCTGGTTGTAACATGCTCACCAGCATCAGCATCTCCGCGAAACCCATGCTCTGGACTAAACACTTTCACTACCTGAACTTTTAATGTAAGAAGTGAATCAACCAAATGGGTATTCCCAATCATGGAGGTATGATTACCGGCTACTGCTACTCGCTTTCCGGCAAGTAACGGTAAGTATACATCCGTGCGTTGTGCCCCAACGGTAATTTGTGATGCATCTTTTACAACTAACGCGGGCCGCTGGAGTTTCTGCCCTAATCCAAATCCGCTCAATAAAATCCAAAAAGCAATAAAAATTTGAAAACGTGGATGCATAGATTAATAGTATCTTCGTGTTATGAATAAATTAAAGAATTAGATGCAAAAATAACACCGGAAAAGAAACAAGATACGAATCTTGAATTCGGCATGAACGTACAAATTAATTAAAGACGTTAAATTTGAAAACAGAAATTTTTATTACCCGACGAATCTTAACAACCCGGCATCCTGCTGGTTTTTCCCGACCGATTGTGAGGTTTGCCATTGCCAGCATTTCATTGGGGCTGGGAATTATGATTTTGGCTGTATCCATTGTGAATGGATTTAAAAAAGGAATTACCGAAAAACTCACCGGTATAACTTCCCATATTCAGATTACAAAGCTTTCTGCATCCTCGTCGCTCGAAACGGAACCTATTGACAGTAAGCCTGCATTTTACAATGAAATTAAATCCATGCCAGAGGTGAATCATATCCAATCGTTTGTTGTAAAACACGGAATTTTAAAAACCAAAAAAGAGATACAGGGAGTAGTTATCAAAGGGGTTGGAGATGATTTTAATTGGAAGTTTTTTCAACAGCATCTTAAAGAAGGAGCAATACTTACCTCATTAGAAAATGAAGAATCTATTAAAAATATTATTATCTCTAAATTAATTGCAAATAAATTAAACGTCTCAGTAAACGATAGCTTATATGTTTATTTCTTAAGTCGAATTAAAAAGCCATTGTATCAAATTCCGGATGATTTTCCACATGATGAATACTATGAAATGCTAATTAAGGACAGCATTACTGAAAGCAAGCCGTATGCCATGAAACTACGGGTAACCGGGATTTATGAAACCGGAATGTATGAAATGGATAATCAATTAATTTTAGCACATCAGTGGTTAGTACAAGATATGTACAAATGGAATCGTAATCAAATAAGTGGTTTTGAAATTACATTAAAAGACTATCGAAACTTGGATGATATTACCTGGGTAATTGACAGTAAAGTTCCGGTGGATTTGTATGTGAGCAACATTCGAGAAAACTATCCGGAAATTTTTGAATGGTTACCAACTATTGACATCAACAGCATTATAATAATCATTTTAATGATTCTGGTTTCTATCATGGCCATGATTTCTACCCTGCTGATTCTTATCCTTGAAAAAACGAATATGATTGGTATTTTAAAAGCCCTTGGAATGAGTAATTTTCAAGTGAGAAAAATTTTCATTTTACAAGCTGCATATATTATAATACAAGGCCTTATTTTAGGTAATATATTTGGCATTGGCTTGTGTTTAATTCAGTTTCATTTTGGTATAATTAAATTAGACCAGCAATCGTATTACTTATCAGAAGTACCTGTGCTAATTGATTGGTTAAAAATTGCAGGAATAAATTTGCTCACGTTCATCAATTGCATATTTGTTTTAATTTTTCCTAGTTATTTAATTACCAGAATTTCTCCAGTACAAGCAATTAGAGTTTCATAACAATAATTAAAAATTTAATGCATAATTAAATTTAATATTAAAACGGAAATAGCAATGTGTAATAAAAACAAATGGATATTAAATTTCTAACCTCTTCGAAAAAAGATATCATTCTCATTATTATACTATTATTAATTAATTTTTTAATAAAGGGAATGTATATTAATAAAGGGTCACTAAGTGGTGATGAACCTTTTAGTGTATATCATGCTCAAATGAATATTCCATCTATTATTTCACAACTCTCTCAAGGAAATAATCCTCCGCTTTATGAAATCGTTCTTCATGGATGGATTAGTTTTTTCGGAATATCTGAACCCTCTGTTCGTTTCCCATCCTTACTTTTTAACTGTATAACTTTATTTTTTATTTTTAAAATTGGAAGTAAATTTTTAAATCAACGAATTGCTGTTTACGCAAGCATTCTTTTTATTTTTTCAAACTATCAAATTTATTTTTCGCATGAAGCAAGAGTATATAGCTTACTAGGAATGTTAACTTCTATTTCAATGTATGTATTCATGCATATCATTTATAATGATGAAAAAAAATTACAAGGTATTAATTTAAAAAAAACTAATAATTCAAACCTCTCGTTCATAATATTGGCTCTGGTAAATACTTTAATAATTTATGCTCATTATTTTGGATTTTTTATTATCGCTACACAATTCACATTTACATTTTTATATCTATCATTCTTAAAAAGAAACTGGAAAAAATTATTGATAAGTACAGGTATTATGATATTCTTGTATGCTCCAAATATACCAATAGTTATAAATAGATTTTTAGCATCTTATGAAGAAACTTGGGTAAAACCACCGAAAGGAATTGAAAGTATATACAACATGTTATGGTCATTTTCTAATGCACCCCTTGTAGTTGTTGTTATTTTAATTTTATTATTTGCTTCATTCATCAAATGGGCTTATCATTATAAAAAACAAGAAAAAAGCATTCATTTTGCATTTATCGCATATTGGTTCGGTTTTATTTTTTTTACCATGTTTGGATTATCGTATTGGGTACCGATGTTTCTTGATCGTTATCTAATGCCGGCATCTGTTTCTTATCCGTTACTAATTGCAATTTGTGCAGATTATTTTAAAATAAAAAAAATGAAATTTAACTTTATAATACCTATCGTTATATGTTCTTTATTTATTGTTACAGTAAAACCTGATTCATATAACAAAAGAGATGTAAAAAGCCTTGTAGCTAAAATCAAATCTTTAAAAACAAAAAACACAATCATTTATATTTGTCCGGATTGGTTCGAATTGAACTTTGTTTATTATTATCAGCCTTCCTGGTTTATAGAAACAGCAAGTAATAAGAAAAATAACTTGAACGAATATTTACACGCTGACAATATATATCCAATTAATCATTATAAACAAATTGACACAACATCAATTTCCGGAAAAGATAAAATCATATACATTGATGCTGGATCAGATTTTGTACTTCCTGATAATAATATTAAACAATTTTTAGATTTAAATTTTAATGCAACTGAGTACCTTTCAATACAAGATATATTTAAGGTATATATCTATAATTTAAAATAAATCTCCGCCTTCCTGGAAGCCTTTATTAAAACGAATCTGCTTGGTGAGCTTCCCTTCTTTATCATAAAATTTCCACATGCCTTCTTTTTTACCATTTTTATAATTGCCTATTACTTGTATGCCTCCGTATTCATAATAACGAACATATTTACCGTGAAACGTATCGCCTTTTTTGCTGTATTCCCCTGATTTGTTTCCATTGGGATAAAAAAATTCCCATTTGCCATCTTCTTTATCATTTTTATATTTTCCTTTACGAAGTACTGTACCATCTTTGTAATATTCAATCCAATTTCCATGTTTTAATCCGTTATTGTATGCTCCTTTTTCTTTTACAGTTCCGATAAGATGCCAATATGTCCAAGTGCCGTTTCGCGAACCTTTGAAGTAAGAACCTTCATATTTTCGATTGCCATTTTCATAATACCCTTTCCAAATACTGTCCATTACCCCAAAATAAAAAAAGCCTTCGTCTTTGGGTTTTCCATTTTCATAGTACGAAATAAAATATCCATGTTCTGAACCTCCTACAAAATTGCCGGTATGTTCAATTTTGCCATTTTCATAATAATATGTCCATTTTCCGGTTTTATCATCGTGCTTAAAAGCACCTTCTTTCCATTTTTTTCCTGATTCATAATAATACGTCCATACGCTATCACGCTTACCCAATTTATAAAAACCTTCATAGTGCTTTTGGCCATTGGGATAATATTCTTCCCAGGGTCCATGCTGTAAATTATTTTCAAATGTGCCTTTCATTTCTATCTTTCCATCAGGTAAATACCATATCCAGGTACCGGTTTTTATTCCCATATTGTAAATAAATATCCCTTCAGGCTTTCCATCCGGATAATATGTTTTCCAAATACCATGAGCCGAATCAGATTCGTAGCTAGCTTCTTCCATTAAGGAGCCATCTTCATAATAACTTAACCATACTCCTTGTTTCTTACCATTCACCCTTTTACCTCGCATCTTAATACCGCCTTTTTCGTACCAAATCCAGGTAGAGTCGTTTTCATAATTGATAATACTTTTTTTTGCCCCGCTTTTATACCAGTATTTCCAAATTCCTTTGGGTTTTCCTTTTTCGTAGTATTCTTCGGCAGCCAGATGCCCTTCATTAAACCATGTTTTCCACACTCCATGTTTTTCGCCTTGTATGTAATTTTTTATTGCTTCCGGCTTGCCATCCATATAAAACGTTTTGTATTCGCCATTCAGTTTACCCATTGAAAAAACACACTCTTCCTGTAATTGACCGTTTTGGTACCAGGTTTTCCAGGTTCCGTCTTTGAGGGTATCTCGTTCGGTGCCTTGTATTTCTATTTGACCATTGTCAAAAAAGCGTTTTAATTCACCAGTATCATAATTTTTTTCTTCATAAATTTTTCCATTGGTATGATAATGTTTCCAAACACCAACTTTTTTATCATTCTCATAACGGCCTTCTGTTTCAATTTTTCCATCAGCATACCAAGTTTTCCATTCACCGGTTTTAACTCCGTTTTTATATTCGCTAATGCTTTTTTTCTTCCCATTATCCCATAGTTCCTGCCACTTATCATGTGGAAGATTATTTACATATTCACTTTTTAGCTGGGGTTTTCCATTAGGAAAATAGCTAGTCCACTTGCCGTTTTTAAATTCAGGTACTCCTTCCCCTTCCAATTGTAATTTCCCATTTTCATGATAAACTTTTGTAGTTCCTCTATCGTAATCAATTTCGCTACGAAGTTGTCCGCTATCAAACCATTGCTTCCAAATTCCTCTCTTTTCATCATTTACATAAATTCCATCAGACTGTAATTTGCCATTGCTAAACCACATTTGCCAACGACCCGATTTTTTTCCGTCAGTATAATAAAATACACTTTCTTTTTTCTTATTTCGGTAAAAGGACTCCTGTTTACCATGAAGGATACCGTTGCGATAAGTTGATTTTTGTTTCACTTCGCCGGATGAATAATAGCTTATCCAAACCCCATGACGTTTTCCGTCTTTTATAGTTCCTTTATCACTAATGTTACCAGTTTCATTATAGAGGATAATGATCCCTTTATCATAATCAGCCTGAAGCTTTATTCGTCCGGTAATGTACCATTCAGTCCACTTTCCGGTTTTACGATTATTTTTATAATTTCCTACTGATGCAGGGGCTCCTGTGTGATAATATTCTTTCCAAATACCGTTTTTTTCACCGTTTACTAATTGTCCTTCAATTTTCAATACACCGTTTTCATAATATTCACGTACCGGCTGCTGCGCCCACATTGATTGCAAAAATAGAGCAAGAAAAAAAACACATTGAACTGCAAAAAACCTCATGTATCGTAGATTTAATAGATATAGACGACTAAGATCAAAAATAATTGCAAGTCATCAGCATAAGTTTGTAAAAAGATTTATATATTAACACTACCTTTTTAACAAGCATGAATTTTTCCGTAGAAATAGACAGAGGTAAAATATTATATGCTAATCCGTTTTTACAAGAAACGATTTTCAGGCGCTCTGTCATTGTTTTAACAGATCACGGTCCGCATGGCACCATGGGTCTCATCATCAATAAGAAACTCGATATTCGGCTAAATCAACTTATCAAAGAAGAAATAAAAACCGACATAGAAGTTTATCTAGGTGGGCCGGTAGGCCAAAATGCTTTATTTTATCTCCACAACTTAGGCATTACAATTCCAGAAAGTAAGCCGGTAGCTGATGGGTGGTATTTTGGTGGTGACTTTGAAGTACTTCGTGATAAAATTAACAACCGGGAAGTGGATAAACACGATGTACGTTTTTTTATTGGATATAGTGGCTGGGGTGAACATCAGCTTGAAACAGAATTACGGGAAGAAAGTTGGGTGATAGATAGTGAAAAACTCTCAAATTTGCTAAATGAACAAGAATCCTGGCAAAAAAAGATGATTGCATTAGGCGATAAATATGCGCTGTGGGGAACATTTCCAGAAGGCCCTTTTTTGAACTAAACGATTTAAGTATGGCGATTATCCACGAGTTTGCTACTTTTGATTGCCATCTTGAAGTATGAAAATATCTGTTATTATACCGGCATACAATGAGTCAGGGAACATCATTCCACTAACTAATAAGCTTAATGAAGTACTTATTAACTACCCCAACCGGCAGATATTATTCATAGATGATGGAAGCACTGATAATTCGTTAGAAATATTACAAATGCTGCATCAGCAAGACAACCGAATAGGATACATATCATTTTCAAGAAATTTTGGACACCAACATGCCTTGCGTTGTGGCATTGATCATGCTGATGGCGATTGTGTAATTTCGATGGATGCAGATTTACAACATCCACCAGAACTTATTCCGGACATGATAAAAAAGTGGATGGAAGGATATGACATTGTTTATACCCAACGAATTGAAGAACAAGGAATCGGATTTTTTAAAAAAATCACATCAGCCATGTTTTACCATTTGATGAACCGATTAAGCGATGTAACACTTGAGCCGGGCACAGCTGACTTTAGATTGCTGGATTGGCGGGTAGCTAATGTGATAAAAAACAGTCATGAACAAGGATTATTTGTTCGAGGTTTTATTTCGTGGATGGGTTTTAAGCAATTCAAAATTACATACAGTGCAGCCCCGCGCCATTCAGGAAAAAGCAAATATTCTTTTCGAAAAATGTTGAGTTTTGCCTTGAATGGTATTACATCATTCAGCATAAAACCATTGCGTTTTTCTATTATAGCTGGAAGTATTATTTCAGCTTTAGCTTTTGTTTATGCATGTTATGCTATTGTGGTATATTTATTTTACCCTGAAAAAATTGTTCCGGGCTGGGCATCTGTATTGGTAAGTGTATTGTTTATCGGAGGAATACAGCTTTTATTTTTAGGTGTGTTGGGCGAATATTTAGGAAAATTATTCATGCAAGCCAAACAAAGGCCAGGATACATCATTAAAGAATCTTCCATCCATGCAAAATCCTGAACCAAGCAGGTTTAAACAACCGGAAGTATTTATATACAGCATTGCCATCGCATTACTGTTTTTGCTCATGAAGGGCTATGAATTCAACAGTGGCGATCAAGCTGAACATTTGCCTTTAGTTTATAAAAAACTACAACCTGAATTATATCCTCACGATTATTTTGTAAAAGCAAATCAAGGCAACTATACGGTACGTTTTTTTTATGTAGAAACAGTGTATTTCTTTTCAAAGATTTTGGGAGTTGACGTTGCTGTATTTTTACTCACCATTCTTTGTATCAGCTTAAGTGCCTGGGCATTCTGGATTATAGGTTATACCTTATCAGGGAACTGTATGGCAGGTTATTTATCTCCACCGCTCGTTTTATTGGTTTTTTATAATTATTTCAGCTTGGGTACTAATTTCATTCAAGAAAATTTGTTGGTAAGCGGATCATTTGGTTTAGCTTTTACTGCATTAAGTATTGCCTGGTTTGTCATGCAGAAGTTTCGGGGAGCATTTTTATGGCTGGGCATCGCAGGTTTATTTCATGTAATGTTTGCATTTAATATGTTTCTCATACTCTTTAGTGCATATGTTTTTCTTTACCGCAAACTTCGACCAAGTTCTGAAATAATTATTTTAAGTGGTATTTTCATCACACTTTCATCTGCCATGCTGATTCCCATGATTTTTAAACAACTTTATGATTCATATACATACAATCACAACTTGTATTATAAAATACAATACATTTTTCGGAATTATCATCATTTTATGCCCTCGTTGTTTAAAACCACACATTATATCAAGTTCATTGCAATTTCAATTTGTGGAATTGTTTTAATAGAGTTAGTAAGAACACACGAAAAAGCATTTCTACGATACTTTTATTTCATCGTGTGGTTGGGGTTTATAGGGTATTGGATAGGTTTAGAACATTTGCAATGGATGGCCATAGGAAAAACCCAATGGCCAAAAGGAACTACCCTTTGGATTTCAATGTTCAGTGCTATTTTATTTGCAATTGTTATTTCAGAAATTCTAAATGGCAAATTATTAACTCATATTACACGTGGAATGATAATAATTATATCATTGCTAATAATAATTCCATCGCTAATTATCATCACTCATTCTGCCTGTATACCTGTACATGCATTGCAAGGAAAATATAAATTCATGAAATATAGGATGGATGATTTGGGAAAGATGCACCGTTGGATAGAAAAAAATACCGCCACTGATGCTTTATTTTTAGTACCTGCTACCAATGACCGGTTTCAATGTGAAGCCAAGCGAAGCATTGTAAGCGGATACCGTGCCATTATTCATGAACCTTGGTTTATGATGCCTTGGTTTAAAAACTTTTGCACTATTTATCATGTAACCCTGGAAGATGGGTTAACTCAAAATGTTTATAATATATTGGATGAACGATACAATACGTTTAATTTAAAAAATAATCCCAACGCTAATTATCCTATTAATTACCGGCTGGTAAATACTTCCACCTGCAAGTATTTAAAGGAACTGGGACAACCTGTGCATGTAGAAGGAAATTGGGGATTATATTACTATTAATATACCATGCTAAAACAATAAACGACCGGTAGATTGCATAAGGCCGTAATAAGCTTTATTATATTTACCGATGATTTCATAAAGTTTTAATTCTGCTTCAATCAATTTAAGTTCACGAGCATTCACCAGAAACACGGAGCTCTCTCCCAACTCAAACTTAGACAATTCAGCTAAAAATAACATTCTGTAATTTGCAAACATTTGCTGATACAACGATACCTGTTCGGTATAATTCACAAATTCGTTGTAATATGCTTTGATTTTATTAGCCACTTGCAATGATTTAGATTCTAATTTATATTGGTTTTCTAGAATTTTTACGCGGGTCATACCCAAACTTCCACGAGCTTCACGAAGTGGAATAGGAATTTTAAAATCAACACCAAACTTATAATTATCCGTAAAAAACACTATTTGATTTGGATTGTATAAAAAATTATAATTTACATCCAATTGCGGAAATAGTTTAGATATCTTTAACTTTCTTTCTACTTCCAGCATATCGCCTTTCATAGCAATTAATCGTATTTCAGGATGATAATCATTCAAATTTGCCAGTGAAGCAGTAAGGCTGTCTTGTGTCCATTCACGTTTTGCAGCCAAGGTAATCATACTGGCTGGAAACACATTATCGCGTAACTCAGCCGGCTTTTCATCGTCAGTCCATAAAAAATTACTTAGTTGATACCGGGCATTGGTATATTCAATTTGAGCCTGTAATAATCCAGCTTCACGTGATTGCAATAAAAGGTATGCTTCCAATGTATCTACAGCTGGCCGATCCCCTTGCTGAAAGCTAATTTTAATTCCATTGAATCGAATTTTTGCTAATTCTGCTGCATTTTGAAATATTTTATATTGCGCATATGAAACTGACCATTCCACATACGCTTTTACTGCTTCATAATACAATTCATTTAAATAAAGTATTTGTTCATACACACTGGCCTGGTTAAATATTTTTGCTTGTTTTAGAGCAGCTCTTCGTTCATCCATGTATAAGCCTTTCCCCAGTGTAACTGCTACACCGGCCTGCGGCAAACCTATATCAGGAAAAGTACGAGATGGATCTAAGTATGTACCGGCCGCATATTGATAACCACCCTGAAACGTAATTCCATACCAGGTAGGTATTTGTAGTTTGCTCTCTAAAATCATCCAATAATTTTTGGAATCAAAACTTTTTTGGTCATACATTGCCCCCAGCACCGGATCGAAACCACCACGGGCCATGCGTAAATTTTGTTTTGCAAACTGTGGAATCAAAGCACCTTGCTTGGCTACCGGATGATAATTTTTTACAGCCAGCATAAACTGTTCAAAGGTAAGCGTATCGGGTTGTGAATATAACACAACCCCATGCATACTGAATATAAACAACAATACAAGCCTTTTCATTATTTTTCTTTTTTAACAGGCTTATCTTCCGGCTGATAAAAATTAGGTGGGAAACCGTTAATTCTTCGCCATATTTCATACCATACCGGCACATCATTTAGCAGTGCTATTCCCTGCGCACCGGCTCCAACACGAATTTCTTTAGGCCAGGGATGTTCGTCAGGGTCGGGTTTAACCAAAATGCGATACTTCCCGTTAGGGCTAATATCGCTATCAATAGCAGCAACCCTTCCTCCAAAAGTACCGTAAGAAACTCCTGGCCAACCAGAAAATACAATGGTAGGCCATCCATCAAAGATCACTCGAACTTTTTTGTTGATTTTCATTAAAGGTACATCTACCGGATTGATATATAATTCTACTGCCAGTTGTGGATTCAATGCTGTAATGGTAGCAATGGGTTCATCAGCTTTTACATTTTCGCCAATTCCCGACTTAAATATTTTTACGATTTGACCATCGCGGGGAGCCGTTATGTACCAATATCTTGAACGAATGCTGTAATTTGCGTATTGATTGTTTAGTTTAGCTATTTCTTCATCTGTTTTGAAAAGCTCAGAATTAGCCGACTGTATATCGGATTCAATTTTAAAAATCTTAGAAAAATATTCTGCTTCAATAGCATTGAGATCAATCATCGCATTAATGAGTTCCTGCTGAGCATTGGCCAACTTATTTTCTGCTGCAACCATTTTAGCGGCTGTTTCCTGCTTTTTGTTTCGACGGTCTTCTAAATCTTTAAGCGATATAATACCTTGTTCTGAATACATTTTTTCAGCCCGCTTGTACTGTTCTTCAGCTATTTTATAAGCCACCTTGGCCGCTTCTACTTCGGCACTATCAATGGCTATTTTTTGGCGAGCAATTCTTACTTTATTTTGTGCCTGGTTTAATTTTAAATCTAGGTTTTTACGTTCAGCCTGAATTTGCTTTTCCAAGCTGAGTATCTTTTTCTGGTAGGCTTCTCCCATGGATTCTTTGGCTACTAGCTGCTCTTTTGTACGAACTAGTAATTGAGGATCCCAATACTGATCTTTTATTTCAGAAATAAACACGATGGTATCGCCGGCTTTTACAGTATCACCTTCGCGAACATACCATTTTTCAATTCGGCCATCTATACGTGAATGTAATTCCTGCGGACGATCTTCCGGGGTTAACGTAGTTGTTCTTCCTTTAGCACGTATGTTCTGTGTCCAAGGAACAAACATAAACAAGATAAGAAATACTAACATCCCCAACAACCAATAGGTTAGTTTTTCAGCTGCTCCGGGATTCGTAATATGCCCAAACGCCCCAAATCGACGGGACTGCACTTTACTTAAAGGAATCCTGTTCTTGGTTACATTTAGCATATTCTAGATTTAAAGATATGGGGGAATTTATTCAATAATTCCAATTCATTGTAAGCGTCGAAATAGCATACTTTTCCATTTTCTAAAACCAACACCTTATCGCATTTGGAAGCAAAGTTCAAATCGTTAGAAACTGCAAGCACAGTCATGCTAGTTGTTTTGCCGGTAAGTAATTGCAATACCTGATCTTTTTGTGCTTGATCAAATACATCCAAAAAATCTTCAAGCAACAAGAGTTTAGGACGTTCGGCGAGACAGCGAGCTAATACTATTTTACGTAATTCTCCAGAAGGAATGCTTCGGTCATCTGGAATTAATACCGTTTCAAATCCTTTGGGCAATGATTGAATAAAGGGTTTAAGACCGGTTATCTCTACAGCCCATTGCACATTATCCCACGTTATATTTTTTCTTCCAACGGTAATATTATCATAAACTGACCCTTTAAAAATCATTTCATTAGAAAAATTTTCAGCCACATAATCATGCAGGCTACGAAGGTTAATGTTGTTCATAGGGATTCCATTGAACGTAATGACTCCCTGATAATTTTCATACAATCCACCAATTAACCCCAACAAGGTACTTTTTCCTGAACCACTGCGCCCTGAAATGCAAATCACCTCCCCTGGATTTACTTTTAAAGTAACATCATCCAGAATTAAATTATTTGTAATGCAAGATTTATACGTAAGATGATTTACTTCTATTTCAATACCTGAGCCAGTATCAATCAAATTAAAATCTACTCCATCTTCACGCTCTAGTTCCAAATCTGTCACATTCCCAATTTTCTCAACCGCAGTAATCATATCATAGATATTCTCCATGGATAAAATTACTTTCTCTACAGAGTTTAATATTAAAATGATTATAATCTCGGCTGCTACAAATTGCCCGATGTTAATTTGTTCATTCATTACCAAGGTGCTTCCTAATATCAATAAACCGCCGGTAATAATAGTTTTAAATAAAATGATAAAAGCATACTGATTTACCAAAGCCCTGAATTTTTCTTTCCTGGCACCTAAATAATTAGTTACATAATAATCGGAACGTTCAATGGGCAAATTTGTATTACCAGCCAATTTAAAGATTCGCATGGTACGGGCCAATTCTTCCAGCCACCAGGCTGTTTCGTATTTATACTTTGACTCTTTCAAACTCGCTGTAAGAACTCTGGGGCTAGTAATACGAAAAATTAAAAAGATAAATGCAGATAATACTAGACTCAAAAACACAAATGCCGGATGATAAAATGATAACAACAATAATCCAAAAATTATTTGGAGCAAAGCGGTAGAAAAATCAATTAACAATTTGGGCAATCCTTTTTGAATAGTAAGTGTATCAAAGAATCGGTTCATTAACTCCGGGGCATATGTATTGGTCAATGCATCAAGCTTGATACGTGGGATGCGATAAGCAAACTCAAAGGTAGAACGTACAAAAACCCGCTGTTGCATTGCTTCCACTATCCATTGTTGCATAATGGTGAGCACTCCTGAAAATATCACACCTAATATCACTAAGGTTACCAATACAATTAATGATGTAGAAATTTGAGCTCCCATCACCAAACCAATAATGGCCTGAACCCCAACAGGTAGTGAAAGGCTCATCAATCCATTAATTACAGCATAGATGTAGAGATAAATAATATCCCTTCGCTCTACTTTTAGTAATCTAAAAAAACGTTGTACTGGAGTATATTTTTTTTCTATAATTGGCTTAGTATTCAAATTTCCACCAAAGATGGAAATGTGTTTAACCGGCACGATAACTACAAATTTTCCTTCGTGCTGATAAAAATCATCCAAGTGAATTTGTCGAACAGAAACTACATCTTCCTGTACAATGTGAGAAAATTTATGTATCCTGATTTTTTTTCTCTTATATGGTTCTAAATAAACCAGAATATCCAATGATTTTCCAAACAACAATACCGGTTCTTCCAGGTCGTTAATTACAGCATATAATTCATCAGCTGTAAGCTGAAAAGGAGTATAGGTTATTCCTATTCGGCTTCCATGCTCAAAAAGCATGGATTGTATATCTATTATATTATCAAGCTTATTAACAGTATCAAGATGAATAAACGTTTTATCGGGAATTTGATAGCCTTCCTTCGCAATTTTTTGTTCAAGAAAATCAATGTATTTTAAAATAACTTCCCGTTGCATGTTTTCATCTACATAATAATCATCACGTTTCTAAACAATGGAATACATACTAAGTTTATATTTCACAAAAATATCATTCTACATATACAAAACACTCAATCATTGAATGTTAATATCATTTAACTGCTCTACACATCAAAAAAACCTGAATCCACCGCCAATTCCAGGCCAAATAGCAAACTGAAAGTCTCCAAATTTACCATACGCAGTTCGAAAAGTAGGAGCAAGCTCTATTCCGTTCTTTCCATTTACTAAGTTATTATTATCGGATAAAATCATATTTATCATGGGCCCGATAAATAATGCTACCCGTCTGTGCAAGCTAAAACCAGCCATAAATCGCGACTGATTTAGAAGGGTCATTTTACCTTTCCCCAATGAAATAGGTTCGTTGATATGTACTAATGAAATTGAATTATCAACATCTACATAAAAACGTTTACTGATAGATATATGAGTTCCAATACCCCAACCAGTAGTCCAGAAAATATTTTCATTAAATGGGTTAATTCCAAAATTAAGCATGGAATATATTCTTCGCCCACCTGTTTTAATGGCAATATTAAACGACTGTAATTCGCCCCCCCAAAGTTCCAGTTTATTATACCCCCGTTTAACTATGTTTATTAAACCAATTGTAGCAACTGAGCTATCGCCCGAATAATTAACCAGTCCGACCTGTAATGCACCACTTTTACGGGCTATGTTAACTATACCCCCTTGAAATGCATTACTTATACCAGTGTAATTAAACAATCCTGCCTGAATACCGGCTATCTCGGGAGCCAAGTTGATAGAACTCAGTTGAAAGCCCTGTGAACTTTTAGCATAATTAGCCAAAAAGGAAAATTGAACACCCACATGGTTCTGCCTGGCATAATTTATCGTAGCGGAAAATTGAATACCATATGCATTTTCACGAACAGTATTAGGCCCTAAAGCAAACTGATGACCATACATACTTTTTTGTGCATGATTCCAAAGATGACTTAGTTGAGCACCATACACATTGCCCCATGAGGTATTGCCAAACCATGAAAATTGAAATCCCGTAAAATCGCCATGGTTGTGTGTCCACAAACCTGAAAGCTGAAATCCTTTGGTGGAAGCAAGGTTAACGTTAGTGAGCAGCCCTACCTGAAACCCGTTGAAAGGCCCTTTCACCACATTCACACCACCCACCTGCATGCCGTTGAATTTACCTAAAGTGATATTGCTAATTGGCCCTATTTCTACCCCATTTATCCCACCCGTAATACCATTGAATACATTGAGTGAAAAATGATATGTTTTAACTTTAGATGATTTCCAAGATGTACCTAGTGGATAGAATAAACTGGCTTGTACAAATCCATTTTTAGGAAGAGAGTCAAGTGTTTGTGCTATTACAAGCTCATGGGAAAATATAAATATTACTATTAATAATATGCCTATAAGCTGAACTTTCATAACAAAATTTAAATAAACGAAAGTAGCTAGCATTTTCCAATTCATCATGTTTTTGTAAATAATTAACAATCAACAATGAATCACACAAATAATAAAAATTGTATTATAAATACCTACAATTCTATGTAACAAGGAGCATAATAACGACATTTGAAAAATATAAACTTACACATCTATGGAAATTCGTAACTCCAATCACATTTATCAAAACTTATTGAATAAATCTGAAAAGTTTGCCGTTTGGATTACAGAAAAAGTAGGGTCAATGGGATTTTTTTTACTAATATTTTTTTGGACAGTTGGCTGGTTAAGTTGGAACATTTTAGCACCACAAGAATTACGTTTCGATCCCTACCCTGCTTTTGTATTATGGCTATTCATATCGAATATGATTCAAATTTTTTTGATGCCTTTAATCATGATTGGCCAGAACCTGCAAGGCAAACATGCAGAAATTAGAGCAGAAAATGATTATCAAGTCAATTTAAAAGCTGAAAAAGAAATTGCTGAAATAAAACAAGAACTAGCAAACTTAAAAAAGCTTTTAGAGGAAAATGTATTAAAAAAATCTTGAATACATTTTAATAGACCTGTTAGAATATATATATATGATTTTATATTAAAATCTTATACAAGTGTTCCTAAATAACTTTAATAGAGAATTTTAAAAACATGTGTTAATTCATAAAATTAACACATGTTTTTAAATAGTCTCACATCAGCCTCTTTTAATGACTGCTAGTATCACTACGCTTTTAAAAACTGACGAAGCACATAATTTAATATGCCTCCATTTTTGTAGTATTCAATTTCAATTTGAGAATCGAGTCGTGATTTGGTATTAAATTCAATCACTTTACCATCGTTAGCTACCGCTTTCACTTTAATAATTTGTTGTGGTGTAAGCCCTTCTTCTATGCCTGAAATAGTAAAAGTTTCATGACCAGTTAATCCCAATGATTCAGCATTTTGTCCATCCATATATAACAATGGCAATATTCCCATACCTACCAAATTACTACGATGAATGCGTTCAAACGACTCTGCAATCACTGCCTTTACTCCCAGCAAATTAGGGCCTTTAGCCGCCCAATCGCGGCTACTTCCATTACCATATTCTTTTCCACCTAAAATTATAGTTGGAATATTATGCTGAATGTAATATTCTGCAGCTTCAAACACAGTAGTTTCTTCCCCTGTAATATGGTTCAAAGTATACCCACCTTCTTTAGAAGCCAATTTGTTTTTTATTCGCACATTAGCAAAGGTACCCCGCATCATTACTTCATGATTACCACGACGGGCACCGTAGCTATTAAACTCTGATTTGGGAACACCACGTTCAATTAGATACTTTCCTGCAGGACTAGTTTCTTTGAATGAACCCGCAGGCGAAATATGGTCAGTAGTTATAGAATCACCCAACACTAAAAGTGTTCTGGCATTTACAATATTCCTGGGTTGTTCTACAGTTTCAGAAATATTCTGAAAGAATGGTGCCTCTTTAACATAAGTTGAATTCGGATCCCATTCAAATAATTGACCGGTAGGTGCCTGTAATGCCTGCCATGCTGCATCACCATCAAAGGCTTTTGCATAATTGGCAGCATAATCATTTGGATCAAGTGCACTGTTCATCACAGCAGCAATTTCTTCATCGCTTGGCCAAATATCTTTCATGTACACAGGCTCGCTGTTTCCATCTAAACCGATGGGTTCATTGTATATATCAATATCTACCCTTCCGGCAATAGCATATACCACCACTAACATGGGCGAAGCAAGGAAATTCATTTTTACATTTGGATGAACACGAGCTTCGAAATTACGGTTCCCACTCAATACAGAAGCAACTGTTAAGTCTGCTTCGGTAATGGCTTTATCAATATGAGGAGGTAATGCGCCAGAATTGCCAATACAAGTAGTACAGCCATAACCTACGGTATGAAATTTCAATGCTTCCAAATACTCCATCAATCCTGCTTTTTGCAAATAGTTTGTTACAACGCGAGAACCTGGAGCTAACGATGTTTTCACCCATGGTTTTACATCCAATCCACGCTCAACTGCTTTTTTAGCCACCAAACCGGCTCCCAACATTACACTGGGGTTTGATGTATTGGTACACGATGTAATGGCTGCTATTACCACTGATGCATCGCTCAATTGATATTGCTGCGCACCCTGTGTAATGGTAACCGTTTTCATTTTACCTGAATCAGAAGTATGTGTCCAACGGTCTTCAATGGCAACATATTCACGCTGATATTGTTCTGCCAATATTTTACGGACTGTTTTATCCAAATCTCGTAACAAGATTCTATCCTGTGGACGCTTCGGGCCAGAAACAGCAGGCTCAATGGAATTTAAATCAAGCTCTAAAACTGTGCTATATTCAATTTCATTTTCATTTTCGCGCCAGAGCATATTTTCTTTACAATAAGCCTCTACAGTACCTATTATTTTTTCATCACGTGCTGTACGACGTAAAAATTCAATAGTCTGGGCATCTACCGGGAAATAAGTAATGGTACAACCAAATTCAGGGCTCATGTTACTAATGGTAGCACGGTCGGTTACTGCCAGATTATTCAATCCATCTCCAAATACTTCAACAAATTTACCCACCACTCCATGCTTGCGAAGTAATTGAGTAACAGCCAATACTAAATCGGTTGCAGTAGCTCCATGTGGAAGTTTGCCGGTTAATTTTAACCCTACCACTTCGGGCATTATAAAGTATGAAGGTTGGCCTAACATAGCTGCCTCAGCTTCAATACCTCCTACTCCCCATGCAACTACACCAATTCCATTTACCATTGGTGTATGACTGTCTGTTCCAAAACAAGAATCAGGGAAGGCAACTCCATCACGTACAAGAACTACCTTACTAAGATATTCCAGGTTTACCTGATGGCAAATTCCCATTCCGGGAGGAACAGCAGAAAAATTATTAAATGCTTTTTGAGCCCATTTCAACAGCATGTAGCGCTCAGCATTGTTTTTGTATTCTAACTCCACATTTTTCTTCAATGCCAGGTTGCTTCCAAAATATTCAACCTGAACAGAATGGTCTATCACAAGATCAACCGGTATAAGCGGATTTATCTTGCTTACATCTTTTCCTTTACGGGCAGCTTCAGCGCGAAGAGAAGCCAAATCTACTACACAAGGAACGCCGGTGAAGTCTTGCAATAAAACACGGGCCGGCATAAACGGAATATCTTTATCACTGGCTTCTTTTGCATTCCAGCTCAACACTGTTTTTACATTTTCTTCTGTAACCCTTAATCCATCATGATTTCGTAAGGCATTTTCCACCAATACTCGGATTGAAAATGGCAATTTGGAAATCTGAAATCCCTGCATTTGCAGTTCTTTCAAACTGTAATATTTTACTTTCCCTACGGGTGTATTCAGCTCTCTGATTACATTAAAAATGTCTTGATTCATAATTGAGAAATATTGAAAAGTTATATGCTTTTTAAATATGGGTGCAAAACTAACAAAATTCGCTCAGCTCCTGCGCTCTTTTTTTAGCTTTTTTCAATGCTTCTGCAATGTGCCTGTCCACCCCTTGAGCATTCAAATATGCAATGGCGGCTTCGGTAGTTCCTCCTCGCGATGCCACTACCTGAATCAGATCATCCAATGACTGTGAAGTGCTATTAAGAACAAGAAAAGAACCAAGCATAGTTTGTTTAACAAGCAAGGAAGAAGTTGCTTCATCCATTCCCATTTCTCGTGCAGCTCTAATCATACTGTTAACAAAATAATAGAAATAAGCCGGCCCACTACCACTGATAGCTGTAACGACATCTAACAAGCTCTCCTTTTCAAAGTAAACAGCCCTACCAGTAGTAGAAAGCAATTGCTCTGCCCGATGAAGATCAGAAATTGATAATTCAGACGATGCTGTGTATCCTGTAATACCCATTCCCAACTCTGCAGGAGCATTGGGCATAGCTCGAATGATCCGGTTGATTTGTAGTTTTTTTTGAAGGCAGGATATTGTAATACCTCCCATAATTGAAATAACAACCGAAGAAGATGGTATCTTCCCAAATAAACTTGGAATAACAGAAGGGAAATCTTGAGGTTTAACCGCTAAAATGATAACATCTGGTGTTATGGTACCTAATTCATTAGGAGTTATTACATTGCCTAACTTAAGTTCGCACAAAGCTTTCTTTCGTTCTTTATTTTTTTCTACCAGCCATAATGAATTGGTATGTACTAAATTGTATTAAATAAATGCTCGGGCGTATATCACTCCCATGTTTCCACACCCTACAATTGCTATTTGCATAGAAGTTAATTCGTTTTTTACAAAAGTACAGTTATGATTTTAGTTTTATTAAATGGCATAACTCACGTTTTTAATTATCTTCGTTACTGATACTTATATCCCATGAGTTGGACTACCCGTCTTAAACAGCGAATACGCCGCGAACTTCGATGGAACTCTAAAGAATACGGAATTATCACTCCGTTTTTTATGTTATTATTTCGTTTCCTTCAATTTCTTCCATTCCAGCTATTTTATGGTAATAAAACTGATTATTTCCACAAATTCCTTCAGGGAAAAACGCCCGGTGAAAAAAGAACGTTAGCTAGAAAAAGAGCAATTTATATTGAAATTATTCTCATTGCTTTTCTGATTATTGAACTAACCGTACCTTATGTTTACGCCAACTATCTACAAACTAGATGGTTCAAAATTGTATGTACGGTTATATTAACCCTAAGATTAATAGACATTATTCAGGTAAATGTAAACCTCTTGCTATTTGATATAATCCGCACCACAAGTACATCACTTATTACAAAATATACCCGGGCAATCATTCTTATCATCTGGAATTATTTTGAAATTATTTTAATTTTTGGTTTTTATTACCTTTCAAACAATCATTTGCTCAAGGGATATTCAGTATGGAGTGATGCTTATTATTTTAGTGGAATTACTCAAATCACCATAGGATATGGGGATCTTTCACCAAGTGGTTATCTCCGGTTGGCCACTTTTTGTCAAGGGCTTATCGGTACAATTTTTTTGGTTTTTATCATTTCAAGAATTATATCCCTAATCCCTGAACTTAAAGAGATTGACAAGGATTAGCATTTGTTTAAAAATAATTTTAGATTTGTCTAATCTCGATATATATGCAATCTTTTATTGATTTTTTTTCTGCAATCGGTCCTGTGTATTCTGCCTTATTTGCCACTGTGTTTACCTGGTTTCTAACAGCCTCCGGGGCATCTTTTGTATTCTTTTTCAAAAGTATGAACCGTAAAATACTTGATATAATGCTTGGTTTTACTGGTGGAGTAATGATTGCTGCCAGCTTTTGGTCACTTCTCAATCCCGCAATCGAAATGAGCGAAACACTTTATCCTTCCATAAAATGGATGCCGGCAGCGGTTGGCTTTTTATTAGGAGCTATTTTCATTTATGCCTTGGATAAATACATGCCCCACTTGCATATCAATTTTGGAGAGGAGGAAAAAGAAGGTGTAAAAACAGAATGGCATCGCTCTACCTTACTTATTTTAGCAATTACTCTTCATAATATTCCCGAAGGTTTAGCAGTAGGAGTTTTGTTTGGTGCAGCTGCCTTAGGATTGGAGGGTGCTTCCGTAGAAGGAGCCGTAGCTTTGGCAATTGGTATTGGCATTCAAAATTTTCCGGAAGGCATTGCCGTAGCTATGCCCTTGCGTAGGCACGGTGTAAGTAGGTTTAAATCATTTTGGTTTGGTCAATTATCAGCTGTTGTAGAACCCGTAGCCGGTGTAGTTGGAGCATTAGCCGTTATTTATATCCAGGCAGTGCTTCCATTTGCCTTGGCTTTTGCAGCCGGAGCAATGATTTATGTTGTTGTAGAAGAAGTAATTCCTGAAACACAACGAGATAAATACACCGATGTATCAGTACTAGGGTTTATAGGTGGTTTTTTAATTATGATGATTTTAGATGTAGCGTTGGGTTAATTCCATTAAAACAACCTTGTTTAAAAATCATATCCAAGTAAATGTAATAAGGGCAAATTGAAACGTTACTTTGAAAAAAAATTCATATGAATCGTTTCCTACTATTTTTCGGGATTCTTTTAAGATTTTTCAACCTGCATGCTCAAAAAAATACAGCTGAAGATTATATACGTATGTATAAAGATGCAGCCATTGAAAATATGAAATTAAAAAAAGTACCGGCAAGCATTACCCTGGCACAAGGATTACTTGAATCAGGGAATGGAAACAGCGAACTGGCCATCAAGGCTAATAATCATTTTGGTATTAAATGCCATGCAGAGTGGAAAGGTGAAACTTATTACAAAGACGACGATAAGCCAAACGAATGTTTCAGGAAATATAAATCAGTATTGGATTCATACAAAGACCATGCAGACTTCCTTACATCACGAGACCGGTACAAAGGTTTGTTTGAACTGGAAATTACCGACTACAAAGGTTGGGCTCGAGGCTTGAAAGCAGCCGGTTATGCCACCAATCCAAATTATGCAGAACAACTAATTAATTTAATTGAACGATATAAACTGCATGAATATGACCAACCACAACAAATTGTAGAAAAAAATAAACCATATAATTCCACACAACTTCCAAACGATATCAAATCAAATCAAAGCGGAACGGGTATTATATTTTTCATCAATGGACTGCGGGCTATCAAAGTAGCAAAAGACCAAACAAAACAAGGAATCGCAACAGATTTTGGCCTAAAAGTAAAACACTTAGAAAAATACAACGAACTGGGAACAAGCGACGAGTTGTACGAAGGTCAACTCATTTTTTTGGAACCCAAACGAAATGCAGCTGAACCTGAAAAGAACATACATATTGTAAAAGAAGGAGAAACCTTTTACAGCATTGCTCATATGTATGGGATGACAGTAAAAGCCTTACTGCAAAAAAATAGAAAGGGGCTAGGTAGCATTCTTACACCGGGTGAAAAATTGTATCTTAGAAAAATGAAGCCTAAAACTTCAACAGGTAATTAATTTCTCTTTTTGGAAAATACCCACGTTAATAACCCTGGTTCTTTCATAGCAAAATCCCAGGCATTATGCCCAACTCCTTTCAATAAACTAAATCGTGAATCTAATTGTTTGCATTGTAGCGATTCTAGTTCATGCATGATTTCTAAAGTAAACCGAAAAGAAACCACCTGGTCCTTTTCGCCGTGAAACGCCCAAACGGGCATCTGTTTTAGCAAACTAGCCTTGGTTGGATCGGCCCCACCACATATAGGAACAATGGCTGCAAATATTTCCGGATAGCGCATGGCTATATCCCATACCCCAAAACCTCCCATCGATATACCAAACAAATAAATCCTTTGCCGATCAATTTTTTCATTTTTTAAAAGATCGTTTATCAATGCCATCAAAGTATGTTGTACAGGTGGGGCATCAACGGCCATTTTAATACGGAGTTGATTTTTGTCATAATAACTCCAAGTAGAGTGTAGCCCACACTGTGGAATTAACAAATAGCCTTGATATGCCGTATTTAATAGCATTGAATCAAGTAAAATTTCAACCCCATTCTGAAATTGCGACTGATTATTTTTTCCACGTTCTCCCTTACCATGAAGCCAAATTACTAATGGATATTTTTCAGATGTCCCCGAAGGAGTATGAAGTAGATATGGGAGCGTATCTTGGCCAGAAACAAACCATCGCTTTTCAGGTAGCTTAGTTTGTGCTACCAAAAAAAAACTAGTTATTACCAATATAAAAACAACACATGTATGTTTCATAATAGTTTTAAAAAACAAAAGGCTTGCCAACGCAAGCCTTTTATCTTTTACTTGGTAATAATTAATGTTGTACAATCAACTTTTTAACCACAGAGCCTTGCATTCCGGTAAAGCGTACCAAATAAACGCCGCTAGCTAAACCATCTGTTTGAATTTGAGTAAATGGCGTGGTATTTTTTGTTAGTAATATCTTTCCTGCCTGATCCATAATTTCTACTGTAAGCGAAGAAATTGTATTGGCATCGTATGCAATGTTTACAAACTGATTGGCAGGATTAGGATACATACTTACAGCAAAACCTGACTGCTGGTCTTCAACACTGAAATAAATATCTGTAACTTCTTCTACTACTATATCGTCTATAGATAATAAGTTGTCATCAATTGAATGGTGTAAGAATGCAATATAAATTTTTTGATTATCATAATTAGAAAGCGAAACGTTGAACTCACGTAAAATTCCAATATTTCTTGCTGTATCGCCGGCAGATGGAGTAGAAATATCACCATCTCCATTTGGATTATGCTGAATATACGTGCCATCTAAGCCATGAACAAAACCAGGAGAGAATGTATAAGCCGCGTAATTTCCTCCTAAACTAGAAGCTCCTGAAATATATTCAGCAGCCACAAATACAGTATCAGTAAACGCATCTATCGCATTGGTAGTAGTAGAGATCAATACTTTATAACCATCCAGGTAATAAGGTGTTTGATAAGGCGCAGACTTCCAGCGAAGAACAGCCGTAGCACCATCCGTAATCTGAATAGCAGGAAGAATAAACCAATTTTTTACTGGCGTACTTCCGTTGTTTGTCCATGAATTACTTGCAAATACAACAGAGTTTGAATCTACATCAGCAAATCCATAGGCTAAAAACCATACTCCAGGACGGCTACTGGGGCTTCCATCTGGAAGTTGATCTTCATCATAAATATACGCATACTGATCATTCAATATACCCGGAGGAATATCTTCATAAATATAATCCAACTGGCTATTATCTTCAAAGTTTTCAGAAAACAATATGCTTAACTGAGCATGAGTTGTAATGCTTATTAAAAAGGCCGTTAATAATAGATAAAGTTTATTCATAAACACATTTTTAATTTAAATTTAAGCAAATTTAATTTAATCTTTTAAATTAATAAACCTATCCATGAATGGTTTCTTTCTTTCCATATCCGGCAATTACTTTTGCTTCGTACTCCAGAAATTCATTCCATCGGGCATCCACTTCTTCTCGTGGAGCCAGTGATCGTGCCAAAGTAATAAACATGGTATAATGACTTGCCTCGCTTTCCATCAATTCGCGGTAAAATTCAGCCAATTCTTTATCCTGAATATTTTCAGATAAAACCTTAAATCGCTCACAGCTTCTGGCTTCAATCATAGCAGCAAATAGTAATTGATCAATCAATCGTATTTTTTTATCATGATGTCCCTTTCTTAAAAACTTCATCAAATCATTAACATATGGATCTTTTCGCTCTTTTCCTAGAGTATATCCCCGTTTCAGTAAGAAGTCATGCACACGTTTAAAATGCTCCATTTCTTCTTGAGCAAGATCTGCCATATTTTTTACTAATTCTGGATATTCCGGGAAATTTACAATTAAAGAAATTGCAGTTGAGGCAGCTTTTTGTTCACAATACGCATGATCTGTGAGAATTTCTTCCACATGCTGTTCAGCAATGGTTGCCCAGCGAGGATCCGTAGGTAATTTTAAGCGAAACATACATTAACTCTTGCCCTGCGAAATTACAAAATTAAGAGGCCTTTGAATCAACTTTTATTTTATCAGTGGGAAAATTACCTTTGAGCTATGAAGAAGAGGCTTCAAGATTTATCAATCGGATTATTAGGGGGCGGACAATTAGGACGCATGTTATTGCAAGAGGCTGCCAATCTAGATTTAAAAATTGCGGTGATGGACCCTTCGGAAGATGCTCCTTGCAGACATCTTACCTTTGAATTTGTACATGGGGACTTTCGAGATTTTGATGCTGTTTATGCATTTGGAAAAGATAAAGACATTGTAACAATTGAATTTGAAGATGTAAATGCAGATGCCTTGGAAGAATTGGAGAAAAATGGAGTACAAGTTTTTCCCGAACCTCGAGTACTGAAATTGATAAAAGATAAAGGGCTTCAAAAACAATTTTATAACAAACACCAAATTCCTACAGCACCCTTTGTACTCATTAAAAACAAAGAAGATATTCTAAATTCCGGCATGCAGGCTCCATTTTTTCAAAAACTTCGTACCGGTGGATATGACGGATACGGAGTTAGAAAAATCACTACACTTGAAAATCTGGAGCATGCTTTCGACAAGCCCTCTGTACTGGAAGCAACGGCTGATATTGAAAAAGAAATTTCTGTGATTGTATCCAGAAATACCCAGGGAGAAATTGCCACGTTTCCGGTAGTAGAAATGGAATTTAATCCTGAATCAAACATGGTGCAGTTTTTATTTGCTCCTTCTACCCTGCCACAAGAGAAACAAGATGAAGCAAGAAATTTAGCTGTTAGAATAATTGAAGCACTAAAAATGACCGGAATTTTAGCAGTTGAAATGTTTTACCTCAAAAACGGGGAAATTTGGGTAAATGAAATGGCTCCACGTCCACATAATAGCGGGCATCATACCATTGAAGCAAATTTCACCTCGCAATATGAACAACACCTGCGTGCAATAACCGGACTTCCTCCAGGAAATACGGGAACCATTATGCCTTCAGTGATGGTTAACTTGTTAGGCGAAAAAGGCTATACCGGCAAACCTGTTTATCATGCATTGGATGAGGTGCTAAAATTACCGGGGGTGTACATTCATCTGTATGGCAAATCCACAACCAAAGATTTCAGAAAAATGGGACATGTAACAATTTTAGCTCCTACATTACAAGAAGCCAAAGAAAAAGGGAAATATATCCTGAATACTCTCCGGGTAAAGGCATAAAAGAAAAGGTTACATACAACCTTGTTTAAATTAAAGGGTTGTGTTAATCAAACTTTTTTAATAAAAACTAAGAATACTACGGTTATAAGTAATAGCTAATCGTAAAAAAATAATTGAATTTCATCTTTATTTTCGGAAAATAAAAAAACAAATGTTGGATGGTAATTATATTGGAATTCAATGATGATTTTGAATTCAATTATTACATCGGAATAGTGTAAATTTTAATTTTTTGAGCAGTATCAATGGCTTTTTGAACCACTTTTTTAACATCATTCCCCAAATGATCATATGCCAATGCTACACCCATTCGACGATATGGCCGTGTGGTAGGTTTTCCAAAAATTTTTACATCTGTTTTAGAACTTTTCAACGCCTCTTGCATGCCAAGATATACCGGATTTTTACCATGCACATTCGCTAAGATCACAGCGCTTGCACCAATTCGTTCCAAGGTAATTTCAGGTATTGGTAGGCCAAGAATGGCACGGGCATGCAATTCAAATTCTGAGAAATTTTGTGTACCAGCCAAAGTTACCATGCCTGTATCGTGTGGACGTGGAGATAATTCAGAGAAATAGACACCATCATCCGTTAAAAAAAACTCTACTCCCCAAATTCCGGCACCGGTCAAAGCACGGGTAACCTTCTCTGCCATGCGTTGTGCTTCCTGCAAATGTTGGTCAGAAAGGAAAGCCGGCTGCCAACTTTCCTGATAATCTCCCCTTTCTTGGCGATGGCCAATGGGAGGGCAAAATAAAGTTGGGCCATTTTGTTGAGTAACAGTTAGAAGAGTAATTTCTGTATGGAATTGAATAAATTCTTCTACAATTACTTCAATGATATCTCCCCTGCTTCCTTCCACCGCATAATTCCAGGCTTTTAAAATATCATCGGTTGATTTAATGACAGACTGCCCTTTCCCTGATGATGACATCAGTGGCTTTACCACACAGGGAATACCGAGTTTTTGCACAGCCGAAGCCAGTTCTTCTTGCGAGGTAGCATAGGCATAACGGGCAGTTTTTAATCCCAATTCTTTCGCTGCCAAATCGCGGATGGCTTTTCGGTTCATGGTAAAGTTAGCGGCACGGGCACTGGGCACTACCTGAATTCCTTTTTTCTCATAATCATAAAACCGTTCTGTTCGTATGGCTTCAATTTCAGGAACAATTATATCTGGTTGATGTTTGTGAACCACCGCATCCAATGCAGTACCATCCAGCATGTTAATTACTTCAAAGGTATCGGCCACTTGCATAGCAGGTGCGCCTTCATACGAATCAACAGCAATTACATATTGCCCCAGTCGTTTAACGGCAATTACAAATTCTTTTCCGAGTTCACCGGAACCTAATAACAATATTTTTTTCATCGGCCTAAAATTAACAAAACAAAAAATCCCGGCATAAACCGGGATTTTTAAATATCAATGCGGTAATTAGCTGCCACACATTTCACAACCTTCCGGATTATCGAGCGAACATTGCAGTTCTTTCTGCACTTGTTCGTTTACCATAAATGCATCAATGTTAGATGGCGATGTTTGGTTGTATGAAGCTGAAGTTGTCTTAACATCTGGCTCGGTTTGAGCAAGCAAGTTATGGTCAACAGTAAACTTATGTGCAGAAACTGTTTTTGTACGCAGATAATACATTCCAGTTTTCAACCCTTTACGCCAAGCATAGAAGTGCATTGAAGTCATCTTGGCATAGGTTGGGTTTTCCATAAAAATGTTGAGCGACTGGCTTTGATCAATAAATGCTCCGCGATCAGCTGCCATATCAATCAAATCCTTTTGCTTGATTTCCCAAACAGTTTTATAAATCGCCTTCAAGTTTTCAGGAATTTCGGGAATGTTTTGAATAGAGCCATTGTGAGCCATAATTTTTTGTTTCATTTCGTTATTCCATAATCCCAATTCCACCAAGTCTTTCAATAAATACTTATTTACTACCGGAAATTCTCCGGAAAGTACTCGGCGCATATACATGTTGGAGGTGAATGGTTCAAAACATTCGTTATTACCGAGTATCTGGGCAGTAGAAGCAGTTGGCATAGGAGCCACCAAGAGTGAATTTCTTACTCCATACTTCATAATTTCATCCCGAAGAATATCCCACTCCCACCGATCAGAAGGCTTAACCCCCCACATATCAAATTGAAAGATACCTTGGGAAATTGGCGATCCATGGAATGTTTCATATGGACCGAATTCTTTAGCTAGATCTTTAGAAGCCGTAAGCGCTGCGTAGTAAATTGTTTCAAAAATTTCTTTATTCAACTGCTTGGCTTCATTAGAATCAAACGGAAGACGAAGTTTTACAAACGTATCAGCCAACCCTTGAACACCTAATCCAACAGGACGGTGACGCAAGTTGGAATAACGGGCTTCTTTCACCGGATAATAGTTACGGTCAATAATTTTGTTCAGGTTTTTGGTAGCTACATACGTTACCTCAAAAAGGCGCTGGTGATCAAATTTGCCATCTATAACATATTTGGGTAGCGCAATAGATGCCAGGTTGCACACAGCTACTTCATCCGTGGCAGTGTACTCAATAATTTCTGTACAGAGGTTACTGCAACGAATGGTTCCGAGGTTTTTCTGGTTTGATTTGCGGTTGGCATGATCCTTATAGAGCATGTAAGGCACCCCTGTTTCAATTTGAGCCTCAATAATCCTCGCCCATAGATCACGGGCTTTAATTTTTCGGCGATAGCGGCCTTCCTCTTCATACCGGGTGTAGAGAGCCTCAAATTCTTCACCGTAGCAATCCGGCAGGCCAGGTGCTTCATTGGGGCAAAACAACGACCATTCGCCATCTTCATCTACACGCTTCATGAATAAGTCAGGAATCCACAACGCCAAGAACAGGTCGCGTGCTCTAAGTTCCTCGGCTCCTGTATTTTTCTTTAAGTCGAGGAAATCTAAAATGTCATCATGCCAGGGTTCCAGGTACACGGCAAAAGAACCTTTACGTTTTCCGCCTCCCTGATCTACGTAGCGAGCTGTATCATTGAATACCCGAAGCATCGGAACAATCCCGTTGGAAGTTCCGTTGGTTCCCTTAATGTACGAACCCTTAGCACGGATATCATGAATGGCAAGTCCAATACCGCCGGCAGATTGTGATATTTTGGCGCACTGCTTTAAGGTATCATATATACCTTCAATACTGTCTTCCTTCATGGTTAGAAGGAAGCAGGATGACATCTGCGGCTTGGGTGTTCCGGCATTATAAAGGGTGGGCGTAGCATGGGTAAACCATCCTTCTGATAACAAGTGATACGTTTCGATCACTGCATTGATATCGTCTTTATGAATACCCACAGCAACACGCATATACATGTGCTGCGGACGCTCAGCAATTTTACCGTCTATTTTGAGTAAATAAGATTTTTCTAGGGTTTTAAAGCCGAAGTAATCGAAATTATAATCTCTGTCGTAAATAATGGTTGAATCAAGCAGCTCAGCATTAGCTGCAATGATTTCATATACATCTTCCGCTATCAAAGAAGCACGTTCACCGGTTTTGGGATCAACATAATTATATAACTTTTCCATGGTACGGGAAAACGACTTCTCTGTATTTTTATGCAGATTAGAAACTGCAATTCGAGAGGCTAATAGCGCATAGTCTGGATGAATTACTGACATAGCAGCAGCTTCCTGAGCCGCCAAATTGTCCAAATCAGTAGTTTTTACGCCGCGATACACGCCGGTAACTACGCGCTGCGCTACTTTCACCGGGTCTACAAAGTTCCGGTCCAATCCATATGACAATTTATTAAGACGCGCTGTAATTTTATCAAATTTCACGGATTCTTTGCGTCCGTCACGCTTTATTACATACATTTCAGACATACTGTCAACGCTTAAATGAGTTAGTAAATTAATATCGGGTTGTTATTTAAAAATCTTCGTCGGTTGTGAATTCTGCTACATTCAATTCAGCCTTTTTGTATTCACTCACCCGCTTCTCGAAGAAGTTGGTTTTACCCAGCAGCGAAATATAATCCATAAAAGCAAACGGATTTTCTACATTGTACACTTTTTTGCATCCCAAAATGCTCAACCAGTGGTCTGCCACAAATTCAATGTATTGACTCATCAAGGTGCTATTCATTCCAATTAACTCAACAGGCAGTGCATCGGTAACAAACTCTTTTTCAATTTCTACTGCATCGCAAATAATTTCTTTAATTCGCTCTTCGCTTAGTTTATTTTTGATATGATAATTGTAAATGTGGCATGCGAATTCGCAATGGAAACCTTCATCACGTGATATAAATTCGTTTGAAGTAGCCAAACCAGGCATTAAGCCACGATTTTTCAGCCAGAAAATAGAACAAAAAGAACCCGAGAAGAAAATTCCTTCCACCGCACAAAAAGCAATCAAACGCTCAGAAAAGCTAGGACTGCTAATCCAACGAAGCGCCCACTGTGCCTTTTTCTTCACACATTCAAGTGTATCAATTGCCTTAAATAGATTATTCTTTTCCTGAGGGTCTTTAATATACGTATCAATCAACAAGGAATACATTTCAGAGTGGATGTTTTCCATCATGATCTGAAATCCATAGAACATTTTTGCTTCTGTATATTGTACTTCTCGTACAAAATTTTCAGCAAGATTTTCGTTTACAATCCCATCACTGGCAGCAAAAAACGCCAATACATGTTTAATAAAATGTTGTTCATTAGGATTCAATTTTGCCCAATCAGTCAAATCATTAGCCAAATCCACTTCTTCAGCTCTCCAAAAATGTTCTTGTTGTTTTTTATACAATTGCCAAATGTCGTGGTGCTGAATTGGGAACAATACAAAGCGCTCAGGATTTTCTTCCAAAATAGGCTCATTTACTACAGGAGTGTTTGCTGGCAACACGGTCTCTAAGCCAGGTGTTTCGTTTTTTAGTTCAGGGGTTGATGCGTTCATACAAATACTTATTTTTATAAATTGGTTAGTTTATTTTTTAGAGAGCATAACCCTGTACGCCTTAATTTGCGAACTAAAGCGCATTCAGAACATGCTCAAAAATTCAACTGATTTTACAACCTTGAATTACAAAATTTGTTTTTCAAAAGTTGCACTACAAATGTTCGATGAAAATCTCAAAAAGACAATCTACAATTTTTAACAAAGGAGTGGTTTTATTAACACGTTTTTAATGTTGAAAACATGTTGCTAAAATTTAATATTGACGGTATTTTCAGAAAAACAAGGAGATTGAATGGATATTAACATCAAAGTGTGAATAGAACAATAAGAAGCTCAAATTTATGGTTTGCAATTTGAAATTTTTTTTTAAGAGTGTGCCGATAACTTTTCGATAAGTTTTGCCGCCTCTTCCACTTGGGCATAAAATTCAGATCCATATTTACGAATGATAGCATCTTTTAAGAACTTATAAACTGGCACATTAAGTTTTTCGCCACAACTGCATGCTGGAGAACAAATTTTCCATTCATCATAGTTAAGCGCCTCCATTTGCTTGGTTTTATGAATGCGAATGGGATATAAATGACAACTGATAGGTTTTCTAAAATCTGTTTTGCCTGCTTTCCAGGCCTTTTCAATTGCACAATGAGCTATTCCGTTTTCAAATACAACATAAGCACATTGTTTATTTTGAACCAATGGAGTTACTTTATCACCATCATCATCCAATATATATGCCCCTTGCTCTTCTACTGCCATTATTCCTTCCATTTGCATAAAAGGTTTTACTTGCTTAAATATCTGGTCCATCATGGCAGCTTCTTCATCTTCAAGAGGAGCACCGCTATCACCTTCTATACAACATGCACCTTTACAAGCCTGAAGGTCGCATACAAATTTTCGTTCAAACAAATAACGTGAAATAATCTTTCCTTCTATTTCAATCATGCAGGCAAATATACTTCAATTCTCGTATTTTTGCCGATAACAAATATGTAGCATGGCACGAATTTTAACCGGAATACAAAGCACCGGAGTACCGCATTTAGGGAATGTATTGGGAGCAATCAAACCCATGATACGTCTTTCAGAAGAACCCGGCAATGAAGCATTTGCATTTATTGCAGACCTTCATTCGCTTACTGCCATTAAAGATGCCTCAGAACGAATGCAAAACATTGATGCAGTATCTGCTGCATGGATTGCCTGCGGGTTCGATTATAAAAGAAATACGCTATACCGGCAAAGTGATGTACCTGAAGTTACCGAACTGGCCTGGTATCTCAACTGTTTTACCCCTTTTCCGATGCTAGCCAATGCACACTCGTTTAAGGATAAATCCAGCAGACTCAGCGACGTTAATGCCGGATTATTTACATATCCTGTGTTAATGGCTGCAGATATTATTGGATATGACGCCAACATTGTTCCGGTTGGAAAAGACCAACTGCAACACCTGGAGATAACGCGTGATTTGGTTGGAACATTCAATTATCAATATGGCGAAACATTTATACTCCCCGAAGCATATATTTCGGAGGAAGTAATGATCATTCCGGGTACGGATGGCCAAAAGATGAGTAAGTCATATAACAATACCATCAATATCTTTCTCCCAGAAAAAGAATTAAAAAAATCAGTAATGAGTATAATTACTGACAGCACCCCGCTGGAAGCTCCTAAAAATCCAGATACCTGTAATGTCTTCAACATATATAAAGTAGTAGCATCAGCCGAAGATACCGCAGCACTTAGGGAGAAATATCTAGCCGGTGGTTTTGGTTACGGGCATGCTAAAACAGCATTGTTTGAAGTACTCATGGAAAAATTCTCAAAAGAACGTGAAGTTTATCAGTATTTAATGAATGACCGTGAAGAACTGGATCGTATTATGTTACAAGGTGCCGAAAAGGCTCGTGCTATAATTCACGATGTATTAAAGAGAGTACGAAAAAAATTAGGGTACAGGGTAAAACCATAGTTGTTTGTTGATTTTTTTTTATTGATTTTTTAATGGCCTCGATTAAGGCATTCTGTGTTTATTTGTAAAAAAATTATTGATGAAGGAATTAGGGTTTTATGATGTTAAACAAGGAGATGTTTTTGATTTCGGCAGCGTAACACTTACAGAAAAAGACATTATGGACTTTGCAAAGGAATATGATCCCATGCCTTTTCATATTGATATGGAAGCCGCTTTGAAAAGTCCGTTTAAAGGACTTATTGCAAGCGGAGTGCATCTATTTCATCACTTTTATAAAACACACTGGGTTCCACTTTTTAAACATTCTGTATATGCAGGCAAAGGCATCACCGATTGGATGCTGCATCGTCCGGTTTATGCTAATCGTACTTCGTTTTGCAAGGTTGAAGTAAAAGAATGGGATCCAAAACCAGAACGCGGATACGGCGTAATCGTATGGCATTTTCGATTTAAAGATGAAAATGACCAATTGCTTCAACACTTGGATTTAATTGTTTTTCATAAAATCTAAAAACAATCATGAAACAACCCATTTGCCTAATTACAGGAGCTACTGCCGGCATCGGATTAGAAACAGCCAAACAACTTGCTAAAAAAGGGTTTAATATCTACATCACCGGGCGAGGTGAAGAAAAATGTGTAGATGCCATAAACCAAATAAATCAAACATCACCAGGTGCAGCTATGGGCTATATCCTTTGTGATTTTTCATCCCAACATTCCATCAGAGAGGCAGCTCAAAAAATTCGTAACACGATTTCTAATCTCCATATATTGATTAACAATGCCGGTGCTGTTTATCAGCAAAAAGAACTAACGGAAGAAGGCATTGAAAAAACATTTGCTACCAATCATCTGGGTTACTTTTTGCTTACTCATTTACTATTGCCTATCATGCCTGCCAATCAGGGATGCAGGATTATTAACGTAGCATCAGATGCTCATTTTAGTGCTAGGCTTAATCTGGAGGATATTACAAATCCAAAAAAATATTTCATTTTTCAAGCATATGCAAACTCCAAATTGGCCAATATCATGTTTACTTTTCAATTGGCTGAAAAACTTAATCCTTTGGGGATAACAGCTAATTGTCTGCATCCGGGTGTAGTAAAAACACGAATTGGCAATAAGAATACAGCTCAGTGGATGGGATGGTTATGGAATGCTATGACAGCAATACGTGGAATTTCAGTGGAAAAAGGTGCAGCTACCTCAGTTTACCTGGCTTCATCGCAAGAAGTTTCATCCATTACTGGAAAATACTTTTCTCAATGCCGCGAATCCAAACCCTCTTCAATCTCCATGGATGTTTCGTTACAACAGCAACTTTGGGGTCTGAGTGAAAAACTTTGTGGTATTCAATCCTACATCTGATAATAACATACTATGAATGAATTAATCTCTTTTGGTATCCTTTGTCTTACTACATTCGTTACTATTATCAATCCGCTAAGTACACTGCCTGTATTCTTAACAATGACGGCTTCCCTAACCGAAAACCGCAGGCAAGAAGTAGCCCTAAAGGCAGTAATAACTGCATTCGTTGCCATGATATTTTTTGCATTCACTGGCCAGTTTATTTTTGATTTTTTTCATATCACTGCTAATGGGTTCCGTGTAGCCGGTGGAATATTATTTTTTTTAATGGGTTATGATATGCTCAATGCTCGAATAACCCGTATTAAAATTAGTAAAGCCGAAGTTAAAGAATACAGTACCGATATTTCAATAACACCTCTTGGAATACCAATGATTTGCGGACCTGGAGCCATCACCAATGCCATTTTATTGATGGAGCAAAGCAAAACGTACGCTCAGGTTGGAATACTTATTTCATCCATGTTATTAGTTTGCCTCCTCATGCTTGTAACACTTTACGGAGGTAGCAGACTAGTAAAATTTATGGGGGAAACCACCATGAAAGTAATGATGCGTATCATGGGACTAATATTGATGGTTATTGCCGTAGAGTTCTTCTTTTCCGGCTTGAAGCCCATAGTTCAAGACATATTAGCTATACAAACACCTACTCATGAATAATAAAGAATACTGGAATATTGTCTGTATATCCACTAATGAGGTTTTGCCAATAGACGCCCCAATTTGGAATAGCAGTAGCGGTAATTTACTTCAACTTAATCATGGTTTAGTTTTTACTCCAGATATGATTGATATTGAAGAACAAGGCTTGTGGAGATATAAGGCAATGTTACCAGTTTTTAGTAAAGAGGCTGTGATAAGTTTTGGAGAAGGCATGACACCCTTAGTGCAAACAGAAATTAACAATAAAAAAATTACATTAAAACTAGAATACCTATTTCCCAGTGGTTCTTATAAAGACCGTGGAGCTACTGTATTAATTAGTCATATGCGTGAATGTGGCTGGCATAAACTAGTAGAAGATTCATCTGGAAATGCCGGAGCAGCCATAGCTACGTATGCAGCTAAAGCTGGAATTAATAGCCAAATTGTAGTTTCTGAAAATACTTCACCTACCAAAATCCGGCAATTAGAAATGTTAGGGGCCGAAGTAATTAAAATAGCCGGCAACCGAGAAGACGTAGCAGAAGAAGCAAAAAAACGGGCTAATAATAGTTATTACGCTTCGCATTGTTACAATCCTTTTTTCTTTCAAGGTACCAAAACATTTGCCTATGAATTATGGGAACAAACCGGAGGAAATTTACCAGAAGAAATATTTTTTCCTGTGGGTAACGGAACATTGATTCTTGGTTCTTTTATAGGCTTTATGGAACTGCTGGAAGCAGGCCTGGTTGAGGTTTTGCCTCGTCATACGGCAGTTCAGGCAGAAAATTGTGCAGCCTTAATACACCATGATAAAGAAAAATTAAGTGCTACAATAGCCGAAGGCATTGCCGTAAAAAAACCGATAAGAAAACCTGAAATTCTCAATGCAATACGATATACCAAAGGACGTATTATTACTGTTACAGAAGAAGAAATAATTTCCTGCTGGCAAAAACTCGCATCTTTGGGGTTTTATGTAGAAAAAACGGCCGCTGTGGGCGTAGCAGGTTGGATTAAAAGCGATTTCTCCCAAAAGTCATTAGTACCTTTAACCGGCCATGGTTTAAAAAACGGATAATATTTTTTACATTTGATTTTCCGGAGATTAATTAATTACATATTGAATCCAAACACAATATGAAGAAATATTTATTTGTCTTACTCCTTGTAAACGTTCAAATAGCTTTTTCTCAGTTAGTATTTCAAAAGAATTATGGTGGTGCTTCAAATGAAGAAGCCAACGGTATTATTGCAGAAAGCGACCATACTTTTTTTATTGTGGGTAGCACTGTTTCCTACGGACAAGGAGGTGGCGGAGAGGATGCCATGCATTTCAAAACTGATGCTGCCGGCAATATAATTTACAATACTACCTATGGAGTAGGTACACTTCGTGACCGCGCTAGGCATGTGATAAAAACCGCCGACGGTGGTTACTTGGTTACAGGAGACAAACTTTTTTCAGGTGCTGCCGATGATTACTTTGTTCAGAAACTAAATTCAGCCGGTACTCAGACCGCCATGTATCTTTATGGAGATAATAATATTGAAGATGAAGAAGCTTTTGCCGGACAAGAGATTCCAGCATTAAATTATTACATCAATTTTGGTTTTACTACACAATATGGTGGAGGCGGTCAAGATGCTTTTTTTAAAATCATCCAAAATACTGGTGCTCATGTCGCTTCTCGTTACTTTGGTGGTGCTGGCTGGGCGGATGCAGCATTTGACGGATTTTTCAACACATTAAATGGTATTTTTTTAGCAGGCAGAACCAATAGTGTTGGTGCAGGAGGATTTGATGGAATGGTGATTAGAACCAGTAGCGTTAGCCCATATAATATTACATGGCAAAGAGCTATTGGAAGCACTGGAGAAGAGGAATTTCTTTCTATGAAGGAAGTAACAGCCGGTGGTGTCATATGTGTTGGATATACCACTGGACTGGGGGCAGTGGGCGAAGATATTTTTATCTGTCGCATTGCCTTGGGTGGAGGTCTTACCTGGAGTCGCCGGATTGGAGGAGCTGGAAACGAACGAGCAAGAGCCGTTTGGCCAACAGCTGATGGTGGTTTTATTGTGGCAGGATATACCACTTCTGCAGGTGCGGGTGGTGAAGATGGATTTTTATTGAAATTAGCATCTGACGGAAGTACAGAATGGGCGCGGGTTTATGGTGGAGCTTCCAATGAACGTTTTAACGCACTTGCTATACGCCCTTCTTCTTTTGGGTATGCAGCTGTTGGTTATTCTGAAACATTTACTAATGGTGGTCGTGACTTTTATTTTGTTGCTACAGATATTAACGGAAATACCAACTGCCACCAAGCCAATTGGAATCCAACTAATGTTACTGTAAGTCCAACTGTAACAACAACTGGAATTAACGTTGTTACAACAGGCCACAGTTCATTTAGCCAATCATTTCTCACCACGAATCCTAGCATGCCTGTTGGTTGTCGTTGTATTGAAGAGCGACCCAGAATTGACATTGCTGGGCCAAGTACTGTTTGTCGTAATCAAACCGGTGTTAACTATTCAATCACTCCTGTTACTGGTGTTACTAATTATAATTGGACTGCTACCAATGCAACGATCACTTCACCCACAAACGGAACAAACATTACTGTAAATTTTGGAACAAGTAATGCACAAATTATTGTCCAAGCAGTGTACGGTAATTGTTCGAATTTTGATATAGATACAATAAATGTCACTATTGATCCAATTACAGCAACTATTTCCGGAACTAGTCCAATTTGCTTTAATCAGTCATCATCACTTACTGCAAACGCAGTGAATCCACAAAGTGGTGTAAGTGCATACAGTTGGAGCAATCTAGCTACTACACAAACAATTTCAGTTACACCACCTGTTGGATCAAATACATACACTGTAACTATAACTGATGGGTTAGGATGTACTGCCACATCTTCCTTTACAGTGAATGTTAACCCATTACCAACTCCTGGAATTATTACTAACAGTCCGGTTTGTGCCGGCCAAACCATTGCCTTACAAGGCACTGGAGGAACCGGATATTCTTGGAGTGGCCCCAACGCATTTACCAGTTCCATACAAAATCCTACCATTGCCAATGCTCAAGCAATAAATGCCGGTACATACACAGTTACAGTGACAGGCGCTAATGGTTGTACTTCAACTACCACAGCCTCAGTGGTTGTTAATCCACTGCCTACCCCCACGGCAGGTAGCAATTCGCCGGTTTGTGTGGGGCAAACCATTACCCTCAATGCCAGCGGCGGGGTTTCTTACAGCTGGTCTGGTCCTAATGCTTTCTCTAACAATACTCAAAACCCTTCCATCTCTAATGCACAACTGGTCAATGCCGGCACTTATACTGTTACCGTTACCGATGCTAACTCTTGCTCTGCTTCGGCCTCTACTGCTGTAACAGTGAATCCTTTGCCTACTCCTTCCATTGGAAGCAACTCGCCGGTTTGCGTGGGGCAAACCATTATCCTCAATGCCGGCGGCGGGGTTTCTTACAGCTGGTCTGGTCCGAATGCTTTCTCCAGCAATACTCAAAACCCTTCCATCTCCAATGCACAACTGGTCAATGCCGGAACTTACACAGTTACTGTTACTGATGCTAATTCTTGTTCTGCTACTGCTACTACTGCTGTAACAGTGAATCCTTTGCCTACTCCTTCCATTGGAAGCAACTCACCGGTTTGTATAGGGCAAATCATTAATCTCAATGCCGGTGGTGGTGTTTCTTACAGCTGGTCTGGTCCGAATGCATTTTCTAGTACATCACAAAATCCAGCTATATCCAATGCACAACTTATAAATGCGGGTACTTATACAGTAACTGTAACCGATGCAAATAACTGTTCATCATCAACATCTACAAATATTATTATCAATTCACTTCCCAATGCTAGTGCAACGAACAATGGTCCACTTTGCGAAACCAATACATTACAATTAAATGCATCAGGTGGAGTTTCCTATGTATGGATTGGCCCTAATGGGTTTAATGCCAACACACAAAATCCTTCCATTTCAAATGTTACATTAGCTGAAAACGGTATATATACTGTAACTGTTACCGGAGCTAATGGTTGTACCAATACAGCCACTACTACCGTGGTTGTAAGTCCAGATTTGGTTGTAAGTATAAACAGTAACTCACCTATTTGTGTAGGAAGTACTTTAACCCTAACTTCCATGCCGGGTAGTTCACACCAGTGGACAGGGCCAGCTTCCTTTAACAGTTCGGTTGAAAATCCTTCAATTAATAATGTAACCTTAGCCAATGCAGGCACTTACACAGTTATTGTTACCAATGCACAAGGATGTTCAGGAAGTGCTTCTGTAAATGTTATAATAAATTCAAATCCACTAGTAAACTTAGGGCCAGACACAACAGTATGTAATACACAAACCGTATTACTGGATGCAGGCAATGCAGGGGCTAACTTTTTCTGGAGCGACGGGTCATCTAACCAAACCCTTCTGGTTGGTTCTGCCGGGACTTATACAGTAACTGTAACTGATGGAAACGGATGTAGCTCTTCTGATGAAATTACTGTTAATTATCAACCTTTGCCCGTTGTTGATTTAGGAGCAGATCAAACACTTTGTTTGGGTTCTTCGATTCAAATTGGCGATACACATCCTGGAGCAACTTATACTTGGAATACTGGAGCTACTACTGCTTTTATTACGGTAACTACCGGTGGTACTTATACCTTAACGGTTTCACTATGCAACACCAGTGTGTCAGACAACATCACCATTACTCTAGATTCATTAAATGTTTTATTAGTTAGCACAGTAACCCCCGATTGCGGACAGAATAATGGATCAATTACTGTGAATCCAGTAAATGGAATTGGTACAATCTCTTTTAACTGGCCGGCAGACCCTACACAAACTACAGCACAGCTTACTAATATTGCCAGTGGTTCATATACCGTAATTGTTACAGATCAAGCTGGTTGTACAGCTGCACTCACTACTACATTAGGTTGTAATTCACCCAATTTAGACATCCCACAGTTTTTATCGCCAAATGGGGATGGAAAAAACGATGTTTGGGTGATTAATAACCTACCAACAGACTTCCCCAACAATCAGGTGAAAATATTTAACCGTTGGGGAAATGAGGTATTTGTTGCTAACCCATATTTAAACGACTGGGACGGAAGGCCAAATACAGTTATTTCATTAGGCAGTAATATACTTCCGGCCGGAACATATTTCTATGTACTTGACTTATACGGTGATGGTTCGGATGTACGTACCGGATTTATTGAGTTAAATCCATAATACATTCGATATATTCTTGCAATAATTGCTGATGGTAAGTAAAAAAATATTCTGGATCACTACCTCTACGTTGTGTTTCACCATGTTTTGTACGATTGGCGTTTTGCTCATGGTTAAATCCAAAGCAGAAAAAAGACTTGCCAATGCCTCTAAATATTTAAGAGAACTAGGAGATCAGTATATTGATTATGTAGTGCATGTTGACCAAGAGATACCTTTAAAAACCGAAGTAAATATTACACGATCCATACCAGTAAATATTGATATGAGTATTAACGATTCTGTCCAAATTAAAGCCAATATTCCTGTAAAGGACAGCATTGTTGTTCCAATCAATTTACAACTTAACGAAATGCTAGATGTGGACACATCAATAGCGGTTACAAGGCAAGTAACGGTGATGCTGGAAACAGAAATTGCTATAGATCAAAAATTCAAAGCAAAACCATTGGGTGACAAATGGGGTATTGATATTCCCATTGAAGCTTTATTAAAACTAAACCAACCGGTTTTTATTTCATTTCCCGAAGCATTGCCTGTAAACAGTAGAATTCCTGTGAAAATCCCAATTAAACAAAACATGCCCACCTTGATACAGATGAATGTACCCATGAATCAAAAAATTCCATTGTCTCTGCCTATTCGAAACCAACAAGCGTTAGTATCCTTTACCACCAGCATGCCTATTGAAGGACTAATCCCTATTGTAATGGACATCCCTGTAAAAATACCATTGCGTGAAACACCTATAAAAAAATATTTGGATTTGGTGGCAGACGAGTTGGATGATATGCTTTCGTTTTAACTACCGAAGTTTAATGCTTATTTCTTTATTACCATCTACTTTTACAATACAATCTTCATAATCCGGGGGGCCAAAAGCACCCATGGCATCATTTGAAAATCCATATTTCTCCGTAGGAATACCTAAAAAGTTTTTATCCAGTTTATTGTTTTCATTAGCATCATGATAAACAGCAATGGCATAATTTCCATGAGGGAGATCTGGTATATATACCGTCATAGTACCTTTTACTGCTTTTACTATTAGATTTTTAAAAGTATATTTTTCATCCCGAAAACCTTCTTTTTTGTTATATACACCTATTAATATTTTACCCTTATCAGATGGTACACCACTAATTTTAATAGTGAGCATAGATCCTTGTTCAATACTCATAAGCTGCATAATTGAAAATAACGAAGCCAAAAAACACTTCATAAAATTTGCGTAAATAAATTAAGTAACCAAAAAACAAACTGATTGTTGTATTAAAAACAAAAAAGGGGCCGAAGCCCCTAAAATTTATCCTCTATAAATGCGTTCAACCAACGCACTATACTTCGCCATAATTGGCTTACGTTTTAACTTTAAAGTAGGTGTCATTTCTCCTCCATCAATGGTCCATTCACCCGGTATTAACTCAAATTTCTTAATCATCTCCCAGTCACCAAATCCTTTGTTGTAATGATCTATTTCTTCTTGATATACATGTAAGACCTGTGGATTTTTAACCATCTCTTCTTTACTGCCCCATGCCACGCCATTTTTTTCACACCATAATTTTAAATAATCCCATGCCGGAACGATAAGTGCAGCCGGATGTTTTTCTCCTTCGCCTATCACCATAATCTGCTCAATAAATGGCGACTCTTTGAATTTATTTTCCATCACCTGTGGAGCTATGTATTTACCACCTGAAGTCTTAAATACTTCTTTCTTTCGATCAGTAATGACTAAAAATTTTCCTTCAAATTTTCCGATATCACCGGTATGAAACCAGCCATCGGCATCTATTGCTTCACGCGTTGCTTCTGGTAAATTATAATATCCTTTCATCACGTTTGGCCCTTTGCACAATATCTCACCGTCTTCAGCAATTTTCACTTCTACCCCTTCTATCGGAATACCAACAGAACCAAACATACGATTTTCATGTTCCATACGGTTCACCGTAATTACCGGAGATGTTTCAGTTAAACCATATCCTTCCAATACATTAATACCGGCTGCAGTAAATATACGAGCCAAACGGGGTTGTAAAGCAGCAGCTCCGGAAACTATTACTCCTACATTACCTCCCAGTGCTTCTCTCCATTTACTAAAGATGAGTTTATCTGCTATTTTTAATTGCTGATGATACCACCAACCATTTTTATTTCCGAGTTCATATCGTAGCCCTAAATCAACGGCCCAGAAAAACAATTTTTTCTTAATACCGGTAAGCTCGTGGCCTTTGGCTATAATTTTATCATATACTTTTTCAAGCAATCTAGGTACAGTTGAAAAAGCAAATGGTTTTACTTCTTTTAAGTTATCACCAATAGTATCCATGCTTTCAGCATAGTAGATAGCAGCCCCTACATAGTGATAGAGGTAACAAATCATTCGTTCAAAGATGTGACAAAGTGGTAAAAAGCTCAACACTTTATGTTTATCGGTTACCGGACAAACTTTTTGAGCTGCACGTACATTACTCAAAATATTATTGTGAGTAAGCATAACTCCTTTGGGAGTACCGGTAGTTCCTGATGTGTAAATAAGCGTCATTAAATCATCCGGTTTTACTGCCGCTTTTAACTCTTGCACTTTTTTTGGATTGGGATTATGTTTTCCTAGCTCCGTTAATTCAGTCCACATGGGTAAACCAGGAATATGATCAAAAGAATATATTTTTTGCAACGAAGGCACCTGATCTTTTATGGCAGCAACTTTTAAATATATTTCTTCATTTTCTAGAAATATTATTTTTACCTGCGCATCATTCAAAATATGCTTGTAGTCTGCCTCACCTATGGTTGGATACATTGGAACTGTAACAGCTCCCAATTGGCTCACTCCAAAATCAGCAAAATTCCATTCCGGACGATTAAAAGAAATTATGGCTACTTTATCCTGCGGGCCTATTCCCAGTTGCAATAATCCATAACTAATGTTATTAACTATTTCAGCATATTGTTGTGTACTATAGTTAACCCATTGCCCGGTACGTTTTCCTGCAATGGCTACTTCGCGTGAATGGTTTTTTACCAAATTATCTAATAAATCAAAATTTCTGGTGATGCTCATAATACACTATTTGAGGGTTTGTTATAATCAATGTCCCGAAAATAAAAAAAAACTCTTTTGTTTGCTGATAGCACTAAATAAAAAAAGGGAGACAAATGCTCCCCTTATTAAAATAAATTCTTTAATCATTTGCTATTCTACTGGTGCAGATTTTCCGCCTTTGCTTTTTTTATTGCTGTCGCCACCAGTTTTCTTTTTAAATGCATCAAAATTGAATGATAATGTAAAGCGAACCGTGTGTTCCAACGGATTACGCTGAACAGTTGGAATTAGGTATGAAAAATCCAATCCAAATATTTTATATCGTACTCCGGCACCAACTGTAAAATATTGACGGTTTCCACTTACACGAGGTTCATAAAAAAATCCTGCCGCGGCCCTAAAAAGGTTATTGTACCAATATTCTACTCCTGTGGCTATGGTAAATTCCAACATCTCACCATAAAAACCACGGGGTGAGTCCCAAAGTGAAGAAAACATTCCGGATATCACATTTCGATTAGGGTCCATACCGGCTACTAATAGTGGTTTCCCATCAGGCCCATATTGAATTACTCCATTGGAATCACGATCATATACAGGCACAGATGGCACCATTAGTTTCGACAATTCTACTGATAAGGTAAACTTGTTATAATCATCAATTTGAATGGAATTGCTTGTCCCTAATCGCAAGTTTATGGGAATATAATCTCCGTTAGCCTGAACATCTGAATATTTAATTTTATTTCCGATGTTAGTAATCGCTACACCAAACCGCCATGTAACCGGCTTTTTAAATAATTTCTTATCCGGATTTTGATAAAAGAAACCTACATCACCGGCCCCCGCCAACCCAGGATTTGTGGCAGCCCCCTGAACATTTTGACCCAGTGTAAGATTGGAATATATAAATCGGAAGGCTACTCCACCACTCCAATATTCACTCAATTTAAGTGATGCGCCAGCATCGATAGCAAATTCATTGGGGTTATATTGGCCAATGGTGTTTCCGTTATTATCTGTAAACGTAATGTCTCCCAATGAAAAATAACGCAAGGATGCTCCAATGGCCGTTCTACTTCCTATTTTTTTATAAAATCCTAAATATGCTAAGTTAATATCCGGAACCAACTGACGAAGCCAAGGCGTGTACGAAACCGAAATACTCATGTCTTTGGGGGCATGAGCCAATTTTCCGATGTTCCAATGCATGGAGTTAGCATCAGCTTCAGTAGCAACTCCTTGGTCGGCATATCCACCGGCTTTAGCATCCGGCGAAATAATTAAGAAGGGTACAGCTGTAGTTATGGTTTGATTGCCTGTATTGGATAAATCTTGTTCGCTGGGTTGCTGAGCAAAACCAAAAGTCACTGTACTACTTATTCCTCCTAAAAAAATAAGCCCTTTCTTTATTTTTTTCAAAAACATATTCTTCATTACTAAGGCAAATATATCAATACAATATCTACTTTTTACTATAAAAACAAACTATCTTCAAAAATCAATCAATTAAAATCAATTTTGCTGTGCCAGTTTTTACTTCACCTTCAGCTGTGGTCATTTGTATCCGGCAAATATACACACCGCTTTGACGTTTGGGACCATTGGTACCTGTGCCATCCCAAGTAATCTGTACCTGTCTGAATCCTTCCGGTATTTCATTTAATATCCAACGTTTTACAAGCCGACCATTCATATCAGATATTTGTACATCAAATACCGTATTTTTTCCTGCCTGATTATGTTCAAACGAAATTGTAACATTTTCAGTAAATGGATTAGGATATGCCTCTACACGTATTAAAGCAGCTTGCTGATTAGTAACTGTAAAATACAAGGTATCCCGTGTAAAGTTATTACATCCATCCCAAACCTGTACTACAACGAAATGCAAGCCAGAGCTAATATTTCCCAAGGGATAACGAACTATACCGCTTGTAAAATCATCGAGGTTGGCTTCATAATAATTATTCAATTTAATTTCATGAGTAGTATTACCATCCAAATAAGCCACTATATCATGGCCAATACCACTACCTACCGTATTTATTCCACTTGAATCTGAAACATGAACTAACAGTACAGGATTTGCATGGGTTATTCCACCATTGCGAAATACCGTATCATTCATAAAAATTTGTATTTCAGGGCCAATACCATCATTCAGACAATTATCTTCTGAGCCGCCCACCACGAAATTGTCATAATACCCATGTGCATCTGTCAACCCATTTTCAGCATAATAACTGATTTTTCCTTTGCCCAACAAATAATTAATATCTAATGGAACCTTGAACGTAAATTCAAAATAACCGTTTATCACCGATGCTTTCCCTTTAAATATAACATTATTTTGAAGTTCAAAATTAAAGGATTGTGCCTGCGGATCGTTAGCCAGCGTAATGTACTGAGCCGGCTTATCAAATATGGTAGTGTACACCACACCGTTAAAATCATTCATTACATTGCCGTTCAAGTCAGCTATATGTCCTTTTATGGTAACTGTTTGAGAGGCTTTTAACGTATCTGTTGGTTGGGCTAAATCGGAAGTATCAGTCGCCAATCCGTTTATTTCATCAGTAAATACCTGAAACTTTGGGTATGCAAGTTTCATGGCTGGATCTCCGAAAAGCAAAATATTCTGTTCTCCAAAATCATTACCCGGCTGTTTTGCCAAACGAATAATATCCCCCAGTGTTGGAAGCGTTCCATCAGGCTTTCTCGAAAATGTAGCGTTGAAAAATTTTTGATTAAATCCGGGGACAATTGAGATAGGGCGAACTGTAGAAAATAATGCAATCCCTCCCCCATCTGGACGAAGCAAAATGATTTCACCGGCGGAAGTAAATCCAGGATCATCAAAGCGGGTAAAAGTACATGTAGCAGTGGTAAATGCCGGCAATAAATTCATATTGTTCCAGCTCATCACATCGCTAATTCGTAATAAACGCTCACTTGTTAATCCTGATTCACCACCATGCCCAATATAATTTACAAGCAGAGTTCCTTTATTCATTCGATCACTGAAATAAGCCTCAGCATCCGGATACCGTTGGCCGGCATTGGTTACCTGTTTAAAAGCATCCAAATACACTTTGTCTATATTCCACACCGGAAAGTTAGTTTGCATTTGAGAAGCTATGGCTTGACTGTTCGAGAAAAAAGATGATTCCCAAGCGGCTTCCATATCATCGGCTATTAACGTTACTACATTTCGCCAGTCTCTTAAACATGCTGCATTCGATTCATAATAAATAATCTTATTTACAACATCCTTTGCTTCCTGAAGGGTACGAACTACCAATCTTCCTACGCCAATATCTATGGTTTGAGTAGGCCCGAGATTAATTTTTCCGGTAATGCCTTCGGTAGGACCTAGCAAAGCAAAAAAGTCGTCAGAAGTGTATGAGTTTCCACCCCGATCAAACGATTCAGTAGTTTGAAAACTGGGCACATAATTAGTATTATTGGGTGTTCGGTTCAGATATGTTTTATAATCGTACGAACCATCTCCAAATAACAATAGATACTTGGGCACATCTGAAGGGAGATGATTGTCAAAATACATTTTAACAAAATCGCGTATTGCGGTTACATCCTGTGCCCCGGAGGAGTACTCATTATAAATTTGATCCACTGTAACTGTATGCACTTTCATACCGTCGTTTAGTGTATGAAGGTCGGCCAGTTCTAATGCAGCAGGTAGAAAATCTTTATGAGTAACAATAATTAAATCTGGAGCGGGTTGTTCTTGAGTTAGTGCATGCAGATTTTGATTAGGAACCTTTCCAATAAATGCTGGAGTTAATACTCCTGTTAAATTTGAATTAAAGGCAACAAAAGTTCGTAAAGTATCTCCGGGAACCCTGAAAGAAAAATTGGTACCGGAAGATGTTCCAAGCTGTCGAACTGGTTCTGTCTCTCTACTTACATCCCAAACAATTACGTTTGAAACATTAGAAAGATTGTACTGCACAATGCTTCGCCCAATACTAAGTGAATCCCTAAAATGAATCACCGTGTTTGAAACGCTGAGAGATTTTCTATAATTAAATTCTACAAAATCGAGCCATGCTTCCTGGCCACTTTGACGAACTACATCCAGTGTAAAAGAGGAAGAAGCAGGAGTCCATTCTCCAGTACCTGAACCAAACACAGCATAAGGTGCTGTATAAGAGGGGCTGGCTGCACTGATGTTAAAACTAACAAGGGTAGTTCCTGCAACACGAGCTAACATAGTTGTGCCGCAAGAAACACATCGGGCAGCAGCTTGTATTCGGATTTTTACTGGCGATGAACCGTTCCATCCACTTAAATTCACTGGATAACTATAGGTACCCGTAAAATTAAAATAATCTCCCATCCATAAGCGGCCTGATCGAATTAAGTTTACCTTTTCATCATTAATTACATAAAATTCATCTGAATTATTGGTGCTATATACAGGCATTCCAGATGCCTCAGCACGTGTTTGAATGCGCTTACCGCCGGTCCCCTGAGCAGTAAAAAAATAGTAGGTTGTATCTGTATAAAAATGGTAAATGTATTTATACCTACGATCAGTGGGGTCAAAAATCCAGCGATGAGGAGCTTTCCCGTAAAATAAGAAATAATCACCGGGGCCAAAAGTACCATCTCCCCCATCTTCCATCTGAATTGGATTTTCAAGAAGATCATCTGCTCGCCATAGCGCATTGGGCTCTGGCAACATACGGCCTCCATTTCCAAATAATTTTACAGATGCTGAGGGGACTGGGCCTGTTAATGCCCCTGAAGAAACCAAATTTTCGTAGCTCACTTTGTAAACCCCATCTGTAGCAACTCCTAATTTAAACCAACTCCCCGATGATAATACCGAATTAGATGCTGATTTTATATTAGAAAGAATATTACTACTTGACTGAACTACAAAATGCATTTTTCCGCTTACAAGCAATTCTATCTGCCCCAAACTATTTTTCCGTATAGGAATTATAGAAGCTCCAGATATTGGCTTGCGGCTAACTTCACCTGTAAAAACTGATATAACAGGTTCTGAAGATATGCTCCAACTCAAATGTACAATTTTATACCAGTTTTCTGGCATTGGTATATATTCAGCATCAAAAATCTGAACAGAAGAAGCTATTTGATTTTTAGAAGTAAATACATAGTAATATGGGAGATAATTTTCATCTAACGAAATTCCAGAACCTGTTAAAACCCAATTATTACCATCTTTAAGTAACTTCGGCTCACTCCAGCGTATACTAAATGGTACAACGTCAATGTCTTGAGCATTAAAAAAAACCGGTCTGGTAATAAAAATTATTACCAACATTAAATATCTGAATTTCATACCCCGATTCAAACCTAAGTCCGCAATAGTAAACTTTATTAGTAACAAAAAAGTATAACAATCGTTGAAAAAATTTTATTCACCTTTCTTTACATTCATTATCAAAAATTTAGACCCTCAATATTATATAATTTCAACTGTAATCGTTTTAATTTTAAAGTAGCAAGATGTGAAATTTTAGTGAAAACATACTAAAATAAAAAGAAAGGATGTTACTTAAAATAAATTTTGGCATTAAACTTTTGATGTTTTCAAAAATCATGTTATATTTGAAATTCGGAAAAGTAGTAAATACGGAGTAAAAACCAACAATTTTTCACCAAAAATGAAGAAATTTTACCTGGCTGGATTATTAGTAATTTCGGGGCTAATGGGGCTTGAAAAAAGCTATGCTCAAGATCCTCAATTTACCCAATTTTATGCAAACCCATTATACTTAAATCCGGCATTTGCAGGATCAATCCGCTGTCCACGCATTGCATTGAATACACGTATTCAGTGGAGTGGTATATCAGGGAACTATAGAACATATGCAGCTTCGTATGATATGCATATTGATGCCATTCAAGGAGGTATAGGTATTCGTTTTTACAGGGATGAAGCTGGTCAAGCCACCATTACCTCTCACAACGCTGCTTTAATGTACTCTTACCAGTTAAAATTATCAAGAAAAGTTTCGATGCGCTTTGGGGTAGAAGCTGGATTTTTACAGCGAAGCCTCGATACTCGAAACCTAACATTTGGCGACATGATTGACGATAGATATGGATTTGTTTATGCAACCCAGGAAGTTTTTGATAACGCCAACAAATTTATGTTTGATTTAGGTGCTGGCGCTATAGTTTATAGTGATATGTTTTATGGTGGTGTTGCATTCCATCATATCACTCAACCCAACGAAGGATTTCTCGGGAATAGCAAATTACCCTTTAAGTTTACAGCCCATTTTGGTGCAATGATTCCGATTGGAACCAAGAAAAAATATGCCGGTGAAGCATTTATTTCGCCCAATGTATTATTCCAATTGCAACAATCATTCTATCAGGTTAATGTAGGGCTGTATGCAGGCAAAGGACCTTTTGTGGGCGGAATTTGGTATCGTAGCAACGATTCATTTATTGCCTTAGTAGGCCTTCAAAAAGGAATTTTTAGAATTGGTTATAGCTATGATATCACGATATCTCGATTAACAAATGCTACTGCTGGTTCCCATGAAGTATCGTTGGGCTTGCAATTTGGTTGCCGCCAACCCAGAAAGAAATTCAGAACAGTAAAATGTCCATCTTTCTAAACAAAGCGTTAAAATTTAACTATTTATAATATAAATTTGTATTTTCCGTTATATTTGTAATTCTGTAATTCGCCAAAACATGAAATATCCATCAAAATTCAATGTAGCCGGAATCCTTGCTCTTGGAGCAGCTGTGATGTTGATGCCAGCGTGCCAAAAAGAAGTATCCCGTACCACCGGATGGACTTATAACGATCCCCGTAACGGCGGGTTTGAAAAGATTCCTTACATCGAACAAGAAACCGGCCCCGGTTTAGTACTCATTGAAGGGGGTACATTTGCTATGGGACGTGTTGAACAGGAAGTGAATTATAACTGGGATAATGCGCCTAGAAGGGTAACTGTTTCTTCGTTTTATATGGATGAAACAGAGGTGACTAATATTGATTATCGCGAATACCTTTACTGGCTTAATCGTGTATTTGGAGAAGATTATCCGGAAGTTGTAAAAAAAGCGAAACCAGATACTTTGGTTTGGCGTTCAAAATTAGCGTTTAATGAACCGTATGTAGAATATTATTTCCGTCATCCGGCTTATCAGGATTATCCGGTTGTGGGTGTTAGTTGGGTACAAGCTACTGATTATTGTGCATGGAGAACTGATCGTGTAAACGAAACAATTCTTATTCGTGAAGGTATTTTGCAAGTGAACCCAAATCAGATAGCAGAAGATAACTTCAATACTGAAGCATATTTGGAAGGCCAATACGAAGGCTTAATTACCAAAAGACAATTGAAAAATTTAGGCCCACAAGGTGGTGATCGTCGTGTTCGTATGGAAGATGGTATTCTTTTACCTAAATATCGCCTGCCTACAGAAGCTGAATGGGAATATGCTGCATTATCGTTAGTGGGCAACACAGATCCAAGCACTGATCGTGAAATTGTAAGAGAAAGAAGATTATATCCATGGAATGGACACATTGCTCGTAACCCCAACGATGCATTTAAAGGAGACTTCCTTGCTAACTTCCGGAGAGGGCGTGGCGATATGATGGGTTCTGCCGGACGATTAAACGATAACGCCGATATTACAGCTCCTGTGTTCTCTTATTGGCCTAACGATTTTGGATTATACAATATGGCAGGAAATGTATCCGAATGGACCATGGATCTTTATCGTCCTCTGAATAGTTTAGATTTAGATGAGTTCCGTCCACATCGTGGTAACGTATTCAAAAAGAAATTGCTGGATGATGAAGGGAATATTGCAGAAAAAGATTCGTTGGGTAGAATTCAGTATGTTAACGTAACCGAAGATGATGCTTTAAACCGCAGAAATTACAAAAAAGCAGATTATCGTGATTATAAAGATGGAGATTACAAATCATCTATCTATTATGAAGATGAAAGCTATACCGACGAATCAAAGCAAAATGAGTTGATGTATGAATATTCGGTTGTTTCATTAATAAACAACAAAGCACGTGTAGTAAAAGGTGGCTCATGGAAAGATGTAGCCTACTGGCTGGTACCCGGTACCCGTCGTTTTATGGATGAAAATACAGGTGCTGACTGGATTGGTTTCCGTTGTGCCATGGATCGTTTGGGCAGCCCTGTTGGATTGGGTAACCGTCCAAGAAAAGGGCCTGGCGGTGGTCAGTATGGTAGTAAGAAATAATGATGATTTAATAATTTCAGAGGGGCAAAAGCCCCTCTTTTTTTATCATCAAATTTTGAACTGATATTTCTTATTTTTATAAAAAAATATAGTTATGGAGCAAGTGATTGAATATTTCAGACACATCCCATCTTCACACCGATCAGCCATTTTAATAGGAGGGTTAACTTTTTTCTTTTTATTAGAATCAATTATTCCCATGTTTCGTTTTAAAAAAGGGCGTTTCGAGCATGCTGGAATCAACATGTTTTTTACATTTACTACAGTAGTTATCAATTTTATATTTGCATTTATTATAGTAAAAATAAGCGACTACCTGGAGCAAGAAAAACTAGGTTTACTTTGGTTAATGGATATGCCTCTTTGGTTATTCATCATTGTTGGCTTATTGGGCTTAGATTTAATTGGAGCATGGCTAGCTCATTTTCTTGAACATAAAATAAAATGGCTTTGGATGTTTCATTTAATTCATCATTCCGATCCATTGGTTGATACTACAACAGCTAATCGGCATCATCCTGGCGAATCAGTAATTCGGGTGATTTTTACCATGTTAGGGGTTGCAATACTAGGTGCTCCTATTTGGTTGCTGATGATGTACCAATCACTTTCCGTCGCTTTATCACAGTTTAACCACGCCAACATCCAATTGCCTAAATGGCTAGATAGAGCTTTGAGTTGGATCATTGTTTCACCGGATATGCATAAGACCCATCATCACTTTAAACTACCATATACTGATTCAAACTATGGAAATATTTTTTCTANTTGGGATCGAATTTTTTTCACCTTTACCGAAGTAGATGACCCCAAAAAATTGGTATATGGTTTAGATACATATCCGGCAATAAAAGAACACAGCAATATCATACGATTATTATCCCTACCCTTTGAAGGATACAGAAATCCAAAAACACATGGTAAGGATCAAATAGAATTTTAATTGCAAGATGAGTGTCAATCAGTTTGTTTGGTATAATGCAAGGGTAAAAGAAATATTTACCCCGGATGAAATAAAGCAATTAACAAAACGGAACGATTGGTTGGGAGCATGGCAAATCATCAATACCTGGCTATGGATTGGTGCTGCTTTTACATTAGTCTATTTTTTTATCCATCCAATCACCATATTCATTGCTTTATGGATATTAGGAGGCAAACAATTAGCCTGCGCCATAATTTTGCATGATGCATCACATTATTCATTATTTAAAAATCCACGGATAAACACAGTGATTGGAAATATTTTTGGGGGTTGGCCCATTTTTCATAACGTAGAGCAATATCGTCCATATCACTTGCTACACCACAAAACTACCGGAACCGATGAAGATCCAGACCTTAATTTAACGAAAGGATATCCTGCCTCAAAGCAAAGTATGATTCGAAAATTTTTGCGTGACCTTACAGGAATTACTGGACTCAAAGCCATGATTGGGTTATTAGCAATGCACATAGGCCTAATAGAATATAATTTAGGCAACCGTATAATAAAACAACCATTTCCGGGAATAAAAAAAATATTTTCGTTGAGCATTAAAAATCTCAGTGGCCCAATAATAAGCAATGCAATATTGTTTACTTTTTGCTGGATATCTGGCAAACCACTACTCTATTTACTATGGCCTGCCGCCAATATATTTACATATCCATTTTGTATTCGTGTACGATCCATCGCAGAACATAGTGTAGTAGAAGACCGATTAGATCCACACGTAAATTCCAGAACCATTCGGGCAAATTTGTTTGAACAACTTTTATTTGCTCCATTGCACGTAAATTATCATGCAGAACATCACCTGCACATGAGTGTTCCTTCTTACCGTTTTAAAAAGATGCATCAATTACTAAGAGAACGAGGCTATTTTGATAGAGCTCCTTACGCTAATGGATATTGGGAAATTATTCGGCTTGCTGTAAAAAAAGAAAATTAAAAATCTTTATAGGCATTATTGTTGCTATCTTATAACTTGAATATTAGAAATCTGAGAAACATTTTTTTATAATATTGTAAATATTTTATCACTATGAAATCATATTTATTTATTATCGCAGGCAGCCTTTTTATACATTCTTTTGTAAATGCTCAATCCTATAAAATACCATCGGCTACAGTTCAAGATTTAAAAGGTACTGCGGTGAACTCATCTACCTTTTCAAACAATGGAAAACCCATGATCATCAGCTTTTGGGCTACATGGTGCAAACCATGTATTGCCGAATTAAGTGCAATAGCTGAAAATTACGAAGACTGGCAAGATGAAACCGGTGTTAAATTAATTGCAATATCCATTGATGACGCACGAAACTTAGCGAAAGTAGCACCCTTTGTAAGCGGTAAAGATTGGGATTATGAAGTATATTGCGATCCTAACGGAGATTTTAAAAGAGCCATGAGTGTAAACACTGTACCCCATACATTTTTAGTGGACGGAAATGGGGATATTGTATGGCAGCATAATTCATACAATCCAGGTGATGAAGAAGAGCTTTTTAATTTGGTTAAAACGTTATCAAAAGGCGGAAAAATTAACCACTGACATACCCTTATATTCTTGCAGCATGATTTATTTAAGACTATTTCTACTTTTTTTAAGTAATATATTTATATATAATAAGCTGATTGCTCAAAATGATACTATCAGCAGTAAACCCTCAACAAATAAAAAGACAAAAACAGAAAAAGAAATAAACTGGGGTTCTATTCATGGGAACTTTGGTTTTGACGGGCAATATTACAACAACGACTCTCTGATTGGCGCCCCAAATGTTCCAGAACGATTCAGAGCTAATGGTTTCTTAAACTTAGTATATACCAACGGCAATTTTTCAGCCGGATTACGTTATGAAATGTATTTACCCAAACCACTGCTAGGATTTGATAATCGGTTTGAAGGACAAGGTATTCCTTTTCGTTATGCTTCCTATAAATTGGGAGGATTAGAGGTAACTGCCGGATCGTTTTACGAACAGTTTGGTAATGGATTGATACTTCGTTTTTATGAAGAACGAGCATTGGGGTTTGACAATTTTCTGGATGGTTTCAGAGCAAAGTATTCTCCTTACAAAGGCATTCATGTAACCGGATTAATTGGAAAGCAACGCTATTTTTGGAGCCATAGCGATGGCTTGGTAAAGGGATTAGATGGAGAAGTAAACTTTGGTGAAGTATTTGAAAAATTACTGGATAAGAAAATAAAATTGATAGTAGGAGGCAGCTTTGTAAGTAAATATCAAAAAGACCAGGAAATTCCAAATCCTGATAATCCCAACCAATTGCTTAAACTACCTCTCAATGTAGGAGCTTGGGCTGGCCGACTTACTTTTGGAATTGGCCGCTTTCAAATGAACTCAGAATTTGCTTATAAAATAAACGACCCAAACCGCACTAATAATTTTATTTATCGTCCAGGAACAGCATTTTACTTCTCAGCTTCTTATGCTCAGAAAGGGCTTGGTATTACTTTACAGGCAAAAAGGGTAGAAAATTTTGATTTTCGTTCAGACCGTAATGAAACAGGCAATGCTTTATTAATGAATTTTATTCCGATGCTTAACAAGCAACACACCTATATGCTGGCTGCAACCGTTTATCCGTATGCTGTTCAAACCAATGGAGAATTGGGCATGCAAGCCGATATAAATTATACTACGCCAAAATGGCTGGCTAAAAAATATCCTACACAAATTAATCTTAATTTTTCCATGGTCAATGCTCTCGATACCAATCTTACCGGAGACCGATATGGTTATACTACCGATATATTTGGCTTTGGCAGAAGATTATACATGGATGCAAACATAGAAATCAGTCAAAAGGTGAGTAAAAAAGTTAAAATTAATTTAATGTACATGTACCTCTTTATAGACAGAAATCTGGTGCAGGGATTTGGTTACACACCACGCATTATCCATTCACACATTGTAGTAGCCGATGTTTCATATAAGTTCTTACCCAAACATACATTAAGGTTTGAAGTTCAAACACTGCAAACAAAGCGAGAAATGGATCATTTGGATGACCGTGTAAATGGAAGTTGGCTCATGGGGTTAATTGAATACACATTTGCCCCCAACTTCTTTGTTAGCATAATGGATCAATGGAATTATGGCAACCCTACGGAAGCATTTCGCATCCATTATATCACGGGCACTATTGGATACAATATTGGTTCCACACGCTTTAGCCTGTCTTATGGACGACAGCGCGAAGGTATTGTTTGTATTGGCGGCGTTTGTAGACAAGTACCGGCATCCAATGGATTAACCCTTTCAATAATGAGTAGTTTTTAAAATTTTATTATGAAAATTTATCATCCCATAACTTTATTGATTGCCTTTCTTTTCAGCCTTTCTTGCGATTACGTTGAACCTCCGTACATTCAGATTGGCGCTAACGGATGTACTGTAGCGGAGCCTACATTTACTCCACGTACCAATCCGGTTCGGAAAGTATTGATTGAAGATTTTACAGGGCACCGTTGTGGCAATTGTCCCAGGGCTGCAGAAAAACTTTCAGACATATACAATAATAATCCAGGACAAATTGTTGCAGTTGCCATTCACTCTGAATTATCTGGATACTTTACAGCCCCCTTGCCTGGAAACGGAAAGTATAGTTACGATTTCAGAACAGAGCTTGGTAAAGCCATTGACCAAAAGTTTGGTGTATCAAGTGCCGGAATTCCGAATGGTACTGTAAATCGAAAAAAAATTAATAACAGTGCAGTAATATCCTTTACGCAATGGGAAAACCAAGTTAATCTACTATTAGCCCAACCTCCTGAAATGGACATTCAAATAAAAAACTTTTTTGACCCTGCAGATAGTAGCCTCTGTTCTTATGTATATGTGCAGGCATTATCTAATTTATCCGGCAGCTTTAAAGTAGTATGTTATTTAATAGAAAACGATTTCATTAATTGGCAAAAAGATTACAATTATCCTGGCGAAGACATTGAAAACTACCAGCATGAACATATTCTTAGAGCACCTTTGTCAACTACCTGGGGTACTCTTTTAGCAGATGGGTCAATTTCTGCCGGTCAAACTTTTGTAAATGGTTATTCTATAAAATTCAATATGGAACGATGGAATCCTGACAAATGCTATGTGGTAGCATTTGTTTATAATGAAAATACTGATGAGGTAATCCAAGCTGAACAGCAAAAAGTAACCAATTGATTTTGCAGGTTCAGATATTCTGCGTACTTTTGCAATGAAATTTGGGAAAGAATGGAAGGGGACAATGTCCCCTTTTTTATTACTAGGCTATGATAAATACATCTTACATACAAAAATTGCTAGATGAAGAGCTGACACGCCAGGATTTATTTTTGGTAGAATTTCAGGAGAATGGGGAAGATCGTTTTACAGCCTATATAGATGGAATGGAAAACGTTACGCTGAAACAATGTTCAGAAATAACTCGCAAACTGCGTGAAGCGTTAGGAGAAACATACGATGATATTGAAATAACCATATCTTCGCCCGGACTAGATCGTCCGTTTAAGCATCCCAAACAATATCAAAAAAATTTGAATAAAAGCATAGAGGTGATATTGAAAGACGGTGGCAAAATCACCGGTAAATTAAAAGAAGTAGGTGATGAACAAATCGTAATACATGAATACAAGCCTTTGAAAGGAAAAAACAAATCTCAAAAACCTGAACTTAGTGACAAAATCACTACCATTCCACTGAATCAAATAAAGCAAACAACAAAAATGATCATATTTTAAATCATACAATTATGGACAATCTAAATCTCATAGAGTCATTCTCAGAATTTAAAGAGGTTAAAAATATTGACCGGGTTACGATGATGAACATTCTAGAAGATGTTATCCGGAATATGATTACAAAAAAATTCGGCGATGCTGATAATTTTGATATCATCATTAATGTAGATAAGGGCGACCTAGAGATTTGGCGTAACCGCGAAATTGTGGATGACGAATGGGCTGAAGATAGCTTTGATTTTGATGAATCAAAACATATTAGTTTAAGCGAAGCCCGAAAAATTGATCCGGACTTTGAAATTGGAGAAGAAGTAACGGATGAATTGAAGCTTGCTGATTTTGGACGCCGTGCTATACAGGCCATGAAGCAAAATCTGATTTCACGTATTACAGATTTAGGAAAAGATCATGTATATAAAAAATACACGGAGCGAGTTGGCGAAATTATCTCCGGAGAAGTTTATCAGGTATGGCGTAAAGAATTGTTGGTACTTGATGATGAGGGTAACGAACTCATACTTCCTAAACAAGAGATGATTCCTACCGATTTTTACAAAAAAGGAGATACATTGCGTGCCGTGGTGTTAAGGGTAGAAATGAAGAACAACAGCCCACTGATAATTCTTTCAAGAACATCGCCGGTATTCCTTGAAAAACTCTTTGAGCAAGAGGTTCCAGAAGTTTTTGATGGGTTAATAACCATTAAAAAAATTGTGCGTGTACCTGGAGAACGTGCAAAAGTAGCCGTAGAATCATATGATGACCGTATTGACCCTGTGGGTGCCTGTGTGGGCATGAAAGGTTCAAGAATACATGGAATTGTTCGTGAACTTCGAAACGAAAATATTGATGTAATTAACTACACCAACAATCAAGCATTATTTATTCAACGTGCTTTAAGCCCGGCTAAAATCAGCTCTATTAAAATCAATGAAGAGAATAAAACAGCAGCGGTTTATTTAAAACCTGATCAGGTTTCGCTTGCCATTGGTAAAGGTGGTTTAAATATTAAATTGGCGAGTAAACTTACCGGTTACGAAATAGATGTGTATCGCGAAGACGAACCGGATACTGAAGACGTTGCATTGGATGAATTCCGCGACGAAATTGAAGATTGGATTATTGATGAATTAAAGAGTATAGGTTGTGATACCGCCAAAAATGTACTTGAATTAAGTGTAGAGGATTTAGTAAAACGTACCGACCTGGAAGAAGAAACTATCCGTCAGGTATTGGAAGTGCTTCGTTCAGAATTTGAAGATTAATTGTAGATTTTAGCATACCTTTGTGTGCCTATAAAAGTGAAATAGCGATAACGAAAATATGTCAGAAGCAAAAGGAATGAGATTAGCAAAAGTAGCCAAAGAGCTGAACGTAGGATTATCTACCATTGTGGAATTCCTTGGGAAGCAGGGCTATGCTATTGAATCGAACCCGAATACCAAGATAGATGAAACTCAGTATTCCCTTTTGCTGAAAGAATTTCAGGGAGAAAAATTGGTAAAGGAAAAGTCCAAAAGCCTGGAAACTTTTTCAACCAAGCGAGAAACTGTTACTATTGAGGAAAAGCACAAGGAAGAGAAACGTGCTTCAGAAGAACTGCCCAATGAAGTTTTGATTAAAGATACTACGTTGAAAGTTGAACCCATTGAAGAAGTGGTGAAACCCAAGGTAGAATCTCCAGAACTAAAAGTATTGGGCAAAATAGAATTACCTGAAAAGAAAAAAGGTAAGTCTAAACCCAAGGAAGAACCTGCAAAAAAAGAAGAAACTCCGCCTGTAGCAGCAGAAGAAAAACCAGCTGCCAAAAGCATGAAAAAACCAGTGCAGGAAGAAGAACCCACCACAGAGCCTGTAACACCAACCATTGAAGAGTCAATACCTGAAACCGAGTTGCCAAAAGAGGAAGAAGTGATTCGTGCACAGGTTGAAAAACTTGAAGGGCCAAAAATTATTGGGAAAATTGAACTTCCCAAAGAAACACCCAAGGCATCTCTTTCTGACCTACACAAAGAACATGTAAAGAAAGAAAAGAAAAAACGACAGCGTATTAAACCCGATGCCGTAAAGAAGGTGGATCCAACCATTATTCAGGGTGCTAATTTTAAAAAAGAAGATAAGTTTAAGGGGAACAAAAACAAAGGAGGAAAAGATAAAAAAGTAGAGCTAAGTGAAGAAGATATTCAAAAACAAGTAAAAGAAACATTAGCAAGACTCAGTGAACGAACTAAATCAAAGCAAGTAAAACTTCGTAAACAAAAACGCGAAGAAATACGAGAAAAGCTGGAAGAAGAAGCTATACGGGCTGAAGAAGATCGTAAAATTCTAAAGGTAACAGAATTCGTTTCAGCCAATCAGTTAGCACAAATGATGGATGTGCCGGTAACTGAAGTCATTTCAGCCTGTATGAGCTTAGGATTGTTTGTTTCCATCAACCAACGATTGGATGCTGAAACGATATCCATTATTGCTGAAGAATTTGGATACAATGTAAATTTTGTTACAGCTGATATTCAGGAGGCCATTGAAGAAGAAGAGGATGACCCCAATGACTTAACAGAACGCCCACCGGTAGTTACTGTAATGGGACACGTTGACCATGGGAAAACCTCATTACTTGATTACATAAGAAAATCCAATGTAATTGCAGGGGAAGCAGGAGGGATTACCCAGCACATTGGGGCATACGGCGTTGAACTGGAAAACGGAAAGCACATTACCTTTATTGACACACCTGGTCACGAAGCATTTACCGCCATGCGTGCTCGTGGTGCTCAGGTAACCGATGTTGCCATCATAGTAATTGCTGCTGACGATAGTGTGATGCCTCAAACAGTAGAAGCCATCAATCACGCAAAGGCAGCTGGGGTTCCAATTGTATTTGCAATAAATAAAGTTGATAAACCCGGAGCCAATCCGGATAAAATTAGAGAAGCCCTTGCAGCTATGAATTATCTCGTAGAAGAATGGGGTGGGAAATACCAGTGCCAGGAAATCTCAGCAAAATTTGGTAAAAACATTGATATTTTACTTGATAAGGTGCTTTTGGAAGCTGAAATGCTTCAGCTAAAAGCTAATCCCAAGAAACGCGCCTCAGGCACTGTTATTGAAGCCCAATTAGATAAAGGCCGCGGGTTTGTTACAACTGTTTTGGTTCAAAACGGTACATTGCATGTAGGAGATGTTATTCTTGCAGGCCCTTACAGTGGTCGTGTAAAGGCCATGTTTAACGAACGGGGTGTAAAAATTGATTCTGCAGGCCCATCTACACCGGTTCGTGTGCTTGGACTAACCGGAGCACCTCAAGCCGGTGATAAATTTAATGTGATGGAAGATGAACGTGAGGCACGCGAAATTGCAGCTAAACGTTTACAACTACAACGCGAGCAGGGTTTACGTGCTAAAAAACATATCACGCTGGATGAAATTGGTCGCCGAATAGCCATTGGTGACTTCAAGCAATTAAATATTTTAATTAAAGGCGATACGGATGGCTCTATTGAAGCCTTAGGGGATGCCTTGCTGAAACTATCTACCGAAAAAATTCAGGTAAACATTATTCATAAAGCAGTAGGTGCTATTAGCGAATCAGATGTATTACTTGCTTCAGCTTCCGATGCAATCATCGTTGGATTTAATGTTCGTCCATCTACCAATGCACGTAAACTGGCAGAAAAAGAAGAGATAGACATTCGCCACTACTCCATCATTTATCAGGCTATTGAAGAAGTGAAGGCAGCCATGGAAGGAATGCTGGCACCTGAATTTGAAGAAAAAGTAATTGGTAATGCCGAGATTCGAGAAGTATTTCATATTACCAAAGTAGGTGCAGTTGCTGGCTGTTACATTACGGACGGAAAAGTAACCCGGAATTCAAAAGTCCGCATTATCCGTGATGGAATTGTTATACATACCGGTAAGCTTTCGTCGCTTAAACGCTTTAAAGACGATGTAAAGGAAGTAACCTACGGATATGAATGCGGAATGTCATTTGAAAAATTTGATGCCATTCAGCCTGGTGACGTTGTGGAAGCTTTTGAAGAAGTACAAGTTAAGCCTAAATTATAAGCATCATTTTTCTTTCAAATAGGCTTTAATCACCCCATGTCCTAAATAAATCAATGGGGTCATTGCAACAGCAATAATTAATTTCGCAGCATACCCTGTTGAAGCCATATTTAGGTATTCACTGAATGTTATTTTGCCAGGCAACCAAAACGCAATTCCAGCTACAATAAACGTATCTATAAGTTGCGATACAACGGTTGATCCTGTTGCACGCAACCAAATCATTTTTCCATGGGTAAGGTTTTTAAAAAACCAGAACAACATTACATCCGTAAGCTGTGAAACAACAAACGCCGTAACACTACCAATAATAATCCACATAGACTGGCCAAATACAGCTGAAAATTGCTCATCTTTTACCGGAGAAAAATCAACGGCAGGAATATTCATACCTGCAAACAATAATATGAACGCATAGATAATAAGTACAGTGGTAATAAAAGTAAGTTTTCGTACTCCTTTCTTCCCAAAGTGTTCATTGATGAGGTCTGTAATAATAAACACTACAGGCCATGGCAAAATACCTATACTCATGGCAAATGGCCCTAGCTTCAATGTTTGGCCTCCCAAATCAGTTTGCCAAGGCCCTAATACGATTAACTTACCACCAATTAGCTCTGCAACTATGGCATTGGTAATAAAAAAGCCGGCCAAAATAATAAAAACCGTATCTCTACGCGACTGAAACATACAGTAAAACTACGCTTTTAAAGGAAATTGAGAGATAGCATGCATACAAATTATAATGGTATTACCTTTACGTCCCGTATGCATACCCAAAAGACCAAACAGTTAAACCAGTGGGCTTGGATTATCTCCTGTATTATTATGATGTTGCATTTCATTCCCTATTTAATCTTATGGGACGAGGCATACATCCGATTGCATGATACATTAGAAGGAGAATGGATTTGGCTGGATATTTTAAAAAAATCTGGTGTAGCATGGAAAATTGATCCTCAGGCAACCATCCCACAAGTAATGAATGGAATACCGCGTAATGCCTTTCCTACAGCTTATAACTTCAATTATCTGTTTGTAGAAATTTTTGGGACCTATACAGGCTATATACTAAACAGAACCTTCATTCATTTATTTGGATTTTATAGCATGTATGTTTTTTTAAAAAATCATATAGTAATTGGCGAGCAACGCAGGTATATTGTTGTATTGATATCATTGGCATTTAGTCTTGTTCCAGTATTCAGTGTATTTGGAATTACGGTAATGGGACAACCCTTGTTATTACACGTATTTTTAAATATTCTTACTCGTCGTTCTACACCTTTAAATTGGTTGTATCTCTGCATATTTCCCTTATATTCATCGTTGGTTTGGGCTGCCATGCCAATCATTCTATCCTTGGTAATAATTGGAATACATCATTACATAAAACATAAAACAATATCCTTCAAATTTATTTTGGGGATACATATTTTAATTGGGGTTTATATTATTTCCAATTTGTCCATGTTTTTACTTATGCTTCAACCTGGCAATTTTATACCACATCGGGTAGCTTATAATTTTTACATAGACAAACCACCTCAATTATTCAATTCTATCTTAGATGCATTGATGCACTTTTTAATCAATCACTACCATGTTGGCACGTTTTTAACCTTACCTATTTTGTTGGCTGTTTTAGTTTCTACCCGCTATCGCTCAATGAAATTTCAAGCCATGGTTATAATTTATTTCATTATTGCAATTAGTTTATTTCAGGGCTTTTATAGTTTCATTGAATACTATTTGGGTAGTCAAATCAATTTTCTTCGTTCATTTCGCTTAAATAGGTTTTCTATTTTGCTTCCTGCGTTATGGCTTATTGCTTTTGCCATTAGTTTATCACAGATGTATAACAGCCTTGTGTTCAGAAAGCTAATCATGCCTTTTTTAATTGCCCAGGTGTTAATAATCTTATCAGCCAACGATGAGATTATTCATAATTATAGAACCATATTAGGAGTGCAGCGCTTTCCTACATTTAAGCAATACATGGCCGAAGAACAATTTGATGCTATTAAAAAACACATAGGAAAAGAATTGGCTTCATACCGAGTAGTTGGTCTTGGCTTTTGTCCTACCATAACTCAATACAATGGGTTTTATACGTTAGATAGTTATCAAACAATCTATGATTTAAATTATAAAAAAGCATTTAGAAAAATTATTGAAGCCGAATTGAAAAAGAACGATTCCATTCGTTATTATTTTGATGGATGGGGCAACCGGTGTTATTTATACTGCAGCGAATTGGGTAAAGATTTCTCTTCTTTTATGATAAGTAAATATCAAAACAAAAAAATTCTTAATCTGGAAATTAATACAGAGGCTTTAAAGAGCTTAGGTGGAAATTTCGTAATTTCGTCAGCTGAAATTGTAAATCCTGAAAAAACAGGTTTAAAACTTGAAAAAGTGTTTGAAGAAAAAAATTCATGGTGGAAGCTTTATTTGTATAGTGTAATATAACATTCATGACCCGCATACGTTTCCGATTAATATCTCCGGCTATATTATCTGTAGTGATTTTCCCCCCTCTCGGAATTGGAGGATTATTATATTTAATTGCAGGATTTGTATTTCAGCATTTGGGGAAAAAAGAAGCTGCCGAACACTCATTTGTTCTTTCCAACAAAATGATTGAAATGAGTGTGTATGGATTTTTAATTCTTATTACAATCGCATCGTTTGTAGTTTTTTGGATGGGAGGTACCTTAATTTCTGCAATCGGGTCGTTTTATTAAATACTGGCTATGAGCATTTTCAATACATACGAAGAATTACTAAAAGAAACAGCCCTAAATGATGAACGAATTGTTGTAATGACAGCTGAAAACAGGGCATTAATTCGCAATCTTCCTCCAATCTTGGGGAACCGATTTATTGATACAGGAATTACAGAACAATGCATGATAGGTGCAGCCGCCGGACTGGCTCTTCGAGGCCGCAAACCAGTGGTACATGCATTAGCCGCCTTTCTCACCATGCGAGCCTTTGAGTTTATTAGAACAGATGTAGGAATTTCTGGATTGCCCATAAAACTTACCAGTTTCGTACCTGGGTTTCTATCCGACGGGAATGGTCCTACCCATCAAGCCATAGAAGACATTTCATTGATGCGGGGTATTCCAGGCATGCAAGTGTATGCTCCAGCCGACAATGAAGACATGTTGCTTATGTTACCTGAAATTTGGAATAACGAATCACCCGCTTATGTACGTGCCAATACCCGGACTGCTGTGTATAAACATGCCCCTTTTGAACCTGGAAAAGCAGAAGTAATCAGCCAAGGAAAAGATGTTACTATTCTGGTGTATGGAATGCTCTTTGAGCAAGCTCTAACTGCAAAACAACTGTTAGAAAAGGCAGGATTACAAGTGGGCTTGGCTAATATGCGGAGCTTGGTACCAATCGATGAGGCCTACATTTTAGAAACTGCAAAAAGCGGAAGCCTGATGATTACCTTGGAAGACCATTTCCTTACCGGCGGGTTGTATAGTATTGTTGCAGAAATTTTGCTGAAAAATCAATTAACAGCCAGGGTGTTTCCCTTGGCTCTTGAAAACCGATGGTTTAAACCTGGCTTACTGAGTGAAGTTTTGGAATATGAAGGTTTTACAGCTAACAAAATAGCTGAAAAAATATTGGCAGCATACAAACCTGGTGAATTCAATACATTTGAAAAAATAACAGTTACCGAAAACACTTTTGATGAATAGTTGTAAGTTATTTGGATTTCTATCCATCAATGCGTATCTTTAACATTTGGAATTTTGCATATAATATGAAAAAACTTTTCCTTATTCTTTCTATCACAATTATAATCAATAAGTTTTCTGCCCAAAGCTTACAGATTTTAGATGCTTCAAACAACAATGTTACAAACGGTAGTTATACCGAATACAATGTAGACCCTAACATCACATTCCCAAATGATGCACCCGTAGAACCTCGTTTTTATGTGGTGAATACTACCGGAAACCCGGTTGATGTGTATGTGAAGAAGGTGTATTTAAATGTTCCATCTGAAACATTAAATCAGTTTTGCTGGGCCTCTGGTTGCTGGACCCCAAACACCTTTGTATCGCCCGGTTCACAACAAATTGCAGCTAATGATACTACTGGAAATTCTGAAGCTTTAAAACCTCAGTTTTTCTCTAGAGCCAGTGGCAGCAGTCCGGCATTTTCGGGTACATGCAGCATTCGTTATGTGGCTTATTTGGCAAATAATCCAAATGATTCTGCTTACATTGATGTGAATTTCACTACGTTAATGAGCATTGACAACGTTAAAGAGAACAACAAAATTTCAGCTTTTTATCCTAACCCTGCTAAAGATGTTGTGTATTTCAATTATCAGATTGAAAATACCGACCAATCCATGATTTCAATATTTGATCTAACAGGCAGCAAGGTGAAAGAATTAAAATTTAATACAACAAACGGAACATTGAAAGCAGATATTTCTTCTCTTAAATCCGGTGTATACTTCTTCACGCTATATGTACGCAATAAAGCTGTACTGACCCGAAAAATAATTGTGGCAAAATAGTATATTATTAATACCATTGATTAGCCGGATTTTTATAGATCCGGCTTTTTTTATTAAAACCATTCCCCAATTGTTTTGTTAGCTTTGCAAAATATTGATATTAGCATATTCATGGCAGTAACACCTTATAATTCAAATAAAAGCAAAAAAGAGCAGGTGGCTGAAATGTTTGACAACATTTCACATCGATATGATTTTCTCAATCACTTTTTATCCTTGGGGATTGATAAACTATGGAGAAAAAAAGTGGTAAAGCTGATCAAGAAGCAAGCTCCTGAAAAAATTCTAGATATTGCTACCGGTACGGCCGATTTAGCCATAGCTATGGCAAACTCTGGAGCAAAGCAAATTCAGGGTATTGATATCTCAGAAGGCATGTTGGCCATTGGCCGTAAAAAAATTCAAAACAAGAAACTTCAACACTTAATTTCACTACAATGGGGCGATTCGGAAGATATTCCGTTTACCGATTCCCTATTTGATGCCGTTACTGTAGCCTTTGGGGTTCGAAACTTTGAACATCCCCTCAAAGGCTTGCAGGAGATATACAGAGTTTTAAAACCGGGTGGGATGATTTATGTACTTGAGTTTTCACAACCCCAACACTTTCCAATTCGTCAGTTGTACTTTTTTTATTTTCGGCACATACTACCTGTATGGGGCAAAATAGTTTCAAGAGACCCCGCAGCTTACACTTATTTACCTGAAAGTGTGAAAGTGTTTCCATATGGTGAAGCCTTTTTAAAACTCCTCTCAGAAGCCGGGTTCAAACAGCCAAGCAACATCCCCTTATCGTTTGGAATTGCCAGTATTTATTCTGGTATAAAATAAAAAGGTTGTATCTTCGTTTTTATTCCGAATTCATTCTGTGTTGCGTATTAAATACATTTTGATTTTTATCCTTTTATTGGGAACTGGGATTATTCAACTGCAAGGGCAAGTCCGTCAGCGCAGGCAAAAAACCATTCAGACAGAAAATATGCCCAAGTACGACCGACGTTTGTTTCATTTTGGAATTAACCTCGGAATTAATATGAACTGGCTAGCAGTAAGGCCTATTGGTGATTTACGTACACTACAACCCGATACAGTATATTCTGTAAATTATTTGATTCAACCAGGATTTACAATGGGCATTGAGTCGAACCTTCGATTGAGTGATAACTGGGATTTTCGATTTACACCATCACTTACCTTAGGTACACGTTCGTTGGTATATCAACGACCTAGGGGAGTCGTAAATCAGCTGGATATAGAGTCCACACTTTTGGAATTCCCACTCTATTTCAAATTTAAATCTGTACGATTAACCAACTGGAGAGCTTACGTAATTGGCGGAGGCAAATACATGTACGATCTTTCCAGCAAAATTAAAGCAGAAAACGCAGCTGAATATCCCGTAAAGCTCTATCCGCACGATATTACGGCAGAAATGGGTTTTGGAATGGATTTCTATCTTCCATATTTTAAATTTTCAACCCAGCTCAAAGCATCATTTGGATTTTTGAATCTGAAATATCCGGAAAATAATATGTTTAACAATGCCATTGACCAAATCAACTCCCGGTCAGTTTTCATACAGTTTTTATTTGAATAATGATTCGAGAGGCGGACATTCTCATCACCCCGCACGATGCCCAGGATCCCTCAACAATTCGCAGGATGCTGGCTATTTCACTGCATGTGCCTGTTACTGATATTTACGATTTTGTTCTACTAAGACAATCCATTGATGCTCGTGGAAAAACCGTAAAATTTCAACAACGTTACCAAGTTTTTATTGGAGAACATCGAATACCAGAACCTGAATTCTCCCCTGTTTTTAAAAATATTTCTAATGCTGAACCAGTCCATATTATTGGAGCAGGCCCTGCAGGGCTATTCGCAGCCATTCAACTCATTGCCCTGGGGAAGAAACCAATAATCATTGAACGCGGCAAAGATGTAAAAGCCCGAAGAAGAGATTTAGCTCTGCTTACCAAACAACATATCGTAAATCCTGAATCAAATTATTGCTTTGGGGAAGGAGGAGCCGGAACCTATTCTGACGGCAAACTCTATACACGGTCAGATAAACGAGGAGATATCTACAACGTGCTAAAGCTTTTTCATTACTTCGGTGCTCCTTACGATATTTTAGTGAATGCACGCCCCCACATCGGAACAAACAAGTTGCCTGATGTTATAGTGGCTATGCGTGAATTCATAAAGCAAGCTGGGGGGGAGATCCATTTTGAACACAAACTGGAAGACATTCATGTAAAAAACCAAAGCATCCATTCTATCACGGTAAAAGGCATCACTATCGAATGCCGAAAACTAATTTTAGCTACCGGACATTCGGCCCGCGATATTTTCAGGCTTCTGCATCATAAAAAAATAACAATAGAGGCCAAGCCTTTTGCATTGGGTGTACGGGCAGAGCACCCTCAAGCTCTTATTGACAAAATTCAGTACCATTGCGAAAAGCGAAGCGAGCTGCTTCCTCCATCCTACTATAATCTGGTTACACAAGCCATGGGTCGAGGAGTTTATTCATTTTGCATGTGCCCAGGAGGAATTATTGCTCCCTGTGCTACCAACCCCGGAGAAGTAGTTACCAATGGATGGTCCCCTTCGAAAAGAAATAATCCTTTTGCCAATTCAGGCATAGTTGTAGAAGTTAAACTTGAAGATATTGCTCGTTACACAGGCCGTACAGATGCATTAGCAGCCCTTGATTTTCAAGCTTCGGTTGAACAAAAAGCCTGTATCGGCGGTCCAAAAAGCCAAATTGCACCGGCTCAACGAATGACCGATTTCTGCCAAGGTAAAGTTTCTACTTCCCTACCCGATTGCTCTTACCTACCTGGAATAGGCAGCGCAGACCTGCATACTATACTTCCACCGTTTGTAGCTCAGCGTCTGCAAGTTGGGTTTATTGAGTTTGGCAAAAAAATGAAAGGTTATTATACCCAAGAAGCCATTTTGGTGGCTCCGGAATCCCGAACTTCCAGCCCGGTTCGTATTCCTCGCGACAAATGTAACCTGCAACATCCCGAAGTAAATGGATTATTTCCTTGTGGTGAAGGAGCAGGATATGCCGGAGGGATAGTATCAGCAGCCATTGATGGAATGAAATGTGCCTCAGAATCAGCTAAATAAAATTTTCACACGAATGGGCTGTGAATAAAATGAACGTTAAAAAGTTGTCGTTATGAAGGGTGTTTGGTAATTTTAGATTCAACAATTAAACTCCGGGCCTATGAGTACAACCATGCTAGAATATGCAAAAACCATCCTGGAAAAAGTAAGTTTTGATGTCAAACTTTTTAAAAAAGAATTTGAAAAAGCTGTAAAAATGCTGATGCCGGATGAAGTAAATGAATTAATTCAGTGGATTAAAAGCAACTTCGCGGGCCAGCCAGTGCTGGAAGCTATTGAAATTGACAAGTAAAAAAGCAGGCGAAGCCCAAAAACTGCCTTTTTTTGTTTTGTACCCTGACGAGCTCCGTCAGGGTTTTTTATTTATAGAGTAGATAACTTTATTTTATATGCATCAAAACCAACCTTTATATCGTTATATCATTGCATATGGCGAAAACCTCTAAAAGAACCCTAATAGCACTGGTTGTTTTAACCTTTATTACTGCAATCATTGTTATTGGATACTGGTGGACAAAGAAAAACATCAAGCCTATTATTTATCAGAAACCTGTAAAAGCAGGCCCTGCTTTTTTATCACCCATTTATGAAGCCTTTGCAGATTCTGTATTATTAACGCTCAATACCAAACAAAAAATTGCTCAACTTTTCTTTTTTGAAATTCAACCCAATAATAAAATACCCGAAAATATAAATACTTGTGGAGGGATATTTATTTCATCATCGCAGATATACCATGCGTTGCCAATAATTACTACAATGCATACTAATGCAAAAATTCCTGTGCTGATTGGTACAGATTCAGAAATGGGACCTGCCTTTGGGAATCATCCGGATTTAATACCTCCAGATGGGGCAAGCATTCTTAATGTATCAAACGACTCGGTGCTTGAAGCACTTACAATGCGTATTGCCAACGCATACAAACAATTTCGTATTAATATAACATTTGCTCCTAACCTTTCACTTTATTTTCATTCTCCCACTCTGGGATATGACTTACAAAATGAACAACAAACGTACGATATTATTCATCGCACCTTGTTATTTCACCAAGCGTTATCCAATGAAGGAATAGCTGTATGCCCTATTGGTTTTTCTAATTATACTGCGTCTTATACCATTCCACCATTTAAAAAATTTATACCTTGGATAGAGCCGATTACTGATAGTTTAAAAAAACTTACACTGAAAACATTATCAGATAGTGGCCTTTTGGCTCTTTCCGTGAAACATTATCCTGACTTAAACACGTTGGCAGACCGATTACTAACCAAGCCGATAGTTTTTGATTCGTTGCGGCGTATAACTCCATTCTCAGGATTAGTAATTTCTGACCTGAGAGACCGCCGGAATGACCAATTATATGTACGTAAAGAGTTATATCCTCAAGCACTTCTAAATGGCTCTGACATGTTATTGATAAACGATAGCTTGGCAGAGGCTATGGAAATGATTGCAGCAGAAATAGGCAAATCTATTTCTAAAGCTGAGTTGAACCAAAAAGTAAAACGCATTCTCATGTTCAAGGCATGGTGTGGTTTATTTCGCCCTAAGGTATATCCTGAGCCCGAAAAACTAACCGATTCAACCCTGATTTCTTGGCAACTTTTGGCAGAAAATTTATATGGAGAAATCATGGTATTGGCTCGTGATGCTCAAGGCTTAATTCCATTGCAAGACCTACATTTATACAAACCTATTGTTATTCAAACCGGTAATACTACAATTCCTTTTTTTATAGAAACCATAAATCAGCATTTTCCAATTACCAGCACATGGCTTAAACCAGGAAAAGATTCAACATATTATGCTGAACGAGAAGTTTATCTCAACGAATTTGGAACATACATCGTAGTAGCTGACTCTACCCTATTCCAAAACTCCGATTCATTATCATTGAAACTACTTAAAAAACTTAATACGCAAAAACGATTGATTTTTGTATGGTTAGGTACTCATACCTTTTTAGAAAAACTTGATCCATTTTCAAGTGTACTGATTGCCTATGGCAATAATCGAACTGCTCAACAGGTTGCAGCCAATATGATTTTGGGAGCTATGCCTGCAAAAGGGCAATTGCCTTTTACCTGCAGTAATACCTATTGTTATGCTGATGGGGTAAAACGAACAATTACCCGGCTTAAATTTAATATTCCGGAAGAAGTGGGGATCAACAGACAATGGCTATTGCCGATTGACTCTATAATACAATCTGGCCTAATTCGCCATGCCATGCCAGGCTGCCAAGTATTTATAGCAATTGAAGGAAAAGTAATTTGGAATAAAGCGTATGGATTTCATACCTATGAAAAAACTCAGCAAGTTCAATTGAATGATATTTATGATGTAGCATCGGTTACTAAAGTAGCAGCAACAACTTTAGCCGTTATGAAACTTTATGACGAAGGGAAAATACATTTAGATAGCACACTGGGCTTTTATATGAAAGAACTGGAAAAATCTACCCTGAAAAATGTAACAATTAAAAACGTACTAATTCATCAAGCCGGATTTCCAGCAGTGCCACCGGTATTTAAATTTCTAAGAGCCTTGCAGCGTTTCCGTTCTTATAAGCGAGACACGCCTGCAGAAATTATCAAAGGTGACACGCTTCACCGGTATGCGTTTTCAGAAGTACCCCATGCTAATTATTCATTACCAGTTGCTGATGATATTTATATGCGTAATGATTTGCTTGATTCAATTTGGCACCTTGTGATGCAAACCAAACTGAATCTTCCGGCAGAATTCAAATACAGCGACATGAGTATGTATGTAATGATGAAATTAGTAGAACATATTACTCAAAAAAAATTAAGCGAATTTGTAAACGAAGAATTTTATCGTCCGCTGATTCTCAATACCACAGGCTTTAATCCATTAACCCGCTTTGAAAAAGAGCGAATCATCCCTACGGAATATGACAAGGTATTTCGTAGGCAGCTAATTCATGGACATGTACATGACCCCATTGCAGCATTGTTGGGTGGAGTCAGTGGCCATGCTGGTTTATTCAGCAGTGCATCAGATCTTGGAATTTTAATGTATATGGTGCTGAATGGGGGAAGTTATGGCGGACGAAAATATTTTTCTCCACATACAGTTGAAACTTTTACTTCACAACAACCGGGCACACACCGAGCATTAGGATGGGATCATCAATATCCATCCCGATCTCCATCAATGGCTGACAGTGCCTCGTTTAAAACTTATGGTCATTTAGGATTTACAGGCACCTGTGTATGGATTGATCCCACTTACAAAATGGTTTATGTTTTTCTTTCAAACAGGGTTTACCCAAATGCCGAAAACAAAAAACTCATGGGATTACGTATTCGACAAAACATTCATCAGGTGATATATAATGCTTTAAAGAATAGAAATAAAAGAAAATAAATTTTTTTACTATATGGTAAGCCAATACACAAATTTAATGATAACACCACGGTTCTTTGACGAAAAATCCAATGTATTAAAATTATCAGTATAAACAATAAATAAGTCGCTCATAGGAAGAAAACGCCACTGAAACCTACTGTTGATATTGAGGTTGTTTATCTGTTCGTTGTATTGCACAAAGGTGGTCCAGAAAATATTATTACGAAATGTTAATTCAATACGTGGACTGATAAGCATTAAATGAATATTATCGAATGGTTCAGGATTGAGAATTTCATCCCGACTGAATGTTAGTCCAATATTTCCCCAAGGTTGAATACGAAAATTCATTGTCAAACCATAAGTTAATTTCACTCCATGAAAGAAAGAACCAAAAGCGCCACTGGCATTTAAGGTAAATCGGCGTCTGGCATCTGAGCGAAAACTGAAAACTGCTTCCCGGTAGTGATATCCGCCCGTAGGCAATACTTTAGAACCTGTGCCTGAAGGGTCTATGGGAAAGAGTAAGTTTGTATACAATTCATTGTAACCAATACTAAAATACATAGTGTTATAAAAATCCATGTTCACATACAAGCTGGTAATTACATCAGTGGGAGCAAATACGGAATCAGCATAATAGCTGTTGTAAATCCCCGGAGTAATACGATATAGTTTTTTTGATTTTGGATAAAAAGAATATTCAATCATAGGTTCCAGGCGCCAATAACTGAGTCGGATAGTTTGGTTGGTTTGGCCGTTGTAAAAGAATTGACGAGGGACAAATCCGGTTTCTGCATTGTAATTTTTCCCTACATATTCATGATTCCACATAATCGTCCAGCGTGAATCACGGTACATAAGAAATGAAGCGTGTGCAAATGCATTAAAATTTTTTTCGGGCGAAATGGAATGATGAAAAAAGAATTTACCTTGCCATTTGTTGTCTTTACTTTGTAAGTCATAATCAATGCCTACCACCCGATTGTAGTCGGTAGAAGAAATACGCCATCCTTCAAAGCCCTGCCTATTTACAAAGATTAACCCGAAATTTGAACGGCCAAAGGCTTGCCATTGCAAAGCCCCCACAGAGTAATTTTGCGCTTCCACATTCAGTTTAGAACTTCCAGCAGTTTGAATGTTCATGGCACCGATACGAATTTTTCTGCTAAGCTTTCCGCTGAGCCTTACACCGGCAATGATTGGAACCTGTTCACCGTTACGCAAACCAATCCGCCGTGAAAAAAAGGGGCGAATTCTTGAAAATCCAAAACGGGCAAACAAATCACTGTTTTCAAGAAAAAACTGACGTTGTTCTGGGAAAAACAAACTAAAACGAGTAAGGTTGGTTACCTGCTGATCAACATCAACTTGTGAAAAATCAGGATTGCCGGTAATATCCAAATTAAGAGAGGATGTAACCGCAATTTTTGCATCACCACCGCTATTGTACAACCAACGGGTTTCATCTTTGATATAATCATGATTTACCCCTCCAATGGCATAAGGAATAAGAGATATATTAACGCCTGCTTTTCGGGGTGGGATATCCCATGCCAGCGTTCCGGTAAATGCTAACGATGCATTGTTGAAGTTAAAAGGTATTTTATTCCATGCTGAAATTTCATTGATGGCTTGATCACTTCGGGTAAAATTAATCCCCCAGTTGTTTATCCCATATTTATATCGTATAGTTTTAAATGGAATTTTCATTTCCACGATCCATTTTTCAGGAGTTCGTTTTACAGCAGAAAACCATTTATTATCCCAACGTAGATTGGGGTCAAAATTCCCTCCATTTTCAATTAATCCTTCACGTTGTGCACCATAAGCATTTACACCAAAAACAAAACCATTAAGCTTATCATCAAATGGATCGAGATATACATTAAAACAATCATTGCGTTTGATATTAAAATCGCGTTTCATTGATTCAACTACATATTTACCAGGTTTGGCATTGAAGCATTCTGCCAGGATATAAATTGCTTTATCATCGTAAGTCATTTTTACAATAGTTTGCGATTTTGCCAAGCTGGTATCAAATGGAAATTGCTGAATAAATTGATCAGCCGGAGTACAATATGCCCATGCGGCATCATCGCCTAAACCATCAATAATAATCGGGCTTGTCGCTTTGCGAATAAACAACGTACGTTTACCAAAATCAGCTTGCGGAAAAAGTGATGACCGAAACAGTAAAAATATAACAACTATAAACCAAGGAGATTTCAAAGCTCTAAATTATTTCATCGCACACTTAAATCACAAAATTGATGATTTTGTTTATGAAAAACTATCAATTCTTCCAAGTACTCCCAGTGGCAATATATTTTGGTGAGAAGATTTTAAATACAATTCACCGATTTCAAACCGGGTAGGACGAAGTTTATTTTTCTCCAATTCATCTTTTAGCAAATTTTCTATAATTAAACTTGAAAAGCCTAAGGAGTATGTATTTAGAATAAGGAAAAATTGTTTTTTATCTAATAATTGAAGCACATCTTTCATCATTTCATTGATGTTTTTTTCTAGTTTCCAGCTTTCACCGTTGGGGCCATGTCCAAAAGCAGGTGGGTCGAGAATGATACCATGATAGCTTTTGCCTCGCTTAATTTCTCGTTTTACAAATTTCATAGCATCTTCTACAACCCAACGAATGTCTTTAAGGTGGCTACTTTCCATATTACGGTTGGCCCAACTTACCACCTGTTTAATGGCATCAACATGCACCACATCGGCACCGGCAGCCTTAGCTGCCAAAGATGCTCCACCAGTATATGCAAACAAGTTCAGGAATCGCGCCTGCTCTCCTTTTATTTTTCGAATGTTATCGTAAATATAATCCCAATTAGCAGCTTGTTCCGGAAAAACACCCACATGCTTAAATCCGGTCAATGCAAGGTTAAACTGAATTTTCATTTGTTTATACCGGTATTCTAAGGGCCAATTATCCGGCATTTTTTTTAGCTTTTCCCATCTTCCACTGTTACTGGAAGTACCTATAAATTTTACATGAGCACGTTTTATCCAGTCTTCATTGGATAGTTGTTTATCCCAAATGGCTTGTGGTTCAGGACGTATAGTAATGTATTCTCCAAATCGCTCCAATTTTTCAAAACCACCACAATCAATCAGTTCGTAGTGTTTCCAATTTTCGGGTGTATATAATTGTATCGGTTTCATGCATCAGAATGCCAGTCCCAAGCCACCAGTTAATTGAAGGATGCCCATAAACTGGGTATAATTATTCATGGAAAAATCAGTTTGTGACCCGTTACGTGTTTCAGTAACCACATTTTCAAATGCAGGTATTGCTCCTGTAAAATCAAAAGCCATGGAAGTATAAAATGCTTTGTAGATTTTATATCGAGCACCAAAGCCGGCACCAAATGAGAATCCTTTTCCATGCCCTTGATAAATTTTAAAATAAGTAGTTCCGTATTCTGTAAAATCAATCATCGAAGAATTTGCCCATAAATATCCAACAGCCAATCTTGCATCCAGTGCCCAACGCTCTTCTACTATCCCGCTAATTAGAATACCGCCTTGTATGGTACCATACCGATAGAATGTAGTTACAGGTGCTGAAGATATACCATAGGTACTTTGTACATATTGTTGCAAATCTTTAGTTTTTACAGATTGCAATCCACCCACCATTTGAAAAAGAAATCCAAAATTTTTAGTAGGTTTTAACCCTACCCAAAAACGGATGGAACCACCCACGCCAGCAAAACCTGATTCAGGTGCAGAAATATCCACTTTTGAAACCTGACCCACTGGCAAAGAAACACCAATGGATGCATCCATCACCAATACATCCTGTCCACAGAGCATCGTGCTCCAAAGCAACCCAAGAATAAGAATGACCGGTTTAACATTCATAGCATAAAGGTAAACATTACCTTCAAACAGTTCTATGACGATTTATCTAAAATCATCATGGTAAGCCTACTGATTGCTACCAATTGATTTTTTTCATTTTCTATCCGAATGTTCCATATGTGAGTGGTTTTCCCCAAATGTTCTGGGGTAGCAATGCCGTTTACTTTTCCACCGGTTACACCTCGTACATGATTGATATTTAATTCCAATCCAACACAAGCCTGTTTTGAATTATCAATAACAAGATATGACCCCACACTCCCCAATGTTTCAGCCAAAGCTGCCGATGCCCCGCCATGTAGCAATCCGGCAGGCTGCTTGGTTCGTTCATCAACAGGCATGGAAGCTCGAAGTGAATTTTCATCAATCCCAATAAATTCCATTTCTAGGTGCGATGCCAACGTATTTCGATTGATGGCATTGATATCCTGCAAGGTGTATTCTTTAAACCAAATCATATCAAAAATTTACAAGTGAAGATACAAACATCCTTCAAAACATGACTTTTGTCACAGTTTTAATGCTACTATATCCATTACTTTGCAAAACAATTTTATAAAAACCATGAAATCATTTCAAGAATTAATAGAAGGAGAAAAGCCGGTATTGGTTGATTTTTCAGCAGAATGGTGTGGGCCATGCAAAATGATGGCTCCAATTTTAAAAGAAGTAGCTCAAAAAACAGGAGATAAAGTTTCAATAATAAAAGTGGATGTTGATCGAAATCCACAGGCTGCAGCACACTATCGTATACAAGGCGTTCCAACACTGATACTGTTTCGTAAAGGGCAAATTCTTTGGAGACAAAGTGGTGTAATTCCGGCTCATCAACTCCAACAGGTTATTCAGCAGTATATAGCATAAAAACAAATCGAACCCAATCATCATTCAACCCATGAAGCCAATAATTTATTCCAAGTTTATTTCAAAGCCCTATCACGAAGCCGTAGATTATGTAAAAGAAAAACTCATCCAATTGGGGTTTGGCATTATTTCAGAAATCAACATGAAGGAAACACTTAAAATCAAGATTGATGCAGAAATACGGCCCTACCTTATTATTGGAGCTTGTAATCCTATATTTGCAAAAAAAGCCATTGCTGCCGAAAAAAATATCGGTATCTTTCTTCCTTGCAATGTAGTAATACAACAAGAGGGCGATGAAACGTTAGTTACAGTAATGAATCCGGAACAAGTAATGCCAGCCTTTGAAAATTCAGCACTTAATACACTTGCAATCGAAATGAATAGCATTCTAAGCAAATTCATGCAAGAGCTTTAATTTTTACATAAAATGATTTTTGATTAGAATAACTTTATCTTCAATAAAAATTAAATAACCACAAAAATCAATGAAACAACATCACATTGGCATCCAATGGAAAGAAAGTTTGAAGTTTGAAGCCGAAGCATATGGCCAAAAATTAATGTTGGATGGAGATGCAACTCCCGGAGAGCTTAGTACCGGTTTTCGTCCGAAGCCATTACTGTTGATTTCTCTGGCTGGATGCACCGGAATGGATGTGGCTTCGCTGTTAAAAAAAATGCGGGTAGAATTTTCTGATTTTACTATCGATGTTGATGGAGAGTTAACCGAAGATCATCCTCAACAATACACCCGAGTTCATATTACCTACCAGATTAAGATAAAACCTGAAGACCGGGATAAAATGGAAAAAGCTGTAAACTTATCGAAAGAACGATACTGCGGTGTAAGTTTTATGTTTAAAAAATTTAGTACCCTAACCAGCGAAATTGTTTATTTATAATAAAAAAAGCTGCCTGTTATTGGGCAGCTTTTCAAGCATAATTTCAGTTGATTAATTTCTGGCGGGTTCGGCCAAAATTATTACTTTATTATTTATCATTTCAACCACACCACTATTTACTTCAATGAATTCAGTTTGATTGTTTTCAGCAACGATCTTGATTTTTCCCTTTTTTAACGTAGATATTATGGGAGCGTGATTTTCAAGAATCTCAAACGAACCATCGGTACCGGGCAGCTGAATTAATTTAGCCTTTCCGTCAAACAAGGTTTTATCGGGGGTGATGATTTCCAATTGCATGTGATATCAATTTTCAAGTTATTTCGCTTCGGCCAGCATTTTCTCACCAGCAGCAATTACATCTTCAATTGTACCCTTCAGGTTGAATGCAGCTTCAGGATACTGATCAACTTCCCCATCCAAAATCATATTAAATCCTTTAATAGTATCTTCAATGCTAACAAAAACTCCTGGTATACCGGTAAACTGCTCAGCTACATGGAATGGTTGAGAAAGGAAACGCTGTACACGACGGGCACGATGTACCACTAGTTTATCTTCTTCACTCAATTCATCCATCCCCAAGATGGCGATGATATCCTGTAACTCTTTATAACGCTGCAAAATTTGTTTTACACGCTGAGCTGTACGATAG
>JAOABX010000014.1 GCA_026418175.1 Flavobacteriales bacterium
CTAACGTATATGCCGGTGCACCGTTAGGTGTAAATCGAAATCCCATATTACTTACAGTCCATGGCCCTGTGTTATATCCACTGGGTACAAAACCTACGTTTCCGCTGGCATCTTGAATTCCTACTACGGCATTTCCACTGTTCCAACTTCCACAGGTTGGTTTATTATCTATATATACTTCTATTACGTTCGTGGTTTCATACAATACAATCTGCTGTGTAGTTTTTAAGCTTGTGCAACTATAATGACAAACATTATCAAAATTTACAACAAAGGTTCTACATGGTGCAGCACCTAAAATAGCATAGCGGATATTACCACATACCGATGGGTCAATATCATGATAAGCCCCAAAAATTGAGTTTAAAGGTAACGTAGGATTTGGAACAGAAGCAGAATAGCTCCAGGGACAAAATTGATTAGCATAAGCTGTATTGAACGAAATAAGGCCATTTGCCCCCACTACAATTTGCGTATATTCATTACCAAAGAAACAAAAACTAAAAGGTAACCAAATTACATCACTCCATATATCATCTTGCCCCACAAAAATTGGTGTACCTGCATTAAACGGGTACGGTGGAGCATATGGAATTGATGTAACATTATATGTAGTGGTTGAACCTACATGAAATGGACTAGCCGTTAAATTGGTACAACCTCCACATGCTAAATTTACATCGGACCCTGCATTCACACCAGGACAACCCGGAGCTGGCTGAGAGAATATATTAATTATACAAATAAAATAGACATAAATGAATATAAATAATATGTTGTAAATCTTTTTCATACAAGTTTATATTAGGTTTGATTCAAAACTACTATTTTTTTTATTCTTCGTCAATAATATTACCATTTTGTTTTTTGGGTTTGGTTTCTCGAGGTAATTTTTCTTTTTTAATTCGAGGTGATTCATTTACATCTGGCAAAAATCCAAAATTATATTGCAACGAAATACTAATAACTGTATGAACTTCGCCAATTCGAATGATCCCCCATAATGGCAAAATCGCTGTTTGACCACTAGCATAGGGTTTAATTGGAATGATAGAATTCTGCATTCTGAACTGAAATGCCCAATTTTTAGTAAGATGATAAGTAACGCCTAAGGCAGCGCCAAGTTCAAACCGATTAAATCCTCTTCCTTGTGTAAGCTGTGCTCCATTTTGCTCCACCCGTTCACGAATCAACACCCCCATGGTTATTCCAAAATCAAGGGTAAATCGGTCTTTTTTATCCATATGCCAGCCAAACAATGCGGGTACTTCCAAATAATCAGCTTCGATGGTGTAGGTTGTATAATCTCCGGCATCCACATTCGGATTTTTTCGGGCACCTTTCATGGAATACGTAATTTCGGGGTCAAATGACCATTTGGGTTTAAACCTCCAATGCAATCCAACACCTGCCAGTACTCCAAATTTATTAAATCCCTGCATACCAACACCTGAGATCTGAGCAAAATTCATCCCAGCACGTATCCCCATGCGTAATGGCTCTTGAGAAGCTATAATTCTTGCATATAAAACCATTAAAACTAAAATACTCCAACGAATCATACCGAAAGATAACAATTCTGCTTGGAGATTAGCTTGCTAAATCATAGAAATCAATTGCTGAAGCTGCTGAACGCTCATACCACCTTCCGGATCAGCTTTTTGATGAGGATTATACCATATGGTTTGCCATCCGTTACTTCTTGCACCTTGTATATCAATTTCCAAATCATCGCCTATCATTAGCGAATTTTCTGGGATAGCTCCTGTTTTTTTCATTGCAAATTGAAAAATAGCAGGATCTGGCTTGCGCCTTCCAGCTCGTTCTGATGTAATTACTTCCTTAAAATAATGATCAATCCCTGTATTTTTTAACTTTAAATATTGAATTTCTTCAAAACCGTTAGTGATTATGTGCAAATGATATCTCCCTTTTAAATGTTCTAACAATTCTTTTGCTCCGCTTACCAATGCCGTTTTAGTAGGACTTAAGGCTACATAATCTTTCCCAATTGCTTTTGCAAGCTGGCGATTTTCAATACCAAATTTTTTTAAGGTTAAAAAAAATCGTTGATGACGTAAATATTCTTTATTAATTATATTTTTCCTGTATAAATCCCAACATTGATCATTTATTTGAGTATATAATTTAAAAAATAAATTAAAATCATTCACCCCGTACTGGGGTAATTGGTGATGATAATATAATTCTTCCAACGCATTTCGGGAATTCGTTTCAAAATCCCACAAGGTTTTATCCAAATCAAAAAAGATATGTTTAATTACCTGTAACAAGGGCAAGTTCAATTGTTTTAAAAATTTTAATAACCAATGAAGCCGAAGATGCAAAAATCAATGACCAAAGAACTACCCCTGCAAACATATACAAAAACACCTTTTTTTTATTTTTAAAATATCGCATTGCAATAAATGCCCCTACTGGAATTGAAATAATAATGGGACTGAGCAACGCGATACCTGCTAACCCGTATTTACTTTTTATACGAACCAACATTCGCGAACGCTTGCTAAAAAGCTTTTTTGGGTGGGCTGGTTTAATCCCTATTTGTTCTTTTAACCAGTGCCAAAACCGAAGAATTATTGTACTTAAAAACATAAATGTAAGAACACCTAACAACCCGGAACTAACACCAAACAAAAAACCTTGCAGAAACGTAAGTTTATTTTCAATGATAAAAAAAGGCACTGCCACGGCAAATTTTACCGACGCCAATAAAAGAAATATAAAAGTTTCCAGCCAGCCGGTTTCCATTACATTTTCTCCCCATAACATAGATCACCGGCATCACCAATACCGGGAACAATGTATGATTTTGCATTCATTTCCGGATCTAGTGCTACAATCCAATAGCGAGTGTCTTGTGGCAGGTGATGACGTGTGTATTCTAATCCCTGCTCACTGGCAATAACAGAAACTACATGCAAATGTGAAGGGGTACCATAGTGCGACACCAATGCTTTATGAGCAGCTACCATCGACATTCCTGTTGCCAACATCGGATCACAAAGAATCAATGTTTTCCCATCAAGTGAAGGAGCTGACATATATTCAATCTGAATTTCAAATGATAATTCGGAAGTATGTTTACGATATGCTGAAACAATAGCATTATCAGCTTTATCAAAAATATTTAACATTCCATGATGTAAGGGTAAACCAGCTCGAAGAATTGTTCCTAATACAACGTCATTTTTCAAGATTTGACAATTGGCTGTACCCAATGGAGTTTCTACTTCTCTAAACTCATAACTAAGATGCTTACTTATTTCATATGCCACCAGTTCACCCATTCGTTCAATATTACGACGAAAACGCATTCGGTCTTTCTGTATTTCTTTATCTCTGATTTCAGCAACATATTGCTGTATAACTGAAGGGCTGTGTGTAAATATATGAACCATAATAAATCTGAAATTTGTCCGAAAATAACGAAATTATGTAAAGATGCATATTAGAGATTATTAAAGATTATAAAAAGAATGATCAAACAATAAATTGCTCTATTTGCCGAATAGATTCCTTCGATAACGGTAATAAACCTGATCGATTCCCCCAAAGCCTTTATAAAATCTGGACACCTCGGGTTGATTTGAACCACCAAAATCAAAAATGTTAAATTTCGAAGTATATTTTTCCAAAACCTGGTCCATTAGAAAATGCATAGCTCCTATCTTGCGCCCTGTTTCAGTTACTGATCCTTTAAAAAATAGCAACGTATCTTTATGATGAATAAATCCGGCAGAAGCTAAACATTCATCTTCTTTTATAACCAAAGCAGTGAACCCTTGGTTTCTATCAATGGCAGCCTGCAACATTTGTCTTAACATGACTTCATCTGCTGGTTTAAGTTCTTTAATCTCCGGCAGTTTGTTTTTTAAAAACATGCTTGTAACCTCCGCAGCATTAGTACCAAACACCAATTCAACGTTAAATTTCTCTGCTTTTCGGATGTTTCTTCGTGTATTTTCATTATAATTTTTTCTTAGATGTTCAATGGGCTGATTTAACACAAGTGTTTGATATACCCTCTGCGAAAACAAGGAACTTCCTGCTGAATCATTTAAAAAAAGATCAACCGAAAAAATAGCACGAGGAATTGCATGAATAAATTGTTGTAACACATCACGTTTCAAAGGAGTACGGCTAAATATCCCACATTCACGTATAAATAGAGGATTGTATGCATACTTGATTCCCCATTTTTTATTTATTGGTAAAACCAGGGCAGCTTCATAATCATTAAGCACTAATGCTTGCCAGTTTTTGCATGCCAAATCTAGCAACCATGACTGCCCAAATAGGCTATCATTTAACGCTTCATCAATCAATTGGTCCCAGGCAATCCTGTTAAGAGTTTGTTGTGATTGCAAGCTGATCATGAATTAATGAATATATTTTACAAGACGTTTATACACATCTTTCCAATTGGGCTCTCCGGGCAGATTGGCAAAATTTCGATCATGCCATACAGTAATCAAAAGGCCGTTTACCATCTTTACTTCATTTACCATTTTTTTCATTAAGGGTAAGGCTTCGGCAGGTCCTATTTTCATGTAATCTTTATACTGCGTTTCCATGATACAAAATGGACGAATAACTAACCGCGTTCGTTTTTCAGCTAGTAAATCATAAAATGGAAAGGGTTCGGCGATCCCTGCCCTAAAACCGGGCTTAGTAGCATATCCCATACTATAATCACGACGAATACCGGCTTTTAATAAAAGACGATATGTTTCAGGAAGCTGCATTTTTAAAAAATGCTGTCGGCTATCAAGAATTTTTTTCCCTGTAAGTTTTTCAAGGGTTTTAATTTCGCTATGCAGAATTTCTTCCGACTGATGAGATCGATACGAAGGATGAATGCCGATGCGAGCAAATCGTTTTAATTTACGAACTAACTCTTTGTATTTGGGATGATGAGGCGAAATATTATGATCATTTTCTGAACGTTCGCCAACCAACATAAAATATCGCATCGGAAAGTCATATTTTTCTTTTAATTTTCGATGAAACTTGTATTCATCAAACGGATCTTTTCGTGCACCCGTTACTACCTGTGTACGTAAAAGGAATGTATCAAATTTGCCTTTTATCAGGTCTTTACCCATTGCGCCAATCGTACGCACAAAGCCTTTTCCCAAAAAAGCATATACATTATCCACATCAATGGTTGAAGTAAAACGCAATTTTTTTTTAGGGAATGTATAAGTTGGATATCGTAACATCAACCGGTCTTTTAATTCTTCAATCCAGTAATGCACAATGGGTTTATCCAAGAAATTATTTTTATACGCAATACTGTCTTCCGGTTTAAATCGGCCATGTATATCCGGCTCATGAGGCAAATACTCCTCATAACGACTAACCATATAAAAAACAGCAGCAAAAACATCAAAATTAAAATCGGTACTACCTTCTACGGGAAACAGTGCTTTTCCAAAAGCCCCATGACCAATTCCAGGGAAAATGGGCTTTACTCCATGCATGTATAAAAATTCAGAACAAGGAACATGAACAGCATCCGGTACTAATAGATTTGAATAATTAATCTTCCGTCCTTGAAACTGTAAAAACTCATCCATTTCTTGTGTAATAATCACCGGAACTTTCATTTTAAGCACCCAACGAAAAATTACTTCGATAGTATAAGTAAGCCTGGGGCTATTTTTTATGGAATAAATCAATATCATGCCTTAATAAGCAGCATTTTCAACACATCGCGAATATATTGCCTGATGTCAAAAGTAATCAAATTCTGAGCTTGTTCATGCTGAATGTCATTTACAATGATTTCATATGCTTTATGCAAATCAATCAGCATCCAGGCAATTCCATCTTGTACTCCATGCCTTAATGCATTTCCATGCACTAACTTGGGTTGCAAACCATTTAAGCATATATTATAACCCGGTTTCTTTGCATAAAATCTTACTTTTTTTAGAAATATTGTTCCATCAGACTGCTTTATGGGAATAATTAGATTTTGATATTTACGGTAGTTTACCCTTAATTGTTCTTCCACATAATGAGCAAAGGTAAAGCTGTGCTGAAGGTCAACATCAATAAGCAATTGAAAAGCATGATATTTATACAACCAACCAAATACAGAGTTTGCACCAAAGGTTGAATCATCGCAAGCCCGGAGGCAAGATTCAACCAAAGGACCTTTTATTAAAAATGAATGTAGCGGATCAGCGGTTCGCAGAAACTCCTTACTTTTTAATGCTTTTCGGGCCAATACCCCGGTATCTGGTAGCGTATTCAACGGATCAAAATACTCTCCGGCTTGATAATGATTTTTATACGCTGGGATAAGTAACGTGATGCCTGGCAATTCATTTTCAATAACACGAATCAATGTAATGGGATCTACTTTTTGCTTCATCTTTGCCGCCTTCAGAGCCATTCCTGAAAAATCAGACGAAATAACTAACGGGCGGGAAGCCTCTTTGAGTGGAATTTGTTTGATCCAGTTACTTAACCAATCATCCCATTCATTCATGTAACAAAGTAACTATTTTTTGGTTATGAAATTATTAATTGCAGAAATAAATCAAAATCTATTTAATCACTGCGTTTGCTGATTCTTACAAGCTGAATTCCCCAAAAAAACAAAACCTACAAGTATAATCCTGTAAATTACTTATGCTTAAAACCCAAAAATAAAGCGGTTTCTAAAAAAATGCAGAAAGCCTGCAACAGCAGGCTTTCACAGATTTTGTCGGGGTGAGAGGATTCGAACCTCCGACCACACGCCCCCCAGACGTGTACTCTAACCGGGCTGAGCTACACCCCGAACATTTATCAACAAAATTTAACACAATCTTTTATCCAATTAATCAGGGGATGAAAGGATTGCCTTAACTTTGGCTGCAAAAATAAACATTATTCAGATAATTCATATTTACGTTATTATATTTTCAGGAAAAACCCATGTTTAAACAAACCCACATAATGCTTTTTGTAGTGGTTATTCTTGTTTTACAAACAAAAATAACTGCCCAAAATACAGAAAGAGATAAAGCAACTGTTAGTGGTTATGTAAAAGATAAAGAAACCGGCGAAACCTTAATTGGAGCCAATGTCTTTCTGAAAGAAAATAAGAAAGGCGCCGTAACAAACAATTATGGCTTCTTTTCCATTACTTCTGAAAAAGGAAATTACACCCTGGTTGTATCTTACTTAGGATATAAAAACTATGAAATGAGCTTAGATTTATCTAAAAATCAAACGGTGAATTTAGAATTAGAAACCAGTGCAATTACTACCGAAGAAATTGTAATCACCGATGAACGCAGTGATGACAACACACAAAGTACCAAAATGGGACAAATTGAATTAAAAATTGAAGAAATAAAAAAAGTACCAGCCTTGTTTGGCGAAATAGATGTATTAAAAACCATCCAATTATTACCGGGAGTAAAAGGGTCTGGCGAAGGTAATTCAGGATTTTATGTACGCGGTGGGGGGCCTGATCAAAACCTGATATTACTCGATAATGCAGTAGTTTACAATGCAGCCCACCTCTTTGGCTTTTTTTCAGTTTTTAATTCAGATGCTATAAAAAATGTAAACCTCATAAAAGGTGGCATGCCGGCAAACTATGGTGGAAGACTATCATCAGTGCTCGATATTTCGATGAAAGAAGGAAATATGAAAAAATTTAGTGGGGATGGCGGAATCGGACTCATCTCTACTCGACTTACTTTTCATGGCCCAATAAAAAAAGAAAAGGCTTCATTTTTAATATCAGGCAGAAGAACATACATTGATTTGTTATTACTACCATTTTCAGGCGAAGGATCACCGCTGAATGGAAACAGCTATTATTTCTATGACCTAAATGCCAAAATAAATTGGCAAATAACTCCTAAAGACCGAATTTTTGTTAGTGGTTATTACGGGCAGGATATATTTTCATTCAAAAGCCCAAGCAGTGACTTGCGTATAGATATTCCGTGGGGAAACGGAATAGCCACCATGCGTTATATTCATACATTTGGTAACCGGTTATTTATGAGTACTACCTTCGCTTTTACTGACTATCAGTTTCAAACTAAAGCCAATACCGGTGATATAGGATTTAATTTATTTTCAGGTATTCGTGATTATTCTGCAAAAATGGACTGGGACTGGGTACCCAGTTCAAAACATAATATAAAATTTGGTGCGGATTACACATTTCATGAGTTTACACCCAGCACTGCAACAGCACAATTTGATTCTACCATCATCGAACCGGGTACCCGCCAAAAAATACTTGCCCATGATTTTGCATTATATGTTTTGGATGAATGGGATATTACCCCTTGGCTAAAAGTAAATGCTGGTTTGCGCTTTAGTTATTTTCAACATACTGGACCATTTAAACGCTTTGTAAAAGATCAAGATGGTTTTAACACAGACACCATAGAATACGGAACATTGGCTAACATTGCCGATTATGCACGTTTAGAACCCAGATTATCTATACGTTTTCGTATCAATGAAAATATTTCTATCAAAGCAGCTTTTACGCAAAACTATCAAAACCTTCACTTGGCCAATCTGGCTACAGTTTCGTTACCCACTGATATATGGTTACCCAGCACTTCCATTATTCGGCCTCAATTGGCTAGACAATACAGCTTGGGATATTTTCATAATTTCTTGAACAACATGCTGGAAACATCTGTAGAAATTTATTATAAAGAAATGTATGGTTTGGTTGAATACAAAGACAATAGCTCTTTTGCACAAATCGTTGCAGATAATCCAGATAACATTTTAGCATTTGGAAACGGACGTTCGTGGGGAGCTGAATTCTTTTTCAAAAAACGATTAGGAAAAATTACCGGCTGGATTGGCTATACATTATCATGGACACAACGGTATGGTTTTAACAAAGAAGAAATTAATTACGACGGCGATTTTTTCTATCCACGATACGATCGCAGGCATGATTTATCGCTTACTGTATCATGGGATATTGACAAAAAGAAAAAATGGAATGTAGCAGCTGTGTTTGTCTTTTCTTCCGGAAACGTATTGGCAGTCCCCACCCGTTTTTATTTTGTAGGAAATACTATTGTTCCTCAATTTGACGATCGGGATAATTTTCGAATGCAACCTTATCACAGAATGGATTTATCGGTTACATATCAATTGCACAAAAACAGTAAATGGTCATCTAATTTGAATCTTTCCATTTATAATGTGTATAGTCGTTTAAATCCATTTTTTGTGTATTTTGATATTGAAACAGACGAAAATACAAACACCATTAAATTTCAGGGTAAACAAGTTTCCTTGTTCCCTATTATTCCGGCACTAACTTGGAATTTTAGTTTTTAGCGTATGAAGAAATTTAAGATATATGGATTAAACTTATTTGTAGTACTCATCTTCATAAGTGGGTTATTTATATCATGTGAAAGAAACATAGATATTAATTTACCGGAACCGGAACCCATGCTGGTAGTAGATGGATTCATCGATCATGGAGATTATGCTAGGGTTACAATAAGCCGCTCATTTCCATATTTTGAAGAAATAAACCTCACCGATATTTCATCATTACAGCAAATTTTTGTGGCTAATGCGTCTGTTTTTCTTTCTGATGGAGTGATTACTGATTCTTTGGTTTTCACCATTGATCCGACAAGTTTTCCTCCGGTATATTACAAGGGTACCAATCCGGCATTGATTGGCCAAGCTGGAAAAACCTATTACCTTACTATTTATGCCGAAGGTGATACCATCACTTCATATACAACCATCCCTCCGCTGATTTATTTAGACAGTATCTATTGGAAGCCCGATCCCCAAGCGCCATACAAAGGTTTTGGGTGGGGACATTTAACTGACCCGGATACTATGGGAAACATTTATCGCTTATTTACCAAACGACAGGGATATCCTTATTACGTGGCTGCCGGGGCGCTCAGTGATAAAAATTTTAATGGTACGAGCACTGCATTTAGTTTTTCCCGGCCAGATCCTCTCCCCTTTTACATTCCAAATAATTTGCCCGAGGATACAGCACGCTTCTACTTTGTAAAGGGCGATACCATCTCTGTTAAATTTTGTACCATTGACTATCGTTCGTATGAATTTATAAGAACCTACACATCTGCTGCCAGCTCATTTGGAAATCCTTTTTCAGCACCAACGTTTATAAAGTCAAATGTAAATGGTGCTTTTGGAGGTTTTGTGGGATATGGTGCCACCTATTATCAATATGTAGTACCTCAATAAACCAAAAAAATTATTTCAAATTGTACTGCTATTAATTCACCTTTCAGTTATAAAAAGTTGGTTACTTTTGTCACGATCTGATTTATTTTTTTAATTCAAATTTGCGGCCACAATAAACAAGCCTATGAACGAAAAGCAAACCATACAATGCCTTATTCTTGGTTCCGGCCCTGCAGGCTACACAGCTGCTATTTATGCAGCCCGTGCTGAATTGAAACCAGTATTATACACCGGTGCGCAACCTGGAGGGCAGCTAACCATCACTACCGAAGTTGAAAACTATCCTGGATACCCAAACGGCGTACAGGGCCCTGAAATGATGGAAGACTTCAAAAAGCAAGCAGAACGATTCAATACCGATATCCGTTATGGATTAGCCACAAAAGTTGATTTCTCAAAACGTCCTTTCAAAGTTACAATAGACGACACAACCGACGTTTATGCCGAAACAGTAATCATTAGTACCGGCGCATCTGCCAAATGGCTTGGATTACCCAGTGAGCAACGCTTGAATGGACATGGTGTTTCAGCTTGTGCAGTTTGCGACGGTTTCTTTTTTCGCGGCCAGGAAGTAGCCATAGTAGGTGGGGGGGATACGGCCTGCGAAGAAGCCTCCTATCTGGCTAAGCTGTGTAAAAAGGTTTACATGCTGGTACGCCGCGATGAAATGCGTGCTTCTAAAATAATGCAACAACGTGTATTGAACAATCCTAATATCCAAGTTTTATTTAACCATGAAACGTTGGAAATTTTAGGGGATGATCATGTAACTGGTGTTAGGGTAAAAGATCATAAAACAGGCGAAGAGAAAACGATTGCAGTATCTGGATTTTTCGTTGCCATTGGGCACAAACCCAATACTGAAATTTTTAAAGGCTGGCTGGATATGGACGAGAATGGTTATATCATCACTAAGCCCGGTACTACACAGACTAACATACCGGGAGTATTTGCTGCAGGTGATGCACAAGATAAAATATATCGTCAGGCAATTACAGCGGCTGGTACCGGTTGTATGGCAGCACTTGAAGCAGAACGATTTTTAGCTGCACAAGAGGCCGGTGTATAAAAAATACACTACGAATGAGAAATACACCTTCTATTTCTGAACAAGCATGGGGTTCCACTCATGCTTGTTTGCTTTCTGATGGATTGAATAATAACCTTTGCATTTTACCAAAATATGGTGGGTTATTGCTTTTTTGGAAACATCGTGATATTGATTTGATAGAAACCTTTGATTCAGAAAATGCATTGTTAAAACAGCTGGAAGAAACTTATCCCAACTGCAAGCTCTCACCATTTGCATGTAGAATAAATAATGGTGAATATAAATGGAATAATCAATCTTTTAGTATCAAACCTTTAAAACCGGACGGACATGCTTTGCATGGATGGATGTATAAAACTGAATTTTTTATCAAAGAAAAATTGCAAACTTCAGAGTTTGCCTCATTGGTATTACATGCTGCATATAATCGCCAATATTCTTATTATCCATTTTCCTTCTATATCTCAATTAAATATACCTTGTATCAAACGGGGAAAATAGAAATTACAACATATTACGAAAATACAGGAAAATCAACGATGCCATTGGTAGATGGATGGCATCCCTATTTTATAACACCGGAAGGAACTGACCAGAGTTATCTACAAGCAGATATATCAGAATTTATAGAAGCTAATAAACTCATTCCTACAGGCCGCAATAAAGAATACCTTAATTTTAAAGATGGGCAAATTATTGGAGATACTCACTGGGATACTTGCTTTTTTTGGAAATTAAACGGAAAGGCAAGACTGAAAACTTCCATGGGTACAATCATCATAGAAAATATTCAAGGGTATGACTTTCTTCAAATCTATACACCTCCTCACCGAAAAAGCATTGCATTGGAACCGTTAACAGGTGCACCTGATGCTTTCAACAATAAAATCGGTCTAACCAAGCTTGCACCCAAAGAAAAAATATATTTTACACTTTCATTAAATTTCATCTCTAACTAATTTTTAGTTCATCTTAAAAGTTTTTTATTGATATTTTGTAAAAAATACATAACCATGCAAATACCTTTAAATAATAAAGAATAGCAACTACTTCTCTGATTTACAAATTAAATTGAAGCATAATACTTACCGTATTACCACCAAATCCCATAGTATTAATTAATACATGACGTATAGATAAAGGTGTAACCTGTTCTATGGTAGGATAAGGCATGGTAGGAACTTGCTGTAACTGGAACATCCATTGAGCCAGTTGTATACCCAGCAAACCTGAAGCTCCCAGCGTATGACCTACTTTCCATTTTTGTGAAATTAAATATGGGAGGTTTGAACCAAATAGTTTTATTACAGCTTCATATTCTGCTGCATCGCCAAGTACTGTTCCTGGTGCATGCATAATAATAACATCAGGCAGGGCCCCTGCCCGTTGAATGGCTTGTTGCATACTTTCTTGAAATCCTATTCCAGTTGGAGAAATGCCCGTGGGTGAATTTCCCGTCTCTTTATAAATTCCCCAACCGGAAATAACAATATCTCCGGGTTTTAATTCCTCTTGTGCTAACCATTCTAAAGCAAGTGCTGCAGCACCTTCGCCTAATACCATGGAGTTTTTTTTATCCTTTGAAAAATACAATGGTTTACACGGATAAGCATCTGATTGCTCTGAATATATACCCAACGATTGCATTTGTGCTACAGTAAATGGAGTTAGCGGTGCCTCTGCTGCACCAACCAATACATGTGAGGCCATGCCCGATTGCAACCAGGCAATGCCATTTAGCAAAGACATCATACCTGTACTACAGGTAACTGAATGTTCAACGATAATTCCACAACTCCCAATAAATTCTGCTACCTGACTGGATATATTACCCAACGTTGTTAGCGGAGAAGTTTTTGGTTTTGCTTTTTGATTTTTTAAAAAATAACCATAATGCTCTTCCCAAACAAAGGTAGCACCTCGTGATGAACCAAAATTAACAGCCATATTTTGCCGATTATTCCACCCTGCTTTTTGCACAGCTTGTAATGCAGCCGCTTGTGCTAAATAAACAATTCTATCCTGGTCTTTCGATAAGTGATGCTTACGAATAAACTGCTTTAATGCTTCTTCAGAAGTATCAGATAGCGGTGCTCCCAAAAATGAAAAATGTTCTTTGTAAATTTTTTGAATACAAGTTACATTGTTAAATAATGAGCTGCTAGCCGTTTCATCATCAAATCCTAACGGCGAAACAGCCCCTATACCTCGTATTACAACCTGATTAGCCATGCATTGATTGATTGATTTTCTCTAAAACTTCATGCATTGTTTGATATACGGACTTCATCTGTTGTTCGGTAATGCAGGCAGGTGGCAATACATACACTACATTTCCCAGCGGACGAACAAGTACCCCTCGATTTAGGAACTCCCGATACAATATTTCACGAATCGGGTCATTGTAAAAATATTCATCATAGGACGTTTGAATATCCATTGCAAGTACCAATCCCATGGAACGTACATCCCTCACTACGGGATGAGTTGTAAAACTATTAGCCGCCTCCTCATGCCATTGGGCAATTTGATGTACTTTTGATGCAGTATTTTCCTTATCAATCAATTCCAAACTGGCCAACGCTGCAGTACAAGCCAATGGATTAGCAGTAAATGAATGTCCATGATAAAAGGTATGACGAACATCCTCGGATTGAAATGATCGGGCAATGGATGAGGTAAATGCTGTAACTCCCAACGGTAAATACCCCCCGGTAAGTGCTTTCGATAAACAAACAAAATCAGGTTTAATGTTCAACTGCTCAATAGCAAAACAGGTTGAAGTTTTAAAAAAACCAGTCATCACTTCATCGGCAATAGTTAACACCTGATTTCTATGGCAAATCAACAATAATTCATCCAACCAAGCAGGTTTTGCCATCCGCATACCGCCTGCACCTTGTATCAAAGGTTCAAAAATAAATGCAGCAACATTTCCTTTTGAAACCAACTTTTCCAGATTACACTTTACTTCTTCAATATTTTCGGGTGTTGGATATGGAATATAATCCACTTCAAACAAATGCTGATGAAATGGTTCAGTAAACACATCGCGTTCGCTAACGGCCATAGCTCCAAAAGTATCTCCATGATAACTGTTTAGAAAAGCAATGAGCCTGGGTCGGTTTTCTCCCAAATTTTTCCAATACTGAATACTCATCTTAATGGCCACTTCAACAGCTGTACTTCCATTGTCAGAATAAAACAATTGTTCATAAGGGAATCCCAGCCTACGCAATAATTTTTCTGCCAGAGTGATCGCCGGTTGATGTGTAAACCCAGAAAAAATTACATGTTCCAAAACATCCAATTGTTCTTTGATACGAGCATTGATATAAGGATGAGCATGCCCATGAAGATTTACCCACCACGATGCAATGGCATCTACATACGTAGTACCGTCTTCCGCATACAATAAAGCCCCTTCACCCCGAATAATTGGTATATTCTGTAACGTTCTGCGGTACCGCGTAAACGGATGCATGATGTATTTATGATCTAACGTAGCCCAATGATTCATGGCTTAAAGGTCGGTGATTTTTTGAAAGCTTGCGGCTACTTCTTTAATTCGTTGCGAAGAAATTTCAGTTAACCGAGGAATATGGCCTATTATAGGCAATTGGCTTCTATGGCTAATATAAGCCATACTATCCCATGCATCTGTATCACTAAATACAAGGCCTAATACAGGTATCTGATGTATTTTTAACACCTCCAGAGTCAATAAGGTATGATTTACAGAACCCAAATAATTTCGGCTAACTAACACTACCGGTAATTTCCAAAATTTAATTAAATCCAAAATCAAAAAATCCTTTTGCAAGGGCACCATTAGCCCTCCTGCTCCTTCAATGAGTAAGGTATTGGCTGTTTTAGGAATCGTTAATTTTTCAGGCTCTATGGTTATCTCATCCAGTTGAGCAGCATAATGTGGCGAGCAGGGAGTATTGAGTAATATTTGCGTAGGATGTATTACTGATTTGGAATTAGAAACTAACGATTGTACGTAAGTACTTTCTAATTGATCTAAGTTGCCGGCCTGGATAGGTTTCCAGTAATCTGCCTGCCAGGCTTCGGTTAAAACTGCCGATGCCAAGGTTTTTCCTACATCAGTTCCAATCCCGGTTATGAATATCTTTCTCTCCATTGATGAATAGATTCTATTAATCCTGCAATTTCTTGTTCGGTATGCTGGGCATGCAAACAAATGCGTATACGTTCTGTACCAGCTGGCACAGTTGGCGAAAGAATGGGCTTTACATAATATCCCTGCTGATGTAAAAAAGATGCCAAGGCCCGAACGGCAACATTGCCAGGCTCAATGATACGCTGTATAGGGGTAGATGTAGTTTCAAAAGCATGTGCTTTTTGTTTATAAAAACTAATTTTTTGAGCTAACAACTGTTGCAACTCCGGATGACCTTGAAGATAACGATAGGCTGCTTGTATGGTTGCCAAAGCAGCAGGTGGCATACCGGTAGTATAAATAAATGGTCTAGAAAAATTAATTAAATACTTGATTAATTCCCAGCTTCCTAAAACGGCTGCTCCATGAGCTCCCATAGCTTTGCCAAAAGTTACAACTCGGGCAAATACTCGTTGATGCAAATTCGTTTGTTGTACTTTGCCCCATCCCTGCACTCCCAACGAATGCGCTTCATCCACGATAAGATAAGCCTGATACGTTTCACATATATTTACCAAAGCCTGGATATTGGCTTCATCACCATCCATTGAAAAAACGGATTCTGTAACTACATACACCTGACCACGGCTACGCTTTATTTTTTTTTCTAAATCCTGTAAGTTATTATGTTGAAAGGAATGAGTATGAGCCAGTGAAAGTCGAATTCCGTCGCGAATAGAAGCATGGCACAGTGCATCATACAAAATGGTATCTCCACGTTGCGGTATAGCCGATAACAAACCAAGATTTGCCATATAACCCGAAGGATAAATCAAACATCCTTCTGCCTGATGTAAATCTGCTAGCAATGATTCAGTTTGTTCATACAATATATGATTACCACTAATTAAACGCGAACCGGTAGCGCCGTGTAGTGTAACTTTAGAATCAACAAGTATTTGCTTGGCAAGTTGATTTACTTCTTTATTTTGAGCTAACCCTAAATAGTCATTCGATGAAAAGTCAGTACATTCGGGAGGAATAGAGCCGAGCATTCTGAAACTATTTTCTTTTTCTCGTTCCTCCAGCCGAAGTTGGATATGATAAGGCAGGCGCATAGGCCGATTCACTCAAAGAGTTTCTGTGACTTCCATAGAATTTTTAGGTATGGTGCAATCCTTAAATGCTGGTTTATGCTTCAAACCCAGCAATTCAAACATCATTTTATCTTGGTCAAATTCAGGATTGGGGGTAGTAAGCAATTTATCACCGGCAAAAATGGAATTGGCTCCTGCCATAAAACACAACGCCTGTTCGGCTATGCTCATCTCTGTTCTGCCGGCTGAAAGCCTTACCATACTCTTGGGCATGATAATTCGTGCCGTAGCAATGGTTCGTAATATTTCCCAAAAAGAAATTTTTTCTTGATTTTCCAAGGGAGTTCCTTCCACAGCTACCAGTGCATTTATGGGTACAGATTCTGGATGTTGCGACATGTTAGCCAAAGTTTGAAGCAAACCAATTCGATCGCTTTTATCTTCGCCCATCCCCACAATACCGCCACAACATACACTGATGCCGGCTTTACGAACATTTTCCAAGGTATTCAGCCGATCTTCATAAGTACGAGTTGTAATAATTTTTTCATAGTATTCCGGCGAGGTATCCAAATTATGATTGTACGCATACAAGCCAGCTTCTTTCAATCGCTTGGCCTGGTGCTCATTCAGCATACCTAAGGTACAACACACTTCCATGCCCAAGTCAGTAACTTTTTTCACTACCTCTACTACCCGGTCGAAATGAACATTATCTTTCACTTCACGCCAGGCCGCTCCCATACAAAACCGAGAGGAGCCATTAGCTTTTGCAGCCAATGCCGACTGGATGATTTCCTCTTCATTAAGCAGGGGAGTTCCTTTTACGTCTGTATTATAACGAGCCGCCTGCGGACAGTATGCACAGTCTTCAGGACACCCACCGGTTTTAATGGAAAGCAGAGTACTCATCTGCACTTCTAACGGATCAAAATGCTTACGATGAACTGAAGCCGCCTCAAAAATTAGTTCCATCAACGGCTTGTTGTATATTTCAGCAATTTCTTCGCGTGTCCAGTTATTACGAACCATAGTAAATATTTATTGAGAGCAAACTTAGAAAAAAATAGGCAGTTTGCCAGATTAAAAACTTTAAAGTGATTGAGAAGGTTTGTTGTCTTACCTTATATTTTATTTCACTGAGCTATAGAAAAACATAATGCAGCTACCAGCTAGTGCAAAGGTTGTAATTCTCTTTTTTCATGCTTTCAAATGAATGAAAGTAACCAATCTGTTATTGGGTGTTTTAATTTATAATTTTCAGGGATTATATGCCACTTTAAATGATTTGGGAAATTTCATTTTTGATTCTGCGGTTAACCATTTAAATTCATACGCCACTATCATACCATCACGTGCTTTTTTAAAGTCAATATTTGTTTGTGTAAGCTTTCGCCAAAAAAGTATTTTCATAAATACATTGATAACTCGACCATTCATAGGCTCACTAATCAAAAAATTTTTAAAATTCGTATGCAAATTTTACTTAAGTGCTTTTTATTTACTCTCCCTGCTGTATTTATCCAGCAGTTCGCGTTCACGGCGGGTAAGGCTTTTTATACCCTTTTCATTAATTTTATCCAGCAATTCATCCAGCGTAGCTTCTCGTTCTTTTTTACGAATATTGTATTCCTCATCGCTCATTGACCGGCCACCATGCATCACAGTCATCCGCACACGAATTTTTGCTCGTTTACCAAACAATCTGTCGTTCAGCTTAATCCATCCAGCGGCCAAATCATAGCCATTTTTAAAAAACAGGGCATAACATACTCCCATTAACATTCCGCCCAAGTGGGCAAAATGCCCTCCCATGTTTTGCGCATAGGATATAGAAACTAAATCAATAAGTAAATAAAACAAGGCAATATACTTGAGCTTAACAGGACCAATCAATACCATGTTCAGGGGCAAGTTAGGATAGAGTAAGGCAGTAGCGGCCATAATACCTAGAATGGATGCTGAAGCGCCGATAAGCAGGGTATTAGAAAACACTGCATGTAATGCCGGAATTTGAAATAATAAAAAGGTTAGTAATGCCCCGGCTAAACCACTGAAAACATATAGTGGCAATAATCGCTTTGGGCCTAAAAACTCCATGAAAATACGGCCAAACACATATAGGGCCAACATATTAAATAAAAAATGAAAAAAATCAGTATGCACCACCATATAGGTAAATGGGGTGTAAAAACGCAACAATAATTGATGAGCCTGCATGGGCATCCCTGCCCATGAAAGAATATCATAATAAGTTTGAGTAAACCCATCGGGATTAGAAGAATAGACAAGAAGTAAAATAACTCTAAGAAAAAAAAATCCTAAAAAAACCGATAGATTAACAATTAGTAGTTGTTTAAGGGTATTTCCACCCATAAACGCATAGCGTACATCGTTTGCCGAATAATATCTTCTCATGGCAGATTAAACGAAATAAACTAAAATCGGTTTCTAAAAAATAATTTTCTTCCAAAAATCATAATGAGACCTACTACGGCTCCCCCCAAATGTGCAAAATGCGCAACATTATCGCCAGGGTTATTACTTAATCCGCTAATTAAAGAAATAGCCATCAAAATCATTACAAAATATTTGGCTTTAATGGGAACAACAAAGTATATATAAATTCTTGAATCAGGAAATAAATATCCGTAAGCTGCCAACAATCCATAAATGGCACCTGAAGCACCAACTGTTGGTGGGACCTGATTGGCTAACACCTGCCAATCAACCCAACCTACAAAATTGGAAAGATAAACTAGTTGAGCTAAATTTTGCACAACACCGGCGCCAATTCCACAAACAAGATAATAGGTTAAAAATCGTTTAGGTCCCCAAACATTCTCTACCATTGTACCAAACATCCAAAGTGCAAACATGTTAAACAGCAGGTGAAAAGGATCTGAGAACGAATGCATGAACTGATAAGTTACGTACTGTGTGGGGATAAAATATTCACCACCTGGCATCCATAATGCCAAGTGTTTCATCATCCAGATGCGTATATCCATGCCAGCAAACAAAAATAAAAACACTAGTCCATTGATAATAAGCAAGTTTTTTACCACCGTGGGTAACGCGCTAAATCCGGTGGGGCGATAATAATTCATATTAACTGCGGTTTTTTAAAAATTTTTCATCCAATTCTTCTAAGCTCATTCGAAACAAAATAGGCTTTCCGGAAGGAGAAGTATGGGGCATGGTTGATTGAAATAAATCAGCTATCAATTGTTCAGCTTCCATCCGATTTAGAATAACTCCTGATTTAATGGCCATTCGGTTAGCTAATGCAATCATTATCTGTTGCCGGCGATCGGTGCGATTGAGTTTTTGCTGGCGTCGAAAATCTTCCAACAATCCTTCGATAAGCTTTAATGGCTGATGACCAACTGCATCGCCAGGCACTCCACGCAGAAGGAATGTATTTGTACCAAATGGTTCGATATCAAACCCCATGCTTTGTAAATCTTCCAGCATTTCACCCAAGATGGTAGCATCGGCAACAGAAAGTTGTAAAGTTTCTGGGAATAATTCCATTTGCGAAGCAACCTTGTTTTTTTCTACGGCTTCTGCCATTCGGTCGAATATAATCCGTTCATGAGCCCGGTGCTGATCAATCACAAACAATCCCTGCTCGGTTCCAACTACCAGGTATCTGTTCATCAACTGAAAATAGTTGAATTGTATCGTCTCTTCTTCAAATCCGGTGGAAGTTTGAATATGCCGTGATTCTTCTGGAATTAAAATTTCTTGGGGAGAATCAAGAAAATTGGAGATTTGAGCAGGTAGTAACCCTTCCATTTTTTTAAATCCACCTTCCGGGCGTTCAGCAAAGGGATTGTACCCAGGATTCACAGTAATTTGAGGTACTTTTACCTGATGGATATCTTTTTTCAACGGGATGTCGAAAGCCGGTTCGTTATCAAAATCAAGCGTAGGTGCTATGTGAAATTTACCCAATGCCTGACGAATGCTAGAACGTAAAATGGCATAAATAAATCGTTCATCTTCAAACTTTACTTCGGTCTTTGTGGGATGAATGTTTACATCCAACTGTTCAGGGTTTACCTCCAGTTTGATAAAATATCCTGGATGATTTTCAGAAGCAATTAAATCGCTAAAAGCTGCTACCACTGCATGATGCAGATAACTGTTTTTAATAAACCGGTCGTTTACAAAGAAAAACTGCTCTCCACGGGTTTTTCGAGCAAATTCGGGTTTGACAATAAATCCACTAATTCCCACCAGATCCGTTTGTTCGCTTACCGGTACCAGTCGGTCATTATAGTTTGTTCCAAACATTTGAACAATGCGCTGACGAAAAGTACCGGGTTCCAGTTGATATACCGGACTTTGATTATTGTACAAGTGAAACTCCACTTCCGGATGTGCCAAAGCAATGCGTTGAAATTCATCTAGAATATGCCGCATCTCTACTGCATCCGATTTCAAGAATTTGCGACGTGCCGGTACATTATAAAACAAACTTTTAACCGTAAATACAGAACCTGCCCGTATATTACAAGGCTCCTGAAGTATCAGCTCTGACGCCTCAATATCAATCTGAGTACCCAAAGCATCGTCAGGTCTTCGAGTTTTTAGGTTTACTTTGGCAACCGCAGCAATCGAAGCTAAGGCTTCACCACGAAACCCTTTGGTTCGAATAGCAAATAGGTCATCAGCCTTGCGAATTTTAGATGTGGCATGCCGCTCAAAACTAAGGCGAGCATCTGTTTCACTCATCCCTTTGCCATCATCGGTTACCTGAATAAAACTTTTACCCCCTTCCTTTACAATAACAGTTATTTTTTTGGCGCCCGCATCAACAGCATTTTCTACCAATTCTTTTACGACAGAAGCCGGCCGTTGAATCACTTCACCGGCTGCAATCTGATTGGCAATAGCATCAGGTAATATTTGAATGATATCTGGCATTTCGTCTCCTCGTTCCAACCGCAAAAATAGAAGGATTTACGGGGCATTAGCTCATTGTGGATGTGTTGTTAATAAAAAAGGTTTAAAGCATAAACCAAATTAGTGCCGCAAGTAACATAGCAACTAACAAGGTAAATACTTTTCTCCGTGAGTTTTCGTACCGAGTATGATACGCATTTCGGTTCCAGCGCTCTTGCATTTGCCTCCGAATAGAATGACCGGGAACATAGGTTTCCGGCTGCTTGCCATCCGGCGAGGAGTTGGAAGTTATCATATCGGTATCTTCTTCCGGACGATAATACAAAGGCTTGTATTCAAATGTTCGGGGCTTTGGAGTTTTAAATAAACTAAATCGTGATAACAACATAACTGAAACAATTAATCAAAGGTACAAAATAGCCAGATGCAGATTGAAAAAGTTTTTAATAAATAAAAAACGTATTTTTAAAAGGTACGTATAAACTGCTGTAAATGTTTTTCAACATGATTAGTTGAATTAAAAGATTTTATATACATACATTACAGCATAGTGTTGGTTAATTTTATGCAATGAAAAAAAGTATGTGGAAGCTAAATAAACACTCGGTAATTATTGCGTTTTTATCAGCAAGTTTGATGATTGTTCTTTCTTGCATGAACGGATCTACTAAGGAAAAAAAAGCGCATAGACCAGTATTTACAGCCTTAGAATTAGCCACCCAGACAAAAGACAGCATTCCTCCCTTTCTTCGTCAAGAAAGCAGGTGGGTTGATTCGCTCATAAAGCAAATGACATTGGATGAAAAAATCGGCCAACTATTTATGGTAGCAGCCTACTCCAAAACCGCCGAACCCAGCGATAAAATTATTAGTCTAATAAAAAACCAACAGATTGGCGGATTAATTTTTATGCAAGGCGGACCTGGTCGGCAAGTTGCATTGACTAATTATTACCAAAACCTAAGCAAAATTCCACTGATGATTGGTATTGATGGAGAATGGGGGCTAAGCATGCGGCTCGACAGTACCATGAAGTTCCCCTGGCAAATGACACTGGGTGCTATTCAAGATAATAATCTGATTTATGAAATGGGGAAAGAAATAGCCCTTCAATGTCGCCGAATAGGGGTACATGTAAATTTTGCACCCGTAGTGGACATTAACAACAATAAAAACAATCCAGTAATCGGCGCACGATCTTTTGGTGAAAATAAAATTAACGTTGCTCAAAAAGGAATTGCTTATATGGCTGGCATGCAGGATCAGAAAATTCTAGCCAATGCCAAACATTTTCCTGGACACGGCGATACTGATAAAGATTCTCATTTGGCACTACCAGTAATTAACCATAACCGAACCCGACTGGATACTCTTGAATTGTATCCGTTTCGGGAATTGATAAAAAAAGGGTTGGGAAGCATGATGATTGCCCACTTGCATATACCGGCACTTGACGATACCCCTAACACACCCACTACCTTATCAAAAAAAGTAGTTACCGACTTACTACAAAAAGAAATGGGATTTAAAGGACTTATCTTTACTGATGCGCTCAATATGAAAGGCGTGGCTGACTACTATGAACCAGGTGTAGCCGATTACAAAGCTTTGCTAGCAGGAAATGATATTTTACTTTTTTCAGGCGATGTGGCAAAGGCAGTACAGGAAATAAAAAAAGGCATTCAAAAAGGTGAAATCAGCGAACTAGTAATTGAAGAAAAATGCAGAAAGATACTTAAAGCCAAATATTGGCTTGGGCTGAATAAGTTTAAACCCATTTCACATAACAACCTTCAGGCTGATTTATTCACCAAACAAAGTGAGGTAATTTTACGAAGGCTGGTGGAAGCGTCTCTAACGCTTATTAAAAATGAAGTTCAACTCATTCCCTTGCAAAAACTTGATACGCTTAACATAGCTGCTATTTCCATAGGTGAAGAAAAAGGAAATATGTTTCACCGTCGGCTAAATGATTACACCCAAGTAGATACATACAGTGTAACTGAATCAGCCGGTAGTGATGAAGCCCAATCCTTGTTGGCTAAACTTTCTAGATATAACCTCATAATATTATCTGTACACAAACCCAACGAAAGTCCGTTTAAATCTTATAAAATCAGTACCGAAAACAGGTTATTCATTCAAACTATAGCACAAAAGAAAAACACTGTATTGGCTGTATTTTCCAATCCGTATGCCCTTTCAAACATGAAAGAAATGAAGGCTTGTAAAGCCATTATCATGAGTTACCAAAATTCTGAACTAGCACAAGATTACACCGCCCAGTTGATATTTGGAGCAATCAGTGCAAAAGGTAAATTACCGGTAAGCATCACTGAAGAATACAAAGCCGGCCATGGACTTGAAACCGGAAAACCCATAAGGATGAAATACACCATACCGGAAGATGTTGGAATAAAAAGCGAAAAGCTGGATGAAATAGATAAAATAGTATATAAAGCCATCAAAGATTCAGTGTTTCCAGGTTGTCAAATTTTAGCAGCACGCAGCGGCCAGGTTTTTTTTCGAAAATCATACGGCTACCATACTTATGAAAAAAAAACACCGGTTACCAATGACGATATCTATGATATAGCTTCCATCACTAAGGTGGCTGGTACGTTACCAGCGTTAATGTATTTAGTAGATAGGAATGAAGTACGTTTAGAAAAAACACTGGGAGACTACTTACCAGAATTAGCGGGTACTGATAAAAGCAGCATCACCTTAATTGATTTGCTAACTCACCAAGCCGGTTTTAAATCTTGGATTCCCTTTCATTTATATACACTGGATGCCAACAATCAATGGAAGCAAGGTGTGTATGATACCACGTATAGCGAAAATTATCCGTATCAGGTTGCAGAAAAGATGTTTGCCTCTTTTCGTATTCGCGATACCATGTTTAAAGCCAATGTAAACAGCCCGCTATCAGGCAAAAAGAAATACTTGTACAGCGATTTAGGATATTACTATTTGCAACGAATCATTGAAAAAAAAACAGGAGTACCTCTCGATGCTTTTGTAAGCAGGTATTTTTACCAACCGTTAGGAGCTACCACCTTGGGTTATAATCCCCTTAAACGATTTCAAAAAGAAAAAATCGTTCCTACTGAACAAGATATAGTTTTTCGCAAACAGTTAATTCACGGATATGTTCATGACCAGGGAGCCGCATTAATGGGTGGTGTAGCCGGCCATGCAGGCTTGTTTGCCAATGCCAACGACCTGGCCAAACTGATGCAACTCTATTTGAATTATGGAGAATATGGAGGAGAACGCTACATTAAAGAATCAACCATCCGGGAATTCATCCGCTGTCAGTTTTGTGCAAACGGCAACCGCAGGGGAGTAGGATTTGATAAGCCATCCCCAAATGGCGAAGGTGGTACCGCCTGTGATTGTGTATCGTATGCCAGCTTTGGACATGCAGGATTTACAGGCACACTAGCATGGGTGGACCCCGAAAAAGAATTAGTGTATATTTTTCTATCGAACCGCATTCACCCGAATGCCGAAAACAAAAAGTTGATTAAGGAAGGCCAGCGTGCATTGGTACAGCAAGTGTTTTACAATGCGATGTGAAATATTATTTCATATTTTTTAACTTGTATTCTGTCTCGGCCTTATTGCTAATTTAATAGGAATTTATGCCCGCTATTCTTCAACCATATGAACTATTAAATACGTCAATTCCCCTACTCGATGTTCGAAGTGAAGGTGAATATGTCCGAGGACACATCCCCGGAGCCAATAATTTGCCATTATTTACTGATGAAGAACGAGCGGTGGTAGGTACGTTGTACAATCAAATTGGTAAGGACGAGGCTTTTGAAAAAGGATTGGAAATTGTAGGGCCTAAAATGGCTCAGATGGTGCGAAAAGCCCGTAAAATTGCTGGAATTAACAAAGATATAGCCCTGTATTGCTGGCGGGGCGGCATGCGAAGCCAAAGTGTAGGTTGGTTATTAGAAACAGCAGGGTTTAATGTATTTTTATTAGAAGGAGGTTACAAGGCCTATCGCCGCATGGTGCTAGAACTGTTTGAACAACCACTTCCACTTTACGTTCTGGGAGGATACACTGGTTCGGGAAAAACCGAAATATTGTATGAGATAAAAAAGCAAGGGGGGCAAATCATTGATTTGGAGGCGTTGGCTCATCACAAAGGTTCAGCTTTCGGAGCCTTAGGTCAACCGGAACAACCCAGTAGCGAAATGTTTGAAAATGAATTACACCGTCAACTGATGACGATGAATTTAAATCAACCGATTTGGATAGAAGACGAAAGCCGAAACATGGGCAAAGTGTACCTTCCACAGCAGCTATACCGTTGCATCCAGCAAAGTCCTCTTTTTTTTATAGAACGTTCACTGGAACAGCGGGTAGATTACTTAATGCAACACTATGGCATTTATCCGGCTGATGAGCTGGAAAAAGCTATCCATAAAATCAAAAAAAGATTAGGAGATGAAATGTACCGTTACATTTTAAATTTGCTTTATTCGGGCAAGCTTAAGGAAGTTTGCATCAATCTGCTGAATTATTACGATCGAGCATACAAACGACTCACCGCTCAGCGAAATCAAGAGCTCGTTCAATTTATCCCTATTGCAGACCATTATACCAATCAACATATTGCAAAAATTCTTTTAGATTATGAATCACATTAAAGTATCTGTAAAACTAACTGAATATAGCCACGGTGCTGGCTGTGGATGTAAAATATCACCGGAAATACTGGATAAAATGCTATCATCAGCCCGACATAGCATGCAATTTCCGCAATTACTGGTTGGTAATTCCACCCGTGATGATGCGGCTGTTTATGACATAGGAAACGGTACAGGAATCATATCAACCACCGATTTTTTTATGCCAATTGTAGATGACCCATTTGATTTCGGGAGAATTGCTTCAGCCAATGCCATCAGTGATATTTATGCCATGGGCGGTAAGCCACTCATGGCAATCGCTGTACTGGGCTGGCCCATAAATAATATTCCTGCCGAAGTAGCCGGAGAAGTGCTAAAAGGCAGCTTGGCTATATGTGAAGAAGCCGGTATTCCGCTAGCAGGTGGACACTCCATTGATAGTCCGGAGCCTATTTTTGGATTGGCAGTAACTGGCATAGTATCGATTGATCATTTAAAACAAAACAATCAGGCAAAAGCCGGAGATTATCTATACCTCACCAAACCCTTAGGAATTGGCATTATTTCTACTGCTCAAAAAAAAGGATTTGTAGAATCGCACGATCTACAAACTGCTATTGGATGGATGACCACCTTGAATCACATCGGAGAAATACTTGGAAAACTTCCCTATGTTCATGCTTTGACGGATGTTACGGGTTTTGGGCTATTAGGACATTTAAGTGAAATTTGCGAAGGCAGTTTTTTAAGTGCTACCCTTTACTTCAACCATATACCCATTATACCGGATGTACAAAAATACATCGAGAAACAAGCCATACCGGGTGGAACACAGCGTAACTGGAAAAGTTATGGACATAAAATGGGAGCCATGACTGAATACCAACGTTTGATTTTGGCTGACCCACAAACTAGCGGTGGATTGTTAATTGCTGTTGATGCAAAATTTGCCGATGAACTTGAAAAAGTTTTAAATCAACATCAAATACCAATTCACAAAATTGGAATAATGCATGAAGCTAAAGAAAAATTGATTGAAATAGTATAACAACAAATTATGTTGAACGACGCCAGCATGAATGATATTGAAAAAGTAGAAATTAAATCATTTTTAGCAATATGATAGAAGGAAATAAATAATTTTCTTGCATAAAGTACAGTACATAGCAATGTAATGCTCCCCAGTATTTTAATAAAAAAATTATTAGAACAGTATCATTATTTCATCATTATCCAGATGAACACTAACAATATTTGAAGCACAAAAATTATTAGTCCGAAAACCATCCCTTTTTTTCCAGATTGATACAAGGTACTAAATTTTACTTTTAATCCTATAGCTGCCATTGCCACTGTTAAGATGGCTTTACCAATGGTTTCCAACAATTTAATAACGTCTGTCGGTAAGGGAATAAATGTAACCAATATAGAAATACCAATAAAAGCCCATAGATACCATGGCAATTTAAAATGCTCTTTCCAATTTTTTACTGTACCATGCTGTTGAATATAGTTAAAAAAAATGAGGGCAGGAGATAACAAGGCCACCCGGGCTAACTTAACAGTAATAGCAGCATCACCTATTTCTTTATTCATGGCATAAGCGGCTCCAGCCACATTTCCTACTGAATGTAACGTGCCTCCAATCATCAAACCTATTTCATTCAAAGACCATCCCACCAATGGAAGAATGGCCGGAAAAGCAATCATACCTATGATTCCAAATAAGTTTATAACTGCCATAGCTATTCCAATATCCTCTTTATTTTTTGATACCGATGGTGCTAATGCCGCAATGGCCGATGAACCGCAAATAGCAGTACCAAATCCAATAAGCCACCCTGTTGAGCCTGGACATTTCATTTTTATTGACAACCATAATGTTAGCAGTATGATAGCAAAAACTACTACCAAAACTATCATGAATGTTTGCCAACCTAAATCAGCAATATGGCTTAAATTGATGCTAAAAGCAAGAAACAAAATAGATAATTCAAGCAATTTGCTCCCTGTAAAAGAAATACCATCCTGAAAAGAAGTAGGAATTGTTATAAGATTACTAACCAGGATTCCAAGAATCAATCCAAGTAAAATTTCATTCATCTTGGGTATATAAGGAGCAAAAATCCAAGCTACTGTACCCAGCAATACAGATAATAATATTCCTTTACCGTGGGAATGGAAATTAATCATATACGGATAACTAAACCAGTTAATAATTGATATTTATTATAAATTCTAAAGCCAGAAAGTTGATAGGTGTACTGAAACCCTAATTGCAATTCTACAGCATATACTGTGGTTAATAACGATAGAGCCACCCGATTTTGTTCAAATACATGGTGCTTGGTAATGTAAGTATTAGGAATTGTAACAGTTTCAGGCTGAAAAAAAATTTCATCAAATAGTTGAATGTTCATTCTTGAGTGAGTAGACAAACGTGTCAATAGAAAAGCGAATAAAAATTGATACCTCCATCGAAAAAGAAACGAACTCTCTTTTTTATCAAAATTCATCCATCGAAATTCTCCCAACAACCTGTTTCTTAGTTCTATTTTATTTAGTTCCAATTCATGTTGTACTCCCCAAACGGTGCGCAATTCATGAAGTTTAACAACAGGATTTTGTTCCCAATCTGAACCTTCGTTAATCCGGTAATGTTCAAGATACATTACCGGATTACTAATCAACTGGAAATTATGAGGCAACTCAAAGTTTGCCCAGGTACGATAACTTTGTAATAAGGGGATATCCAAAAAATGATGATCAATTTGTTGTCTTCTGTACTGATAATCTATTCCAATGATCCATCGTTTAGACAAGCGTGACATTACCTGAATTCTACTCCAGAACTCATCCTTATCAATTGGAGGAGTTTGAGCAAACATCAAGCTGGAACTGAAAAAAATCAGTATAGCATTTCCTATTATTTTACCAATCCACCGGTCCAATTCATTATCCCGCCTGTGAGATTATAAACTTTATTAAATCCGTTTTCAATCATGATGGAAGCAGCCTTCGAACTTCTTCCTCCACTACGACAATATACAATATACGATTTTGATTTATCAAGTTTCTGAATTTCATTGGCAAAGTTACCTCCATTAAAATCAATAAAATACTTGGTTCCGGAAATATATCCTTCTGCCACTTCTCCGGGAGTTCTAACGTCAATGACCACTGTATTGGGATCTTTTGTTAACTTTAAAAATTCATCCTGCTGTATATTTATTACGGCAGGTTTTTGTTGATCAGAAGTTTTACTTTGCGAAGTGGATGTTGAAGTACAGCCAAGAATAAAAAAAATAAAAAATGCTGTAACCGGTGCTAATACATGTTTCATAATTCAGTATTTTAACGTTTATATCGCAAATGTAAGTGACTAAAAAAGCTAACTCCGTAACTAAAATCACACGAAACTAATTTACACAACTTAGCTGAATTTCAAACAGTAAAAATCATTGATAGTAATATAATAAGACGTAGCGTCCATCCCAAAGTTCTAATCCATTGCATGTATATTAATCGCTGGTGTTTTTTTCCATCTACATCTGTATGAAGGATTGATAATAACGGGCGAATCATTTGAAAATTTATCAGGTGAAGAATAAAAAGTAAAATCAATGAAAAACCAATCAAAAAAAATTGATTTTGAACATCCGGATTAAAATCACTTACCATGGTAAAACTTAGCAAAAGAGCTACAGAAGTAAAAATTTCAAGCGAAAATAACGGGAAAAACAAAAGTGTATTTTTCATTTTTAGTTCACGATAATATAGCTCGTACCGATCTGCACCAATAAAACGAAGCATAGGAAGATGTACAACCTGTAAATACCACATAATGGCTGTAACCATAATACAAACCAAAACATGTATGATAAAAATGAGTGAAAACACAATAAAAATTTTAAGTAAAACGAATGTAACTAAAAAATGTTGAGGTTTGGTAAGCAAATAAAAAAACCTTATACTTGCCAAACTACTAAACCTAATATATCATGGGCAAAGGAGATAAAAAAACCAAGAGGGGGAAAATTAACCTCGGCACCTATGGAGTGACCCGTCCCCGTAAGAAAAAAAAGAATGTAGCCACTCCGATTGAAAAAAAGGAAAAGCCAGCAAAGAAAAAAGAAGCGGCAATTAATGAAGAAAAGCCCAAAGCAGAAAAGCCAAAGGCACCCAAAAAGTCAGCTGCTAAGAAAAAAGAGGCTGAAGAATAACTAAAAAACCAGGCTTTGCCTGGTTTTTTTATTTTTACCCTGATTGACGAATCTTTATGGAGCCAGCCGATCCATTTTCCAACTTTTATCATTTTGTAGCTGGTAGCGAATCCGATCATGCAAACGGTTGGGCCTTCCTTGCCAAAACTCTATCATGGTAGGAACTACCCGATAACCTCCCCAAAATGGCGGTTTTTCAATTACAGGTAAATCTTTAAATTTTTCTTCCAACTCCTTAACCTTTTGTTCCAATTCTTCCCGTGATTGAATAACCTGGCTTTGTGGAGAAGCCCAGGCAGATATTTGGTTGAGCCGGGGCCGTGACTGAAAATATTCATTTGATTCAGCCTGACTAATTTTGCCTGCCACTCCTTCAATTCGTACCTGACGTTCTAAATCAACCCAGAAAAAATTAATGCAAACGTGTGGATTCTCTTCAATATCTTTGGCTTTATCTGAATAATAATTTGTATAAAATACAAATCCGCGATGATCAAAATTTCGAAGTAGTACAATCCGGCTTTGCGGTTTCATATTTTTTCCTACCGTGCAAAGTGTCATTGCATTGGGTTCTGTAATATTAGCATTGGCTGCATCAATAATCCATTTTTCGAATTGTTTGATAGGGTCTTTTTCCATCTCATGTTCATGCAAACCCATTAGTGAATAATCTTTTCGTAATTTGGATAGAAATTCTTTCATTGCAGAAATTTTACGCGTTGAAGTTAGTAAAGTTTTAGTTCACAATCCATGATTTCAGATAAACAAACACGCTACATCTGGTTAATCATCTTGTTGCTTATAGCTATGTTAATGCGGGCCTGGAATTACCACAGCCTTAGCCTTTCAAATGATGAATTAAGTGCATGGAACAGACTAAATGCTACCTCCATTGCAGAACTTTGGGAAAACGGCGTAAAGCCAGATGGGCATCCGGCACTGGTGCAAACAACGCTGTACTTATGGTTTAAAATTTTTCCCAGTGAGCCATGGAGCTTTCGACTTCTGTTTATTATTGCAGGCACCCTTAGTGTTGGGATTTTTTTTCGCATTGCCTACCGCCTAGCAGGTGAAGGCACTGCCTGGCTGGGAGCATCTTGTATGTCAGCATTGCAATATTTTATTATTTACAGCCAATTAGCTCGTCCCTATGCTTTTGGATTATTATTTACACTCATGGCATACGATGGGTGGAGTTTATATTTCTATAAAAAAAGTAAACTTATATACCTTATTTATTTTGCACTGAGCGGCATTTTGGCATTATACAGCCATTATTTTAGCTTTCTGATGGTAATAATTTTTTCCTTAAGTGGAATTATTCAGATGAACCGTAAGCAATTCATATCATACTTATTTATCGGAATTTTAATGGCAGCCTCATTTATTCCACATATACATATCACCTTACGACAATTAAACGAAGGCGGTGTAGGCGGTAAAGATGGTTGGCTGGCTCCTCCTACATACCAATTTTTAGTACACTATATTTTCTATGCCTTTAATAAATCATGGCTGGTAATTTCTGCTGTATTGCTTGTTTCTCTTGTTAGTTGGTTAGACTATTTAAAAAAAAATAAGCTACAATTTTCTGATAAAAAATTATTGATATCCTGGTTGATTTATTGGATACTTCCCATCGCTATTGGCTTTTATTATTCTCGATTACGAAACCCGGTACTTCAAAATTCTGTTGTAATTTTTTCATTTCCGTTCTTCCTCCTAATTATTTTTTATGCAGCCAAAAATATACCTAATTATCGTTCACGCCTTTTGGGCTTTTTGTTATTGATTGTAATTGCAGGAAGCACTGTTTTTGAGAAACAGTATTACCAACGTACTCACTGGGCAGAGTTTAAAGATTTAGCAGTGCACATTTTTGAATGGAAAAAAAAATACGGTGATAATGTATATATTGTGGCAGCAGCCAATGCACCGGGCTATTTAGGATATTATCTCAATAAATTTAATCCACCCATTCAAGCAGACCAATACATTCAGAATCAAAATGCAGATTGGGTAGCATTGCGAAAAAAATGGACAACACTTCCACAATCTTACTTCGCACTATGTTGGAGTAATCAGTTTACCCCCCCCGAGTGGACTGCATTTATTCGTGAAACGTACCCCATAGTTCTACATAAAGAATATTATTTAAACTCCGAAATCTGGTTATTTGGAAAGACCGGTACACCTATTACTGAACCAGCCCCTTTAGCCGCCTTTTATTTCAATGCACAAACCAAGCAATTTGAAGAAAATAAGAATACACAAGCAGATACATTTTTTTATTCATATACATTTACAGAAGAATTCAGCCCTAATTTTGAAATTCCAGCACATGAAATTATACAAAATTCCACAGATATATTATGGTTAAAAGCTACTCTTGAAATAGCTGATACTACTTGCAATCCACACTTAGTATTTTCTCTTTTAGATGCAGATGGTAAAACGATATTTTGGCGATCGCGTGAAAAAAAGTATCAATTTGATGGTACATCAGGCACTCTGTGGTTAGCCGAACGTATGACCATGAGAGAATTTAACCGTAAACATCATATAATAAAGTGTTATCTCTGGAATCCGGATAAGTGTAATATCATCCTGAAAAATTTAATTATTGAAATATGTCCTGGTAATCCAATCATTTATGGTTATCCTTAGGCTAAAAGCACAATAATTTGTAATTTTGTTAGTTGTAGCCATGATGAAAAAAATAATTGTTTTTACTCTATCGGCTTTTACTGCCTACTTGTTTGTTTTTGCTCAAAATTATATTCCTGTTGGAGGATGGCGTACCCACCTTCCTTTTACACGAGGCCTTTCAATCACCGATGATGGAACCAGGGTTTATTGTGGTACCATGCATAGCTTATATTCATACAATATTCAAACCGGTGATTTTGAAAAATATACCAAAACAGAAGGATTCTCAGGTGTAGGTATTAGCCGGGTACAATTTCATGCACCAACACAAACATTAGTAATCGGTTATGATGATTCGAATATTGATTTATTAAAAGATGATGTAATATACAATTTATCCCAAATAAAAAACGCTTCCATTCAAGGCAGTAAACTCATCAATAATATTAAATCTAAAGGAGATTCTGTAATCATTGCCTGCGATTTTGGAGTAGTTATTTTGGATGTAAAAAACAAGATTATAAAAACCGATGTAAAATTCAGTGATGATATGGCTTTTGCTAACATGCGTTGTTATGATGGTGAATTTTATAATGGATTTTATTATTTCGCTACTTCCAACGGAATTTATCGGGTAAGCTCTAATGTAAATATGAAGAACCTGAATAATTGGGTAAAGCTATCCATGTTTGCAGATGGGCATTACAACAACATTGAACGATATAACAACAAACTGTATCTTAACTACTCGGGAAAATTAACTTCGGGATTATTAAATGCAGATACACTCATTGCATTTGATGGTACAAACCGATATGTAGTTACGACCGGAAATTTTAAAATGATAAATGATTTGCATGCAGAAAACGGTGTATTATGCATCGTTTATCCGGATGAAATGAGAACCATCAATCAAGCAGAAAATACTGTTTTTTCTCAATCAGGTTGTTTTACAGATGCTCGTCAGGCAACAATTGATAACCAAGGATCCGTATGGTTGGCTGAAAATAAATTTGGAGCATTTAAAACCACCGCTTCTTCTTGCAACATTTATGTATTGGATGGTCCGTTTACAGCCAATGTATATGATATCGAAATTCAGGATGGCATTATCTGGGCTGCTGCCGGTGGTTTCACCAGCAGTTATCAAAATACCTTTAATATAGAAGGTTTATATTACAATCGTGATAATGACTGGAAAAGAGCTCCAGTAGCCGATTTTGGTTATTCAACCCCAACACAAGATGTTGTAGATGTAATTATTGATCCTCAAAATCCTTTACATGTATATGCTGCCTGCTGGGGCACTGGATTATTAGAGTACAATAATTACCAGGTTGTATCACAATTAGTAAATTCACCGCTGGATATATCGCAGGCACCGGGATTTGAATATAAAATTGGGGGATTAGCATTTGATAAAAACAATAATTTATGGATGAGCAATTCACATACAACAACCCCCTTAAAAGTGAAGCGAAATAATAATACTTGGTCTGCTTATGGTTTTGGTTTAAACGTTCCCACTGCCAGTGCTTCAGTAAAAGTAAGCGTAGATGCATTAAATAACGTTTGGATGTCGGTAATAGGAAAAGGTATATTGGTATTTAATCCACAAACCAATGCTAGCCGTTTGCTAACCAATGTTTTTAATCAAGGCGATTTACCAAGCACCATCGTTCGCGTAATGACTCCCGATCGGAATGGCGAAATGTGGGTAGGTACTGACGATGGTTTGCGAATATTCTCTCCTTCGCAGGTTTTTAGCAATTCCAATATTAACGGACAAAAAATTGTGATTAAAGCCGAAGACGGCAATAACGAACTCTTATTGGGTGAAACTATCATCACTGACATTGAAGTTGACGGCGCCAATCGCAAATGGATTGCTACCGATGGTAATGGAGTACGTCTGGTTTCTGAAAATGGCAGAGAAATAATTTATTCTTTCACGGCAGAAAACAGCCCTCTATTATCAAATAAGGTGAACTGCATTGCCATCGACCATGCTACCGGTGAGGTATATTTTGGTACTAGTTTAGGCATTGTTTCTTTTCGGGCAGAAGCCACCGAAGCCGGTAATTCATTTGGACAAGTATATGCATTCCCTAATCCGGTAAAACCTGATTACAATGGGGTAATAACCATTACCGGAATGGCTGAAAAAAGCACTGTAAAAATCACCGATGTAAGCGGCAATCTTGTGTATGAAACAGAATCGCTGGGAGGTCAAGCCGTTTGGGATGGAAAACGATTTGACGGCAAACGTGTTCAATCCGGCGTTTATCTTGTATTTTGCGCCAACCGTGATGCTTCAGAAACCATTGTTACCAAAATTCTTTTCATCAATTGATGTATGTTGGTCAAAACACAGGGCATTATTTTACACACCCTCCGATACAATGACCAAAACCTGATTGTAAAAATTTTAACAAGACATTTCGGATTACAAAGCTATTTGGTTCGAAGCAGCAGAAAATCAAAAAACACAGCACTTTTTCAACCGTTAAATATTCTTTTATTGGAAACCCGCTGGCAAGAAAACAAAAACCTACAACGTGTTAAAGAATGTACGGTAGCTTATCAATACATTCGATTGCCGTTTCATCCCGAGCGAAGAGCCATAGCAATGATGATGAATGAATTTATGATGAAATGCCTGCCAGATGGTAACGCCAATGAGGAACTGTTTGAATTTATGATGCAAGCACTTATTTCGTTAGATAATTTAGATAAAACAGACGCTAATTTTCATCTTAAATTTACCATTGATTTGGCGCAGCAACTTGGATTTGGAATGCAAAACAACTACTCATCCACAAATACTATTTTTTCTATTCCCGAAGGAGCGTTTATTCCAAAAAATCAAGCTACAGATTTAAATTTTTGTTTTTCAGAACAAGCCAGTTGCTCACTGCATTTGATACTTAACAATAACCAGCCCTTATTAAATCACATGGATAGAAATGAACTTCTAAAAAATATTATTCGTTTTTACCAAGTACATGTTCCGGGATTTACAACCCTGAAATCACACGATGTATTGATGGAAGTTTTTAATAGTTCTATGATAACTAATCCATCTATTTGACCAGTATATATTGCTTAAATGAACCAAAACAATTTGTTGCATGTTTAATGAAAAAAAACATGAATCAAAAGTTATCCAGGAAAAATTTTTTACATCGGGTTTTCCTTGGTTTGGGTGCAGCTTTTACACTTCCAGGAAGAACAACACCCATATCAAACATTGAAATTGAAGAAACTATGAACCCCATCATACGTATTAAACCCCTCGGATTTCAGTGGGAAACTGCAGATCCATTTCTATTTTGTGTACATCATGAAGACCATTTTCCCAAAGGAAATGATTATTTGGGACCAGACCCATCCCACTTCAAGGGACGAAACATGGGTGATGATTTTATTATAAAAGATGGTTTTAGAATGTATCATGGCCGTACCGTACCGGGTTTTCCCGGGCATCCACATCGGGGATTTGAAACTATCACCTTAGTGAGAAAGGGCTTTGTAGATCATGCTGATTCGCTAGGAGCAGCCGGCCGATATGGAAATGGAGATGTACAATGGATGACGGCTGGCAAGGGAGTGCAACATTCAGAAATGTTTCCATTGCTTAATAAAGATAAAGATAACCCCTTGGAGTTATTTCAAATTTGGCTGAATCTTCCTCAAAAAAATAAAATGGTTGAACCTCATTTCAAAATGTTATGGAGAGAAGATATTCCTATCTTGAAATATAGGGATGCTAATAATAAAAACACCTTGGTTGAAATAATAGCCGGTAAAATAGGAATCTTACAAGCTCCATCTCCCCCACCCAATTCCTGGGCTTCAGACCCATCCAATGAAGTTGCCATTTGGAATATAAAAATGGAACCTGGTGCTAGGTGGGACTTACCGCAAGCAAGTAAAGGCATTAATCGTACGTTATTTTTTTATGAAGGAACGGGATTAAAGATAAATGAAACAGAAATTCCTGGCTATCATGCCGTAGAACTACTTGCGGATAAACCAACGCAATTATTTGCATCAACTTCCACCAGTTTACTCGTATTGCAGGGCAAACCTATTGGCGAACCGGTAATTCAATATGGGCCCTTTGTAATGAATACCAAGCAAGAAATCAATCAGGCTTTTCAGGACTATCATGCTACACAATTTGGCGGATGGCCTTGGCCCCGATACGATCAGGTACATGGAAGAGAAATGCAACGATTTGCTCGCCATGCTGATGGAAGATTGGAAGAAAAGTCGCATTAGGAATTAATTTTAAATTTGAGAAAGTTCTGACTTAAAAATTCATTATAAATTTGAATTAGGCTTGGTTTTGCCTATTTATAAAAAAAGCCCGTTCTGTAAACAGGCTTTGAATGGATACATATGTGGAGAATACCGGATTCGAACCGGTGGCCTCTACAATGCCATTGTAGCGCTCTAGCCAACTGAGCTAATTCCCCTTGTGTTTTTATAAAAGAACAAACAGCTTTTACAGCGCTGCAAAATTAAATATTTTTTTGAACTTTATGCCAAAATCTACGCATGGTTTCTGATTACTTAGAATTACAAAATGCTATTCAAGAAGAACTGAAGAAGAAAAAAGATCCATCCATTCAGGTAATTGAACTATCTCGACTGGGTGGCGGTTCAATCAATACAGCAATGAGCATCAAAACCAATCAGGGAAACTTCTTTGTTAAATTCAATGATGCCGCAGCCTATCCTGATCTTTTTACGCAAGAAGCTAAAAACCTGGAATTATTGAGAAACACTCGTACTCTTCATATTCCTCAAGTATATTCTGTGTTCGAATATGAAGGTACTTCTATGCTGCTCATGGAGTTTATTGAAGCAGGAACTCCCCATTACGATTTCTGGAGAGATTTTGGTATTGGTCTGGCCCGAATACATAAACATACGCAACCTACTTTTGGGCTGAATTACGATAATTACATCGGATCACTTAAACAAATTAATACTCCTAAAACTAACTGGGTAGAATTTTTTATCGAATGCCGGCTCAACCCTATGCTAAAACTAGCAGTTGATAATGGCAAAGCTGATGAACAACTCGTAAAAAAATTTGAAGCTCTTTACCTACGATTAGATGAAATTTTCCCGCAGGAAGCTCCAGCGCTACTGCATGGTGATTTGTGGAGTGGCAACTGCATGGCAGATATGGACGGAGATCCGGTGATTTATGACCCGGCTGTTTATTATGGACATCGGGAAATGGATTTAGCCATGTCATCATTATTTGGTGGGTTTGAAGAGGCTTTTTATGAAGCATACAACGAAGAATTTCCATTGGAAAAAAACTGGCAACAACGTCTATCAATTTGTAACCTCTATCCGTTACTTGTACATGTTAATCTGTTTGTAGGCTCATACATACAATCAGTAAAAAATATTGTAAGCAGGTTCTAACTACATGCCTACTTGTAATCCAACAAGGTACTTATACAATCCACCTTCTTTTTGCACCAGGGTTTGATGATTTCCTTTTTCAACCAATTCTCCCCGATCAATAACTAAAATTTGATCAGCATTTCGAATGGTGCTTAATCGGTGTGCAATAACAATAGAAGTTCTTCCCTGCATCAACTTTTCCAATGCATCTTGTACCTGGCGTTCTGATTCTGAATCAAGCGAACTGGTAGCTTCATCCAATAATAATATGGCCGGGTCACTTAAAACCGCCCGGGCAATAGCAATTCGCTGACGCTGCCCACCGGATAGTTTGGTACCTCGTTCTCCAACTATCGTATCATAGCCATCCGGGAACGAAGTAATAAATTCATGTGCATTGGCCTTACGGGCTGCTTCAATAATTTCTTCTTCCGTGGCATCTGGCTTTCCATACAAAATATTATCACGAATGGTTCCTCCAAATAGAATCACATCCTGTGGCACCAAAGCAATTTGACTTCGGTAAAACGTAAGATCATAGTCAACAACCGATTTACCATCAACCAATATAACTCCGGAAGTTGGTTCAAACAAGCGAAGTAATAAGGCTGTAATTGTAGATTTTCCAGCTCCGCTCGAGCCAACAATAGCTAATTGTTTTCCAGGCTCAATATTAAAACTTAAATTTCGTATTACCGGAAATTCTTTTCTTGAAGGATAAGCAAAACAAACATTATTAAATTCAATGCTACCTTCAAATCTTCTATCAATTTTCTTGAATTCATGGCTAAGCTCCATTTCCGGCTTTTCATCCAAAATATCCAGTAAATTTTCAGTAGCTCCGATAGATTTTTGCAATTGAGAATATGTATCAGCTAATCCGCCTACAGATCCGGCCATGAATACAGATAAAAGAAAAAACTGAAATAAATTACCCCCTGTAATTTCTCCTTTAGCTACTAAATCAGAACCAAACCATACGATGGCTACCACGCTTCCAAATAAAAAAACAATCAACGTAGAAGCAAATATTCCGCGGATGATTGCATTTTTCATTCCGGTACGAATTAAATCATCTGTCACTTTAGCATACCTTCGCGATTCAAACCATTCACCTGTGAATGCCTTTACCGTTACCATTCCCGTAAGTGTCTCTTCTACGATAGTTTGTGATTCTGCCACCTGATTTTGAGCTTTTTTAGAGAGTTTTCTTACATATCGCCCAAATGAAACTGCAAACAGTGCCAGTGCAGGCAAGGTAGCCAGCATAAATAAAGCAAGTTTCCACGAAGTGGACCACATGATGGCCACACTACCTATAATGATAATTATTTGTCGTATAAACTCAGCCAAATAGGTAGTAAGCGAATCTTTTATTGTACTTATATCTGATGATATTCGACTGGAAAGCTCGCCGGTTCGTTTAGATGCATAATACTGCATAGGTAATATCAGTAATTGATTAAATACATCTTTACGAAGTTTGGCAATGGAATTTTCAGTAACAATTGAAAATGTGTAAATACGCAGGTAGGATGTTATTGCCTGAACAATTAATAAAACACCCAATAAAAGAGTAACCTGCCATACTTTTTCCTTGAAATTTTGTTGGGTAAAATCAATCAATTCACCCAAAGACGAAAAAATAGCCAAGGAGCTAACACTTGAAATTGCTAAACATATCAAGCCAATGATGAATGGCACCCGATAAGGCGCTATATAGCGAAAAATTCGCATAGACCTGCGAAAACTTTCCCGGGAGATTCGTTTTTTTTCTGTTTGTACTTGCATGGATTTAAACTTCATGCAAAGGAAAGAAATTCAGTGCAAAATATCAGGAAAATTTAACTAGATAGCTTTACACGCATGCGATGTAAAAAAGTTAATATTTTTGAGGGGGATTGAGGAAGTGAGGTCCCAAGCCAAGTCTTCCCCATTTGTAAATAATGAGTTTTGAAAAACGAAGCAGTAATGCCCCATTTTTTGACAAATTGTTTTCTTCCGTTGTTGAGCTTTACCCTACCGGTTGATTTTGACATAAAATGATATACTTTGCTGTTTCCTACTCCCACAAAATACCGCACGCCAGCCTGCCAGAGCTTCATGCTAAAGTCAGGATCAGAATATAAACCTGGGGAAAATTCTTCACTATATCCCCCAACTTTGTCCCAAAATTCTCGATGTACCAGGCTGGGAGGCCATGTTGCTCCACACCAATGAGGTTTTAACAACGATGAATATTCCTTGAGTAATTTCTCTTTTTGAAATAATTCTGGGGTTCTTCCATAATCAAAAGGCGATAATACACAGTTATTCGCACTTTCTTCTGGTTCTATCATGGTAGAAGATAAATAAAAAGCATTGCTGGGAAATTGGGTTATCATATCAACCAATGCGGTATCCCAACCGGGCAAAGGCACCATATCATCATTCATGTAGAGTATATAATCGTGCTTCGCCAATTTATAAGCCATATTAAGGGCTATGCATACCCCAACATTTTGGGGAGTATAAGTAAATTCTATTCCTTGCTGTTTCAACCATGCAAGGGTACCATCCACCCCCTCGTTAACATGCACAATAATTTGATGATTGAAAGCTGAATATTCTTGAATAGAAGCTATGCATAATTGAAGATACGGCAAGTTATTCCAGGTAGGTATTAAAATAGAAAAAACCATAGGTTTGCTATGGTTTTGGGATGCATGCTTTAGTTTTTCCATTTATTCTTCTTCTATCTCCATTTCTTCGGCTGTTCCATTTTCATCTTCCACGAGTTTTATTTCAAACGATGGATCAAAAATGGCCTTATATCGTTTCTTATCTTTAAGTATTGCAATGGCTTCTTTTACCTCCTGATCCGTACTAATTGAAGCTTCAATTCTTCCACGTTGATAATAATAACGAGATACAATTTCTTCAGTCAGAAATTCAGCTATTTCATCTTTATATTTGATGATGTCTTTATTTTTTGAAAGTTGTTTTTTATCAACCAAAGCTTTATATTCATTTTCAATGGACTCAAAATATTTTTCTTTTTGAGCTGTTTTCTGGAACTCTTCAAGTAGTTTTTCACTTTGGGTAGTATATTCATAGCTTTTTCCTTTCAAAAATTCCAAAAATAAATCATACTCACTCTGATCTACTTTAAAAGTTTTAGCATCAGGGATGGAAGCATGTTTTACACGATAAGTGGTAGCATAATCAAAAATGTGATTATTACTTAATAAACTTCTAAGCACGTTGCTATACTTGCGGGGTTTAACAGGAATATCCGGATAAATACCTCCCCCATCATATACAATTCTACCGTTTTTGGTTTTGAATTTACTTCGTAAAGAATCGGGAATTGTACCTGCACTACCATCTGCATTTTTATTAGAATAATCCAAAGCCTGAATACACCTTCCGCTGGGTATATAATATTTTGAAGTCGTAACTTTTAATTGAGTGTTATAAACCAACGGACGGGTAGATTGCACCAATCCTTTTCCAAATGTTCGTTGACCAATTACAACTCCCCTGTCTAAATCCTGTATCGTACCGGAAACAATTTCAGATGCAGAAGCAGAACCACGATTTACCAATACGGCCAATGGGATGTTAGCATCTACTGCTGCATTCAGGGTTTTATAACTTTTATTCCATTCTTCCACTTTTCCTTTGGTACTCACTACCAATTGATTTCGATCCACAAATACATTCACCACATTAATTGCTTCGCGAAGTAAACCACCCGGATTTCCTCTCAGGTCGAGAATTACACCTTCCAATTCATTGTTCTTTTTTAGATCCTGCAAGGCAGCTTTAACATCATTGCCTGCATTGTTAGTAAATCCGCGAAGTTTAATGTAACCTATTTTTTCATCTACCATGCCATAGTAAGGCACATTCTTTATTTTTATCTCTTCACGATTTACTTCAAACTTCAGCGTTCCTTGCGTTCCTTCACGTTGTATTACTATGGTAGCAGTTGTATTGGGTGCACCGCGAAGAATTTTTACTACATCGTCCGTGCTCTTTCCTTTGGTTGACTGGCCGTTCACTTCAATAATAACATCACCGGCCATAATTCCTGCTTTTTGAGCCGGAAATCCCTCATAGGGTTCTGTAACTACAATGTAATCTCCTTTTTTTCTTACAACAGCTCCAATACCGCCATACTGGCCGGTAGTAGTGAGGCGATGGTCTTCAATTTCTGATTCAGGAATAAAAGTGGTGTAGGGATCTAGCGATTTCAACATGGCATCAATACCGGTTTTGGTCAATTCTCCGGGCTTGATCTCATCTACATAATAAATATCCAACTCTTTAAATAATGTGGAGAATATTTCGAGGTTTTTTGAAACTTCAAAATAATGGTCATAGCTTACTGAAACTACACTAATAATTCCCAAAAGAAGGCCCAGAAAAAAATGCCTGTATTTTTTTACAATGTTTTGCATGCCTTTACACAATTTCAAATCTAACGTAAGTAGAAAATATTTGTTATGAAAATACAATATATTTGATTAAATTTTATTCAATTCATGCCTTTCATCAAATAATTGTTGTTCCATCCGTTTGATTAGTTGCAGCCAGGCATTATTTATTTCTGAAGTAGGTAATAACTCATGATGCACATAGATGAACGACAACTGTAATTGTTTATGGGAAAGTATTGGCCAATTAGCTATGGTTGGCCTAGAAAGGCGAAATACTTCCCGCATTTGTCGTTTTGCCCTGTTTCGGGCTGGAGCTGATGATAATTTTTTTTTAGATGCCGTAAACATCACAACCACTGGTTCATCATTTTTCCGATCAACCAATTGAAACTTTAAAAGTATAGGAAATTGAAACATAGATGTTCCATGAGCATACAAATTTTCAATGGCTTTTTTATGCTTTAACCTCACCGATGCCGGTAATCCATACTTCCTGCTCAAGGATTATTTTTTCTTTAGTGTAGCTTTTTTTGCAGCCTTTTTTACAATTTTCTTTGCTTTACTTTTTTTATTTAACGCAGATTTTTTTTTCGAAACCGCTTTTTTAACGGTTTTCTTTTTTGATTTAGTTGCAGCTTGTTTTTTCACAACTGGCTTTACCTTTTTTGCAGTTTTAGCATCAGATTTGGCCTTTTTTACAGGTTTTGATGCTTTTTTTGCCGGTTTTTTTGTTGTTGATTTAGTTTTGGACTTATTGGCAGGAGCTGTGGTTTTTGAAGAAATTTTTTTCTTGGCTGTTTTAGTGGAATCTGCTTTAGAAACTTCCGTATTATCAAGCATTTTTTGGGTTGCTCGTTTTGCTTTGGGGGAAACTGCTTTAGTCTTGGGTTTATTATCTACTTGCTCCTCAACCGGCTTTGCCTTTGATTTTGATTTGGGTTTATCAATAATAACCGGCTCTTTCTTCGATTCTGAAGGAATAATCGGTATATAAGGTTGGGGGGATACACCGTTTTTATTAGTTTCTTTAATAAACCATTCCAACGCCATTGTCATAGAAGGGGCATGGGGCATAGGAGCTACAAGATCAACACGTAACCCTTTAGATATAGCTGCCTGATAGGTTATAACACCAAATACTCCGATTTTTTGTTCACCCTGCTGATAATCAGGGAAATTATCAAACAACGATTGAACACCGTGTGGGCTAAAGAACAGGATAAGATCAAAATCCTTGATTTTCACACTAGTCATATCGCTGCTTACGGTTTTATAAAAAATTCCTTTGGTGTAATTAATTCGATTCAAATCCAGAAATTCCGTGATTTTATCAGTATGCTTATCAGAGCAAGGAAATAGGAATTTTTCATCTTTATTTTTCCGGATTGGTTCTGCCAATTCCTCAATACTTTGCTGGGCAAAAAATATTTTTCGTTTCCGATAGACAATGTATTTTTGCAAATACAACGCTACAGCTTCTGTTAAACAGAAGTATTTATTTTTTTCAGGTACAGTGAAACGCAATTCATTGGCAATGCGGAAATAGTGATCCACTGCATTCCTACTGTTTAGAATGATACAACTATACTGGGAAAGATCAATTCGTTGTTTTCGAAAATCAATAGCCGACAATCCCTCAACCTTAATAAATTGTTTAAATTCAAGATTTACTTTGTAGTTTCGTGCTATATCAAAATAGGGCGATTTTTCAGAATCAGGACGAGGCTGACTAATGAGCACATTTTTGATTTTCATTCTCTCGGGCTTTTTGGGTTAGAAATTATTCTACTTTAGCTATTATACTTATTAGCCTGATAATGAGCAAAAGAGGAACAATTTCGAGGGTGCAAAGATAAACAAATAAGTAAAAAACGGAAAACAATCCGTTAGGATTACCATGCATCCAAATTCTTATGAGCTGATATAACCAAATTCCTCCTAATCCTACCCCTATCATCAATGGATGTAACCATGTTTCCAAACCAAGTTTTAAAGCATCATTTAAAAAAAAGGGGGTTAAAAAAATTGCCACAAACAACTGTGTAACATATGAAAATTGTACATGAAACATGGCTAGTTGGCGCGTTGAAAAAATCCATCCCCAGACGGCAATAATTAATGAACGTAACAATGGTATAAAGATAATTGCTAACATCAATGAAGATGAAATACCAATTTTCAACCCATCAGAATAACCAAGAAAAGGGAATACTCGGGATATAATCACTGCAGAAATAATGAGCGAGGATAGAAGGTAAGCAGTAAATACCAGAGGCCCCCAACCCGGTTGGTACTCTTCAACAAATCTTCTAAAATTATTGGGTCGAAAACTACTTGTAATGAGTTGTGAAATTTTGTTTGCTGTATTTAATTTAATGATTACAATCAGAGTTAAGGATATTATTAACAATATTCCAAGAAAAATAGAAAGCACTTTGTTATTCTCCACTAATATGGGATTAAAGCATAGTGCTTTCCATACACTTTTTTCAAAAAGTGAAGGCACATAATGTATTAAAGAATCATTTGCTGATTGATTACCAGCAACAAAACTTGTTCGTTGAATGGCAGCATCTAAATCAAAATACATCCAGGATGAATTAGATACCTGCCAACTAGAATCTACCGGCGATATCAAAGGCTGTGTAAGATCTAAGCTTACAGGAAGCTGATTTAATGTATCTGAACTTTTGTATAATTGAATATGTTGTGGCAACTGTATGTTTTTCTGTAGAACAAAAATACAAGCTAATCAACTGGAAGAAATGATTGTTGATATAAAAAATGAAAAAGTTAATTGCGTAAGGTGTCAGCAAATAATTTTTTTTGCAAAAAGGGCTCCAGCCGATTAACTACTTCGAAAGCCCAGGTTTTGGCAGTTTTTCCGGTAAAATGTGCCGATACAAGCGTATCATGGCCAACAATATCATCTGATCGAACCAAATAACCATTGGGATATGCAGCCATTCCTTTTTCAATAGCCTGGTAACGGATAGCCACATTCATTCTTCGAAAAGGACCTACCCATACATACGGCATTTTAGGATTAAACGTATGTAAAATACCAAGTAATTCCTGATGAGCATTGATATTATTTGATCCTAGTGCGATGATTACTGCATCCGGCTGCCAAAAATTTAGTACTTGTATTAATTTACTACCTATATTTCTCAAAATGGGTTTTTGAGTAGCTACATCCGCTCTTTCAAAAACGGGAATGGTGCATTGCTGACAAATTTTATCTGAACAACAAGTTAATCGTACTTTGTACCCACAACAAAAATTTGTCATTCGTAATGTATAATGTTTTGAACCTGCCCCACCAATACCAATTGACAATATATCATACTTGCCGGTTTCATGAAGCTTGCGATGAAAAAATTCGCCAAAATATCCCATCATATGAGAATCACCTAATATTAAAATATTTTTAGGCGACTGAGCAATTAGAGGAAACACAATACATATCAAAGCAAAGGTAATGGTTGGTTTCATATTACCGGGCTGTTTGTCAAAAATAACATAAAAAAATTAATGTCATTGTTGCAAACGCTTGTTGAATCTATGTACATCGATTTCAACCGGAACAGGTGTTTTATTCAGCAAATGTTCTAGTAGTGCATTACAAGCAAATGGATTAAGAATCAGCCCCTTGCTCCCATATCCGTTTAATATCGCTGCTGAAGAAACAGTAGGATGCAGCCCTACTACCGGCCTTCGATCGGCAACTGCCGGCCGAACTCCTGCTACATGTTCTTTTACAATAAAAGAAGAGCGGGTTATTTGTTTCACGTTTTGAAGAATTTCAGCAGCCCCTTCTGGAGTAGGAGTACTGGTTAAATCATCCCAAACATAGGTAGATCCGGCTTTGCATGTTCCATCAGAAAGTGGTATCAAAAATATTTTTTTATGCACTATAACATGCGGGATAGGTGCATTGAATTGAAGGGTTAACACCTCGCCTTTGCAGGGACGAAAAGGAATATTTTTCCATAAGGGATGGTTTGTAGCCGCCACCCCTTCGCAATGAATTACGAACCTGGCTTCATATTCATTCATTTGTACATTGGATGCATGGTAACTCCATTTCTGCTCTTCGGCTTCAAGAACTAACAAGGGCGATTTATTTTCAGCTAACCATTGATGAAGATGCTGAAGCATAAATGGTATATCCACATACAAAGCTCCGGTAATTTTTATACATCCATGAGTTGCATTCATCAACATACCGGAAATATTTTCCACATCACCAGTACAGAAATTACCAAGCATTCCGGTTTCTGCCTGTTGACGCCAGTATACGGCTTCATCCTTACTGCCCAGCAAATGATAAATTTCTGTTTCTTTAAAAAAATTAATTTTTAATACTGATTTTAATTCCTGATAAAACAAAACTGCTTGCGGATAAATTTCACTAGCCTTCCAAGTTAGTTGAACATTACGAATATGTATCGGGTTAAGTATACCATAAGCTGCCATGGAAGCAGGACGAGCCGAAGAGGTAACACGAAGCACTGTATAGCCTCGTTTTACTAGTTGATAGGCTATACTACTACCCGCCAAACCTGCACCGGTGACAATAAAATCAAATGTTTGCACCTTACAAAAGTAACAGAATTGTATTTGATAATTTGTGGATAAAATTCGATAATATCAGTCTGAATAAACTGTACTTTCGCTTAAAAGAAAAATTATGACAACCTTTCAAAATAAAATTCAGGCAGTAGCTGATTTTCATAACGCATTTCGTATAGGAAATAATCATCATCCGGTAGCTTTATCAAAAGATGAAGCATTGCTACGCTACACTTTAATGCGTGAAGAAAACGAAGAATATTTGGAAGCAGCACAAAAAGGGGATTTAGTAGAAATAGCCGATGCGCTTGGAGACCAATTGTACATATTGCTTGGAACGATACTGCGTCATGGTTTACAAGATAAAATAGAAGCAATATTTGATGAAATACATCGTAGCAATATGAGCAAACTGGATGAAAATGGTCAGCCCATATATCGTGAAGATGGGAAAGTAATGAAGAGCTCCTTATATTTTAAGCCGGATATTAAAAGCATTCTAGAGCGATAAATGAAACTTTCCATTGAACAACTTCGAGAATTTTTAGAAGAAAAATATCGGCAATATAACCGTGCAGAATTCATAGAAACAGATCCAATATCTATTCCACATCTATTTACAAAAAAAGAAGACCGGGAAATCATTGGTTTTCTAACAGCCACATTGGCTTGGGGGCAACGTCCTACCATTTTACGCAAAGCACGTCAGTTAGTAATGTGGATGGATAATGACCCACATGCTTTTATACTTTCTTTTACAACAAAAGATCTAAAACCATTCCAATCGTTTATCCATCGAACATTCAATGGAATTGATACTGTTTTTTTTCTAAAAAGTCTGCAGAGAATTTATCGTGATTATCGTGATTTAGAAGAAGTCTTTGTAAATGGAATACAACATTACCCCCACTCATTAGGCCACGTCATTCATCATTTTAGAAATGAGTTTTTTTCAATAAAACATCCACAAAGAACAGAAAAACATATAGCTGATCCGCTTCGAAATTCTTCGGCCAAACGAATTTGTATGTTTTTACGTTGGATGGTTCGAAAAGACAACTCCGGTGTTGATTTTGGAATTTGGGAAAAAATTTCTCCTGCCTGTTTACAACCTCCGCTCGACTTACATTCAGGTGCAACGGCAAGAAATCTAGGTTTGCTTATTCGCAAACAAAATGATTGGAAAGCCGTTGAAGAATTGGGTAATAATCTTCGAATCCTCGACCCAAATGATCCGGTGAAATATGACTTTGCTTTGTACGGATTGGGGGTATTTGAAGGATTTAATAAACAGTAAACTTAGATTTTTCGTAATACATAGCGTTTAAATAGATGAACAATAAGCGCAGAAAAAATAAGCAAAAGCGAAACAATTACAAAGCCCCATTTCAAGGTAGTGGCCGATGATGCTAATATTACTTTTGTTTCTGAAATTTGCGGATATGCTGACAACATCTGGATAATTAAAAAATTTTCTGCATAATCAAACATCATGGCTACAAGCGGAAATATACCCAATAATGCCATTTGTGTAATTTTGGGAAAACTCTTTTTAAAAAAATACACTATACCCAAACTTAATAACAAACCATAGGATAAGGGATAAAAAAAATCTTCGGTATATTCAATGACACGATAAATGGTACGCCCCTCTTCTCCTAATGTTTCAAATAACAATTGTACTTGATGTAAAGTGTAACTTAATTCTAAATCTAAAAGTTTTAATCCGTTAGAATATGGCTCAATTTTCGATGCTGCTTTTGGCATTATCCAAAGAGCCATCGCCATATATATTAACAACAATCCCCACAATATTACCGGATGAAGCAATCGGTTTAATATATTTTTCATGTTATTTCATTTTTTGATAAGTGGCCGGAATACTGAATGGAAAATCTACCGGTTTATTTACATCTGTTTTTGTGTAAGTAAATGTAAATACCGTATTGCTGGTATCACCAATCAATGTAACTTTTCCACTTAGAGGAAATTGCAAGGAATCAACGGTTTGATAGGCTGTATAATTCAAATCTACTTCCATGCGACTGCCCGGATCATAAAATAATGACCGCCAAGCGCGTTTAGCAACGTCGAGCCAAATAGCATGAAATAATATTTGTGGTTTTTGCGACGATTTTTTTAATGCAAGGTATTCATTCATGTCGGAAGATGTGAGTACTGTATCTTTTCCAGAAACCGATACTTCATATTGTTCAGCCGGAAATAATAAAGTGGGATTGCCAGTAAAAATATTTTGCAGCATGCTAAATGAAATATCAAAATTTACAAAAGATTTAATGGTAGTATAATCCCCAATAAAATAAGTTTTATCAAGATAATTGATAAGTTTAATAGAATCATTAGAAATTAAAACTCTGAATACTTCAATAATAGCAACATCCGGCTTAATTGAAATCCACATCAAACTATCCCGCCGTATTCTTACTCTGCATTTCAGGGCATTTACTTTTCCACTGTTATTTACCTCAGCATTAAAACGGCCATCAAACCAATCAAATGCGGTATGTGCCATCGTTACATTACTACCATTCAATGTAGTTTTTACACCCTCATTAAATTGAATAGCCCCCTTTTGGCTGGTTTTGCAAGAAGCATGAAGCCATACCACAACAGCTATTGAAATGATGAAAACAATCCAATAGTTAACTACTCGTGCCATTGCTGGGTTGTTATTTTCAGGTTAATCTGTTCTGATAATTCACCGCCGGCTGCATTGGCTTTTTCCCAATATTCAAGGGCTTTTTGCTTTTCGCCGATAAAAAATAATACATCGCCATAATGCTCCAAGATTTCTCCAAACCGGTCGCCTCCCAATTTTAAAAGTTCTTCAAAAACCTGCCTGGCTTTATCATATTGTTTTAAACGAAAATAAATATAACCTTGAGTGTCCAAATAAAACACATTTTGGGGCTGTTGTTTTAACACATCATTTATTAATTCTTGTGCTCTAGTCAAATTACGATTAGCTTTTGCTAAGTGATACGCATAATTATTTTTGGCAGATATATTTAAAGGATCTGTATTCACTGCATTTTCATAAGCTTTTTCCATTTCTGTATAATTCTTCAACCTATAATAAGCATCACCCATTCCAGCATAAAATTCACTTTTTAAATCACGGGCATCCAACACCAATTCTTTACCAGTAGAAAATACTTCTAAGGCTTTAGAATAATTTTTTTGCTGCATCCATGCTGTGCCGTTATATAAATACAATAATGGTTGCAAAGGAAACAATTCAATGGCTTCTTCGCTTCGCTTAGCCAACATAGCCCAATTGCGAGTTTCAGCATACAAACGCAATAATTGATCCCAAATGGCATATCGACTATTATCAAATTTATTTACGGTTTCAAAGCAGCTTATGGCCTCTTCAAACCTTCTATCTCGCACCAGATAATCTCCTTTCATAGACCAGGCTTTGGGATCATTAGGATGAGCACCAATCATCAAATCAAGCAATTCATAGGCTTGTGTTTTTCTTAAGTTATTATGCTGTGAAATTTCATAATACGAAAGCATGATTTTTACTTTATCATCAATGCTTACTTCTGGATTCTGAAATGCTAATTTGAGGTATTCAAAGGATTTATTTATATCGCCCTTTTCCTGATAAAAATTAGCCAAAGCTAAATGAATTATGGGGTTATCTGGTTCTAATTCAATTACTTTTTCATACGCTTTCAGTGCTTCATCCTTTTTGTTCATGGACAAATAAACTTCGGCAAGAACCCCATAGTATTGAGCATTATTGGGGAATACACGAATTAGTTTTTGAATTTCTTCCAGGGCTGCCTGAGGTTTTCCCATTCCTTCATACAACTTTTGTTTTTGCATGGAAATTTCAGGATGGATACCGATTCTTTTTTCTAACTGATCAAACCATCCGATTGCTTCTTTGTATTTTTTCTGGGCTATATAAATATCTGCCAAATCAAGTACATATTCATGATTCTCGGGTTCAAGTTTCATCAATTCTTTATACAGCTTTTCGCAATCTTTGTATTTCTTTAATTCAATCAACGCCTGTGCATACCCCAATAAATACCATTTATTGGCAGGGTCTGCTTTAATTGCAGCATTAAAATAAGGCAATGATGCTTCGTATTTCTGTGTTATGAAATAAATTGAAGCTATTTCGTAGTTTGTTGCACCATGAGTGGCATCTAACTTCAAACATTCCTGAAATTTAATCAAGGCCTGATCTAAATTGCCAATAATTTTTTGTGTAACTGCATCGCAAAAGAGATTAGTTAATTTTACACGATCTGCATCATAAATGGAAGTTTGTGATTGTTCGTTTTTCTTTTTTTTATCCTTATTTTTTTGGGCATAAAGTAAATGAGCCGGTGTAAATAGCCAGCAAAAAACAAAAAATATTGCAATTACTTTTTTAATCATTCCTGCACACTATAATCGCCCAGACTGAGCTGTTTAGCATTCCCCTTATAAATTGTATAATTACCAATCATTGAATTTTCAATCACTGCATTTTGAATGAGAGATTGTTGTTGTATGATGCTATTTCTTACCACAGAATCACGAATAATGGTACCACTTCCCACTGAAACGTGTGGGCCAATTACACTATTATATAGTTCTACGTCTTGCCCAATAAAACAAGGTTCAATAATCACACTTTGATGATTTTTTATTTTTTGCGACTGTAAGTTTTCACTGTCTTTTACTAATTCCAAAATTCGTTGATTAGTATATACCGTTGCATCCTTGTTTCCGCAATCGAGCCATTCATCCACCTTTCCGGTTTTAAATACCAGGCCTTTGTTTTTCATGTTTACCAGTGCATTGGTAAGCTGGTATTCTCCCTTTTCCTTGATGTTATTATCAATTAGGTATTGAAGTTCTTTTTCCAAGTTAGCTCCATCTTTAAAATAATAAATACCGATGATGGCTAAATCAGAAACAAATTCTTTAGGTTTTTCAACCATCTCGATAATTTCACCTTGTTCATTTAATTTAACTACACCAAAAGCGCTAGGATCATCCACCCGATGCACCCATATAATCCCTTCTTGTGTAGTGTCCATTTTAAACTGAGCAGAAAACAAAGTATCGGCAAACGCTACAACTACTTTATTATTCAAGCATTCCCGTGCACAAAGTATAGCATGGGCCGTTCCCAACGGTTCTTCCTGATAAAATATTCGTCCTTTAGCGCCAACTTTGTCAGCAATGTATAATAAACGCTCTTCAGTTTCTTTACCAAAATCACCAATTACAAATGCAATCTCTTCAATCTTCTCTCCACATATCTTTGCAATATCTTCTACCAGGCGTTGTACAATGGGCTTGCCGGCGATGGGAATGAGTGGCTTGGGAATGGTGAGTGTGTGTGGTCTCATCCGCTTACCCATGCCCGCCATTGGAATAATTATATTCATGAATTTTACTGATTCTAGGTTGACAAAACTACGAACTCCATACTACATTGCCAATTCATACCTTATTCGTTTCGATTTAGGCTAATTCTACATAATTTAAATCTTTGCCAAACGTGTCTTTTAGTCCCAAGGTAGAAAATATAGCCAATAAAAAACAAATAACCCCAACTACGATAGCACTGCCAATTATTCCCAAAGAATTTATTTGAGCTAATTCTTTAAATGCATAAGTAATTGGAATTACTGCCCCTCTCACAAAATTGGGCACGGTAGAAGTAACAGTAGCCCGAATATTGGTTCCAAACTGTTCAGCAGCAATGGTAACGAACAAAGCCCAATAACCTGTACCGGCGCCCAGCAAAAAACATAACAGATAAAAATAAAAACTGCTAGCGCCTTTTTGACTAAATAAATATAATCCTACAAAACCCATACAGAGGAGCAGGTAAATAAGAATAACCTTAAGACGTGAACGAAAAATTTGACTAAATAATCCGCTAAGAAAGTCACCTACACTTAAGCCAATATAACAGTACATGACTGCTGTTCCGGTTATAATATCTTCTTTTAACCCAAGAATGGATTCAAAATAGGTTTCAGACAAACTTATAAGCACCCCTACCACAAACCAAACAGGTAAACCAATCGCCACACAGCGCATGTATTTTACAAATCGTTGCATGTTAGTAAACAGTGAAATAAAATCTCCGCGTTTTATACCCGCTTCCTTGGTTTGATGAAACATCCCTGATTCCATCGCTCCAATTCGCAGCAGTAACAAGGCTATCCCCATCAATCCTCCTACCCAATAAGAAGTTTGCCAATCAAACTGATGTGCTACTAGAGCAGCAAACACAGCGCCCAACGCACCAAATGTTACAACTATCATGGTGCCAATTCCCCGCTTTTCTTTATCCATGATTTCCGTAATCAATGTAATTCCAGCTCCCAGCTCACCAGCCAAGCCAAGCCCGGCAATAAAACGTACCGCAGCATACGAATTCAGGTCCCATACATAGGCATTGGCAATGTTTGCCAAAGAGTACATCAGAATAGAACCGAACAACACACTTAGCCGTCCGCGCTTATCGCCCAACATTCCCCATACGATACCCCCCACCAGCATACCCCCCATTTGGCAGTTGAATAAAAAAATTTCTACTTCCTTCAGTTCTTCCGGCTGAAATCCCAGACTGAGCAGACTGGCTTTTTTCACTACGTTAAACAGAATCAGGTCGTATATATCCACAAAATATCCCAGCGATGCTACAATGATGATAAGCAACTGCTGGCGGAAATGGGTATCAGTTTTCTTCATCATGAATTTATAAACGAATATAGAAGTTTGGATAGAATTCTAAAATTCAAGCAAATTTAAGCTCAATTCATTTTATTGGAAATGAGCAAAATAAGTACAAATGATATGAATGCGCTTCTGATAAATTGAACAATCATATTGGAAAGAAAGTATATTTCTTCGAACTTTATATTTCATTTTAAATTCATGAAGAAAATACTCGCTTTATTAGTTACCATCATTATATTAGCTTCTAGTGGATTTTTCATACTGAAGCATTCATATAAAAAATTTACTGCAACTCCCAATCTAAAACAAAACCGAGGACCAGGAAATCCGGGATGGTGGGAGCAATGGTTTGAAATGAAAAAAGACGAAAACGGAAATATACCTTTCGACCGTATTTTAAGACTGCGACAGCAGGTAGCTACGCAGCGGACGATGAAAAGCGGAGAATCGAATCTTACCAACATTCAAGAATTAGGGCCTAATAATGTTGGTGGGCGTACCCGAGCATTTTTAGTAGATAAAACCAATCCCAACCGATTGTTTGCCGGAGGAGTTTCCGGGGGATTATGGGTGAGCAACAATGGTGGTAACACATGGAATCCGGTAAATGATGATGCCTCTAATCTTTCCATTACATTCATTACTCAAAATCCATTTACTCCTAATGTATTGTATTACAGTACCGGAGAATGTGCCGGAAATAGTGCTGGAATATCAGGTGATGGAGTATATAAATCTACAGATGGTGGAAACAGTTTCTTTAAATTACCATCAACTAATAGCATAGCCTTTAACTACACTTGGCGTATTGCCTGTTCACTCACAGATACGAACACACTGTATGTAGCTACCAGAGATAGCGGGTTGTACCGAAGCACCGATGCAGGGTTGAGCTTTCATCAGGTGATCAATTCTGGAGAAATTACCGACCTGGAAGTATTCCGGGATGGAAGTGTGATAGCTGCCCGGAGCGGTCATGGATTATTCCGCTCGCCAGACGGAAGTCCGGGAAGTTTTGTAGCTATTAACAATGGTTTACCCGCTAGTGGGTTTTATCGCGTAGAAATGGCCTATTGCGACAGCGTGCCTAATATAATGTATGTTGCGCACGAAGCCACTTCGGGCAACGACATTTTAGGGTTGTATAAATCAACCGATGGAGGAAATTCATGGTTTGAAGTAACCAATCCAACCAGTGCCGGCGTAGGATTTCCATTTCCATGGTATTGCCTAGCTATTGGTGTTAGGCCCAATAATCCCAACTATGTGCTGGTAGGTAGCGTTAACTGCGGATATTCCATGGATGGCGGAAACAGCTGGAATGAACACCATAATTCACATGCCGATTACCACATCTTTGTATTTAATCCAGCTAACCCAAACGAATGCTATGTAGGAAATGACGGAGGAGTTTATAAATATTATCCCCAAACCAACATTGCCTATGTTGATTTAAATAAAGGTTACAGGGTTACCCAATTTTATGCAGGAACTTATTTTCCGGTGGGAAATAAATGTTGGGGGGGGACACAGGACAATGGAACCCAAAGTGGCAGTTCTTTAACTCAAAATTTTGAGCACATCTTTGGAGGTGACGGAGCTTTCACTGCCATTCATCCTCAATCGCCCAACATTGGCTACGTTTCCTGGCAAAACGGCCATATTCTTAAGTGTTATGATGCACATAACCCTATGCCTTACTTTGAATACATCATGGGAGATATGGATGCCAACAACGATTTTGATATTGATGACGATACCTGGTTTATCAATCCGTTTGAAATAAATAAACAAGATGGAGACCAATTATTTTTTGTAACCCGTGATAGAATGTGGCGAAGCATTGATGGAGGAAATATTTGGGAAAAATGCACCAAACCCATTACAGATCTATATGCCATAGGGATAAGCAACGAGCCTTATCCAATTGTTTATGTAGGTGGACGCGGAAAACTACGTCGGTTAGATAATGCCTATGTGAGCATGCCTGGTGATGAAGTAAATTTAAACTCTTCCATTCCCACTGCATTAAATACCAGCTTCATGAGCAACATCATTGTGTCGGCCAATGACCCGAGCACCCTGTATGTTTCGTTCAGCAGCTATGTAAATCAACCCCGGGTATGGAAAGTAACCAATGCTACCACCACCCCAGTATGGACATCCATTCATGGCGATTTGCCTCAAGGTTTACCAGTAAACTGGATTGAAGTAAGTCCGTACGATGAAAACATTATGGCAGCAGCTACTGATTTCGGGTTGTACACTACTACTGATGGCGGCAATCATTGGGTGTTGGAAGAAGATATTCCTTTTGTTTCCATTCACCAACTAAGATTAAGGCATAGCGATAATACCTTATTTATATTTACACACGGCCGAGGTATTTGGAAAGCTAATCTTCCACTTACTGGATTAAATATAGCCTCACAAAGCAATGCATTACCTGTTCGTATATATCCTACAATCACTCATAATGAACCGATTCAAATCATTTTACCGCACCCTGAAACATATCAACTTGCAGTACTTGATTTACATGGCAAAAAGCTATATAGCCAAACCATTTATCAAAGTATTGTCATCCACCCGGAGATTTATCGTCCCGGTATATACTTTATCACATTGACTCAATATGATAAATTGATTAAAAGCGAACGAATTGTAATTCAGTAATTGTTAAAATATTAACACCCTATAAACATTCAAAAAAAATCTTAAACACTTTATTTTCAATTGAATAAAAATTTATTTATTTACTATGTACATTAACCGTAACTACTTTTTAGTTAAACATTCTTTAACATATCATTGTTAGTTTGTAATATTGCAGAGTTATTGAAACTGAAAATAAATTAATATGAATAAACTTCGTACGCTTATCTTAGCCCTTGTAATTTGTATAACTAACATTCAATTTTACTCTCAGTCTGTTGTTAATTACACATTCTCTCAATTTGGAGGATCTTATTCTCCAATTTCTGGTGGTACCGTTTTAGGAACGGGTGGGTTTGATGACAATGTGTATAATGCTAATCCCATTGGGTTCACTTTTTGGTTCAACGGAAATCCTTACACTACATTCAGTGTAAATGCCAATGGCTTCTTGGCTATGGGAGACGTGGTTGCAAATAGTTATACGGCCATCAGTGGAGGTACATCCAATCAAGTAGTAAGTGCCTTCAATTTTGATTTAATTGGTAATACTCCAACTGGTGAACTTCGCTATCAAACCATTGGAAGTGCACCCAATAGAACCCTGGTTGTTCAATGGTCAAATATGAGTGCCTTTGGTGGAGCTGGTACATATAATTTTCAAATTCGATTAAATGAAATTGATTATTCAATAGATGTAGTTTATGGAAATTATGTGGCTGAAGCTACGGTAAGAAATGCTCAAGTAGGGCTTCGTGGAAGTAGCAATGCACAGTTTAATAATCGTCAAGTTACCAATGGTACCCATACCTGGAGTACTTCTGTAGCTGGTACATTAAACACAGCTACTTGTCAACTTACTACTGGTTTGATTCCTTCCGTAGGACAAACATATCGTTGGTTAGCAACAGCACCTACAGCACCAACCACTTTAACGTTCTCATCCATAGGAGCCACCAGTATGACTTTAAACTGGATAGATAATTCCACCAATGAATTTACGTTTTGGATTTACCGCTCTACCGATGGAATTAATTATATTCCCGTTGGAACGGTAAATAGTACAACCACTGCTGGTACAGGTTCTCCTTATAATTTCAATGCCACCGGATTATCAGCAAATACTCTTTATTATTGGCAAGTTGTAGCAGTTTCAGAAATACCTTCTACGCCTTTAAGTGGTACTCAATCTACAAATCCCGGAACACTTTGTGGAACTTATACTGTTGGACCAACCGGTGCATATACTTCTCTAACGGCTGCATTTACTGATTTGGCTGCTAATAGTTTAAATTGTCCGGTAATTTTTGAATTACAAGCAGCCTACAATAGCTCTGTAGAAACCTTCCCGCTAAACGTTCCTTTCTTTGGAGGAAGTTCATTAAATACTGTAACCGTTCGGCCGGAGTTAGGCGCAACAGCACTTAGCATAACCAGTAATAATGCAACAGCTACTGTACGTATGAACGGAACAACCTGGATTACTTTTGACGGAAGGCCGGGAGGAATTGGAACCAGCCGCGAGCTCACCATTAGTAATACTAACACAACAGGTTCTGCTATTCTATACCAAAATAATACTCAGAATACGGGTATGACTTATTTAAACATTACTGGGGTAAATACTTCATTAACCAATGGAGTTGTGAACTTTACAAACGCCTTGGCTACCGGAGGTGGTAATAGTAACAATAGTATAACATTTTGCGATTTATTTGCCGGGGCATCCAATCCGGTGAATATGATTTATTCAAATAATGCTACACCCGGTACCTTCAATCAAAATAATATTATTTCTAATAATAATATTAGAGATTTCTTTAGTGCTACTAACGCCACCAATGGGGTATTGATTTCGGGTGGTAATAATGCCTGGACTATTACCAACAACAGTTTTTATCAAACAGCATCCAGAACTTACACTACTGCTAATACCCATCAAGCAATAAATATCGTCAACACCGGTAGTGGATATATTGTTTCCAATAATTTTATTGGTGGCACAGCTCCTCTTTGTGGAGGTGGAAATTATACCATGGGTGGAACAGTAGCTACTCGATTTATTGGTATTAACCTTTCAGCTACTGGTACTAACCCCAATATTATACAATCAAATACCATTCAAAAATTTAATTTCAGTACTTCGAGTGGGGCTACTACTGCTAACGGTATTTGGTGTGCAATTAATGCCTTAGGCTTGGGTACAAATGTTAATATAGCTAATAATATCATTGGGAATAATACTTCCACAGGTAGCATTATTACATCTACCTCAACCACCGGAGGATTAACAGTTGGTATTCACGCATCTGCTTCTGGAACTTTAACAATAAGTGATAACCAAATTGGAAGCATAACTGCAAATAGTTCAGGAGCTACCATTAGTTCTTCTGTTACTGCCATTAACATTTCAACTACAACAGGAACAGGAATTCGTACGATACAAAATAACTTTATTGGAAGTACATTAATACCCAATAGTATCATTAATGCAAGCAGTACATCAACCACTGCAGGTAATATGATTGGGATAGATGTTTCTATTGGTGGTACTTATAATATTGTTAATAATCAAATTACTTCTATTTTAAATCAATATATTGGTACCAGCACAGCCACTGTTACTCGGGGTATTAGAATTACAACTGGAACAGTGAATATTTCAAATAATACTATTGCCAGCATAGCTTCATTGGCACCAAGTACTTCCACAGGAGCTACTGCTTCGGTTATTGGAATTCAAATGTCATCAACTACTGCAGCTAACCACATAGTTCAAAATAACATTATTAATGGTTTAGCTAATGGTAATCCCACAGCTGCTACTCAAGTATATGGTTTATTTTACTCTGGACCTACGGCAAATAGAGGTCAGATTCGTAAAAATAACATAGCTTATTTAGCAGCACAATCTTCCAGTACTGCTACTACGATTGTTGGTATTTTTGCAGGAGGAGGATTGGCCACCTATTCTAACAATTTTGTAAATCTAGGTATTGATCCATTGGGTGCTTCTCTAACCTTATCCCATGTTTATCAAGGAATTCGTAAGGATAATACTATCAATAATAATATATTCCATAATACTGTACTGATTCAAGGAACAGGGGTAGGTACCGGTGCTGCTAATACACAGGCCTTTGTAAGGCTTCAATCTGCTGTAGACTCAGTGTACAATAATATTTTTGTAAACAACCGAAGCAATGGTTCATCCACCGGTATACACTATTCTGTTCAAGTAAATAATCTTACTACTTTTAATTCAAATTATAACGATTTATTTGGTAATGGTGTAGGATATATGGTTGCAAGAAATGCAGGCACAGCAACTGACTATCCTTCTTTTGCTGCATGGCAGGGCACCGGGCAGGATGCAGTTTCAAGAAACGTAGATCCCCAGTTTGTGAATTCTATAAATGACTTACACATCATTACTGGAACTCCTAACCAATTAGAATCCAATGGAGCCTTATTAAGCATTTTGGATGATATAGATAATCAGGTAAGGCCAGGCCCTGCTGGTTCAATCCATGGCGGTGCTATTAAACCGGATATTGGTGCAGATGAGTTTGATGGTATAATTGTACCTGGAACAAACAATGACTTGGGTGTCATTTTATTAGTTACACCCACAAATTCAACATGCGTAACCAATCAAACTACTGTAACATTTAGAATTACTAATAATGCAATATATACCATTGATTTTTCTGTATTCAATGCAACACTAAATGCATCCGTTACAGGGCCAAACCCCTTTGTATTTGCTCCTGTAGTAATCAATAGTGGTACTTTGGCTCCAGGTGCAAATTTAGATGTAACTGTAAGTACAACGTATGATATGTCGGCGATTGGTACCTATAATTTTACTGGAACTATAAGTATTGCAAACGATTTAAATAGCAGCAATAATTCATTAAGTACATCAATATTAGGCAAAGGTGCTGTTACAGCTTCTGCTTCCAGTGATGTAAGTATCTGTTTAGGTAATTCCACTACACTCAATGCTACAGGTAATGCATCTTACTCTAACCCAACCACATTTAATTCAAGCGATACACCTTTGAATATTCCGGACAATGATATAGTAACCGGAGTAACATCAACAATTAATGTTCCTTCATTATTCTCTGTTTGGAATGCTTCTAATATAGTTAGTGTAAATCTAACAATTACTCATACTTGGAATGCAGATTTGGATATTTACCTGCAAGCACCCAATGGCAGCCAAATTGAACTATCTACCGATAACGGAGGAGCTGGTGATGGATACATCAATGTTACATTTATCCCAAGCGCACCTGCCAACATAACCACTGCTCCCACAACTCCCAATATTACAGGAAGCTGGCAACCAGAACAACCATTCTCACTATTAACAGGCCCAGCCAATGGTAATTGGAACTTACGTGTATTTGATGATACTGGTACTGATATTGGCACCTTAGAAAATTGGTCAATTACATTACTAGGGCCTGGTGGAGTTACTTATACATGGACACCAGCTACCGGTTTAAGTGACCCGAATATAGCTAACCCACTTGCTACTCCCACATCTACCACTACATACATCGTAACTGTTACAGATAACGTAACGGGTTGTACCGCTACCGATGATGTTACCGTTACAATTAATCCATTGCCTGTTATTACAAAAATCACCACTGATCCAACCTGCGTACCAGGAAATGATGGTAGTATTGACATTACAGTAACAGGTACTCCATCCTTTAGCTACAGTTGGAGTACAGGTGCTACCACTGAAGATTTAACCGGTGTTGGATTTGGTACTTATACTGTAACTGTTACCGATGGAAACTCTTGTACTGCTACCAATAGTACAACCTTTGCAGTTCCAGGGTTTACGGTATCTGGTATTGTTACTGATGTTTCTTGTTTTAATGGAAACAATGGTGAAATTGATATTACGGCTTCTGGTGGTACTAGTCCATATTCTTATCAATGGAGCAATACAGCAACCTCCGAAGATATTACTGGCTTAATTACTGGAAGTTATACTGTTACAGTAACCGATGATATAGGTTGTACTGTAACCGGAAGTTATACGGTGAACCAGCCCACAGCCATATCCATTACAACAGCCTCTATTACTGATGTGGATTGTAATGGCAATAGTACAGGTGCAGTAAATATCAATGTTTCAGGAGGTACACCTGGTTATACATACCAGTGGGTAGTGTTGCCTTCAAATTCACCTGTTGCTACAACTGAGGATATTTCACTTGTAGCTGCCGGTACGTATCAAGTTTCTGTTACTGATAATAATTCATGTACTTCTACTGCTTCATTTACAGTGACTCAGCCTAATGCAATTAACATTTCACATACAAGCAATAATGTAAGCTGTTTTGGATTTAGTAATGGAAGTATTGATATATCTGTAAATGGTGGTGTAACACCATACAACTATTTGTGGAGCAACAGTGCTACTACGCAAGATATATCCGGTTTAGCTGCTAATACGTACACAGTTACTGTTACAGATGATAATAACTGTATTTCTACTTATTCCGTAGTAATAACTCAACCAACGGTACTTACTCACACCATCACATCATCCAATGTATTATGTTTTGGTGACAACAGTGGTACAGCTCAAGTATTCCCAACGGGTGGTACTACTCCCTACACCTTTGCTTGGTCAAATGGAGCTACAACTGATTTTGTGAATTTACCACAAGGTACATTTACAGTAACTATTACAGACTTCAATGGTTGTACTAACACAAACAGTGTAACAATTACTCAACCATTGTTGCTCACAGCAAATATCATAGACTGGGATGATGTTACCTGTAATAATGCAAACAACGGTTCTGCTTCTGCCATTGGAGGGTTTGGTACCCCAGGTTATTCTTATACTTGGTCTAATGGTGCCACCACAGCTACTGTAAATGGTTTAGATGGAGGGGTTTACACGGTGACTGTACAGGATGCAAATGGATGCACTGCTACGGCCTCCGTTACAATCAACGAACCATCTGCAATTACTTCTTCTGCAAGTATTACTAATGAAATATGGGGTAACGATGGTGCAATAAATATTACACCGGCAGGCGGAACTGCTCCTTATAGCTTTAATTGGAGTAACAGTGCTACAACCGAAGATATTGCTGGTCTTGCAGGCGGAACTTATACAGTTACCATTACAGATGATAATGGTTGTACACAAACATTTACTTACACTGTTGTAAGTCAGTTAGGTATTGACGGAGAAACTACTGGATTGGGAACTATTAATTTCTATCCCAATCCGTCAAATGGACAACTAAACATGAGTATGAATGGATTTACAGGTGGAACATTGCAACTTGAAGTATTAGATATGAACGGTAAAGTGGTATTTGTGAAGCAGATTAAAAATGCCCCTGAAAGCTTTATTCAGGAAATGGATCTGCGTACTCTCACCATGGGTACTTACTTCATCCGTGTAATATCTAACAATGGAATGCATACTTCACGAATCATTATCGCACGTGATTAATCACTGATAAATTCATAATAAAAAAGGCTGTCTTCAAAGACAGCCTTTTTTATTATAAACCAATTACAACTGAAAACTATACGCTAATAAAAAACTCTGTTTTATTGGTGTGTTATCTGATGATAGTTTTTTACGAAAAGATGAAATGATAAAAAGGTATATAATACATCGCAGTAACAAATATGCTCTGTTTTAATAATTTAAATTATTCTTTTTTATAAACCTTACACAATGCATCAAAAAATGCAAAGAAATTTCTTTCTAACAATGAATAATTGTTGCGAAATACCAGCAAAGTAATATCAGCTTCTTTAAATTCAGCAGAGCGATGTTTCAAGTTACAAATGGTTTGCTCAATGTATGTATTAAACTGATAATTGTATAGCCAACGATGAGCCTTCATTCGGGAATACATAAACGAATACTTTTCAGAAAAATATAATGAATATTGATCAAGCAATCTATATAATGATGTTTCAAAATCATCAAGTGGTTGTGAATGATATTTATACCAGTTTTTAGCCAGGTAATGGTCAAATATAACATCTATAATAACTGCTGCATAATGCCGAATGTGTGGAAAAAAAAGTTCACGGGAAGAACGCACCAGCGGATGCGTATCTGTAAAAACATCAATCTGCCGGTGATGATCAATCCCCGCCCGAATATCATATGGTAATTGTTGGTACTGCTTTTTATTGACTGAATCAGCCAGCATATTTCCAACAATTAGTCCTGGATTGCTCCCTGCTAAAAATGCATGCGCTAAAAAATTCATTCCAGTATGAAAGTACATAAATTCAATCATTCTGCTATTTTTGGTGCATGAGTGATTTACATAATATCGACGCCAGCCAGGCTACACTATTTTTTCAAGAAATCAACACATCTTATTCTCCTACAATACTCTGGCTACATGGATTTTGTGAAGACCATCAGATATTTACAGCGCTTATTCATTCCATGCAGGTAAACGCTCGGCATATATTGCCAGATTTACCCGGTTATGGTAAATCAAAACCCAAAGAAAATTTTGATTTTAGCATGGAATCGTTCGCTCAGTGCGTATTAGAAATGCTAAATGTATTAAATATTCAACAGGTTCATTGTATTGGACATTCCATGGGTGGATATATATGTTTGGAATTAGCAAAAAAATATCCTTCGCTAATACATTCACTTACCCTATTTCACTCAACAGCATCTGCCGATTCTGCACAAAAAAAAGAAAACCGAAACCGAACAATTGACATCGTAAAAAAAGATTTAAATCTTTTTTTGCGAGAATTTCATCAAAACTTATTTTATGATAAAAACAAAATCCGATTTCAATCTACCATTGAACAAATCCGAAAAAATGCCGCATCTTTTTTAACAGCTGACACAGTCATTAATACCTTAAAAGGATTGCGAGACCGAAATGATAGTACTGATTTTTTAAAACATCGAACCTTTCCCTTAAATTATATTATAGGAAGATATGACCCCATATTGCCGGCAAATGAAATAATTGAACAAGCTAAACAATTAAAAGCCAGCTATACTGTACTTGAAGATAGTGGCCACATGGGCTTTATTGAAGAACAAGAGAATGTTATAAAACTCCTCAAATATTTTATAATTTCACTATAAAATAACAATGTATAACATAATGAAAAAGATTTATTTATTTACATCTTTTTTAATTAGCAGTTTTCAATTTTTTTCGCAAAATCTGGTATTAAATCCAAGTTTTGAAACCACCACCTCATGCCCCATGGGGCCCGGAGAGCTAATGTTAGCAATTAATTGGGATGATGCAAACAGTAATGCCGATTCATGCTCATCTCCTGATTTATATGCTGCTTGTTCATGGGTCTTGGGTGGAGTAAATAGTCCTAATGCATTGCTTGGTTTTCAGCCTTCTCGTACTGGTTCCAATCACGCAGGAATTATTTTATACGAAGGAGTGGCATTGTTTGATTGTACCCCGTTTTTTAGTAGCAATTATCGTGAATACATCCAAGGAACCCTTAGTCAACCGTTGGATGCGGGAAAAACTTATTGCGTTTCATTTTATATTAATTTGGCAAATAATGCAAAATGGGGAACTGATGATATTGGGGTATATTTTTCAAACACATTAGTTCAATACGATTTTTGCAATTTACCAGCACCGTTGCCTGTTTCACCACAATTAGAATATACAGGACCTCCTTTAATGGATACAACCAATTGGGTGAAACTACAGTGGAATTATACAGCTACTGGGGGTGAGCAATTTTTTGTTATTGGAAACTTTAAAAATGATGCCAATACAACCCGCGTAGATGCCAATTGCACTTCATTTCATCCATATATGTATTATTTTATTGACGATGTTCGCATTGAAGAAGTTCCAAGCTCTTATGATAGTGTATATGTAATTGGCGATACATTAGTTTGCTCCGGAGAGCAATTAACACTCAGTGTACATGGTGCAAGCGAAGTGTTATGGCCAAATGGAGACACTTCACATACCATTACTACAACTTTGATGAACGACTCGTTGTTTCAAGTTCAGGTTACCGTTGCTTGTACTACATTCACCATTCAACATTGGGTAGTTGTTGATAGTTGTAATTATTCGTTTTTTCCCATAATTCAAGCTACTTCAGATAGTATTTGTCCAGGCCAATGCACCAACTTGTGGGTAAATGTTCAGCCAAAAGATAGCATTTATTCATTTTCCTGGATTGATTTCCCGGGCCAGCATGATTCCCTCCTTGTCGTATGTCCGCTACAAACTACCACATATTTTGTAATTGTAAACGACACATTGCCAGATACACCAGCTGATACGGTTTCAATTACAATAGAAATATTAAACGACTGTCCGCTTGTTATTCCAAATGTAGTTTCAGCCAATGACGATGGAGTGAATGATTTATTCATCATTCAAGGGCTGCCGCCTAATACTCGATTAATTATTTACAACCGATGGGGATTTAAAATTTATCAAAACGATAATTATGCAAATGATTTTGACCCATCTTCATACACTGAAGGAGTTTACTATTACATTGTTGAAACACCCTATCATTCACCGCAAAAAGGATACTTCCATATTTTTAAATAACATGAAATTACTACAACAAATCATCGGATTAACTACCCTTGTTATATTGCTTAATGGATGCTCTGCCTTTACAAAATTTTACATTAATTTGGAAGAAGACATTACAGTAAGCCCGGGCTTGGGTATAAATATTCCTTTTACGTCTTCTACCCCACCCTTTCCTACGCAATCTGCAGTAGCATTTCAAAACAATAATACAAATGCAGATTTGCTTGAAAGTTGTAAGCTTGACCAATTACGTGCTGAAATTATTTCACCGGATAATTATGATTTCTCTTTCTTAAATAGTGCTGAAATTTTTATTTCAACCGCTACACTACCTGAAGTAAAAGTAGCTTACATTAACAACATACCTGAAGATGTTGGCAGTATTATCACATTTCAAACTACCAATGCCGAATTAGTTGAGTATATCAAAAATGACCAAATGATTATTCGGATTTCTACAATTCAGGATAAAACAACGCTTCAGGAAGTAAGAGCCCGCTTATATTCCAGATTTTTTGTGGACGCAAAAATTTTAGGAATGTAACGTTAATGGTTAAATAATACGATGAGCAGCTCCTGAAGTTTGTTCAATTATCGGATATTCAGATTGGCTTCGCTCTTCCCATAGCTCCTGAATTTTCTGTTCGTTATATCCTTTCCAAGCATACAATCTGCGAATACGTTTTTCCAATTCGAATTTAGTTATGGATTTGAATAATCGTAAATGTGCCTGCTCTTTAAGAATAGGAATAGCTAAAGCAACAACTCCTTCTATTATAATAATTTGTTCTCCAGTAAAACGATAAGTTACAGGAACCGGTTTTCGCAAACTATGCCGAGCATATCCACTCACCTGAACTTCTTCGCCCTGTAACAATCTTTTTAAATCTGCCTGAATTTTTTCTGTCTGAAAATTTTGATATACGTCATGCGATGGCGACCTTTTTTCAAGTGGTAAAATCCAATCATCTAATGTAATTTTCAGTACAGAAATATTATTTTCAATAAAATAATCTTTCAAAAAATTTGCAAGGGTTGTTTTTCCGCTTTGCGAATTACCACCGATAGCTATAATAAATGGATGATTTGAAGAAGCAAGTAGCTGTTCCTTAATTTCATCAGCCAATGGCAGATACGGTTCATCAATAATAAAATCAACGGCTTCTTTCAAGGTGAAAAAAAAGTAATCCGGAACAAGCGTAGTTGCTTTCAATCCTTTGCCAGTAGCTAATCCTATTATCTTACAATTGGCTGCATGACCAGCTTCAATATCTCGTTCGTTATCACCAATCATCCAGGATTTTTGTAAATCAATATGATAATCTGCAGCTGCCTGAAACAACATGCCGGGCTTAGGTTTACGACAGTTACAATCTATCTTATAGTTAGGATTTTCATCAGGATATCCTTTATCCGGATGATGCGGACAATAATAAATATCATCCAGCCAGGCTCCAAATTTACCTAAATCGGTTTCCATTTTATTGTGTATAACCCGCAAATATTCTTCGCTACAAAGGTTACGTGCAACTACTGACTGGTTAGTAACAACAATAGAAGCATAATCACTTTGATTGATTTTACGTATAGCCTCCGGTACATCTGCATATAGAACCAAATCCTCGGCACGGTGAATAAATTCAGTATCATCGTTAAGCACTCCATCACGATCTAAAAAAATAGCTTTTTGCCAGTATTTATAACTTTTTCTTTCAACCCTGCCACTAAATAAATCTGCTTCTACTTTTTTTAAGCGATCTGGAGTACCCATATCTTTCAGGTATTCTGTAGTATTATAACCAGCCAAATAATAGGTAGAAACAATGGAAGGAAATATATCACGGCCAAAATCTCTGGCTATGCCTTGAGGCAATGCATTTAATATTTTGGGTGATAATACGTACAAACCAGCATTTACCAAATTTCGGAAATATTCATCTTCCGGGTGCGGTTTGGGATGAAATGCTGTAATACGTTTTTGCTGATTCAGTTCTACTAAATCACTGTCGAAGGGATGATCATTAGGATGCAACACCAAGGTTGCATCTGCTTTTTGTGTTTGATGAAAATGAATCAACCGATTCAAATTCATATTTACCATCACATCACCATATAGTACCAAAAAATCATCCGTTAATTGTGATTCAATGGCCTTAATTCCTCCGGTTGTTCCTAAGGGCTCTGTTTCTTCATAATATTGAATGGATACATTCCATGCTGCACCGTTGCCAAAATACTGGATAATGGCATCTTTAAGGTAATTAACCAGTATCCAAATTTCAGTGATACCATATTCACGTAATAATTCCACTTGATATTCCAGTAATGGCTTACCCAGCAATGAAAGCATAGGTTTAGGTATTTCGCGGGTTAGATTCCCCAACCTTGTTCCTTTTCCTCCGGCCAGTATTACTGCTTTCAAAGCTGATTATTTTTTATGTACAATGTATAATATTTCGTCTTTGGGTAACGCATATCGCTTCACCAAATCAGGACTAAGTTCTTTTACCAAATGATTTTCTTCTACCTCAAAACCAGCAGAACGTAATCGTTCGGCATAATCGCGGCCGTACAAGCGAAAGTGATCGGCTTGTAAAAAACGGCGTTCGCGTTCTTTCGGATCTGTGATAGAAATATCCTCATCGGTTTTTTCCATTTCATAACGTTGTGGGACTTGCAATATGGCCCATCCTCCAGGCTTTAACACCCGGTAAATTTGCCGCATAGCATGTACATCATCCGGAATATGTTCCAATACATGATTGCAAAATACTACATCAAATGTATTTTCATCAAAAGGAATGGCATTAATATCCATTTTCACATCCGCCCATGGACTTTCCAAATCAGCAGTGGTATAATCTAAATTTGACATTTTCTTAAATCGGCGGATAAAGCAATATTCCGGAGCTATGTGCAATACCTTTAACGGAGCCGAAAAAAAATTTGTTTTCATTTTTAAATACAACCACATCAACCGATGACGCTCCAGCGACATGGAATCCGGAGCTAAGGCATTAGCCCGTGAATGCAAACGCCCGTAGGGTAACAGTTTTCGGTAAGTAATGCCAGTAATTGGATCTTCAAACTGATTGCCTCGATAAAAAATGCTAATGATACGTAAAAAGAAATGTGCTACATAATGCAGGTACTTTCTCGGAATGATTCGGGTAGCTAAACTTACCAATAACTTCATGGAGCAAAGAAACGAAAAAGCCGGCAAAAGAGCCGGCCTATTATCATGTTTTAATTTGAACCAATCATTTCGGTGCTTCGTTTAATAAATTCGGTGAGTTTTTCACCTTTCAGCAAATTACGGCTCAGTAAAGCTAAATCTATAGCTTGCTTCGCCATTTGTATTTGTTTTTCTTTTTCAGTTTGTAATAATATTCTTGTCATCAACGGATGATTGCTATTTAATACCAAAGAATAAAACTCCGGTGTTTCTCCAGGGATGGCTTTACCACCCAACATATTCATTTCATTCATCCTGCGCATGAATTCAGATTGTGTTACAATAACCGGCTGATCGGTTTCAGATAAATCTTCCCACTGCATCATAAACTTTCCTTTTTCCACCTGATCTTCAAAAATTGGAAGCAATTGCTTCTTTTGCTCTTCGCTTAGTTTGGATATTTTCTCAACTCCTTTGTCAATCAGTTTATCCAAGCTGTCTGCGTCAATCCTTGCAAAACGCACATCACTGTGCATTTGTTCTAATTTCATCAAATAGTGACTGGTTAACGGTGTATCCATCACCAATACATCATAGCCGCGTTCCTTAGCTGCTACAATATAGCTGTGATGTTCTTCTGCATGATGTGTATATAAAATAACAAGATTCTTGTCTTTATTGGTTTGAGAAGCTTCAATATGCTTTTTATATTCTTCCCAGGTAAAATATTTACCATCAATATTTTTGAATAAGGAGAACACTGTAGCCCGTTCTGCAAATTTTTCATCAGTAATTGCTCCGTATTCAATAAAAATTTTAAGGTCATCCCATTTCTTTTCAAAATCTTCACGATTTTGTTTAAATAATTCCTGAAGTTTATCAGCTACTTTTTTAGAAATATGGCTACTGATTTTCTTTACATTACTATCACTTTGCAAATACGAACGCGATACGTTGAGTGGAATATCCGGAGAGTCAATAACACCATGTAAGAGCATCAGAAAATCGGGCACAATTCCTTCAACAGAATCTGTAATAAATACCTGCCGGCTATATAATTGAATTTTATTACGTTGTAACTCTAATTGACCCTTAACTTTGGGAAAATACAATATACCTGTAAGATTAAAGGGATAATCAACATTTAAGTGAATATGAAACAGAGGATCTTCAAAAGTTAAAGGATATAATTCCCGATAAAAAGCAGTATAGTCTTCCTCTTTCAAATCAGCAGGTTTACGTACCCATGCTGGTGTGGTATTGTTGATTTTTTTATCTTTAAAATAAATCTCAATGGGTAAAAATTTGCAGTATTTATTTAGTATGTCCCGAATTCTGCTTTCTTTCAAAAACTCTTCACTATCATCTGCTATATGCAGAATAATATCGGTACCCCGATTGCCTTTATTGGCTGGCTCCAGGGTATATTCCGGACTTCCATCACAAGTCCATTTTACAGCCTCCGTATTCTCTTTATAAGATTGCGTAATCACTTCTACCTGCTTTGAAACCATAAAAGCAGAGTAAAAACCTAATCCGAAGTGCCCAATAATATTTGCTCCTTCATTTACTCCTTTATATTTTTCTAAAAATTCACGAGCACCGGAAAAAGCCACTTGATTTAAATATTTTTCAACTTCTTCAGCTGTCATTCCAATTCCATTATCACGAATGGTAAGTGTTTTAGCCGCTTCATCCAATAATATTTCAACTTTCAAATCGCCCAACTCGCCCTGATATTCACCCACTGATACTAGGGTTTTTAGTTTTTGGCAAGCATCAACCGCGTTACTTACCAGTTCTCTCAAAAATATCTCATGATCCGAATAGAGAAATTTTTTAATGATCGGAAAAATATTCTCTGTTTGAACACTAATGGTACCTTGCTTTTTCTCACTCATGATGATTATTTTTTTCTTTAACATTCAAATGTTATACCAGCTCACCAATAATGCCATTTTGGCAAGATTTAATAAAATAAGTATAGAAACAATGAAAAAAATGCATGTAAGATGCTTGTTCCTGACAAAAATCATGGTTTTAAACCTCAAAAAATCGCAACTTTGCTCAAAATTTAATTGGAGATATGATAATTCGAATAAACAAAGACAGTAAAATCAGCCAAATTCAGAAAGAGTTTAGCACGCGTTTTCCGAACTTAAAAATTGAGTTTTTTAAAGATAAAAATAAAGATGGACAGCTTACTGCCAATGAAATGATACGAGATGGTGATACTCGAATCGGCTCAATTCGCGAAATGGGACACGATGGTGTATATGACATTGATGGTTTAATTACAGTGGCTGAACTGGAAAAGAATTTTTTGGATATTTTCGGAGTATATGTGCAAGTTTTTCGTAAATCAGGCTCTACCTGGCTCATGACTACCACTACCGATCATCTTACCTTAGCAGAACAAAATCATATCGCAGCTGAACAAAATAAAGATATTCCTTCCGAAGGACCTGTGGATGCAGCAGACAGAGCCGATTTGGAGTAAAGTTTTACAGCATTAATAAATTCATTTTTCAAAAATATAAACAGAAAAGCCGCCCTCAGGCGGCTTTTCTGTTTTGAAATTATTTACGTAATTCCAAGAACCCTTTTAATGGTTCAGAATCTTTGCTTAAATTAATAATATAAAAATACGTTCCATCGGTAGTTTTACCTTCATTGCCCATTAATATTCCCACATTGGTTTGTCCATTCCAATCGTTGTTATAAGGTTTGGCAACAAATATTTTATCTCCCCAGCGGTTCATTATGATTACCTCATGATCGGGATATTTATCTAGTCCATTAATTACCCACGTATCATTTGAACCATCCCCATTAGGTGTTACCAATTCAGGCACCATTACATCCGCATACACATAAATTCTCAACCAAGTGGTATCGCAAGCCAATGCGCAATTTGCATCACAAATTACATAAACAATGGTATCATTACCTGCAAATCCGGCATTTGGAGAATATACAATTTGATTATTTACTACCGTAGCAGTTCCATGCTGCGGTCCATTCACTATAGATACGGTAGTTTGTGTAAATGTATCATTGTTTGTAACTGCCACAGTTACAGAAGTAGAAGGATCAGTAACACTGGTATCAGGTAATGCTTCAATATTAACTGTAACAGAACTGATTAAAATAGAATCCTGCGAAATACATCCATTCACCCCCTGTACCGTAACTGAATACCATCCAAAAGAAGAAGATGTTGGATTGATGATGGTTATTATTGAATCGTTATCATTAAAACCATTAGGACCTATCCACTGGTATGAAACTCCCCCTTCCGCTGTTAGGATGATATCTTCATTGGGGCAAATAGCTGAACTACCCGAAAAGCTAATATCGGGCAATTCCTCAATGTTTACATAAATGGAATCGTTAACCACACAGCCATTATCAACAGTAATAACCCAATACCCTTCATCATTTAATGTTGAATTAATTATGGATGGGTGTTGATTATTATAGATTGTCCCTCCCGGAGATACCCACTGAAACTGAGCTCCCGATATTCCATTAACAGTAAATGAAAATCCATCATTTTCGCAAAGCGGAGATAAAGAAATTAGATTAATTACAGGATCTAGCGGAGAAACAACAGTTACATAAACACTATCTCTTTGAGTACAAACAAAACCATTAGTTACATCAATATAATAATATCCAGTATCAGCCAATATAATATTGTTTAAAGAATATGAAGCATTAGTACTCAATAATGAACCATTGGGATGAATCCACTGATAATTGGTAGGGGTACCCGTTACATTTACATTTAGTACTAAAGTACCACCTTCACAAACTGGCGAATTAGCCGTTGCTTGAGGTGTTGGATTTGAATACACTGTAATAGTTCCACTAGCAGCGATATTTCCACAGCCTCCATTTAAACTAATTGTATATGGATATGTTCCAGAAGACAAAGGTGTTCCAGAAATTGTTATTTGTTGTGTTCCATAATCAAACACAGCATTTGTACCATTAGGTAAACCGGTAATAGAATATGAAGTAGTACCTGTTATTTGATAAATTATAGTTAAAATGCTTTGCCCCTCACATATAAATTGATAATCGGTTAGAGGCTGTGAAATTAACTGAATTGTATTTTCAGGGATTATTGTAATAACTCCAGAAATACTTACACTACCACATCCACCGGTTAATGGTATCGTGTAATTGTACGTACCAGCACTAGTGGCTGTACCTTGTATGTACACATATCCATTGTTATATAAAGCATTTACCCCTGATGGCAATCCAGTAGGTGAGCCTATACCGGTAGCACCAATGATTTGTAACGAATCGGTAAATGGTGTGTTTATACAAGCAGATATGTTTGTATTTCCAGTATAACTATTAACTGTAATTACTTCAATAGATCCCGTTACGGAAACAGATCCGCATCCACCGGTTAGTGGGATACTGTAATTGTATGTACCTGCTGCAGTAGGTGTCCCTGAAATTACAACATCATTACCAACAAATGAAGCGCTCAAACCAGGAGGCAAATTTGTTGGTGAGCCTATACCAGTGGCTCCTTGCGTGGTAATATGTAAATTAGGAGTTAACAATTGATTAATACATGCATAAGTTACAGGTGGTGGAGTATATTGATTTTGGTTTAATACTGAAATCGTACCTGTAA
>JAOABX010000015.1 GCA_026418175.1 Flavobacteriales bacterium
ATGTAAATATATTGTATAATGAACCGTGTACCCGGTAAAAGACTACATCAAAACAAACATTTTATTAGCTTTATGAATTTTGGGATTTGTTTTTCTTAGGTCTTGTATCATACATGCCGATCTACCCGGGCAAAATTGTAAATTTGTAAAATAAGCTTAAACATTGATCAGCAAAGAAACCATAGAAAGAATACGAGATACTGCCAGAGTTGAAGAAGTAGTTGGCGAGTTTGTGAATCTTAAAAGAAGAGGCACCAACTTGTTGGGTTTATGTCCATTTCATAGTGAAAAAACACCTTCTTTTACAGTTTCGCCGGCTAAGGGTATTTATAAATGTTTTGGTTGCGGGGCTTCGGGCGATGCTGTAAAGTTTATCATGGAACATGAGCATTATTCATATCCGGATGCATTGAAGTATCTTGCAAAAAAATACAACATTGAAATTGAAGAAATATTAGTTACTCCGGAATATCAGGAAGAACAAAATTTAAAGGAAAGTCTATATGCCGTAAATCAATTTGCTGAGCAGTTTTTCATAGATCAGTTATGGAAAGACCCCAAAGGACAAGCTATCGGGTTAAGTTATTTTCATGAACGTGGGTTTAGTGATGAAATCATCAAAAAATTTCGTTTAGGGTATGCACAGGATGATTGGACACACTTTACTATGGCAGCTCAACAGCATGGATACAAATTAGAATATTTAAAAGCTGTTGGGCTTACTTCTTCCGGCGAAAAAAACGTGGATGTATATCGGGGAAGGGTAATGTTCCCAATTCATAACATTACTGGACGAGTTTTAGGTTTTGGTGGAAGAACCCTGAAGGTAGATAAATCTACTCCCAAATACATCAATTCTCCTGAATCAGAAATTTACAATAAGAGTAAAATTCTGTATGGATTATTTTTTGCAAAATCGGCGATTATAAAAGAAGATAACTGTTATTTAGTAGAAGGATACACCGATGTTATTTCACTGCATCAGGCAGGTATCGAAAATGTTGTGGCATCCTCTGGAACATCGCTTACAGAAGGCCAAATACAACTCATAAAACGTTATACATCCAACATTACTATTTTATATGATGGTGATACGGCAGGTATTAAAGCATCCTTTCGAGGTATAGATATGATATTGGAAGCAGGGATGAATGTACATGTTGTTTTGTTTCCAGATGGGGAAGATCCCGACTCTTTTTCCAGAAAAGTTCAGCACAATGAATTGATAAATTTTTTAAATACTAATCGAAAAGACTTTATTCGTTTTAAAGCTGATGTTTTACTGCATGAAGCCGGCACTGATCCGATCAAGCGGGCGGGTGTGGTTAGGGATATGGTAGAAAGTATCGCATTAATACCAGATGGTATAGTTCGAAATATGTTTATTCAACAATGTGCCTCCATAATGAATATTCCGGAGCAAACGTTGTTTAATGAACTAAACAAACTTCGCAGAAATAAACTCAAAGAGAAGCATAAGAAAGAAGGTATAGTGCCCGCTGATTGGGATGTGATGCAGACTGAACCTATTAAGATAGCACAACCCATACAACTTGAACTCAATACCCATGCACAGGAGCGTGAAATTATCCGCTTATTACTGAATTACGGGTATCACGATTTAGTATATCATGAAAAGAATGAGGATGGCGATACTATTGAATTCAGAGAAAAAGTATACGAAATGATTATAGATGAGCTTTCAATGGATGAAATAAATTTCACCCATCCTATTTATCAGAATATTTATTCAGAGTTTCAAAACTTTTGTAACCATACACATTCTCAAGAAGCCATTCAACAGTTTTTTATCAGGCATGATAACGACGAAGTACGAAATTTAGCCATTGAATTAATCATCCCTCAATACACCATGAGTAAAAACTGGGAAGAGCGTCTTCATGTGTTTACTGTTCCGGAAGAAGAAAAACTACATGCATCAGTGGTAGAAGCCTTACATCAATTAAGGCTTCGCCATATCAATTTGATGATTGATGATGAAAAAAAGAAGTTGAAAAATGCAACGGATGCAGAGGAAATATTCTCTATAATGGAAGTAATAAAAAATCTGGAAGTAATGAAAAAAAAGCTTTCAGAAGAGTTAACTACAGTAATTCATCCATTATGAAAAAATATATTTTTTATATACTATTTTTATTTCTGACTTTTCAAACAAATGCACAACAGTTAACGATGTATGATTTGGAGGGATTGGAAGAAATTATTTGTTCTGAAGTCAAATCTTCACTTTTATCCACAGGGTATCAGCCCTCTATTGTACCACATACGTATGATGTTATTAATCATGTTTTATCATTAGAAGTTGATCCTTCGCAGTTTTATATTAAGGGTGCTGTGCAAACCGGCTTTATTCCTTTTACCAGTGGTTTAAATGAAATATATTTTGATTTATCGTTTAATCTAACTGTAGATTCAGTACTTTTTCAAAATCAAAGTGTATCATTTACACAATTAGCCAATGATGGGTTGAAAATAGAATTTCCTTATACGTTAAACATTTCACAGTACTATGAAGTAAGTGTGTTTTACCAAGGTGTTCCACCAATGCCAAGTGTATTGGGTGGATTCGATACTTCTTCTCATCAAGGGATACCTGTGGCATGGACACTTTCTCAGCCATATGCAGCAAAATATTGGTGGCCGTGCAAACAATCACTTAATGATAAAATTGATTCTGTGGAAGTGATTGTGAAAACACCTGTGGCCTATCGTGCCGGGTCAAACGGAGTTTTAGTGGATGAAACAGTTTCCGGTACTTTTCGCATTTCTCACTGGAAGCATCGTTACCCCATACCGGCCTACTTGGTGGCATTTGCTGTTAGTAATTATGATGTTCAAACATATTATATTAACTTTTCTCCCACCGATTCTTTGTTGATTATGGAATATGCTTATCCTGAGGATATGAGTTTTGTTTTAACTGAATCGGTTAAAATGAATCAAATGTTCCCATTGTTTAACGATAAATTTGGAATTTACCCATTTATGGATGAAAAATATGGTCATATGCAATGTGAGTTTGGTGGTGGAATGGAACATACCACGATGAGTTCCATGGGAGTATATGGATATGAAATTATAGCTCATGAACTGGCACACCAATGGTTTGGGAATACGGTAACATGCAAAACCTGGGATGATATCTGGCTCAATGAAGGTTTTGCAACATACCTTACAGGCATGGTTTATGAATATAATACTCCTGATTTATGGTGGCTGGTTTGGAAAAAAAATCAGGTAAATAACATTACATCACAACCCGGTGGTTCGGTATGGGTTGATGATACGACTAATATTTGGCGAATCTTTGATGGGCGCTTGACGTATGCTAAAGGTGCCATGGTATTACACATGTTGCGAATGACCCTCGGTGATGATGATTTTTTTCAAGGCATATATAACTATATTCATGATCCCTTGCTCCGATTTAATTATGTTTCTACAGCTGATTTTAAACAACATATGGAAGCAGCTTCAGGCATGAATTTAACCTATTATTTCAACGATTGGATTTATGGGCAAGGATTTCCTTATTATGATATACAATGGACTCAAAACCCCGATTTAAGCCTATATTTTAAACTCAATCAAACGCCTTCACATCCCTCAGTTAGTTTTTTTGAATTACCAGTACCCATGCAATGTTGGTATGCAGGGAATGATACCATATTTTGGTTATGGAATACACAAAACGGAGAAGAATTTACAATATCTTTCAATCATCCGGTTGATTCGGTTGTATTTAATCCATTTAATGATATCGTTGCCAAGCTTTCTTCTTTGAATAATTTAGATAACCAACCAGAAACTATATTTCAACTATCTCCTAATCCTGTGGGTGGGGGAGAAACAATTCGACTAAGTTGGATGCCCGTGTGTGGTGTTGCACAACTCGCTTGCAGTGATATGCACGGTAAATCCTATTTTAATAAAGAGCTTGATTTGAGTGTTGGACAAACAGCGATACTGGTAGATGAACTCAATGCAGGTGTATATCTGCTACGATTGCAAACAGGAGATAAAGTAGTAGTACGAAAGTTTATCAAGCATTAAACTATTCGAAGTCTTTAAACAAAAGACTTGGTTGAATCCCTTGGTTTTTTTGATATTTACCACTTTTGTATAGTTCGTATTCGCCTTCGATGGTATGATAAAAAATTTGACAAATTTGAATGCCCGGATATATTTTAATGGGTTGAACACAAAACATTTCTAGTGTCCAATAACCACTAAACCCAACATCGCCAAATCCTGCGGTAATGTGTACAAAGAGGCCCAGGCGTCCGATGGAGGAACGGCCTTCCAGCATTGGTACAAACGAGTCGGTTTCGGTGTATTCAATGGTGCGGCCTAAATACAACTTTCCGGGTTGTAACACCATGCCTTCTTCTGGCAAAATGATTTTCGAAGCTGTATTTTCTTTTTTCATGTCCAGCACCTCGTTGTCATACACCAATAATTCGTTATGCAGTGTAAGGTTATAACTATTGGGGTTTAATTGTTTTGGATTGTAAGGAGTAATTTTGATTTTAGTTCCTAACAATTTTTCTATTTCTTTTCCGCTCAGGATCATACCTTAATTTTTGGGTCAAAAGTAACCCGATTTTACTAATCATCAAACATGTTCCTGCCTCTGTTTCGTCTAAAAATCACTACTTTTGCAAACTTTATCAATTGGATGATTCTCATGAAGAAAATTTATCCTGAATACAAACAACTCAACCTGCCGGAGGTAAATCAGCAAATCTTAGCTTTTTGGAAGCAGGAAGAAGTTTTTAAAAAGAGTATTGAACGGCGTAATGGTAGTCCGGAATTTACTTTTTACGAAGGGCCTCCTTCAGCCAATGGGATGCCGGGTATTCATCACGTAATGGCCCGTGCCATAAAAGATATATTTTGTCGTTACAAAACTTTACAGGGTTTTCAAGTTATCCGTAAAGCAGGATGGGATACCCATGGATTGCCTGTGGAACTGCAGGTTGAAAAGGAGTTAGGTATTACCAAAGACGATATTGGAGTGAAGATTTCTATTGAAGATTATAATCGTGAATGTCGTAAAGCGGTAATGAAATACACCGATGTATGGAATAACCTTACCGAACAAATGGGATATTGGGTAGATATGGACAACCCATATATTACCTATGACAATAAATACATTGAATCCGTTTGGTGGTTATTAAGTGAGTTTTACAAAAAAGGATTACTTTACAAAGGGTACACAATACAACCGTATTCTCCAGCTGCAGGTACGGGTTTAAGCACTCATGAATTAAATCAACCCGGTTGCTACCGCAATGTTAAAGATCGTACTGCGGTAGCAATGTTTGAAATAAAAGAAGCGGATGCCCAACAATTTACTTCTGCCAATCTAAAAAAATCATTTGGTAAGCTCTATATACTGGCTTGGACCACTACTCCCTGGACACTCCCATCCAACACGGCATTGGCTGTAGGTAAAAGCATTGACTATGTAGCAGTTGCAACCTACAATCCATTTACCGAACAGCCGGTTACTGTTATTTTAGCCAAAGCCTTAATGAATAAATATTTTCCTGAAGCTAATGCTCATTTATCACTTGAAAGCTATGTACCCGGTGCCAGTGATAAGAAAAAAATTCCGTTTGAAATTGTAGGTGAATTTACTGGTGCTGAATTAGAAGGAATGTATTATCATCAGTTACTTCCATTTGTACAACCCACTGATGGTGATGCATTTCGGGTGATTAGCGGAGATTTTGTTACAACAGAGGATGGTACTGGTATTGTACACATTGCTCCCAGTTTTGGTGCAGATGACTTTCGGGTGGCCAAGCAAAATGGCATTGGTAGTTTAACCCTGGTAGATAAACGTGGAAGGTTTTTACCCGAAGTTAAAGATGGGGTGTATTTGTATGGAGAAGAATATGTGAAGGAAGCCTACCTTACCGATAAAGAAAAAGAAGCAGAGTGGCTGAAACAAAAATCCATCCTGGAAAGTGCTGGAAAAATTAAGGAACTCAAGACCTACTTGAGTGTGGATGATCGCATCGTGTTAAAATTACAGGAAGAAGGCAAGTTGTTTAAAAAAGAAACTTACGAGCACTCTTACCCACATTGTTGGCGAACTGATAAGCCGGTTTTGTATTATCCATTAGATTCCTGGTTTATTAAAACCACAGCTATTAAATCAAAGTTGATTGAATTAAACAAACAAATCAATTGGAAACCTGAATCTACAGGTACCGGAAGATTTGCTAACTGGTTAGAGAATCTGGTGGATTGGAATTTATCACGTTCTCGTTATTGGGGTATCCCTTTGCCTATCTGGCGAACAGAAGATTGCTCTGAGGAAATTTGTATTAGTTCTGTAAAAGAGCTATCAGAAAAAATAGACGAATCGGTAGCGGCAGGATTCATGAAATCCAATCCGTATGCACTCAAAGATGGCCTTGTTGATTATGATTCATTTGATTTGCATCGTCCATATTGTGATGAGGTTATTCTTGTCTCTCCATCGGGTAAACCCATGTATCGTGAAAAAGATTTGATAGATGTTTGGTTTGATAGCGGGGCTATGCCCTATGCTCAGCAACATTATCCGTTTGAAAATAAAGAAGCCATTGATGAAAAGAAAGCTTTTCCGGCTGATTTTATTGCTGAGGGTGTAGATCAAACCCGCGGATGGTTTTTTACGCTGCATGTTATTGCTGCTGCATTGTTTGATTCCGTGGCTTATAAAACAGTTGTTTCAAATGGCTTAGTGTTAGATAAACACGGTCAAAAAATGTCTAAGCGTCTAGGTAATGCCATTGATCCTTTTGATACCATCAAAAAATATGGTTCAGATGCTGTTCGTTGGTACATGATTAGCAATGCACAGCCTTGGGATAACCTAAAGTTTGATACCGATGGAATTATAGAAGTACAGCGTAAATTCTTTGGAACACTATTTAATACGTATAATTTTTATGCCCTCTATGCCAATGTGGACGGATTTATTTATGCAAATCATCCGTTAATACCAGTTAATGAAAGACCAGAATTTGACCGTTGGATTATTTCAAAATTAAATGCTTTAATTCAACTTGTTACTTCAGAGATGGATGATTATGAGCCGACCAAAGCAACACGGGCTATTCAGGATTTTGTTACAGATGACTTAAGCAATTGGTATGTACGTCTTTCTCGTCGCCGTTTTTGGAAAGGAGAGTTGAATACTGATAAATTATCAGCGTATCAAACATTGTATGAATGTTTGCGAGGTGTTGCAGTAATGATGAGTCCGGTGGCTCCGTTTTATGCTGAAAGACTGTACTTGGATCTTCATCCCGGGAAAAATGAATCTGTACATATTCAACGTTTTCCTCAATTTGATCCAACTACACAGGATGTTGAGTTAATGGAAAGTATGTCGTTAGCGCAGCTATTTTCATCACTGATTTTGTCGTTGCGTAAAAAGCAAAACATAAGGGTTAGGCAGCCTTTACAAAAAGCTCTCATTCCCGTTGATCAGCCCGTTGTTAAAGAACGAATCATGCGTGTTGCAGATTTAATTAAAAGCGAAACGAATATCCGTGAAATTGAATTTATTTCGATGGATTCTGATTTTATTCGCAAAAAAGCGAAAGCTGATTTTAAAAAGCTTGGTCCCAAGTTTGGAAAGCTCATGAAAGATATTGCTGCCTATGTTCAAAACATGGATCAGCAGCAAATTGTAACATTTGAACGGCAAGGTTCGTTAGAGTTGGTTATTCAAAATGAAAAGGTGGTGCTTACTCGTGATGATATAGAAATTATTTCAGAGGATATCCCTGGTTGGTTAGTAGCAACTAATGGGGAATATACTGTTGCACTTGACATTACCCTGACCGAAGAATTGATTCGTGAAGGAATAGCCCGCGACCTGATCAATAGGTTGCAGAATATTCGTAAAGAACGAAATTACGAGTTAACAGACCGAATCAGGGTACGTCTAAAACCAACCGCAGGGCTGACAGAAGCAGTTGAACATAATTTAAGTTATATTTGCAGTGAAATTCTTGCTGATAAGCTTGAATTACAGGAACAACTTGAACCCGATTCGGCTGTTGAAATTGAGTTAGAAGATAATTTGAAAACCTGGGTGGAAGTTCACCGGGTTTGATATTTTTGTTGAACATTAAATAAAAACGATGGTTATGGCAAAGGGAAAGACCAGTGCGGGATTAAAAAAAGAAGACCAACCCGTACGTTACAGCGACGAAGAACTGGAAGAGTTCAAAGAAATTATTTTAAAGAAATTAGACAAAGCTAGAAAAGAGTTGGAGTTGCTTACCGAGGCATTTCGCCATAAAGACGGTAACACTACCGATGATACTTCACCCACTTTTAAACTTATGGAAGATGGAGCTGAAGTTACCACCAAAGAAGAATTAGGGCAATTGGCTGCTCGTCAGCAAAAATTTATTCAAAACCTGGAAAATGCGTTGATCCGTATTCAAAATAAAACATACGGTATTTGTCGCGTAACTGGAAAACTAATTCCTAAAGAACGCTTGCGGGCTGTACCTCATGCCACGCTAAGTATGGAGGCAAAATTGTCTCAGCGTGATTAATCTGTAATTTCATAAAATATATAGAGGTTCGGTACATCCGAACCTCTCTTTTTTAAACATTATGAAAAAAGCATTGATTGTAATTTTTGGAGTATTACTTGCCGACCAGATAATTAAGATTTGGGTTAAAACTAACATGTACCTTGGGCAAGAAATTTATGTACTAGGAAAGTTTTTCCGTTTATATTTTATTGAAAATAACGGAATGGCATTTGGAATGGAGCTAGGAGGTAACTATGGCAAATTAATTCTGTCTATATTTCGTGTGGTAGCAGTAATAGCTATAGGTTATTATTTGTATACTTTAACTCGCAAGAAGCAAAAGGATAGTTTACTTATTGTTGCCATTGCCTTGATTTTTGCCGGAGCCATTGGTAATATCATCGACAGTTTATTTTATGGCTTGATATTTTCTCAAAGCTATGCCAATGAAATTGCCGTATTATTTCCGCAGGGAGGGGGCTATGCCCCTTTTCTACGAGGCAAAGTAGTAGATATGTTTTATTTTGAATTAATTAATATTCATCGTGATGATGCCCCTTCGTGGCTACCACGTTTTTTGTTTGGTGAAGATGGCCGCTGGATTTTCTTTCGCCCCATATTTAATTTGGCAGATGCTTCTATTACGGTTGGAGTAGGTTTACTCATTATTTTTCAAAAACGCTTTTTTAAGCAGGTAAGTCATTCTTCAAATTAAGGAATAACTAGTTCTTGCTGCATATCTCTCCATTTTATCCAAAGGGTTTTACCGGTATATGATTTGCCTTCTTTTATTTTCTTTCGTACATTTCCTTCTATATTTTCCCAAGGGAAGGACGCTTGTGATGCTCCTTTTGCAAGTTGGATAAATCCATATACTTCAAATTCGCCAGGGTGTTTATCTATTTTGTAAAAAATTTTTTCTTCTTCCTCCATGGGTTTACTGAATTGGATGGTAAGTTGTTTGTTATTAGTACTTATTTCCCAACTGTTATTTGTTAATTTTTTTGGGAATAATACTTGGGTTACGGGCAGTCCGTAACCCAACCTATAATCGTAAAAAGGCCACCAACAACCACTTTTTACAAGAAGCTTTTTTAGTTCTGAGCTTGTCAGTGTGTCTGTGAAAAATTGCCAGATACAAGCAGCTAACCCGCCTATCATGGGTGCAGAAAAAGATGTTCCGCTAATTACCGACATATTTTTCTTTCCCCATGCCACTACAGTTCCAGGAGCTGTTAGTTCTGGTTTGATTCGTCCATCAGCAGTAGGCCCGACCGAACTATACCAGGCATGCCTGCCAGTAAATGGATGTATAGCACCAACCGTAAGTACTTTATCTGCATCAGCAGGAAGAATTAATGTCTTCCAGCTATTATTGTATTCATTGCCTGCAGCGTTAATTACAAGCATGCCTTTATCGGCAGCCATATTCATGGCTTGTGAAAGCCGGGATGTGCCATTAAGGTCTGATTTTTTATATTTCGGACGAGTGTATCCCATCGAGCAATTGATAATATGTGCTCCCTGCCGGTCGGCCCATTCCAATGCAGCAATCCATCGGTCTTCTTCAGCTTGGTTTTCACTCCAAACAGATTCAGTTCGGGCTAGCAGGTAAGTGGCACCTGTGGCTAATCCGGTTTGCAAGGATTCTGTTTTACCTGCCATGCACGAAAAAACATATGTGCCATGTACGGAACCTGTATATACATCTTCTTTTCCTCGAATAAAATCAAAGGTTGAAGCTATGCCATTTCGTTGATAAACATGTTTAAGGCCCGGTGTGAAATTAGCCCCCCAAAAACCGGCATCAATTATGCAAATGCGAATGTTATTTCCATCCAGACGATATGATTGTAGTAATGAGGCTCCTAGCAGATTAATTTGTTCGTCAGCCAGCTTTTTCAGTTCACTTGCCTGTTTTTTGATTACAGCTTTTTGGGTACAATGTATGGTTTGCGATTCAATACATTCAATTTTTTTTACAAACGGTAAGTTAAATAGTTTAGGCAAGCTATCAGGTTGAACCCATGCTGCTACGGCGTTTAGCCAGCGACTTTCATATCCTAGAGAATCTACTTTACAATGAATTTCTTTAATGTATGATGTGTTAAGTGGATAATCTGATGATTCCCATTGAATGTTTTGTGAAATTCGACGTTTTATTGCATGTTCATTGAATCCGGAAGGCACTCCAGTAGTGTCTGATTTATCTTCAAAAAAAATCCAGTATTTCTGTTGTGAGTATGTGGGAATAATAAATAAAACGAAAGTCAAATAAAGAATTTGTTTCATTTTTACGTAAACACTGTTTTCATTGATATAATTAAAACATAGAATTTACTACTATGGAAGAGGCTGTTGTGGAAGGTCTTTACCAAATGCTTCCCACTCAAAGCTCCGTTTATTAGTTCGGTCAAACCAATATAACTTACTTTTACCGGTTTCAGTATCCCATACCAAGATGTAATGATAAATGATGTTTTCACTACTGCTGTATACTACAGTTTGGTCCATCATGTATTTCCCGGTAGTAAACGGGTTGAGAGGTGAAGTAACATCAGCGCGGACGGGCAGCATGGTGCGAATTAAAAATCCGGTAGCTGCAATTATTAATGCAATCCCCAAAGCATTTTGTAAAAAACGTGTCATAATTATTGAATTTTGAGTAAGGTAAGAATATTTCATTGGATATTTCAAAGAATGATGTATGAAATAACCATACTTCCTTGTATTTTTGAAATATGTACAGTATCTACTTGAATACTGAGATAGCTGAGCCGGAAATTGCAGAAAAAGAAGCATTGCAAATTGCTGCGTCGGTAGAAGAAGAGCGTCAGGTTATTGTGCATTGTTTTATGTATATGCCTCAAGGAGGTGGTGTTCGTATATGGAAAAGTACCTATCTTAGGGATAAACATTCGTCGCATCGCTCCAAGTTGTTAAATGTATTTGGAATTTCAATTGCTCCAATATGGACGTTAATTGAGGTAGGGCAAACTGTACATTTTACACTTACTTTTGAACGATTACCTTCAACCTGCATGATGTTTGACCTGGTAGAAGATATTCCAGAAGAAGGAGGTTTTTTTGTGGGAAATATTGTTCGAAATCGCGAAGATATATATAAAGTAAGGCTATAATGATTGTTCCGGTCGTAGTATATGAAGATGCTCATTTGTTGGTAGTGAACAAGCCTTGTGGATTAAATTCAGATACAGACAACATAGGAAATCCATCGGTTGAATTGTGGGTAAAAAAATATTACGCTGGTAAAAAACAAATTCAACCGGTCTTGATGCACCGTCTTGACCGTGTTGCCAGTGGTCTATTACTAATTTCAAAAAAGCCAGCTACTACCAAGCAATTGCAGTATGCATTTGAGCATCGAAAAATTGAAAAGAAATATTTGGCAGTTGTTCATTCGTGTAATATATCACCAAGCGGTACCTTGAAGCATTTTTTGAGAAAGGATTTTGTGCAGAAAAAATCCGCTGTTGTTCATTCTTCTGAATTAGGCCAAGAAGCTATTTTGAAATACAAATTACTTCAGCAGGTTGAAATGTATTCTTTGTTGGAAATAGATTTACTTACAGGCCGGTATCATCAAATTAGGGCGCAACTTTCGGCTGCTGGATGTCCGATAGTAGGAGATAGGATATATGGTTCAAAAGTTGATTCAGGAATTGAAACGGGAATTGCATTGCATGCACATTATTTAAAAATAAACCATGTAATGAGTGAAAAAAAACGAAACTGGAAACAATTACCCCCCAAAATTGGTGTATGGAAACTCTTTTTTAACTAGCTGAAAATATACAATGCAAGATTAGCATCTTTAGTAATCCGTATAAAAATTCGGAATACGAGTTCGAACTCCAAAAAATATCATAAATGTGTTCACTTCTCGAATCTCTGAACTTAGTCTTCGGTAATTTATTCCCAATTCTACCCGGAAGCCATACGCAGGATTTATGATATAGCCGCCATGGAGTGAGCCGAATAAAATGGTTTCTTTCACACCTTGGCCTACATAATTTCCAAATTCCTGTGGATGGTTAATGTCTTGAATTAAAACGTTTCCTCCATAATTTATTCCACCTGTATCCGTACCATGTATAGCATATGAAAACCTTGATTCAGCAGTAAATCGTTTATTTTGATATCGAAGAAATCCTAAGACTTCCCAAAAATTTGCACTCAATGGATGGGCCAGGGGTTGGCTATAATGTGAATAACTGCTGTTTACACGGTAATGTTGATAGGTATATGGTCGTACATAATTAAACTCTGCTTGAAAATTCAAGTTCTGAATTCCAAACACGTGAAAATATTTATAGCCAACCTGAAAGCCTTGTTTATTCGCTCTCCAGCCTTTTTGAGGCTTGCCTAGCACATGTTTTAGCAAAAATTCATCTAATATAACTTGTGCATATAGTTGATGTCGGTCGTGCGGACGTATTTGAATGCTAAATCCCATTAACGCATTGTCTGCTGACCCCAATCCGTATTCTATAGGACGATAAAAAATAATCGGGTTTAGGTAATTTACATCAAATCCACGCACATTACCGGTGCTATCTGTACCACTCCAAATAATTGACTCAAAAAAACCCAATGTTAAATATCGTGTTGGAATTACACTCAAGTAATGAAAAGTGCCATATCGTTTATAATTTATATTATCAGCATTTACTGAAGGCGTATTATCCTGAAATTCGGCCCAAAGGTTAACATACTTAATTTTCCAAACTTGGGTGCTGATTTTAAAATACGGATAATTAAAGCTGTTATCACTGAGAAATAATGAACGATATCCGTCACCAAAGAAATGTTTACCGTGCCCTAGTTCAAAACTAACATATTTAACCGGGGTGAAGTTGATGTAGCCTGTGGCAAAAGCATAGTCATAACTTGCTTCTTTAAATGCCTTGGTTCTTCCCATTCCAGGTATTACACGGTTGGAGTCAACCCACTCTTTGATATAATTAACAAAAGCGGCCTGATTTTCATAGAAGTCAGTATAAAATGAAAACATTTTGCCAATGTTTCCACGTATTTGAAAACCACGAGTATTGAAATAAGAGTTTTCACCGGGTGTAAAATTTCTTCCCAACTGAAAGTTAAATGCTGGATTGGCATAAAACTGAAAATCTTTCGTTTCTACATACAAAAGGTCTTCTTTAAAAAGTCTGCGGCCTATAAACGACCGGGCAAATTTGCTTCGATAATTTGGCACAAATTGTAATGAATCTAGATTTACATGGTGTTTTAGTTCGGCGATCCGATATGGTTTTACAGCTGTATGATAATCTACATCTAAATTGTTTAATCCCGCTTCTAACTGATTATATTCAAACGGATTATACAATAGGTTAGTATGCTGCGCACAGAGCGATAATGCTGCAATCAGTAATAAAACGGATGTAACTACTTTTTTCACCGATTTGGCTGATAAGGCAACTAAGATACTGAAAATATATCATGCCTTGTTCCTGTGGCATTGCATAATGTTTAATACTTTTGTGTCAATTGAATCCGGTTTTATGAAAGTAATTGAACGAATAAAAAATTCGAGTAAACCCCTGTTTTCTTTTGAAATTATTCCACCACTTAAAGGGAAAAGTATCGAATCTATATATGAAAGTATAGACCCGTTGCTTGAATTTGAGCCATCATTCATCAACGTTACATATCATCGTGAAGAATTTACGTATAAACAGCGAGAAAAAGGGTATCTTGAAAAAATTTCCATGCGAAAAAGACCCGGAACCGTAGCCATATGTGCCGCCATTTATAACAAGTATAAAATTGATACGGTTCCTCATTTAATATGTGGCGGATTTAACAAAGAAGAAACTGAAAACGCATTGATTGATTTGCAATTTTTAGGAATTAATAATGTGTTGGCTTTACGGGGTGATCCCATCAAAACAGAACCTCATTTTGTTCCAACGCCTGGAGGTCATTCGTATGCAATTGAATTGGTAAGACAATTAAAAAACATGAATCAGGGTATTTACCTGGATGAAGATATTAAAGGCAATCCAACCGATTTCTGTATTGGCGTTGCTGGTTATCCGGAAAAACACTTTGAAGCACCCAATATGGCAATGGATATGAAATACCTGAAAGATAAAATTGATGCAGGGGCAGAATATATTGTTACTCAACTTTTTTTTGATAATAGTAAGTATTTTGCATTTGTGGATAAGTGCCGAGAAATAGGTATTACAGTACCAATTATTCCTGGAATTAAGCCAATTACTCAACTACGCCACATTACCTTTATGCCCAAGTTTTTTCATGTAGAATTACCGGAGGCATTAACGCATGAGTTGTTGAAATGTAAAACAGATGCTGAAGTCAATCGGGTGGGGATTGAATGGAGTATTCAACAAAGCAAGGAATTACTGGCACGTGGTGTTCCGGGCATTCATTATTTTACCATGGGAAAGTCTGAGGCTACCCGCGAAATTGTGAAAAACGTTTTTTAGCCTATTTTTTATAGTTTTAGTATTTCATTTATTTTTCAAGGGGAAAGTTGTATTTTTATAAGTTGTAAAATTGCTCGTTATGGACATTAATTATATTGTATTTGCAATCCCTGTGTTTTTTATCACCATTGGAATCGAGCTGTGGGTAGGGTATCGTAGAAAGCAACAATATTACAATTTTGAAGATGCCATTACCAATTTAAATATAGGTATTGGAAGTCAGGCAATCGGATTGTTGGGTAAAATTTTGATACTGGCATCGTATGAATATGTATACCATCATTTTTCCTTTTTCCAATTACCTAAAGATAATCCATTGGTATGGATAGGAGCATTAATTTTTTTCGATTTTCTATATTATTGGGCACATCGGTGGGGGCATGAGTGGAATTGGATGTGGGGGGCTCATATTGTTCATCATCAAAGCCAGGAGTATAATTTATCTGTAGCGCTACGTCAATCATGGTTTCACAATTTCATTGCGTTTTGGATTTTTCTTCCGCTTCCTATTTTTGGAGTTCATCCGTATGTGTTTGTAGGGGTAGCCGGATTTGTTACGTTATATCAGTATTGGATACACACCAAAGCCATTAAAAAATTACCCCGCATTATAGAATTTATATTCAATACTCCATCGCATCACCGGGTACATCATGCTATTAATCCGCAATATTTAGATAAAAATTATGCGGCAACCTTCATATTTTGGGATCGTATGTTTGGAACATTTATGGAAGAAAAAGAAGAACCCGTATATGGCATAACTACTCCTTTTAATAGCTGGGACCCCGTGTGGGCTAACTTCCATTTTTATGTTGAGATGATTCGTGGAAGTAAAAAACTTAAAACGTTATGGCAAAAACTGGGTTTGATTTTCAGAGGTCCTCAGTATTTGGGTGAAGTGCTAGGGCAAGTATCAAAAGACCCAGAATATTATAAACATGTACCAAAGTATCAAACGTCGGTATCTTTAAACATGAAATTGTATGTGTTAGTTCAGTTTGTTGTTTTAACGGCTGGCATTGTAAAATACCTGATTCATTTTGATGAACTCTCATTATTTTATCAATGGACTTGTTTGGGCCTTATTATTTTAACAGCTTCGTCATGCAGTGGTATAATGGAAAATAAACCCTGGGTAGGTTACATTGAAGTAATGCGTATCATGGGAGCCATTATCTTGCTTAATACATTGTATTATTTTAATTATAAAGATTGGTTTATGGCCATGCTGATTGGGTCTATCATCTTGGGTTTATTTTTTATGGGGTGGTTTGTATATAAATGGATGATAGCCCGTGATCCAATTTCAAGTGAACAATCAGCCAAAGTCTAAATATATTTATATTATCAGATTGCAATTTTGAAGATAGGACTTTATTTCGGCTCATTTAACCCGATACATATCGGTCATTTAGTAATTGCAAATTATTTCGCTGAATTTACAGATTTGGATCAGGTGTGGTTTGTTGTTTCTCCCCACAATCCACTTAAACCCAAAAGTTCATTACTGGATGACTATCATCGGTTGGAATTGGTAAACCTTGCAATTGAAGACTATCCCAAGTTTCGTGTATCTAATATAGAATTCAATCTGCCTCAACCCAATTATACTGTTCATACGTTGGCTCATTTGCATGAAAAATATCCGCAACATATGTTTGCGTTAATCATGGGAGCTGATAATCTGGAGACACTTCCCCGATGGAAAAATCACGAGTTCCTTTTGGAGAACTATCAAATATATGTTTATCCCCGAATAGGAGCTGATGGTGGTGTGTATAAAGTACACCATGCGGTCCATTGGGTAGATGCTCCTATTATGGAAATATCTGCAACTGAACTTCGTAAAGCAATCAGTGAAGGCAAGGATGTACGTTTTTTTATGCCTTCCAAAAGTTATCGTTACCTTGATGAAATGAATTTTTACCGTTAATTAGGTCCAAACTTTGGTGCCTTCGGTACAATTGGTACATATATCAATTTCTTTACGAGATCGTAGCAAGTTGTGCCTGAATTGCCGATATGATTCGGAAAACCAAATCGTTTGGAAGCTTTCTTTGCTAAGGTCGCCAAGCATATATTTCGCATCTTTATCAAAGCAACAAGGCACCACTTTCCCGTCCCAGGTAATTATACAACTATGCCACATTTTCCAGCAATGATTGAGTAGTTTGTTTTTTAATTGATATGTACCGTTTGATAAGCGTTTGTATCTGGAATATTTGGGTTGTAATGGGATTAAATCATTGCCATGTTCGTAGTTATAAACCTGTGCAGTTTTAAATGTTACTTCATCTACTCCCAAAGATTGGGCTATTCGCTTTACTTCATCTATCTGGTGTTCATTAGAACGTACTATCAAAAACTGAAAAACCAGGTGTGGGGTTCGAGATTTGCGTTGTTTCTTGGCGTTAACCATGTTTTTTGTTCCATCCAACACTTTGGTGAGGGTACCCCCAATTCGGTAACTTTCATAGACTTCTTGTGTAGTTCCATCAATAGAAATAATTAGTTTATCCAAGCCACTTTCAATTATTTTTTTACACATTTCCGGAGTAAGATAGTGAGCATTGGTGCTTGTTACCGTATAAATATTTCGTTGGTGGGCTTCTAAAATCATATCCGGAAGATGTTTATTTAAAAACGGCTCCCCTTGAAAATAAAAAGTAACATAACAAAGGCTTTTTTCAAGTTCATTGAGCCATTGCAGGTATGTATGTTTTTGTAACATTCCGGTGGGGCGGGTAAATGAGCGAAGTCCGCTGGGACATTCCGGGCATCGTAAATTGCAAGAAGTGGTCGGCTCGAATGCAATACTGATGGGCAATCCTTGAATATTCGGATTACCAGTTATTCTGCTTTTATAATAACTCCATAAAATCCGGGAAGCATTGGCAATGCGTAGCGGTGTAAATCGCTTGATCAGATTAATCCGGTCATGCCAAATTGTACTTTTCATGATGATTGTTCTTCCTGCGAGGGTTTATCATTCTCATGAATTTTTTTAAAAACCTCTTCCATTTTTTCGGCATAATCAACCGAATCGTCTAAATAAAATATCAATTCAGGGATAATTCGCAATTGATTTTTTAATTGCTGGCCAAGCAAATAGCGAATTCTTGGCTTATGATGATCCAAATTTTGGATGACCTTTTTTTTATCGTTAGTGCCGAATATGCTCAAATAAATTTTAGCAACCGATAAATCTGGTGAAATTCGAACGGTTGTTACTGAAACCATGATTCGGCCAAACAACCAACTTCCTTCTCTTATCAATACCTGGCTGAGTTCTTTTTGAATTAACCGAGATACTTTTTGTTGTCGGGTGCTTTCCATGTTACTACTTAGAATAAGATGCTATAAAGGTACGTAATTTCAGTTGCAACCTTCAAAATGAGCTTAAACTTGTAATTTTAATAGTTCGTAAATCTTTATTTATCAATTATTTTTATAAATTCATTTTGAAAATTCATGTAATATTTATGCATTTATTCTTGTTAGCCCTGTTTGAATAGTTGTATATTTGGTAAATATTAATAATTGTTGCATATGAAAAAGTTAGCCGCATTCATCATTGTATTATCTCCATTATTTACTGGGATCAATGCACAGACCATAACATCTGCCGATTTTGGTAGCGTTGGTGATTCTGTTTTTTTAGGGTTTGATGAAACTCCCGGTGTATCCGTTGGCCCTGCCGGTATTGGACAAACTTGGAATTTTACTTCATTGAATACAGAATCTTTAGATACCTTGTTTTTCCTTGCTCCTTCTTCTTTACCTAATGGTTCCAATTTCCCGACGGCTAATTTGGCATTGGCCTCTAATGAAGGGGTTTTCTTTTTTGAAAAAACTGTGTCTGCAATTTATAACACTGGATTCTCTTTTGGCTTTGGCCCTATCGTAACCGATGTAAATTATATCCCACCGGTTACTTATTTACAATTTCCGGCTTCTGTAGGTACTACTTTTTCAACTAATTCCGGTTTCTTAGCTAAAAATTATGTGGGGATTGATACTAATGCTATTTTTTGCCAACTGGTTATTGATTCAGTGATGGTAAAGCGGGTTTCAACATTAACTGTAAATTTTGATGCTTCGGGAACCTTGCAACTTCCAACGGGTACTTACAATAACGCTTTAAGGGCTTATTCTGTGGAAACGACTCGTGATTCAATATTTATTTATGCACCTTATTTTATTGATTGTTCATTTTTTACTGTACCTGCAGGTTGGAGTTTAGCACCTGATTTTATGTTACAACTCATCAATCCTAATTTGGCCGGTGTAATTTTGGACACCAATCGTATCTATACCTGGTATGCTCCCGGTGGAAAATTTGGCGTGTGTGCCATTGATGTAGACTATGCCGGAAATACAATAAGTGCTCGATTTGTTAGCGATGCCTCACAAATTGGTTTGAATATAAATGAATCCATGCTTGATAATGTGCACTTGTACCCTAATCCTGCATCTTATGGTTTTATGATTCAGTCTGACCAACCCTTGAAAGATCACTTGATACAGTTGATGGATCTTCAGGGTAGAATTATAAAGGTTCAGAATTTAAATAATAATCAGTTGGTGAATGTAGAAGAATTAAATGATGGTATATATTTAGTTCAAATTTTAAATTCTTTGGGTAATATAGTATATCGAAGTAAGGTGATAGTTCAGAAGTAAGAATAAGAATATGTTTAACATGGAATAAGCCGGACTACATATCCGGCTTATTTTTTTATTCCGTGCTTTTCTTAATCATCAATCTGTGTGTTAGGTTGAGGATTCATTTCTTGCAAGGGTTGTAGCAGGTAATAGCCTGTTGCCAGCAGAATTCCCAAAGCTGCACATACATACCATAATACTTCAAAGCTCCAGGTATCTAAAATGTATGTGCCACCCAACGGTGCTAAAATAAAAGCCAGGGAATACGACATGGAATACATAGCCATGTAAGCTCCTTTGTTATATTGACCAGACCGTTGCATGGTATATGAAACCATAAACGGCATGCTGAATATTTCTGCAATAGAGGTTAGCAACATGGCCACTACCAGAATAATTATTGAATGATACACATTGAACAGAAAAAATGATAATCCCATAATAAAAACCCCTATAGCAATTATTTGCATGATTTTTTGGGGCTTTCCAATTTTATACACTATTACCATTTCAAATAAAAAAATGATTAGTCCATTGAGCCCAATTAGCAAGCCAATAGCATTTTCATCCAGTAGATACACATTTTTATAATATAAGGGAATGGTTGTAAATAACTGAAAAAATAACATTGCAAACATACAGGAACCAATACAAAACAAAATAAAAATTACATCACGAAAAGGAGAGGGACCTCGTTCATTTTTAGATATTTTCCCAGTTGCTTTTCTTCGTAACTTATCTTGATTATTGAATGCCTGAAAAAAAAGTAATGCAGCTACTACACAAGTAATACCATCAACCCAGAATAGGAGTTTGTATGAAATTACCGCCAGTAAACCTCCTAGGGTTGGCCCAACGGCAAACCCCAAATTTATAGCCATCCGGTTCAATGAATAAGCACGGGTAATATTTTCAGGTTTTGCATACACGGAAATAGAAACAGCATTGGCCGGACGCAATGCTTCAGAGACCAAGCTGGCAATAAATACCATGATGGTAAGTGAAGTTACTTCTTTAAAAAACTGCAACGAAAAAAGGCTGATTCCGCCCAGCAGTAAGCTAAAAAACTGAACATGAAAATGGCCAATTCGGTCAGTAAGCCAGCCGCCGGCGTATGCTCCCAATAAGGCCCCAACACCAAATGCACTGATAACCACCCCCGATTCTTTTACACCCATTCTCAGTTCTTGAGTTAGATACACCGCCATGAATGGGATTACCATCGAGCCGCTTCGATTAATAAGCATGATAATGGAAAGTAGCCAGGTATTTCTTGATAAGCCTCCGTAAGCCTCTTTGTATAATTGAAACATAGGTTGCAAAGATATATCTTGCATTCACCCTTCTTGAAGCGCTTCTGTTAATTCTTTTAAAACAATGAACTATTCTTTCTCCATCAATCCTTGTGAATAGGCATAGTTGATAAGATCAGTGGCGTTTTTGCAAGATAGTTTTTTCAGAATGTTTTTTCGGTGGGTGTACACGGTATGAGCACTTATAGATAATTCATCTGCAATTTCTTTAGTAGTTTTTCCTTGGGTTACCAATCGAAAAATTTCCATTTCACGTTCAGATAAATCATCGTGAAGCAGTTTTTGGCTGTTTGTTTTTTTGAAGCTTAATTCAATCAACACTTCCACAACTTTTGCACTGAAATATTTGCCGCCAGAGGCAATGGTACGTATGGCATTGTTCAATTCGTCGGTGCTGGCATGGGTAGTTATCAATCCGGATATGTGTAATTTATGTAGCTTGTAAATACTTTCTTTGTCAAAGTCAGAAACAATAAGCACTTTATACCCACTCATAAAGGCATCGTGCTCCTCCAGGATTTCTTCATCAAAAAAACCTTCAAATATCCTGTCAACGATAATCAGGTCCGGATTCAATACCGGAGCTAATTGAATCAAAGCTACGGGATCGGGTGCTTCGCCGCATACCTCCAAGCCGGGCGTATGGCTTATCAATGACTTTAGCCCACCTAAAATCAATGGTTGGCTGCCGGCCAGTAGAATTTTAACAGACAATGAAGCTTTAATCATAGCCCACAAAGGTAAAAATTCCGGGAGTTAGATTTTTCTTTAGAACACCTTTCGATGTATTTTGTTTGTGTGTTGAAGATTTTAATACTTTTGGAACATGGCTGAGCTAAATAAAATTAAAAAGCCCATTGAGCGGGAAATGAATGAATTTGATACCCGTTTCAGGCAATCTATGAAAAGCTCAGCTCCCCTGCTTGATAAAATAACCCATTACATCGTAAAGCGCAAAGGAAAGCAAATGCGACCTATGTTTGTTTTTCTGAGTGCACATATTACCGGAGGTGCTACCGAAGCAACGTATAGAGCCGGCATTTTGATTGAATTGCTGCATACAGCTACCCTGGTACATGATGATGTAGTGGACGATAGTAATGAACGAAGAGGTTTTTTTTCTATCAATGCCCTTTGGAAAAACAAAATTGCAGTGTTAGTTGGGGATTTCCTATTATCCAGGGGATTGCTATTAGCTACTCAGCATAAAGATTTTCGTTTGCTTGAAATAGTATCAGAAGCCGTAAGGTTAATGAGTGAAGGCGAATTATTGCAGATTGAAAAGGCTCGCCGCCTGGATATTGAAGAACCGATATATTTTGAAATAATCCGCCGTAAAACGGCTTCGCTTATTGCTTCCTGTTGTGCTTGTGGTGCCAGCTCTGCCGGTGCTGATGAAGAAACCGTGCAGCTCATGTATCTTTTTGGCGAAAAAATTGGTATTGCTTTTCAAATCAAAGATGATTTGTTTGATTATGAAAACAGTTCAATCATCGGTAAACCAACAGGCATTGATATCAAAGAACAAAAGATGACTTTGCCTCTGATTTATGCTTTAAATCATGCTTCATCAACAGAGCGTAAGCATATCATTAACATTGTTAAAAACAATAATAACGATCCACAGAAGGTAAAAGAAGTTATTGATTTTGTTAGTAAAAGCGGAGGTATTCCTTATGCAGAAAAAAAAATGATTGAATATCAGAAAGCAGCTTTGGAAATGCTTGACAGATTCCCTGATTCAGTGTATAAACAATCACTCATTGATTTGGTAGAATTTACTACCAAGCGAAAGTATTGATTAGTAAGCTCTGGCAGAAAATTCACCTTCGCTGATGAGCAGGGTAGAACTGCCTGATACAATTTCTCCTGAAAAATATCCTTCCAGTAAATTACTTCCTACTTGTATCAATTCAATTTGGCCCGTGGCAGAAAGATTGTTTGATGTAAATAACTGGCTACCGTTATAAAATTCAAGCAAACCGGGAGCTCCAGATCCGGTAGAAAAAACATATGTTCCTGGAGTGTTTCCATTGGTTCGAATATTTACATCCCAGGGTGTTCCATCTGCCTGTATGTAACATTGTGTAAATGAACCATTGTTTAGGTATTGCCCATTTACTGTGGTTTCTACTCGAAAGGTGTCTCCGTTTACCTTGCATTGTAAATAAGGTGTGTATTCTTTACAAGATGTAAAAAGAATGGATAAGAGAACTGAACAAATTATGATAAAACGAGTCATATCGTGTATTTTTGAAACCAAGGTAATGAATTCAATTAAGTCTATAAAATATCCGGTAAAAACTCCTTTTTGGGCTTCGTGGTTATGGCCTGCGGCTTATTGGCGAATAAAAACCACGCAACCCGAACTGTATCTTACCTTTGATGATGGGCCGCACCCTAAGTTTACACCCTGGGTACTTGATCAATTAAAACAAGCCGATGCAAAGGCCACTTTTTTTTGTATCGGAAAAAATATCCAACGCTATCCGGAAGTGTTTCGCCGAATCATTCATGAAGGTCATGCAGTAGGGAACCACACCTGGAATCATACGCATGCATTTCATACTTCAACCAATCAATACCTCCGGGAAGTTGAACAAACCGATTTGCTAACAGGCTCCGGGTTATTCAGGCCGCCGTACGGTAAAATGACCCCCGGACTTTATCGAATTTTGCGTAAAACGCACCGCATCGTAATGTGGGATGTATTAAGCGGTGATTTTGACCTACGGGTAAATGGCGAAATATGTGCACAACGGGTGATACACTATGCCCGGCCGGGTTCAATCATTGTTTTTCATGACAGTCAAAAAGCCTGGCCTCGCCTGCAGACAGCCTTGCCCCGGGTGATCAGCCATTTTCAGAAACAAGGGTATCGTTTTTTGAGCCTGAATGCAGGCAACTAATTAATTAAAATTACCTATTCATCAGCTCTTCAATTTCTTCTGCTTCAATAGGGATGTTTTTCATCAAATCCACCGGGCCGTTTTCGGTTACCAGGATGTCATTTTCTATACGTACACCCAGGCTTTCTTCGCGTATGTATATGCCCGGTTCGCAAGTAAATACCATACCGGCTTGTATGGGTTCGCTAAAATAGCCCACATCATGCACATCCAGTCCCAGAAAATGAGAAGTTCCGTGCATAAAGTATTTTTTATAGGCAGGGTGAGCCGGGTTTTGGTTTTTAATATCATGCATGCTCAACAATCCCAAATCCACCAATTCTTTTTCAATGAGCAATCCAACTTCTTCATTAATTTGTTTAAGAGTATTGCCTGGTTTTAACATTTTAATAGCCTGACGCTGAACTCGGAGTACGGCATTGTACACCGCTTTCTGGCGGGGTGTAAATTTCCCGTTTACAGGAATCACGCGGGTTAGGTCACTGGCGTAATTTCCATACTCTGCGGCTACATCCAGCAGCAGTACTTCGCCATCGTTGCAGGCCTTGTTATTCTCTACATAATGCAGCACGCAGGAGCTAAATCCGGAAGCAATGATCGGCCCGTAGGCAAATCCTCTGGACCGGTTTCTTACAAATTCATGCAATAGCTCTGCCTCAATTTCATATTCCGTTACACCGGGCTTTACAAAGCCAAGTACTCTTCTAAATCCTTTTTCTGTAATGTTACAGGCTTGTTGAATCATTTCAATTTCAAGCGGATGTTTGATGCTTCGCTGACGATTAATAATTGGTGCCAGGCGGTGATACTGATGAAGCGGATATTCATTTTTCATCCATTGTATCAATCGCTGATTTCGGGTTTGTACTTCATTAGCTCGGCGTGTATGCTCATTGGTACACATGTACACATGGTCGGCATCAATCATCAGACTCTTGAGTATAGTAGCAAATTCATGGGTCCAGTAAATAGTTTCGATACCGCTTATTGCTGTAGCCTGTTCTTTGGTAAATTTAGCTCCTTCCCAAATGGCAATATGTTCATTGGTTTCGCGAATAAATAAAATTTCACGCATTCGCATTTCACGAGCATCTGGAAACATCACCAGGATTGTTTCTTCTTGATCAATACCTGTAAGATATAGCAAATCGCTGCATTGCCTGAAACCCATGGTGCCGTCAGCATTTGTAGGCATAATGTCATTACTATCAATAATTACCACACTGCCTGGCAATAATTGTTGGGCCAGCGTTTTTCTGTTAATGGTGTATAACTGGGATGAAGGAGGAGTGTATCGCATATTTTAAAAATTTGAATATTTGAAAATTAAGCAAAACGAAGGTACTTCCTTGCAACAAACTCGCCAACTGCTTTGTTTCTTTTTTACATTTTTATTGATAAAAGTTACTTAAAAAGTAACATATCTCAACTACTATTTAGAATAGTTCTAAATAATAATGAAGTTTTAAAAAACGCTTGAATTGTTACATTTGCACAAAATAAAGAAGGCTAAGTCAACTAAAAATCTGCACTTATGAAAACGTCTTTGTCGCGTAAATACTGGATGGCTGTATCGGGATTGTTTTTGATTATCTTCCTAACCCAGCATTTTACTATTAACTTCTTATCGGTAATTAGTGAAGAGTCGTTTAACAGTGTTTCGCACTTCATGGGTACCAATCCGATAGTTCAGTTTTTATTGCAGCCGGTATTGCTGATTGGTGTTGTATTTCATTTTATAGCGGGATTTATGCTTGAAATTAAAAATCGCCAATCTCGTCCGGTTAAATATGCTGCGTATAGCCCAGCAGCTAATTCAACCTGGATGAGTAGAAATATGATTGTTACCGGCATTATGATATTGTTGTTTTTGGGTCTTCATTTTTATGATTTTTGGATTCCTGAAATGAATGTAAAATACATCCAGGCAGATATGAGTGGTTTAAATGAAAATGGTGAATTTCGTTATTATGATGAATTAGTTCATAAGTTTACCGATCCGATACGTGTAATTATTTACTGTCTTTCATTTGTATTTCTTTCATTGCATTTAATGCATGGTTTCCAGTCTGCGTTTCAATCATTGGGTGCACGTCATCCCAAATACACACCGGGGATAAAAAAATTAGGAGCCGCCTTTGCAGTGCTTATCCCACTTGGATTTATTGTAATTGCATTGTTTCATTATTTGTCGAGTCATTAAAATAATAAAGAAGCTATGAGTAAGCTGGATTCAAAAATTCCTGAAGGCCCACTGGAGCAAAAATGGACCAAGTACCGCTCTACGGTACCGTTGGTTAACCCTGCCAATAAGCGGAACTTGGAGATCATTGTAGTAGGTTCCGGCCTTGCCGGGTCATCAGCTGCTGCTACACTGGCAGAAATGGGCTATAAAGTAAAAGTATTTTGTTTTCAGGATTCACCCCGTCGGGCTCACTCGATTGCTGCACAGGGCGGAATTAATGCTGCCAAGAATTATCAAAATGATGGCGATAGTGTATATCGTTTGTTTTATGATACCATTAAAGGGGGCGATTATCGTTCCCGCGAAGCCAATGTATATCGTTTGGCCGAAGTGAGCGGAAATATTATTGACCAGTGTGTAGCCCAAGGGGTTCCACTGGCTCGTGAATATGGCGGTTTGTTGAGCAACCGTTCATTTGGCGGGACTCAGGTTCAGCGTACGTTTTATGCAGCCGGCCAAACCGGTCAGCAATTATTGCTTGGTGCATACAGTGCTCTACAACGCCAGGTTGGATTAGGGAATGTACAAATGTTCGCTCGCCATGAAATGCTGGAACTTGTTACCATTGATGGTAAAGCCAGAGGTATTATTGCTCGAAATTTAGTTACCGGTGAATTGGAACGTCATTTTGGCCATGCAGTATTACTTTGCAGTGGTGGCTATGGGAATGTTTTCTTCCTTTCAACCAATGCTATGGGAAGTAATGTGACAGCAGCCTGGAAAGCACATAAAAAAGGAGCATTCTTTGGAAATCCTTGTTTTACACAGATACATCCTACTTGTATTCCGGTTTCGGGAGAACATCAATCCAAGTTGACGTTAATGTCAGAGTCATTGCGCAACGATGGAAGAATTTGGGTACCTAAAAAGAAAGAAGATGCCGAAGCCATTCGCGCCGGTAAAAAGAAAGCCAGTGATATTCCTGAAGAAGACCGAGATTATTATTTGGAAAGAAGGTATCCGGCTTTTGGGAACTTGGTGCCCCGAGATGTGGCTTCCAGAGCAGCTAAAGAACGTTGTGATGCTGGATATGGGGTAAATGCTACCGGTCAGGCTGTATTTCTAGATTTTATGTATAACATGAAAGAAAAATACGGAAGGGCCGAAGCTACGAAGCGAGGAATTAGCAATCCTACCGATGCGCAACTCAAAGAATTGGGAAAAGAAGTAATCAAAGAAAAATATGGTAACCTGTTTGATATGTACAAACAGATTACCGGGGTTGACCCTTATGAAGAACCCATGCAAATATACCCTGCGGTACATTATACCATGGGCGGTTTGTGGGTAGATTATAACTTAATGACTACCATCCCCGGATTATATGCATTGGGAGAAGCCAATTTTAGCGACCATGGGGCGAATCGTTTGGGCGCTTCTGCGTTGATGCAAGGCTTAGCTGACGGGTACTTTGTTATTCCATATACCATTGGAGCATACTTAAGTACCGAAGTAAGCAGGATGAGTGCTGAAAAAGAAAAACCGGATGCCATTGATAAAATAAAAACCAAACATCCCGCCTTTGATGAAGCCGAAAAAGCAGTGAAAGATCGCATTGAAAAATTGTTGAGTATCAACGGAACTAAACCGGTAGATTATTTCCATAAGCGGTTAGGAAAGGTAATGTGGGATAAATGCGGAATGGCGAGAAATGCAGAAGGATTAAAATGGGCCATCGAAGAAATCCGTAAAATTCGCGAAGAGTTTTGGAAAGATGTTCGTGTACCTGGCACCAATGAAGAGTTTAATCCGGAATTAGAAAAAGCCGGACGAGTAGCTGATTTTCTGGAGCTGGGAGAATTGATGTGTATTGATGCACTACATCGCAACGAATCATGCGGAGGTCATTTTCGTGAAGAATACCAAACAGAAGATGGAGAGGCACTTCGTGATGATGAAAACTATGCCTATGTAGCTGCATGGGAATACAAGGGGGATGGCCAATATGAGCTTCACAAAGAAGAACTCAAGTTTGAAGCGATTAAAATTGCACAGCGTTCTTATAAATAAAAATTTTTTAGATTACTTTTTATGAGTAAAGAAGGAATGAACCTGACCCTGAAAGTATGGCGTCAGAAAAATGCAAAGTCTGAAGGCAAACTGGTAACATATCAGGTATCTGATATTTCGCCCGATATGTCATTCCTTGAAATGTTTGATGTGCTGAATGAACAGCTCATCTCCAAAGGAGAAGATCCTATTGCCTTTGATCACGATTGCCGCGAAGGGATTTGCGGAATGTGCAGCATGTTCATCAATGGAAGGGCGCATGGGCCGCTTACTGGGGTTACTACTTGCCAGTTGCACATGCGTTCATTCAAAGATGGCGATACCATTGTGGTTGAGCCATGGAGAGCGAAGGCATTTCCCGTAATTAAGGATTTAGTGGTAGATCGTTCGGCTTTTGACCGTATCATTGCCAAAGGTGGATTTATTTCTGTAAATACAGGGAGTGCCCGGGATGCAAATAATATTCCTATTCCAAAGCAAAATGCTGATGAAGCCTTTGAAGCAGCCGCTTGCATTGGTTGTGGTGCTTGCGTAGCAACCTGCAAAAATAGTTCTGCCATGTTGTTTGTGTCTGCTAAGATTTCTCAATTAGCCTTGCTTCCTCAAGGGCAACCCGAACGATATCAGCGGGTTTTGAATATGGTGGAACAAATGGACAAAGAAGGTTTTGGAAACTGTAGCAATACAGGAGCCTGTGAAGTAGAATGCCCCAAAGGTATTTCGTTAGAAAATATTGCCCGAATGAATCGTGATTTCCTCAAGGCAAGTCTTATTCAAAAGCCTAAAAAAGAAACTGGCGGAGGAGCTATGTAATCTTTTTATCTCTTTATACAGGAAGCCGACTCTGCCGGCTTTTTTTATCTAAATTTCGCTAAAAAGTTTTTGTTACAATCATTTTACATCCATGCATGGAAATTCCATATAGCAAGCGTGCGATTTAGTTTAACCCTTTAGCCTAATATGACATTAAAAATTTTAAAGTTTCAGCCAGGTATTCTTTAGGTTTTTCAGCATGAATCCAATGTCCACAATCTTCAATGGTAACAATATTGCTTTGCGGAAAATGATTTTTTATCATTGGTTCGTCAGCAGGGATAATATAATCACTTTTTGAGCCGCGAATAAATAATGTGGGGCCTGCATACCTGTAAGTTTCTGGTAGTTTTCTCCCAACTTCTTCGATATTTCGGCTAATTACATCCAGGTTAAAACGCCAAGCTAATCGGTCATCTTTCCAGTATAAATTTTTTAGCAAAAATTGCCGAATGGCAAAATCATGAATGTGTTTTTCTAAAATTGATTCTGCTTCTTTTCTTGATTGAATGCTAGAAAGAGGTACAGCACGCAAGGCATCAATAATTTCGGTATGATGTACGGGATAATAGCGTGGAGCAATATCAGATACAATTAGTTTTCTTACTTTCTCAGGATATTTACAAGCCATAAACATGGCAGTTTTTCCACCCATGGAATGCCCCATTAAATGTATTGATGATAAACCTTCGTCAATCATTAATTCTACAAGATCTTCAGTCATAACTTCATAGTTCCATATATCACTATGGGGCGACTGTCCGTGATTACGCTGATCAATAATATAGGTACAAAAGTGCTCGGCATAGCTTTTAGCTAAGGTGTTCCAGTTATCGGCTGTGCCAAATAATCCGTGTAAAATGAATAAGGGGAGCCCTTCACCGTACTTTCTAAAATGAAGTTTCATACTAATTGTTTTTTATACATCTGGATGGTATTTTCTAATCCGAAATACAAGGCATCAGAAATTAATGCATGACCAATGGATACTTCAAGTAATCTCGGAATATGTTGAGCAAAGTATTGCAGATTATCCAAATTCAAATCGTGACCTGCGTTGATCCCTAATTCTACTTCATTAGCTGCTTTTGCTGCTAAGATGTAAGGAGCAATGGCTTTTTCGCGATTAATGAAATACTGACGGGCGTAGTGTTCTGTATATAACTCAATTCGGTCTGTTCCGGTTTCTTTTGCACCCCTCACCATCTTTGGATCTGGTTCTACAAAAATAGAAGTGCGAATATTGTTCTGATGAAACTCTTGAATTACTTCTTTTAAGAAATCGCGAAATTTGTTGGTGTCCCAGCCAGCATTTGAGGTTAATACATCCGGTGGATCGGGTACCAATGTAACTTGTGCCGGTTTTACCCGGGTAACCAATTGAATAAAGTCTGATGAGGGATAGCCTTCAATATTGAATTCAGTGGTAAGGGCTTCACTTAATTCAAATACATCACTATACCGAATATGCCGTTGATCGGGGCGGGGATGAACCGTGATGCCGTCGGCTCCAAACCGCTCACAATCTAAGGCTACTTTTAATACATTCGGTATATTGCCACCCCTTGAATTTCGTAGGGTAGCTATTTTATTAATGTTTACACTAAGTTTTGTCATTGTTATTCACTTTTCACACAACTGCTTTGGCAGAAGATTTGTTTAAATAAATATATTTACGGACAACTTATAACACTAAAATAGCGTTTAGTTAAGTATGATGTACTTTTTATGATTGCAGAAGAGTTAATATCCAACGAAATTCCTCCTCTAAAAACCTCAGATAGTGGCCTGAAAGCATTAAGCTGGATGGAAGAATTCCGTATTTCGCATCTCCCCATCGTGAATCATCAAGATTTACTGGGAGTTATATCAGAAGAAGATATTTTTAATCTTAATTCACCGGAAGAACCATTGGGCAATCATCGCCTATCATTATATAAGCCTTACGTAAAGAGCCATCAGCATATCTATGAAATCATCAAGCTGGTTGCTGATCTTAATCTTAGTTTGGTGCCGGTTTTAGATGAACATGATAAATACCTTGGTGTAATTACGCTGCCAGATTTAATTAAAAATTTAGCGGAACTTTCTTCTATTAAAGACAATGGGGCCATTTTGGTACTTGAAGTAAATGAACGGGATTATAATTTATCTCAAATAGCTCAAATTGTTGAAAGTAACGACTGCAGAATTTTAAGTGTTTATATTAATACTATTCCTGATTCAACCAAAATGGAAGTAATATTAAAATTAAATCGTACCGATCTTCGTGCCGTGTTGGCAACGTTTAACCGCTATAATTACATTGTAAAAGCTTCGTACAATGAAATTGGATATGATGATATGAAAGAGCGGTTTGATTTGTTGATGAATTATCTCAATATGTAGATTCATTAACAATTTTTTTATGTGATTTTTATTACTTAAGACACTCTTATGCACTTCTATCTTTACATTAATTTTCATATATGAATTTTCTTACTTATTACTTTCGCTTTATTTTCTTAACTTTTATTCTTGGACTTAGTTCATTAAATGGTACGGCTCAGCAAGTTGGGACATATAATGTATTATTAGAACCATTTACCATTCCAAATATGCCGGGATTACAGTCCTATGTCTGGGGAATAACACCCTCAGGATACTGGGTGCTGATTGGGGGTAGAACAGACGGATTACATCGCCGACAGCCGAATTCAGCTTTTCTTGCCAGCGGAAACAATACTATTATTTATATGATTGACAGCGAGGAAGGCCTTATTTGGCAACGTCCACTAAGTGAGCTTTCTGCTTCATTGAATGAACAGTTGCAGAGTACCAACATGGAGTTTTATCAGAATGGTAACAATCTGTATATCATTGGTGGATATGGTTTTTCAGCAACGGCCAATGATCATATTACGCATCCGAACCTTACCATTGTTGATCTTAGCGGGTTAGAACAAGCACTAATCAATAATCAGCCGATAACGAACTATTTCAGACAGATTACAGATCAGCGTATGGCTGTAACCGGTGGGCACCTGGGAATGTTTGGAGATGAATTTGTGCTGGTATGTGGTCAGCGGTTTGACGGAAGATACAATCCGCATGGCCCCACTCATGGCCCCGGTTTTTCGCAGCAATATACCAATTCTATCCGACGTTTTTCGATTCAGGATGATGGCACTATATTTTCCATTCAAAATTATATTGCTACGGTTGATACCGTTAATCTCCACCGTAGGGACTATAATCTTACTCCGTTTGTACATTCCGGTCAGGAAGGGTATACAATCTGGACAGGAGTTTTTCAATATGATCAGGATTTACCTTACTTAAATACCGTAGATGTTACTTCTTCCGGTTATCAGGTGAATAATGGGTTTAATCAATACCTCAGCCATTATCACTCTGCCAAACTTCCATTGTATGATTCGGTGAATAATGAAATGTATACAATATTTTTTGGCGGAATCAGTCAGTATTATTACAATACTTCCAATATCTTGGTGCAAGATGATAATGTACCGTTTGTGAAAACAGTAAGCATGGTTAAACGTAATGCTTTGGGTACTATGACAGAGTATCGAATGCCGGTAGAAATGCCCGGATATTTGGGAGCCAGTGCTGAGTTTATTCCGGCGAATACGTTGCCAATGTATATCAATAAAGTGGCAAAGCTTCACACCCTGAATGCCGATACAGTACTGGCGGGATATATTGTGGGCGGTATCAATTCAAGTGCAGCAAATATTTTCTTTATAAATGATGGTACCCAAAGTTTTGCAGAAACAACCATATACAAAGTATGGCTGGCTCGTCCTGAAACCCATGCCGGCGGACTAACCGAAGTGCAGGATCCAAACAAGTGGAAGTTTGATATTTCACCTAATCCTGCTCTAAACTGGGTATGCATACAGGGAACTGAACAGGCTGTTAACCGTGATTTTGAAATTTCACTTACTGATACAAAGGGAAGAAAGATTAAACAACTTTATTCAGGTAAATGGAATCAGCCTTTGTTTACAGATATTTCAGAACTTCCTTCCGGATTGTATTATGTGGTAATCCGAAGCGGGCAAGCCATGCAGGTGGAAAAGTTAATCAAAGAATAATTCTAAATAACCTAAATAAAAAAGGGAGTAACCATAGTTGCTCCCTTTTTATTGATAAATTATTTAATTATTTCCCCATTTTTTGAAAGGCATTTTTAATCAATTGCCTTTTTTCTTCCAGGTGTGAAACTTCGTTTTTTAGCGATTCAATTTTCCCTTCATATTGCTTTCTAATTTGATCAGCATCCTTGGCATGTTTAAAAAATCCAAGGTTATTTTCAATTTGTGTTATTTCGTCCTGAAGTTTTCGAATGCGGTTACCTACATAGGTACGTTCTTCTTTCAATAATGCTTCGGCATTGGGCGCCTGCAACATTTGTTCGAGCTTGAGTTTATATTCCATGCGGAATCGCTTATCTTGATCCATGTTCATTTTTGCCATCAATCCATTCAGGGCTTGCTGAAATGATTTTTCAATGGCATTTTTTTCTTTTACAGGCACAAATCCAATTTCATTCCATTCTTGTTGCAAGGATTTTATTAGTTGCAAATTCTCTTCAATTGATTCAGCAGGAACAAGGGTGTTGATTTTTTCAATCAATGCTTTCTTTGCCTCTAAATTTGCTGCTTCCCGGTCGCTTTGTCCGGCAAAGTATTGTTCTTTAGCATGGAAAAACGTATCACAGGCTGCTCTGAATCTTGCCCAAATTTCGTCTGATTTTTTACGTTCTACCGGCCCTATTTTTTTCCACTCGTTTTGCAAGTTTAATAATTGATGTGTGGTGTTTTTCCAGTCTGTACTATGCTGAAGTGCTTCGGCTTTTTCGCAAAGTTTTACTTTCTTTTCATAATTCTGCTTTAGCTCTTCTTGTATTTGCTTTAGCAATGCATGTTTTTTCTTGTAAAACTCGCGGCGTGCAAGTTTAAAACGTTCCCAAATACTTTCATTATATTGCTCAGGCACTCTTCCCGTTTTTTTCCAGGCTTCATCCAAATTTTGTACTTCTATTTCATTTTTTTTCCATTCCGGAAGTGATTTATAATTTACTGAAGCAATTGCTTCCATTTTTTCGCAAAGTGCTGTTTTGATTTCTAAGTTCTTTTGTCTTTCGGCTTCTCTGGCCTTTAAGAAATCATCCCGCCGCTCATAAACTTTCTGAACCGTTTCTTTGAATTTTTCAAATATGCTTTTTGTATGTTCCTTGGGAACAGGACCAGTTTCACGCCATTCTTTTTGAATGGAATGTAAGAGTTCGATACTTTTTTGTATAGAGGGCATTTTCAAAAGCCCTTCAGTACGACGAATGAGATGTTGTTTAATTTCTAAGTTCTTTTTTAGCTCAACTTCATACAGCTCTTTGTTAATCTGAACAAATTCATAAAATTTATCAGAATAAAACTTATAATTTTTCCAAAGCTCTTCGGCTAGATTAGCCGGTACAGGGCCTATTGATGACCACTTTTCACGTAATGTATGAAATTTTTCAAATGCTTTTTTAATATCAGATTCTTCAGTGATAAGGTTTTTCAGTTCATGTACTACATCCTGCTTGGCTAAAAAATTTGCCTGCAATTGCTGTTCTTCCTTTTTTCTGATTTCATTCAGCCGATCGCTGTATTTCCTAATACCATCCTTTAACTTATTCAGTGCTTCAGATGGAGTATAAAAGAAATCTTCCGGCTTGCCACCATCCTCTAAATAAGCACTATATAGCTTGTTTTTTTCTTCTTCCAGCAAATCCCGAAATCTTTTTTTCAGCACATTGAATTGCTTTCTGAATTCACGAATGCGATCAGATTGTAATACCTCATGTAAAATTTTTGCCAAGGATGAAGCATCATGGTTATCATACGATTCAATTTCTTCTTCAAGCTCCGCCAAGGCTTCCTTTTCAGAGGCATCTTCTCCTTTAATTTCATCTGATGATGAATTATCATGCAATTCATGCTCCTCTATGGGATTCTTAGCACTGTGATCGGGTGGATTCACAGGATGAACAGAGTTTTCAGTTTCGTCTGAATGTAAAATCATTTCCTTGAAATTTATAAAAGGACAACAAAGATAGGGTTTTTCTGCGGATTAAAACATTGCTTTTTTAACTCATTTGCCGTGATGAAAAATTTTACCTTTATCAAAAATTTTGGTATGATATTCCGTTTTCTAACTTGTATATTATTCTTTGTATCATATAGTTTTTGTTGGGCACAATATTTAGGAAAGCAAGCCTATCAAAGTCTTCAGGCCCATGTTAAGTTTCTTTCGTCTGATGAATTGGAAGGCCGGCTAACCGGCACGGAAGGTGAACGAAGGGCGCATCAATACATCATTTCGCAATGGAAAAAAGCCCGAATTTCGCCAGCCGGAAGCAACGGATATTTACAGCCTTTTGAATTTACTTACCGGGTGGTGCCAGCAGATAACTGCCAGCTAATATTAGAAAATTCTTCAGAAACCGGTGGTAAGAAATTAGGGATTGATGAATTTTATCCTGTATCTGGTAGCGGAAATGGTATTTTATCGGCAGAATGCGTTAAGGTGGGCTATGGTATTTATGCACCGGAATTAAATCATAATGATTATGCTGGCCATGCTGAAATTGAAGGAAAAATTTTTGTAATTGATGTTAGTAATCCGGATGCAGGAAACGTTCATTCAAAATTTGCTGAGTTTGGTATCCAACAACGCATTGCCAAAGCCAAAGAAATGGGAGCCGTTGCTGTTATTTTTATCAATCCATCAGGAAAAGGGGATGAACCTTCTCCAACAATTTCAACCAAAGTAAGTGCGTATGATATACCGATTGTTTTTGTGAAAGATGCTTCTTTATTTAAGGATGATGGATTTAATGTTACACTTAGTTTAAACTTAATTCGTGAAATGCGAACCGGAAACAATGTGTTAGGATTTATAAATAACAAAGCACCATATACGGTTGTTATTGGTGCACATTATGATCACTTGGGATACGGTGAAGAAAATTCATTGCATAAAGGAGCACGTGCTATTCATAACGGGGCAGATGATAATGCCAGCGGAACAGCTGTGATGATTGAACTGGCTAGGTATATAAAAAAATCAAAACTTAAAAAATTTAATTACCTCTTTATTGGATTTTCTGGTGAAGAGCTTGGTTTACTTGGTTCAGGCTATTTTACAAAGAGTAATTTGTTTGGTAAGTATCAAGTAAATTACATGCTGAATATGGATATGGTGGGACGCCTTGATTCTGTCGATCGAACAATTATAATTAATGGGGCAGGTACTTCCCCATTTTGGATATCTACTCTATCATCCATTCAGGCGGGCAACCTCAAAGTTAAAACTACTGAAAGCGGTATAGGACCGTCAGATCATACTTCGTTTTATTTGAAAGATATTCCGGTACTTCATTTTTTTACTGGCACGCATAAGGATTATCATAAACCAAGTGATGATTGGGAAAAACTTAATATACAAGGAATGGTAGATGTGGCTAATTATATGCTTGCACTGATTGAGGCCAGTGAGAAAAATGGAAAGCTTGAATTCACCAAAACCAAAGAACCTGAAACCGGAAAGGTAAGTTCATTCAAAGTATCCTTGGGAGTTGTACCTGATTATGCTTATGAAGGTCATGGGATGCGTATTGATGGTGTAAGCGAAGGTAAACCGGCACAAAGAGCCGGATTAAAAGCCGGAGATATTATAATTCAAATGGGTGAAGAAAAGGTTAAAGATATTTATGCTTACATGGCTGCTTTGGGGAAATTTGTGAAAGGCCAAACAATAGAAATTCGGTTTATTCGTGATGGCAAAGAATTAGTAGTAAATGTAACGTTTTAAGTTATTTCCCTTCTTTTAGCATTTCTAAATGATCTTTAAGATCATCGCTTAGCCAGGTATTCCATTCGCCTTTGTAGTTACCAAAAATTAAATAAGCTGAAACATCTGGCATTTTACTAATCCATGATTTGCATTTTTCAGGGCCCATAACCATACAAGCTGTAGCATAGGCATCAGCTTCTGCACAGGTAGGTGCAAATATACTGGCGCTTATTAGACTATGTTGTACAGGATATCCGCTGATAGGATCAATGGTATGTGAAAATTTTACCCCGTTTTTTTCATAATATTTTCGGTAGCTCCCCGATGTTGCCAAGGCTTTGTTGTTAAGCTTTACAATTGCAATAAGCGAACGTGGTTCATCTTTCCCCACGGGTTTATCAATTCCTATTTTCCAAATTTCATAGTTGCGGTTTACTCCTTGGGCTCTTACTTCGCCCCCTACTTCAATCATGTAGTTCTTAATGCCACGCTTTTCTAAAAAATCCGCAATTAAGTCAACCGTATAGCCCTGCGCAATGGCATTAAAATCTAACTGTACCTGTTTGTTTTTTTTGATGAAAAAATATTTGTCATCTTTTTGAATCATATAGCAATCATCAAACCGACTTATGGTTTTCAATGAGTCAATTGTAGCAGCTCGTGTTTCTTCTGGATGTTCTATTTTGTCTGTTCCAAATCCCCAGTATTGAATAAGTGGATAAATGGCCGGATTAAATGCCCCATTGCTAAGCTTGTAAATGTTTTTTGATTTTTCAAATACTTGGTAAAAATATTCATCCACTTGCATTACCGTATCTTTCATGCGGTTTGCCCTGCTAATGCATGAGGTGCTATCGTAAAGAGAAAGCGATTGATCCATCGCTTTAAAAATCTTATTTATTCCTTCTTCAATTTCTTGCTTGGTTGAACTTTCGTCATACACGATATGAAAAGTGGTGCCTTGAGCATACCCGTTGTATTCTTCCATCCGCTTTATAGGTTTTTTTTCGCAAGCGGTAATAATAAGTGTAATTATGCTTAGAATATAAAAATTATTGAGAAGCTTATAATCATTTTTTATCATGCCGATTGTATTGATTTTTTGGCAAAGGTAACATCGTTTTTCAGGATACATTCTTTCATAAGTTCATACACTTGTTGTTTGATTATTGGTACATCGGCTTCTGTCATGCCTTTAGTATCTATGGGTGAAAGATAAAATGCTTTTACCAGACCAGGTTTAATTAAGATTGAACCCATGGGCCAAATGTTTCTTGCATTAACAGTTACCAGAGGTAAGATGGGCTTTTGCATTTCAATGGCAATTTTAAAGGCCCCATCATAAAATTCTTTCAACGGAGTTTCGGTACGGTTTCGAGTTCCTTCCGGATAAATAAATATTGGGAATCCTTCTTCTAATGTTTTTTTAAGAAGTAACATGCTACGCGCCCTGCTTTCTTTATTTTTTCGGTCAACCATTACAGACATGATTTTAAACTGATAACCAATAATTGGAATTTTCAGTAATTCAATTTTTGCTAAAGGCTTGGCCCCTAATGGAAGTGCAAACGGTGCTGTAATCATATCAATGTTGGTAGAATGATTGCTAACAATGATACAAGGAGGAGTATTGTCTCGAATTTCTTTACCATAAATTTTCATCCTAACACCTGAAATTGTAAAAAATACACTAATCCATGCCTTATAAAACCTGTAAATGGTGACATGCGCTTTTTTCCCCATTAAAAGAGCCAGGAAGAGTGTTCCAAAAAAGCTAATGGTAAGACCTACAGCATACAACAACAGAAAGTAAATAGTATAAATAATTTGAAATGGTAATAATAAGTATTTCATAAATATTCATGAATTGCTTGTTGTACAAAACGAATGAAATCAAGTGATGCAATATAGTGTTCTACAATAAAATCTGCTAAATCGGAGCGTATAATGTTTTTCTTTCCACGATATTCTCTCCAATAATAAAACTGTTTGTTGAATATAAGTGAATTATTTTTTGCTGCGTTTTTTAAATCAGCCGAAATAATTTTGTTTTTTTCTCCTTCTATCTTGCCCAGTTTTTCTTTGAATGTAGGGGAAGTAATAATTTTATTGAATTGTTTGGATTCATTTGCAATGGCCCATCGAAGAGCTTGAACTACTTCTTTATCAGGCATATATAATCCGCCTCCAATCATCACACCTTCGGCTGAAATTTGAAAATAAATACCATTGGGGTTATTCCAATCTTTTTTATGGGTGGTAGAAATTGAAGCAGCCATGTGTAATTTATAGGGCGATTTATCTTTTGAAAATCTCACATCACGATTAATTCGAAATACGGCATCTTTTGCCATGATGTCAAAATGAGGATCTAACGTTTTTAATCGTTCGATTACCTGTTGGGTTAACTCATAGAATGGTTTTTTTACTTCATTTTCATAAACTTGTTTATGCGCATCAAACCATTCTTTGTTATTTTTTGTAGAAAGTTCTTTGAAAAAATCTATGTATTTGAGGCTCAACATAATTTATTTATTAGCCAAAATCTTTTTAAATAAATAATGTAATAGTAAACTTTTTTTTTCATGAATATAGGATTTAGGCCTTAAATTAGGTGCTTAATTAATAAAATTACTTATGTTGTTTAGATTAATACAATTTGCATTTATATATGCAATATCTTGTTTGTTCATTTTTTCTCAAACACCAACGAATTGTTTTGAAATAGAAAGTATTTTGGTAGATGCTTGTGTCCCTGGTAGTCCATGTACAAGTGCTGCATCGCCTAGTTGTAGTTGTGAAGGGAAAAATGAAATGGTTCGTTTTAGGGTTGGCCCCAGTAATTTGAATTTATCAACACTTACGGTGAATTGGCCAAATAACCCTTGGTTAGGCTTATGTCAGAATGCTACAACTGCCTCTCATGTGGCAGCCATGAATGCTACAGTACTTAACTGCGGGTTATTTGTAGAACCCGTAGGTGGTATATTACCTGCGGGTAGGGAAGTCTTATTTATTACTTCTACCGATTTCTGTGTTTCGGCTCATTCATTTGCTAATCTTAGCGATACTGTTATTGTTATTTTTCAATGTGCGGGGAATTGGCAAGGACATTTTGCTAACTACGGTACCGGACTTCGAACATTAAGTATGAGTTTTGGTGCAGGTTGTACTGACCAAGTAACCTATGACAGGGCGCAACTTCTAAACCAATCGTTGGTACCTGGTCCTGGTGACGGAGCTTTGGTAAATTTTGCTTGGGACGGCACAGCTACTTATGGAAACAACGGATGTAATGCTCCTTTAACACCACAGGTGGTAAATGCTGGCGCAGATGTTAATGCTTGTCCTGGAGATGTGCTGACGTTTACCGCATCGGTTCAAGGTAGTTTTAGTAGTTACCAATGGAGTGGGGGAGCTGGTACCTGGACTAACGCCAATCAATTAACAGCTACTTATCAGGTGGGGGCCGGAGAATCAGGAACCATTCCTATTACGTTTACTGCCACAAACTGCAATGGTAATGTAACCGATCAATTATTTATACAAGTTACATCTAATCCTCAGGTGAGTATTTCACCAGCGGGGCCAATTAATTTATGTGCCGGAAACAATGTTAATTTAACAGCTAGTGGCATTGGAAGTTTTGTATGGAATACCGGAAGTACTACTTCCACCATTACAGTTAATAGTCCTGGGACTTACACAGTAACTGCTTCCAATGCATGTGGTTCAAGTACTGCTCAAGTTGTAGTACAAAATGCAGGAAGTGCACCGGTAGCAACAATAAGCCCTTCGAGCCCTATTCAGCTTTGTCAGGGCAATCAGGTTACGTTAACAGCGAGTGGAGGAACTTCTTATACATGGAATACCGGTGAAACAACCGCATCCATTCAGGTAAATTCAGCCGGTAATTATACGGTAACTGTTTCAAATGCATGTGGATCATCAACTGCAAGTGTTAGTGTATCTGTTACACCATTACCAAATGTTTCAATTACTCCTATTAGTCCGGTAAATATATGTTCTGGTCAAACAGTTTCTTTAACAGCATCCGGCACGGGAAATTATCAGTGGAATACTGGTGAAACAACTTCTACAATTAGTGTATCTAATTCAGGTATTTATTCTGTAGTTTCATCAAATATTTGTGGTAGTGATACGGCTGTTGTTCAAGTAATTAATAATGGCACCCCACCTAATTTGAGTATCCAACCTGGTAATACAGTTCAGTTATGTCAAGGTCAAAGTGTACAAATTACAGTAAATGGAGCAGATAATTATTTATGGAGCACTGGACAAACCAGCGCTTCAGTTTCCTTTTCAAGTCAGGGAAATTACAGTGTGATTGGTACTAACTCGTGTGGTTCAGATACAGCGTATATCAATATTCAGGTTAACGATATCCCTCAAATATCTTACAACGGAAACGATACGGTATTGATTTGTTCTGGGCAGAATACTGTGTTGCAAGTTTCTGCAAATTCACCACTAACTTGGAATACCGGAAATACTGGAAGTAGTTTATCTGTAACACAGCCTGGGTTATATTATGTATACACATCTAATGCTTGCGGTGCAGATACGGTTTTTATTCAGGTTCAAACATCTTCTGTATCAGCTAATTTTACTGTAAATCCAATGGGTGGGACAGTGCCGTTGGTTGTAAATACTATTAATAATTCAACCAATACAAACAGTTATACCTGGAACATGGGAGATGGTGCTACCTATAATACATTTCAACCTTCTCATGTTTTTACTTTACCGGGTGTTTATAGCATTACTCTTATAGGTTATAATTCCATAGGTTGTAGTGATACGGCTTGGGTTACAATAACCGTTGATTCGTGTAATTCTCAAATTTTTATTCCCAATACATTTACTCCTAATAATGATGGAATTAATGATTTTTTTGATGTAAAAGGAACTTGTATAGACTCTGGCATAATATACATTTACAATCGTTGGGGTTTTGAGATATATAAATCGGCTATTTCAAATCAAATTTTCTGGGATGGGAGAACAAATACGGGTTCTGAAGCAGTACAGGGAGTATATGTATATTTGATTGAATTGAAGGATTTTAATGGTACAAATCAAACATTCAGAGGGACTTTACATCTATTTAAGTAATGTATCTATAATTGAAATTGAAGCTTTACTGCATGCAATAAAATTTTCTTGAAGTAGATGAGGTTTATTGTATGTAAGATTTTGATTATTATTGAGTGATAAACATAATCCCCCTGCATTTCTTACTATTGCATCACCTGCTGCAGTATCCCATTCATTGATGGGCGAAAGCCTCACATAAATATCTGCTTCACCCTCGGCTACTTTACAGAATTTAAGAGAAGAGCCAACTGAAATAATATGAGAATTTGGGTAAAGCTGTTTTACTTTTTCAAAAAACAATTCAGTTTCGCGGTTCATGTGTGATTTAGTGCCGGTTATCCGCAAAGAGTTTGATAAACTTACTGCACATTGAATGGGGTAACTATGCCTGATAAGGTCTTCTACAAAACTTACAGAGTTGATGTTTGTAGTTTTAAATGTACCCGTTAGCGGTGTGCCCCAATAGCCGATATTTAATGCAGGTGCAATGATTACTCCAAGTACCGGTGTGTTGTTTTTAATCAATCCAATGTTTACTGTAAAGTCAGTTGAATGTCGGATAAATTCTTTGGTTCCATCCAAAGGATCAACAATCCAAAGTTCATTCAAATCTTTTCGATGTTCATAGGGGATCATGGCAGATTCTTCTGATATAACAGAAATTCCTGTGGTATTTAAGTAATGTTGAATGATTGTATCTGCCTGTTTATCTGCTATTGTAACCGGGGAATGGTCTTTTTTATAATCTATTTGATAATTTCCTTTGTACACCTGCATGATTGCTGATGCTGCATCAACAGCTGCATTCCATGCAGTAATCAGAAGTTTGTTAATTTTATTTGTCAAGGTTTTTTTCTTTGAATTGCCAATTCAATCAGTAATGACAATATATCTTTTTCTTTTAGTCCGGCTGCACGAATTTGCTGAGGTACTATACTTGCCCTTGAAAATCCGGGAACTGTATTTACTTCCATAAAATATGGTGTATCGTTTTTAATAATAAAATCTATTCGAACCAGGCCGCTTATATTCAACAATTCATAAATCTCCGCTGTTCTTTCCTGTATTTTTTTGTAGAGTTTTTTATCCAGGTTTGCCGGCGTTATTTCATCTGATTTTCCTTGGTATTTGGCTTCATAATCAAAAAAATCATTGTGTGGAATAATTTCTGTAACCGGTAGTGTTTTTATGGTTGTTCCGTCAAAATAAACTCCACAGGTTACTTCACGGCCTTTGATATATTGTTCAACAATTACTTCATGATCATGCTCAAATGCGGCTTCAATGCCATCAGCCATTTCTTGCTTGGTATATGCCTTTGTAGTTGCTACACTACTTCCCCCGTTATTGGGTTTTACAAAACAGGGCAGTTTAAGTTTTTCACTAATTTTATCAATATCTATGATTGGTTCATGTGCTTTTAGTAGTATAGATTTTGCAACCGGTATTTTGGCAGCTTTGCAAATTTTTTTGGTTAAGTATTTATTCATCGTGAGGGCACTTACCAATACATCAGGAGATGTGTAAGGAATGCCTATCAAATCTAAATATCCCTGGAGCTTACCATCTTCGCCCGGGGTGCCATGAACAATAATGTATGCAACATCAAACGTAATTTTCTTTTTACCTTTAGTAAACGAAAAATCATTTTTATCTATCGGATATTTTTTTTCTCCTTCCCAAACATGCCAATCTTTTCCACGAATGATGATTTTGTAAGGGTCGTATTTTTCCCGGTCAAGAGTTTGCATGACCATTTCTGCACTGTTCAGCGAAACTTCATATTCTCCTGAATTTCCTCCCCCTATTACGGCAATTTTTTTCATGGTTTCTTTTTTCAAAGATAAAGCGATAGCAGTTATTTAAGTTGTTGCATTAGTAAGCAGTATTCCGCAGGCCCATGTTAATAACAAATGCAGCATTTCTGCAGTACTTAATGTATTCGAATAAAAAAGGCATGGATTCTCGGGGTTTATTGTTAATTTTACGGACTAACCACTAAGGGTATGAGTAATCCGTTTGCAATTTTCGGTAAAAAAGTTTTTTGGCTGAACCTGCTGCTGGCTGTAGTTGCTTTTGTGGTGGTAACTATTCTACTTTTCAAGTCTTTTGGGATTTATACTCATCATAACGAAGCCATTGAAGTACCAGATTTAACAGGTCTTCAGGTTGAAGATGTCAGAGATTTGCTCGCCGATAAAAACCTGCAGTTAGCAACTGTTGATTCGGTTTTTGAAGTGCCGAAAGAAAAGAAGCATGTTGCTTATGGTAGTGTTATTGATCAAAACCCCAAACCGGGCGAAAAGGTAAAGCGAAACCGTAGGTTTTATATTGTAATTCGTTCGGTATCTCCTCCCATGGTTGAAATGCCAGATCTTATTGATTTATCGTTGCGACAAGCTATTGGGATTTTAGAAGCCAAAGGGTTGAAATTGGGTAAAACCATTAAAAAACCCGGCATGCCGCCAGTGATGAAACAATTATACAAAGGGAAACCCATTGCACCGGGAACAAAAATTCCTAAAGGTTCTGTGATAGATGTGTGGATTGGCGAAGGAGGAAGTGATGTAAAAGTAGGAGTGCCTAATTTGATTGGCAAAACACGAAGTGAAGCCTTGATGATTTTAAGTACAAGCAACCTGAATATGGGTGCAGAAATCTATACAGAAGGGGTGAAAGATACTGCGAAGGCTCGTGTGATTCGTCAGTCACCTTCGCCTACAACTGAGCCAACCATTACTGAAGGGAGCGATATTGACTTGTGGTTTGGGGCTCAATAATATATAAATACTATGCGCATAAAATTTTCGTTTTCGGGTTTTAATGTTTTAAAAATGACAGTTCGTACGTGGTTTACAATGGCCCTTTGTTATGGTTGGATGATTGTATATTCACAATCGGTTGGTACCAGCCCGTTAGAATATAATCCTGAAACCTTCTTTCATACATATAAGTCTATGATTGATGAAGGTACCGCTAAAAATATCTATCCGCTGGGTTCGTACAATTATTACATACATGATACTTTGGCACTGCCGTTTATTGATGATTTTTCAACGTGGACTTTTAAGAACTATGATCAGTGGTCGTTGGGGACTCCGGTTGACTCTGTAGCTCCCTTGTATCGTATCACCCCCTTGCCCCCTACATTCCCGTTTAATTACAGATTGGAGCAAACCTATACGTATTCAATAGTAAGTACTTCTCCGGTAGTTATTGATTCGATTCCTAATATCTCATATCAGTACATTTTATATGGCGATCCGTTAAATCCATTTATTCCGGTTGATACACTATCGATATGGCCAGTTACTACACGCCGTTATTTTTTCAATGAACTTACCTCTACCATTGATTCATCCGTGGTATTTCCCGATGGAGTTGTAACCGATGATTCAACCCGCACTTATAAGGTGTATTTCCCGGTATCTACTGATAAATCACTTTGGGTAGATAATTTTGCTTATCGCAATTTTTCAATGGGTATTGACCCTCCAACTATGGGAGTGGTTACCTTGGATGGGACCAACGAATTTGGCAGGGCTTATGTTCCAGGTGGAATTAGTAGTTTTGGTATTAATGATTATTTAACATCAAAGCCCATTAATTTAGCCTATCCGGCTTCAGATAGTATTTATTTAAGTTTTTTCTACCAACCGCAAGGATTAGGGTATGCTCCAGCGGCTAAAGATTCATTGGTGTTAGAGTTTTATGATGTGGATACCCGCACGTGGCATCATGTACTGAATATTCCGGGCGGGACGGCACATCCCTTTAAACAGGTATTAGTGCCAATTAAAGATTCCAAGTTTTTGAAAAAAGGGTTTCAGTTCCGTTTTAAAAACTGGGGAAACAGATCGGGCAATTTAGATCATTGGAATCTTGATTATGTGCGATTGGACAGAAACAGAAATCATGCAGATACACTGATTCATGATGTGGCATTTGTATTTCCGCCCTTTAGTATATTACGGCGATACCGTGAAATGCCCTATACACAGTTTACTCAAAGTGAAGTAGATGCCAAATGGGAAAACTACATGGCCAATTTAAGCAATATGAATAAAAACATATGTTACAAGTTTATATTCTCTGATGAGAATGGGAACATATTAAATCGTTATACCGAAGATTATACGCCGGTATCAACTGATACAAATATTATTGCGCCCTATACTGTAGCTGGATATGCTTCTTATTCGCGTTTTATTCAGCCAGACTTTAACTATAATTTTCAATCGCAGGGTTGGCTGCCTTTGCCTGATAGTACACGTTTTTTTGTAAAAAACTATATCATCAATTTTGACACGGATGTACGTGCTGAGAATGATACATTTTTACTGGAGCAAAAATTCTTTTCACATTTTGCATACGATGATGGTACTGCTGAAGAAGCTATTTGGTTGGGTACACAAGGTAGCATGGCATTAAAGTTTAATTTGAATTTTCCGGATACACTTCGGGCGATACAGTTTTATTTTTCACCGGTACGTGAAGATGAATCCAATCGGTTTATTGACATTAAAGTATGGAGCAACTTAACCAATGATGCTTCCGGGGAAGTTTATTCAGAAAATCGGCAAATTCGTATTTTGCCGAATGATCCTAAAGCATATATCAATCCGGTAAACAATGGATATTCAACTTATATTTTAGATGAGCCGGTGCCTTTGCCAGCAGGAGAGTTCTACGTAGGATGGCATCAAAATCAAACTTTCAAAATACATCTTGGATTTGATAAAAATACCAATAACAAGCAGTACACCTTTTATAAAACCACCAACCAATGGGATACACTTTCATTCAACGGCACCATCATGATTCGACCAATTGTAGGTCCTGCAATTACTAAACAACAAATTGGTATTAATGAACCAGAAGAAAATGTACACCAACTTCTGGTTTATCCTAACCCGGCGTCTGATCTTATAAATTACAAATACACACATCCAGAACATATAGATCAAATTGTATTGTATGATATTACCGGGAAACAGGTATTAAAAACAAGTCCTAATGGCATGTTTCAAATCAATGTAAACGGAATTTCACCTGGTGTGTATTTTATACACTTTTATTTAAAATCAAATCCTGCCGGTATAACCTCCAAAGTTATTATTCATTAATTTCTTATTTAAGTTTAAAAAATGATGGGGGAACAGGAGTTGGATGATGCATTTTTTGTGCCTGAAGAAGAAAGTGGGGGAGATGATTTGTATGAACATCATCGGTTTGTTGTAGATAAAGGGCAAGACCTATTGCGCATTGATAAATACCTGGGATATAAACTGGAAAAAACATCCAGAAACCGAATTCAAAAGGCCATTGAAGCAGGTTCGGTTAAAGTAAATGATCGTGTGGTAAAAAGTAATTATCGAGTAAAACCACAGGATGTAATCACTATTGTTTTTGCACATCCTCCGCATCAGAATTTGCTTACACCACAGCCCATGCCGCTCGATATAATATATGAGGATGCATCATTATTAGTTTTAAATAAACCAGCCGGCCTGGTTGTTCATCCCGGACATGGCAATTATTCGGGCACATTAGTAAATGGATTGATGTATCATTTAAAGAATCAACTGCCTGTTTCAACACATCCATTGGCAAGTGCAGAAGATGAGATTAGGCCGGGGCTGGTACATCGCATTGATAAAGATACTTCAGGCCTGATGGTGATTGCAAAAAATGAAATTTCTATGACGCATCTGGCCCGCCAGTTTTTTGACAGAACCATTGACAGAAAATACCTGGCACTGGTTTGGGGCAACGTAGCAGAAGATATCGGACGTATTGAAGCACACATTGGCCGGGATAAAAAAGATAGAATTGGTATGGCGGTTTATCCGGGTGGAAATGAAGGGAAGCCGGCTATTACTAACTACCGGGTGATAGAGCGTTTGGGTTTTGTAACCTTGGTGGAGTGTAGGTTGGAAACGGGTCGTACTCATCAAATCAGGGTGCACATGCGTTTTATTGGTCATCCACTATTCAATGATGAGCAATACGGTGGCAAACGAATATTAAAAGGTTTTGATACTCCCAAGTATCGTCAGTTTGTAGAAAATTGTTTTTCATTAATTCCTGGGCAGGCGTTGCATGCTGCCACGTTGGGATTTATTCATCCAGAAAATGAGAAGCCAATGTATTTTGAGGCACCGTTACCTGAAAACTTTAAGCTATTACTTGAAAAGTGGAGGCGATATGTAGGTTCTGAACAACTTAAACACAAAGAATCAGGCTCTGAATTTTCGTAAAGTGAATGAAAACGTTGAGCCTCTACCAACAGTACTGCGCACATTAATGGTTTGTTGATGTGCCTCAATAATATGTTTTACAATAGAAAGTCCTAACCCTGTTCCTCCTTGATGACGGCTTCGGCTTTTATCTACTCTGTAAAAACGCTCAAACAAACGGGGCAGATGTTTTTCTTCTATTCCCGGCCCGTCATCGGCTACTTCGCATAAAATGTTTTCGTCCATGTCGTAAAACGAAATCTTGGTATGTCCATTTTCGTTCCCATAAACTATGGAATTAACAATCAGATTGGTAAACACCTGTTTAATGGTATTTTTATCAGCATATACCCAAATGGGTGATTTGTAATCTTCCTTGTAAGAAATGGTTACATTTTTAGATTGTGCCTTAATTTCCAACATATCGGTAACTTCGCGGGCTAAGGCCACTACATCAAATTTTTCAAACTCCAGATGCATTCTTCCTGATTCCAGCTTGTGAATAGTGTCCAAGTCTTCGACCAGTGAAATCATTCGCTCTACATTTTTTTCTGCATTCTGTAAATATTTTTCAGCAATTTCACGATCTTCCAGCCCACTATCAATCAAGGTAGAAAGGTATCCTTGAATATTAAAAATGGGTGTTTTTAACTCATGCGATAGGTTGCCTATGAATTCTTTTCGATATTCTTCCAATTTTTTTAATTCATCAATTTCATCTTTTTTATCGCGAGCCCAAACCAAAACTTCATCGTTTACTTCAGAAATTACATCCGGACTTTTTCTGATGCGTTGTTTTAATGAATCGCTTTGTGTTTTTAGCTTTAGCTGATGAATGGTTTTGTATATCAGTTTTATTTTTCTGTATATAAATCGTTCCAGTGCGCTTTTAAAAATGAAATAAGAAAGAAAAAATATTAAAACAATGCTTAGCGATGCTACTACCATTCGCCATTGGTGCAGGGGTAAAAAAATGTTTACAATTAAAACCAAAGCAACGGCTCCGGTTAATATCAATGCAGAATAAAGGGATAACTGCTTGGGCGTAATGTTACGCATGCCTTCAATATATTTTTAATGAATGAAGGTAAAATTAAAATTCAAACTTGTATCCTACACCTTTCACAGTGCGGATATATTCATCTCCGAGCTTTTCACGAAGTTTACGTATATGAACATCAATGGTACGGTCGCCAACCACTACATCGTCTCCCCAAACCTTTTTTAAAATTTTTTCCCGGGAATACACTTTGCCCGGTTTGGAAGCAAGTAAAGCCAGTAATTCAAATTCTTTTTTGGGTAAATGAAACTCTTCTCCTTTTAATTTTACTATGTACGCTTCGCGATCTATTACAATATCGCCAATAACAATTTGTTGTGCTTCAGCATTGCTTGGGCCGGCTTCCTGGTATCTTCTAAGCAAAGCATTGACACGGCTTACAAGTACACGTGGTTTGATGGGTTTGGTAATGTAATCATCTGCTCCGGCTTCAAAACCAGCAATTTGAGAATAATCTTCGCCCCGGGCTGTTAAAAATGTAATTAGTACATTTTTTAAATTTTCATTACTGCGTATTTCCCTACAGGTTTCAATTCCATCCATGTCGGGCATCATTACATCCAATATAATCAGGTGAGGTTTTATTTCTGTTGCTATTTTTACGGCTTCACGTCCATTGTTGCTGGTATAAATTTGAAAACCTTCTTTTTTTAAATTAAAACTTAAAAACTCTAAAATATCAGGTTCATCATCTACCAGAAGAATTTTGTATTGGTTGTTTTCCATGGGATTTTGAATGTGTTCCAAAGAAAAAAAGTTAATATTAATCGTAAGTTAAGCAAAAATTAACTTAAGTCGGCAAAATATGAATAATATATCGGGAAATTTTTAATAATTAAACCCTTTTGATTTCTCAATTTATATTGTCATATAGAAAAATTTTATCAACCTGTGTAAACATTTGTTTTTTTTGAAAAATATCCGATAAATTTGTGAGGATACAACAAATTCCCTTAACAATTGGCTAACTTAATTGAATTAACATGGTAAAAAAATCTACTCTCTGCGAAGAACTGGAACTCCGTGGTGCTTTCGGCCCGGTATGCATTGAAGCTACTGCCAAACGTAAGTCGGCTGACGAGGATGATGACGACGATGACGAAGAATATGATGATGACGACGATTATTATGATGACGATGAGGATGCTGACGACGAGGATGAAGAATTTTTCGATGATCCGGAGTTTGACGATTTTGATACATTCGATGAAGATGAAGACGACGATGAAGATTATTATTAATTAATCGTCAATTCAACTTTTCGGGTTCACTTACATATATCTTTTTTAACCAGCATGCTTACCAATTAGTATGCTGGTTATTTTTTACAGCTCATGGTGCTGAACGATTTTATTCATGATATTTTTTCTATTCAGTCTGAAGAGGACTTTCGTCGGTTGGCATTGTTAGCCTTCCAATATCAATATCAGCATAATTTGATTTACAAAAAATATGTTGACCTCATTGGATGCTCCCCTTCTAAAGTAAATGATATTTATCAAATTCCTTTTTTACCAATTTCTTTCTTTAAAAATCATAGAATAATTTCGGGAAATCAGTCTCCGGAATTGATTTTTGGAAGTTCGGGAACTACCGGCACACGAAGTTTCCATTATGTGCTTTCAGCTAATATTTATAAAAGCTCATTACTTAAAAGTTTTGAGTTGACTTTTGGTCCAGCTTTTCAATATGCGTATGTATGCCTGCTACCTTCGTATGCCGAAAGAAATGACTCTTCGTTAGTTTATATGGCAAATGAGCTGATTCAAAAAAGTAATCATCCACTTAGTGGATTTTATCTTCATGCTGACGATAAGGCATTAACTAACGTATTGATGGAATTAGAAAAATCTCAACAGCCTACCATATTGTTGGGAGTAACCTTTGCATTACTTCAGTTGGCATCAGTATCTCCCATGCCTTTAAAATCGGTACGTATAGTAGAAACGGGGGGAATGAAAGGACGTGGAAAAGAAATGGTTCGCCAGGAAGTACATGAAATTTTGAAAAGCGCATTTTCGGTAGACGTTGTTTATTCAGAATATGGAATGACAGAGTTGTTAAGCCAGGCATACATGCAAGCTGATGGATTGTTTCATTCGCCACCTTGGATGCGAATTATTTGCCGTGAAACAGAAGACCCATTTGCTTGGGTTGAAGCAGGTAGAACCGGAGGCATCAATGTAATTGATTTGGCCAATATTTATTCCTGCTGCTTTATTGAAACGCAGGACTTAGGGAAAACGCATTCAGAGGGTTTGTTTGAAGTTATCGGAAGATTTGATCATTCCGATATTCGGGGTTGCAATCTAATGGTGATTTAAGTTAAGGTTGAATGCTGTTGCAAGTAAATTCATCACCCAGCAACGTTACATTATTTGCTCCAATTACTTGAAACTTGGTAATTTTAATACCACTGATACCTGTTACTAGGCTATCGCCCATTGTACCAATACGAAAACCAAAACGGATGGGGTTTACAGCATAATTTTGAGCTACCTGGGCAGTATCTGTTCCAATGATGGTTTGAGCCAATAGGTTGTTCCCGAATTTTTTTATGCGAAATACACCGGTATTTCCGCTCGTATTTTTTCCATTGGTCCAAATACCTCCTATACCAGCATATATTCGGTTGCGAGTAATACCACAATATACAGAAGTTGTATCCATAATTGTATCGGGTATTTCAGAATTATACATCATCATTTCAACAAAAGTTCGGCCACCGCTTCCTGCAGCAAAGTTTTTAAAGTTAGCAATGGCTTCAAAATCGCCTACAAAATATTGCTGGAAGATTTCCCCACCAAAACCTGCAAAATCTACACCCTGCATCGAAAGTTCTTTGTTGGTAGTATTTATTTCAATAATTACTCCATTTGCTTGCCCTTCAATATTCCACATCTTTACACAATCGTCTTTTTCGCAGGAAGTAAGCAATGTAATACCAGAAAAAATTGAAGTAAATATTATAAGTATTTTTTTCATAAAACGTATGATTTAATTGCTAATATAAATCAATTTTTTAAAACATTGATAGATATCCGGCAGAGATTTTCAATAAATATTACACTGAATAGTAAAATAAATGCTATATAATTTTATTAGTTAAATTAGAACCAAAATGAGCGAAATGAATGATATCCGTAATTTCAGTGAATATCAGAAGGCTTATCATTTAAGTCTTGAAAATCCAGAAAAATTTTGGAATGACATTGCGCTTGATTTTTATTGGAAAAAAAAGTGGGAAAAAACGTTGCAGTGGAATTTTACCCAACCCGATATAAAATGGTTTTGTGGTGGAAAATTAAATATTACTGAAAATTGCTTGGATCGTCATTTAGATGTATTGGGCAATCATCCGGCCATTGTTTGGGAGCCCAACCATCCTGAAGAGCACACAAGAATTTTAACTTACAATGAATTGTACCTACAAGTGTGCCGATTTTCGAATGTACTAAAAAACTTAGGGGTTTATAAAGGCGATCGGGTTTGTATTTATATGCCAATGGTGCCTGAAGTAGTAATTGCCATGCTTGCCTGTGCCCGTATTGGGGCGGTTCATTCTGTAGTATTTGGAGGTTTCTCGGCAACGGCTCTTCGAGAGCGGATAATAGATGCGCAAAGCACGGTGATAATTACTACCGATGGGGCTTATCGTGGCGCTAAGCAAATTTCAATGAAGCAAACCGTGGATGAGTCGTTGGAACATGTGAACATTGAACAAAAAGTAATTGTACTTCGGCATACAGGCCAACCAGTTTCCATGATTTCAGGACGGGATGTATGGTGGCACGAAGCCATGCAATCAGCATCGGATGAATGTGAAGCAGAAGAAATGGATGCCGAGGATATGTTATTTATTCTTTATACTTCCGGTTCAACGGGTAAGCCCAAAGGCGTGGTACACACCATTGGCGGATACATGGTTTATACCGGATACACGTTTAAGCAAGTATTTCAATATCAGCCGGGAGAAGTGTTTTGGTGTACGGCCGATGTAGGTTGGATTACCGGCCATTCATATGTGGTTTATGGCCCTTTGCTGAATGGAGCTACGGTGCTGATGTTTGAAGGTGTGCCTAACTGGCCCGATCCTTCACGTTTATGGCAAGTTATTGATAAATATAAGGTGAATATATTTTACACGGCACCTACTGCTATTCGGGCCTTAATGGCAGAGGGGGATGATTGGTTAAAGCCATATTCTTTGCAAAGCCTGCGTGTCATTGGTAGTGTAGGTGAGCCTATTAATCACGAAGCCTGGGAATGGTTTTACCATCAGGTAGGAAAGGGGAAATGCCCGCTCGTTGATACCTGGTGGCAAACAGAAACCGGAGGCATTATGATTGCTCCATTGGCTGGAATTACACCATTAAAACCTACGTATGCATCGTTGCCTCTACCGGGCATTCAACCTGTTTTGTTGGATAATGAAGGGAATGAAATTCTGGAAAATGAAAAAGAAGGATTGTTATGCATAAAATTTCCGTGGCCTTCTATGATTCGTACTACTTACGGCGACCATGAACGTTGCCGTCAAAATTATTTTGCTGCATTCTCCGGTTATTACTTTACGGGAGATGGTGCACGGCGTGATAAAGATGGTTTTTATCGCATCATTGGCAGGGTAGATGATGTGATAAATGTATCCGGACATCGCATTGGTACAGCAGAAGTTGAAGATGCTATTAACGAACATGAAAACGTAGTTGAATCTGCTGTAGTGGGGTATCCTCACTCCATCAAAGGGCAGGGAATTATTGCCTTTGTGATTTGCAATCAGGTGCCGGTAAATGAAGAAGAAACCCGAAAAGAAATTGGGGAGGTGGTATCACGCATCATCGGGCCGATAGCCCGCCCGGATAAAATTATTTTTGTGCCTGGATTGCCCAAAACCCGTTCCGGAAAAATCATGCGTCGCATTCTTCGGAAAATTGCCGAAGGAGATGTGTCAAACCTGGGTGATACCAGCACATTGCTTGACCCCTTTGTAGTGGAGAAGATAATGCAGGCAATGAAGGGTTGAGAAAGTATTATACATATTAGAAATGAACCTGACCTTCATGTGCAAACACAATGTAAGCTAAATTCCAATAGCCAAAATTGAGTGTTGGTGTTATATTATTCTTGAATGAAAAAGAGTAAAAATTATACCCTCTGTTTTTATTACCAATTTTTTGTATATATCCATTCAATTGAACTAATATTTTTTTTGAATTGAACAAATTTGACTATAACCCAGCTAAATATTTAAAAAATATTTAAAAAGTGCTTAAATAATTAATCCCAAAATTGTCATTAGGGATAATTTTCTAATGGCGGTCATTAGGATTTTATGTTTTTAACTCTTAGAAAAACAGATATTTACGTTGAATGATTCTGCAAAATTTAGTTGAATTTGACCGTAAGAAAATCTTACATTATGAAAGACATTAACATGTTCTTAACTTTCCTTTGCATTGAAACAATTAGAGCGGTTTATGAGCTGTGGATGAACACCATCTACATCAAACCATCTTTCGTTTTAGTTTCCTAATGACAATTTTGGGTTAATTCTAGAAAAATTATTCAATCCATTACAAGCTCATTACAGCCGATATAAGAGCATCAAAAAATTACAAACTCAAAAATTAAGAGAAAAGCCAGGATTCGTTAAAACGCTTTTAATAAGGCCGATATAAAACCAATGATTCCAAAAGAAAATTTTTTAAAACGTTGTGCAGCGGCTACCGCTGTTGGCAGCTGGCATTTTGTCGTCTTGCTCATTATCACTTAAATTGATGTCCCTTATAATAACAACACCGTCAGAGCTTAGTGTCATAATTCTACTTTCGTCTTCTGAAAATGCTACAAAGGTCACTTTCTTAGTTTTGTTGTCTTTGATTTTATCACCGTGTCCCGTGAATGAGTCAATTATTTGCCCATTAACTGTCTTTGCAATATGAACAACATTAGATTCTTGATGTCCATACCCTCCTAAAGTCAAAGGTTCATAACCTTGTTCAGATAAAGCTAAATAATTACCTGTCGGACTGAAACAAAGAAAATTTTTACCTTTTATTACATTCCACTTTTTGTAAGTATTGTAAATGTTTGTTTTTGATTTATAAATATTTTGTCTCAACTCAACTTCTGTTGTTTTGCTGTCAAAAAGGCCATCATCAACAAAAAGGATGTATGTGTCTGGTGTGCTATCATAAGTTGCGAAATATCCAGTTTTGGAAAATCCACAGACCCAAGATGCGTAACGTGGGTATCTGCTCAAATATGTGTCAGATACTAAAAGTTTTGAGTTTACTTCGTCAAAATCAATTTTAAATAAGTGGATTAGTCCATTTGACGATGGCTTGCCAACATATCCAAAATACTTGTTATCGTAACTGAAAGCTGAATAATTGTAGAAAGCTAAATCCTCTGGAAAATGTACTTCCGTAATAATATTTGTGCCTGTTATGCCAATTTCAGTGAATCTATCCACTTTAATCACTGATTGTGATGTGATTTTGTTGTAATCTTCAATACCTATTTCTTTAAATTGATTTTTAAATGAATTGTAAATATCTTTTCTATTCTCCGACACTTTAATTTTTGCTTCTTCTCTTTCATCTTCTTTAAGGAAAATACTTGGATCGTCTAAGTTCTGTCTAATTTTAGCAACTTCATCTGCCTTTAATTCTTTACCATTTAGTTTATTAAAAAACCTTACTTTGGATGACACTTGTGCATAAAGTTTACCATCTGGACTAATAAACCTATAATAATGATAGTTAGGGGGAGTAATATCTTGAAATGTTTTTGGGTCAATTATTTTCACTGCTTTTGTACCATCTTGCTCTACTATAAGACTACCGTCATTTCTAAACGCCAAAAAGTTACCGGAAATGAAGTTTATAGTTTCGCCCTTTTCGATATCATACAAGGAATATATATTGCTTTCATCTTGAAGAACCAAAAATTGACCGTTTGGGGAAAGATATGATTCCCTGTATTTGTTGTCATCAATTGATATTTCCCATAAATCATACTTTGCTGTTTGAGGATTAAATTTGGAAAGGTAGATTTTGTTGATTCTATGCGATACAATTTTGTTTAATTGATTAGAGCATGATTCAATGTAGCCAATAAATACATCTTTTATTTCAAGAGTTTTTGGGTTGAAAACTATTTGATTAGACGATAAAGCGTACTTCTCAAAAAACTTAAAGTCCAAAGCATCTTTGAAAAGTGAATGTTGCACCTTTTGCTCATCGATTAGTATTCTTGAGCAGTTTTTTAAATCAAATGCATTCAAATATTTTGTGTTGGATATATTTTTTTCTTTTCCACGATACCATATGATTTGATGTTTTTTGAAAAGGTCAGGATTCAGAATTTCTATTTGCTCTAAAATGGCATTATTTGGATTGGTTGAACAGAAAAGTGAATACCTTTCTTTTGATTTTATTAAAAAATAGGGGATTTCGTTTATAGTGAAGAGCTCTATCGAATCTTCATTGTTGAGCGCAACTTTATTCCTTCCTGAAAATAAAATTTTAGTGCCTTCATGGCTTACGACAAGCATATCTTTAAGATATTTGTAAACGGTCAGGTTAGGAGTTTTATCGATTAAAATATCTACTCTCTCCGTGTTTAAAAACAGAAGGGTTATTTCAGAACCTTCTATAACATATGGTGTAGCAGTCCATGTGGCTTGGTGCTTTCTGAGAGTAACTCCAATAAAATCTCTTTTTATTCTCTTTTGAATTATAAAAACACCATTTTTAGTAGGGTAAACTTCATGGGTTGTAATTATTTCTGATATTCTTTGGGGTTCAGGAAGTTCGTAATTATAATATGTTTTAGCATCAGGTAGTGAAGAAATCATTTTTTCCTTAATTTCTTCCGATTTTGTATTCAGGTCGGTTAGTTCGATTTCCCTCCTTAGCTGCTTGCCAATATGAATATAGTTATCACTTTGCAAATTAATTTCAAAATCAAGATTGACCGTTTCTGAGTAAATTGCATGTAAACTTGTGCATTTTATCGTTCTTTTATAGAGTGTGAATACATTACCTAATTGGTCTATTGCATTGTTTTCATTTTTGGGTATTTCTAAGGACTTATGGAAATTGTTTAAGCTTGAAACTTTCAATACTTCATTATGATTGATATAAATTATCTGATTGGAATCATCTAAAAAGTAGTCATTAAAATTTTCAAATGATTTTAACTCTGTAAAATATTTATTGGTTTGATGTATTAATTCAAAGCAATGAATTGTTTTGGATTTTATGTTATAAAGCCAAGCTTTATTATTATCGGCTAATATTTTAATTTCACGATAGTCGTTTAATAATTCTCCGACTAATGAGAAAGTTTCTGTGTTGTAAATTCCAAGGTTAACAATTCCGCTGGCAGTATTTCCTACTTTAGTTACAAATAAAAAATTTGTTTCATTGATTTTGTGAATCTCTGTTGGGCTATAATGGTTTTCAGTCAGCAATATTTTCTTTTTCTCATCATAAAGTAATAATCTGTCCTTCATCAGAAAGAAGGAATATTCTGTATCATCAAAAACAAAAGCCTTTTTGAATTCACTTGACCCAAGTCTGAAGGCTTCTTTTATCTCCAATTCTTGCTGAAAAACCGTATTGTTAAAATTGCATTTTGCAATTAAATGTCCTGTTGCATTAACACTTGTAAGTAAAGTTGGATTTTTAGAATTAGCTTCAATAGACTTGACAATTTTGTCTTGGTCGTAAATGTCAATTTTCAAATTGTCAACCGAGGAAACAATTTGAAACTGGCTATTTCTATATCCTATACTCGGGAATATGTTAAAAGGTCTTTTCATTTGTTTCGTTTGTCTTTATGCTTGCTGCTAACGTTTTGTGTTTTGCTGCAGTTGGCGATTTTGGAGCACTTTACTGTCAACCTGCACGAAAGTTTGATAGGTGCACACGGTTTTAATTATGCATGACAACGCCAATTGAGCCAAACGGCTGTGCCTGTTGCACAACTAACGAAAGGTAGTAAATAACTTTAAAAAAAACAATAATTAAACTGTGGAGTATGTAGGTATTTTAGTGTCATGCAAGGAAGAAAAGAATTACAACAAAAATGATATATCAGTTCAGTTTGGAGGAACTGGTGGCAGAAGATAATTTTTATCGGCAATTGTCTTTTAACCATGCTAACAGTTGACATCAGAGGAATGCAAGGAGCCATAAATATGTGCTGTTAAGTGCCATTAGTTATAACCTGAAGAAGTACCTGAAGTTTATCCACAAAAAGGCAAAAGTAAATGCCCAAGTTATAAGGGTAGAAGGGAGCATAACGATAGAAAGAATAAAAACATTTTTTCAATCCCTTATAAGCTCATTACAGCCGATATAAGAGCATCAAAAAATTACAAACTCAAAAATTAAGAGAAAAACCAGAATTCGTTTCAACGCCTCTAATAAGGCCGATATAAAACCAATGATTCCGAAAGAATATTTTTAAAGTAAGTTGTGCAACGGCTACGCATGTTACCAGCTGGCGTTCTTGTCCACCGTGTTTGTAAACCATTGTAGTTTTTGAGTTTCACTGTCTTTGTCGGGTTGGTTAGTGTGTCGGGTGTGTTAATTTTTTCAGAAGTGAGAGGAAAAAAATTGCATTACTTCTAGGGTTAGGAAAGCCCACTCTTTTCCAAGTTTTAGCTTGTTTGTCGGCTTTTGGGACTTGGCAATGTGTGTGCTTTTTTGCGTAGGCGTTCCGTTATCTTGTTGTCTTTTGATATATTCTATTAATA
>JAOABX010000016.1 GCA_026418175.1 Flavobacteriales bacterium
GGAAAACCCCTATGGAGGTTTTTCTAAAACATCTCTTAAAAAAAGAAATGTGTCGCACTTACTAGTTGAATCCGCATTCTCCAAAAATTGTTGCACTATTTTTGGGAATTAAAAGTTGTAATGTATATTTGTAACCCGTTTTAAACGGCAAGTTCTTTGTATAAGCGGGAATAGCTCAGTTGGTAGAGCACGACCTTGCCAAGGTCGGGGTCGCGAGTTCGAGTCTCGTTTCCCGCTCTAAACAGTGCAGGAATTCTGCGCTGTTTTTTTTTACCCACACCTTATAACGCCCGGGTGGTGGAATGGTAGACACGCAGGACTTAAAATCCTGTGGCCAGTAATGGCTGTGCGGGTTCAAGTCCCGCCCCGGGTACTAAATAGAATGATAATAGCTAGAAAATATTTTCATTCTATTTTTTTTTATTGCTATAATTTAATAATTAATCATTTAATCATCATATTTTACAGAGTGTTTAAATAAAAAAGGCAGCGAGTTAGCTGCCTTTTTTATTTTGGTGTAAAGTTCTTATTTACTAATTATTATTCGATGTATCTGAGTATGATCACCAATTTTAATTGATACATTGTACAATCCGGCTGCTAATGTTGTAGTATTTAATTGGAACAACTGGCTTCCGGCAGAAACCTGACCTTTGTCAGCCATCATCACTACTTCGCCCAGCATATTAATTAAAGAAATTTGTACTTCATTTTGCTGGTTCATATTTAGACTAATGTTTACAAATTCGTGAGCAGGATTAGGATATATATTGATGATAGTAGGATTGTTTTCATCTTCTATGGATGAAAACACTGACATCACATTAATATTATCTACATAAATATTATTACCATATCCATTTACACAAACAAATTTTATAAATAATTCGGTAGCACTACCATAGCTGCTTAAATCAACCTGCTCGTTTCTCCATTGAGTAGCTGTAGGAGTAAAGTTTGAAGTAGTAGCAGGTGCAGTAGCTAGCGAGGAGCCTGCCTTATTATATACTACGTTCCAATTATCACCACAATCTGTGGATACTTCAACTTTTAAGCGATCGGTGTAGCTTGAATTGTAAATGGCATGAGCTACATCAAATGTTAAAGTTGGATTTTGAAGGGCACTAATATTTACCGGTTTAACGATTAATGCATCTTCAGCCCCAATAGAACCATAATTAAAACAATTTACACGCATGGAGTTACTTGTATTTCCTGTAGATACACGGGTCCAAGTTAAACCACCATCCGGATTGTCTAAACCAAAATCAACCGGAGGAAAAGTTGTAGAGGTGAATGATTCAGAAATAGGAGCTGTAGCAGCAGTTGCTGGAGCAATGTAGAAAGAAGTTGAAACTTGGCCACAATTTCCAACAGTAGTAATTCCGTTATTATTAACATTGGTAACCCACACTTTAAGAGTGTGGGTGCCAGAAGGAAGTCCTGAGATAGTTGGAATGTTTACATTGGCACTTGCCCCTAATGCTAAGCTGCCACTCCAGTTGGTTGTTTGAACCGGATTATTGTTAATTTGATAATTGATTATTGCAGACGTGATATTGTTGCTCCCTTTATTTTTAATAGTAACAACGGGATCAATGCTAGTTCCGCAGGTAATTTGATCAAGTCCTGAAATATTAGTTACCATTAAATAATCAATTGGATTGCTGATACCAGCCTGGAATACTTCTTTGGTTGTATTATTTTGTATGAATGCCACAACTGCAATTTGGGATTCATCATAAATATAATTTGGGATAGGTCCTGAAAAATTAAAGGTCAATGATTCTGATGTATTCCATGTATTTTGAACTGAAGTGCCATTAGCATCAGGATACATTCTTCTTACCACATTATGGAAATTTTTTTCACCATTACTTCCTGGAGCGGTAGTAAAACAAATTTCCTTTTCAATCATAGCTACATGTAATCTAAATTGAGCTGTGTTATTACTATATGCATTTGGCGTTGTAATTGTTACTTCAATAAAAATAGAATCATTATTTGCATTAAATGAATGCAATACATTCATAGCAAATGGAGTGGTTACACCATATCGAGCATCTAACTCCGCCTGATCTAAATTAGCTAAAGCACCTGAATAATTAGGGCCTGCAAATGCTGTCCCATCCAATGCACCCCAAGGTACTCCAGATACAGAATAGTATGTAACACGTGGTCCTACCCAGGTTTGCGTTTGGGAATTCATGGGATCTGTTCCTGGCCAGTTCGTTTGATATTTAATGCCAATAACTTTGCTTGTGTTATTGTCTAAGAATGCGCTATATGCAGGATTTTGTGATGCACAAGGCCCGCAACTTGCATTCGAAAAAGCTTCTGCCAATACAGTACGCTGAACCTGAGCTATTCCAGCAAAGCTCATCGAAGCACCAGTTAATAAGAGTAATAACTTTTTCATAAACATAATATTAATGTATCACAATACTACAAATTATTTTAACATATAGTTATTTTTTTAACTTTTTGAAGTTTCTATCTTGCAATTTACTTTAATATTCTACGTTAGATCAAATTCTTATACATTTGGCTTGATGAAAAATTCAGCTTTTTTAGGGTTCTTGATTTGTTGCTTATTGAATATCCAGGTGAGTTGGTCTCAATTGGGAGGAAGTAGCACATTCAATTTTTTAAAAATGCCTAATTCTGCTCGCATAGAATCATTGGGTGGAGCTACACCAGCCTTGTTTGATAATGACTTAAGCTTAGGGATACAAAATCCTGCCGTGTATAACCGGGGTATGCATAATCAGATGCAGTTTAGCTTTAATAATTATTTTGCTAACATTGGATATGGCTTTGCAGGCTATTCAAGAACCTGGGATAAAATCGGCTCATTCATGGGGGGCATTCAGTATTTTAATTACGGTGATTTTTCCCGCACAGACGAATATGGAAACATTCAAGGTACATTTACGGCTCAAGATGTGGCAATCTACATTGGGTATTCCAGAGCTTTTTTTGATTCCTTGCTTTTTGTAGGAGCAAATATTAAAAACATCATCTCTCAGTATGCTGAATATAATTCGTATGGCTTGGCTCTCGATTTGGGTGCTATGTATGTAAGCAAAAACAAATTATTTACAGCTGGTCTGGCTTTAAAAAATATGGGTGGACAACTTGATCCCTATACTTCTGGAAATAGAGAACCCATTCCGTTTGAAATTCAGCTAGGAGTATCTCAGGCTTTCAAACATGTTCCTCTTCGGTTTTTTTTAACAGCTACTAACTTGCAACGTCCCGATTTGAGTTATGCAGATAAAGAAAACCGGTTTATTCTTGACCCGCTAACCGGCGATTCGATTGATACAAAAATTGGACTTGGTTTAAATATTCTTCGTCATTTTGTGATAGGTATGGAATTATCGCCATTCAAACGCAGGTTATTTTTACGTCTTGCCTATAATTTTCAGCGGGGAGGAGAAATGGGTATTGATGCATTAAATGGTGCTGTTGGTTTAAGTTATGGAGTTGGAATTAGAATTTCCCATTTTACCATTAGTTATGGCAGAGCTCATTATTTCGTTACCAATTCTCCCAATCATTTTACGCTAAACGTGAATTTGGATGGATTTTTAAAAGCAAGAAAGAAACGAGAAGATGCTCCTGGTCCTCCGAAAGCAGAATAAAAATTATTGCTTGTTCTTCTTATCTTCCTGATAACTTTTATAACAGCGATCTATAGCTACCATAAGGTCATAGTTGGTTGCATTGGCAATAAATTCACTTCCCATATTACAATATCCAAGAAAGCGGTCAATTTCTTTTTCGTCAATACCGGTAACTTGTTGAATTAAATCTTTGGTCAATTTAGCACTGGCTACTGCATCTTTGTTTTGATTTTCCAAAATTTCCTGAAGTTTTTCAAGTTCCTTAGCCCTGCGATTAAATTTATTGTATAGAGCAGTAAAAGGGCCCTTGATTGTATAGCCAAAATTTTCTTTCGGTGCTACATACCTTTTGTAATATGTGGGGTCTCCAGCTACCAGCCCATTATCATCTACCGGTATTTTCATACTTTCAAAATCTTTTTTGAACCTTTCGTAATTAAATATGCCGATATCTACTTGATCTAAATTATATACAACTTTTTCAAGCCAAATATTTACTGTGTATTCAGAACTGTTGAAATTTGCAGGGAGCCAAAATCTAAATTTCTTATACCCAATTGCCGTAAACTCCAACGTGTCATTCACTGCCATGAGCGTGGAAAAAAAACCGGTGATGGTGGATATGGTTCCGGTTTTGTTTTTTTTGTTTACAATGTCAACAAATGGAATAACACTAGAGGAGTCTTTTTGGTAAACATAGCCGGAAACCTGAACAAGTTTGGGTTGTGCATTGGTATAAACCTTCCCAATACCAACAGCAAACAAAACGAATAAACATTTTATTATACCGGCTTTCATGCAGTAAAATTCGAAACTAAAACCGAGAATTTCCAAAAAAATTGCAGAAATATAGTTAAATACTTATAGAACAATCGTTCTCACTAATCCTTAGGCCTTTTCCATTTCTTATTTTTTTGAAGTACGGCCCAAATAGGCACATGATCTGAAATTTTACGGCAAGCTTTTAATGACTCAAAATCCAAGGTTATATCAATAATTCCTCCGGCATTTGATGAAACTCGATCGGCTGGATAAAGTATATGATCGTATGAATTAGCAAATTTTTCATTTTCCCTGATTTCAGTTTTTAGTGAGGTTTTTATATCATTTATAGCGTCCAAATAAGTTCTGGTTCTTAATGAATCGTAGGCTTTGTGTGTAAAGGTAAGATTAAAATCACCGGCATAAATCAGCCGCTCTTTCTTGTGTAATTCGTAGATACGGTGTAGTTGAGCAATTTCCCGAGCGGGATTTTTGGCTGTAGGTACTGCATGCAAATTGGCAATTAAGAAAGTATCTTTTTTCAAGGCGAAACGCCCCAAATATGGTTCCCGATCCATGCTGTCTGCCAACTCCTGATTGAGCCATGGGAATCCACAAAGTTTTATCTTTTTTGTATTCCATAAATACGCATACCGTTCACTACCTTTACCACTGGTAGGTTCGCTAACTGCAAAATCCCAACTACTGCCATTCAGTTCCAACAGGCTGTCTATTATTTTTATGGCTCTTATTCCATCGGTCCCGGTATTTACTTCTTGAATGGCTATCAAATCAAAATTTTTCAATGTGCTAGATATATATGATAATGATGCCTGGTCTTTCGATTTTCCTAAGTTGGCAATATTCCAGGAGCAAAATCTAATCTGACTAATTCCCTGTAGTAAAAAAAAAGTAAGAGAAAACCAGATTAGAGTGATAATTCTAATTATCATAAAAACAGTGCTTTATAGCTTACAAAAGTTCATTTACTCAAGCAATTAAAGCCAAATATAGGAAACCGACAATTTCTGATAAAAAATTATTCACAGCGTATGTTTGTATTTTAGAGAATCAATCCTTACTTTTGCACTCCCTAAATGAGGTAAAACATTATTATCATGTACGCAATTGTAGATATCGCAGGTCAGCAGTTCAAAGTTGAGAAAAATCAGGAGTTGTTTGTTCATCGTTTGGATGGAAAAGAAGGTGGAAAGGTTGAGTTTGATCGTGTTCTGCTGATTGATAACGGCGGAAAAGTAACTGTCGGCACTCCCAACATTGATGGTGCCAAGGTTGATGCTAAAATCATATCGCATGTTAAAGGCGACAAAGTTTTAGTATTTAAAAAGAAGAGAAGAAAAGGGTATCAAAAATTAAACGGTCATAGGCAATATTTGACAAAAATTCAAATTGAAAACATTTCAGCAAAATAATTAAAACCATCATATCATGGCTCACAAGAAAGGTGTAGGAAGTTCAAAAAACGGTCGTGAATCAGAAAGTAAACGACTCGGAGTAAAAATATACGGTGGCCAGCAGGCAATTGCTGGTAATATCATTGTTCGTCAGCGTGGAACTCGCCATTATCCCGGGCTAAATGTAGGTATGGGGAAAGACCACACTTTATTTGCGTTGACTGATGGTATAGTACAATTTAAGAAGGGTAGAAACGCAAAATCATACGTTTCTGTTATTCCTTCTGAAAACTAATAGACAGCTCTTAACGTATTAAAAACTCTTCGGAATTGCCGGAGAGTTTTTTGTTTTTATATCATACAAAGCACTTAGATTATTCCATAGTTTTGCAATACAAATAGAATATCATGTTACAAATACAGTTTATTCGCGAACATACTGCTGAAGTAATTGAGCGCCTAAAAAAACGTAATATTGATGCTGAAACGCTTATAAATAAAGCACTTGAAATTGATGACATGCGAAAAAAAGCCCAGTATGATTGTGATGCTTTGCTTGCAGAGTCTAACCAGTTGTCGCGTACTGTGGGAGAATTGATGAAGGCCGGAAATAAAGCAGAAGCAGAAGCTATTCGCAGTCGTTCGGCAGCTTTGAAAGAGGATATCAAAAACTTAGAAGAAAAAGTAAAACAATTGGAGGCAGAACTTCAGCAACATTTAAATCAAATTCCCAATACCCCGTATCATATGGTACCTGAGGGGAAGGGTGCAGACGATAATTTAGAAATTAGAAAAGGTGGCTCGATTCCTTCATTGCCTGAACATGCCTTGCCACACTGGGAGTTGGCAGCCAAGTATAATCTCATTGATTTTGAGCTTGGAGTTAAAATTACCGGCGCAGGTTTTCCAGTGTATAAAGGAAAGATGGCTCGGTTGCAACGAGCCATGGTTAATTTTTTGCTCGATCAGAATACCAAAGCTGGATATACAGAATATGTTCCGCCTCTGGTAGTAAATGAGGCCAGCGGGTATGGAACAGGCCAATTGCCCGATAAGGAAGGACAAATGTATTTTATAGGTGAAGATAATTTGTATCTTATTCCTACTTCAGAAGTACCACTTACGAATTTCTTTCGAGATGAAATTTTAAAAGCGGAAGATTTGCCTATTAAATTAACGGCATTTACTCCTTGTTTCCGACGCGAAGCCGGTTCATATGGTAAAGATGTGCGTGGACTCAATCGCTTACACCAGTTTGATAAGGTTGAAATTGTTCAAATTGCACATCCTGATAAATCTTATCAGATTCTGGAAGAAATGGTTGCTCATGTAGAAGGAATAATTCAATTGCTCGGATTACCCTATCGAATTCTTCGCTTGTGTGGTGGCGACATGGGGTTTGCTTCTGCCATGACCTATGATTTTGAGGTTTACAGCGCTGCTCAAAACAAATGGCTTGAGGTAAGTTCTGTTTCTAATTTTGAATCATTTCAGGCCAATCGGATGAAGCTTCGTTTCAAAGAAGGAAATGAAAAACCTCGATTGGCCCATACACTCAATGGCAGCTCATTGGCTTTCCCAAGAATTTTGGCTGCTCTGATGGAAAATAATCAATCGGAGCAAGGTATATTGTTGCCTGCAATATTGCAGCAATATGCAGGATTTGAATACTTAAACTAACTAATTGGGTTTTTTAGCTAAAATAGTATGTTGAATTGGGGCCCGCCAGCCGGATAATGGCTTTGCACTAATTTCTTTAAAACCATTCTTATCTAATAATGCTTTGGCCTGATTGGGTGTTAAAAAATTCAATACACTTTTTATCAGATAGCTGAAAATGGTAGAATTTCCCGTTAAAATAGTAGATATTGGAATAATAAATCCATATCCTAAAATTTTCCAGTAAGGTCGGGAATACCAGGTATCTGACAGCGAATAATCATGAATGCATAAGGTGCCTCCCGGCTTTAAAATTCGATATAATCCCTGTACACAGGCCTCATAGTCGGGCATGTTTCTCAGGCCATACGCCATAAAAATGGCGTCGAATGAATTCTCTGGAAAATCAAGTTTCATGGCATCTTTTAGCATAAACTCAACTTTCCCCGATTGTATTTCTTTCGAAAATTTTTTTTCGGCAATAGCCAGCATTTCTTCAGAATTATCTACACCCGTAATCTTTCCATTGGGTAAAACACCTAAGCAGGCTAGGGTAGATTTTCCTGTTCCGCAGCATAGGTCTAGCACATGTTCATTGCCTTTAAGGTTCATCCTTCGGGCACTGGTGTTTAAATCTTGCTGATACCCTTGGCTCATGGATGTGGCAAAATCATACCTTGAGGCAATTCGGTTAAATTCTTTGGGTACATTTACTTTATTTTCAATTAGAAAATCGGAAGTATGCTTGGTTGTTGTTGTGTTTACCATTGGCATGATGAATGAATAATGAAATTATTTAAATGAATGTATAAAATATGATTTTTTGGAATAATATTTGTTAAATTTTTTCAAACCTAAACAATTTTAAAGTCCCTGCATTTTTTTATTAGCGTACCTATAATTTAAAAATTATCAATCGTTTAACGAACAAAATGATTTTCTAATTGTTTCATACTTAACGAAAAAAGTTTTGGGAAAAAAAGTTATCATAGCAGGAGCTGGTTTGGGTGGTTTAACAACTGCTCTTAGACTTACCACCAAAGGATATCAGGTAGAAATCCTTGAAAAGTATCATCAGGCAGGTGGGCGGTTGAATGAATTGAAATTGGATGGTTTTACTTTTGATGTAGGGCCTTCCTTTTTCAGCATGAGTTATGAATTTGACGAATTGTTCAAATCATGCAACATGGAAAACCCACTAACCTACCAACAATTAGATCCATTGTACGTAGTAAATTTTGCAGGCTCGGATAAACGATATCATATTTATAAGGATTTGAAGAAATTAGCTGAAGAGTTTAAGCACATTGAACCTGACTTTGAAGCAAAGGCAAGAAAATATCTCGATAATGCAAAAGCCATTTTTCATGATACGGAATACAAAGTTGTGAAGCGAAATTTTAACGGCATAACAGATTATCTGTTATCGTTAGCTTCTGTTCCTTGGAAACATGCTCCCCGGATGTTTCGTAGTATGTGGGCTGAATTGGATAAGTATTTTGTATCTCACGAGGTTAAAGTAATTTTTTCACTAGTTGCTTTTTTCTTAGGCGACACGCCTTTTGCCACACCGGCAGTTTACAAACTTTTAAATTACACAGAACTTGAACATGATGGATATTGGAATGTAAAAGGAGGCATGTATCGAATCACCGAAAGCCTTGTTAATGAATTAGAGCGTCGTGGTGTGAAAATACATTATAATACGGAGATAGTAGAAGTTGTAGCCGATCGTTCTGGTGTAAAGGCTTTTGTTGATCAGCATGGAAAAGAGTGGACAGGAGATATTTTTGTTTCTAATAGTGATGCGGCATCGTTTCGTGGTAAAATATTAAAACGAAAAAAATACTCTGAAGAGCGATTAGATAAGATGCATTGGACATTGGCCCCATTTACAATATATTTAGGAGTAAGAGGGAAAATTGATGGACTTCAACATCATAACTATTTTTTGGGAACCAATTTTGAAGAATATGCTGACCAAATTTTTAAGTTGTCGGTTAATCCTCAGAAACCATATTACTATGTTAATGTAAGTAGTAAGTCTAACCCGGAATGTGCACCAGAAGGCTGCGAAAACTTGTTTATTCTTTGTCCGGTTCCTGACCTTCGATATAAGAAATCGTGGAAAGATGAACAGGAATTGGCAGATACAATCATTGAAGACTTAGGAAATCGTGTAGGGTATGATATCAAATCAAATATTATTGCCCAAAAAATTATGAGTCCGGAAGCTTGGAGAGACCATTTTAATTTATACAGAGGAAGTGGTTTGGGCTTAGCTCACGGATTAAATCAAATTGGGGCTTTCAGGCCTGCAAATAAAGATGAAGAATATTCCAACCTGTATTATGTGGGAGCATCTACAATTCCCGGTACAGGCTTACCGATAGTAGTAATTAGTTCAAAACTCGTAACCGAACGAATCACCCATGAGCATTAGTCTGTATCATCATACTGCGAATGAATGCAGTGAATTGGTAACACGCCGTTATAGTACTTCTTTTTCGCTGGGAATACGCATGCTTGGCAAAGCATACCGTAAGCCCATTTATGCTATTTATGGTTTTGTTCGTGTAGCTGATGAAATTGTAGACACTTTTCATGATTACGATAAAAAAACATTAATTGAGGAATTTGAACGTGATACTTGGCTTGCTATAGAGCGGGGAATTAGTACAAACCCAATTTTGCATGCATTTGCTCGTACCATTAATAAATATCACATCGATCATCAGCTAGTAGTGGCTTTCCTTGAAAGCATGAAAATGGACCTCTACAATAAAAAATACGATGCTGCTTTGTATGATCAATATATATACGGATCGGCAGAAGTTGTTGGGTTAATGTGTTTAAAGGTGTTTTGTGACGGTAGCCATGAAATGTATGAACGTCTGAAGTCTCATGCTAGAAGTTTGGGCGCAGCATTTCAAAAAGTAAATTTTTTAAGAGACCTGAAAGATGATTATGCAGATCGAGGACGTGTTTATTTCCCGAATGTTGACTTTTCTGCATTTGATGAACATACTAAAAAACAAATAGAAGAAGATATTCAACGTGATTTCGACCATGCGTTGGCTGGCATTCGACAATTGCCTGAAGGTAGCAGAATCGGAGTTTATTTGGCGTATAAATACTATCTTAAGTTATTTAAAAAAATTAAAGCCATTCGCCCATCTCGAATTATGCAAGAACGTATAAGAATAAGTAATGTCAGAAAAATTACCATACTGGCACGTTCGTTTGCTATGCATAAAATGAATCTTTTTTAATCATAATGGATTCTAGGTACACATACTTTGTACTTGATTTGGCATCCATCTTCTTTCCGCTTATTTTATCTTTCGATAAAAAAGTACATTTTTATACTCGTTGGAAATTTTTATTTCCTGCACTTTTCTTCAATGCTGTAATATTTATTGCTTGGGATGAGTTTTTTACCCGTATGGGTATATGGTATTTTAATCCTGATTATCTTTTAGGTTACTATATTGGTAGTTTACCAATTGAGGAATGGTTGTTTTTTCTAGCTATCCCATATGCTTGTATCTTTATTTATGATTGTTTGAAAGCATACTTTCCAGATTTTTTACAATCGGTTGCCCGTAGGATTACCTATCTGGCAATTCCTTTATTTTTTATACTCGGTTTTATCTATATTCAGCATTGGTACACTGCAGTTACGTTTTTGTTGTTGGCAATAATTTTACTATTTCATATTCTAATTTATAAAACCCGCTTTTTAGGTTATTTTTATCTAATGTGGCTTATACACCTTGTTCCTTTTTTTATAATAAATGGGTATTTAACTTCTTTGCCTGTAGTGATATATAATAATGCTGAAAATATGGGAATAAGAATTGGTACAATACCTTTTGAGGATGCTTTTTATTCTATGTTAAAACTTATCATCATAGTTTCGCTATATGAAGGCCTTCAACTTTACAAGAATAAAAAGTTTGTTAATTCTCATAAAAACTGATTTTTATCATATTTTATATGCATAATCTGAGGTTACTTTGTTTTCATAAATTTATTATTATGAAAACAACCTCTTTGATTAAAACAATGGCTATTTCTATAGCTATTTTAGTTTCAGTATGGTCTTGTAAAAAAGCTGATCCTATTGAAGGTGTGATTAGCATTCCTAACTCTGTACTTCGTTCTGGTGAAATACCTGCTTCGCAAGGGTCTAATATCCCGGTAATCAACTCCGTACAGCACAATAACAGTTTTATAGCAGGAGGAGGGGTTCCTATTCAGATTCTGGCTACAGCCTCTAGTGGTAATATTACAAAAGTTTATGTGGGGTTAGAAGGATTTGCCGGGTATTATGAGATTAGCATTGCCCAGGCTACGATATTTGTAAATCCGATTGTGGCGCAATCTGTAACCCAAGATGAACTTACATTTAATCTTTCTGTAGGGGATAATAGCGGAAATGTTAGTGAGTTATACACGTTTTCTGTAACTCGAATTGACGTTGGAACAGGCCGTTTGCAAGTGAGTTTAACATTTGATAAAAATACTGACTTAGATTTGTATCTGGTAGAGCCTGATGGAGAGACTATATATTATGGAAATAGTACTTCTTCAAACGGAGGTTATTTAGATCTTGACTCAAATCCTGGCTGTTACATTGACGGAGTAAATAATGAAAATATTACGTATGATGAACAATCAGAAATAGAACCCGGTACATATACAGTGCGTGTAAATAATTATGCAGATTGTGTAAATCAGCAGGTTAATTATACAGTTGTAGCAAGGTACAATGGGCAGATTATTGCTACCAGCGGAAATAGTAATCCATACAATGGTTCTTTTGCTGCAGGTACTGCTGTTGGTGGAGGAGAAAATGCCGGTCAGGTGATTTTTACATTTAATATAGCAAATGGACAAAGTGGTTCAAGAACTATGCCCACAACTAAGGCCAGCTTTAAAAACTAATACGATAAGAAATATTGTATGGAGAAGGTCGGAAATTTCCGGCCTTTTTTATTTTTCATCAACATATTCCTGTAAATAGCTGAAATAACGGGTTAATTGACCGTTTTCAGCTATGGTAGCCTTTTCAAGGATCTGATCCTTATCTCCTTCTATTAATAATGGAATAATAGTTTTAGACAAGGTGTGCCCAAAGTCATCGGATGCATCACGTGGTAATTCACAGGGTAAATTATCTACTGCCATAACAGTGATTGACTCTTTTTCAAAAGCAGCTGTTTCTTTGCCTGTTTTTGCATCATACCCATAAAAAGGTTCAGAAATGGTAGATGCTCGAATCGTACTAGGGATAGGCCCTCCAATATCACAACTAATATCGGCTATCAGTTGTATTTTGCAAGAAGGGCTTGCTAACTCTTCCCGGGTGAAAAACCGGGGTGCTTGGGGTGACCAAAAATGTCCGGCAATGTAGAGGTCAGTATGGGGTAAAAATTTTGCAAAATCACTTTCAAATAATTCCGGATGATTAAAAAACTCGGTTTCAGAAAATGCGCTGCCGTCTTTTCTTCGATTATAAACCGGAAATTCAACCTGGGTGTACACTGGTTCTTGGTATGATTGGCTGATGAAATCTTGCCAAGAAACTTCTCGTATTCCCATTTCATTTAAAATTTCTTTGGCTCCATTGCCCACTTTCCCTGCTCCTGTAAGGAGAATTTTGATAGGAGAAAGTATTACTTTTTTCAGCTCATTTTCTAATTCTTTACGGTCAAAGCACTTATGCGCCGGTTTTAGTGAATACATTTTGGTGCGTATTCCCCAACCTCTAAAGGCATTGTAGGCCCCTACAATACCGGCATAGCGCCCAAAACCTATTATTCTTCCATCGTTAGGAAATTTTAGGCATTCATAATCAATTAAACGGATGTTTTTTTTCAAGATGGCTTGTAACAGTTTACGGTTATGTTCTTGTTTTTTGATAGTGTGAGAAAAAAATAAGTAGGTCTTATTTTCAATTAATGCATTTACCGGAACTTCTTTTACCCCAAGTATTACTTCACAATCAGTTAAATGATTAACAACAGGTATGTTATGTTGTTCATATTCCTTGTCAGAATAGCACCGTTCTGGATAACTTTCGACCACAATTTGTAGCTGAGGGTATTTTTTTAGTAATGATTGGCATTGAGTTGGAGTAAGTGGAACTCGAAAGTCTGGTGGATTTTTGCGTTCACGTATAATTCCAATTTTCATGAGATAAACCAAATTAAGCCATGAAGGTACATGATTTTTTTCTATTGAATCTACAGGGTTTTTCAGATAAAAAAGGAATCACGTTAATAATCCATAAATACTTGTATAGCCAATAAAAATAAGTGAAATTTGTGGATGAAAAAATAAGGGATATGAAGCTTACTACTATCAATTTTTCTCATGAGGTAGATGTAGAAGAAGATATTTCCATCTTATTAGAAGAATTGGAAGTAAAAAAACTCATATTACACAATGATGATTTTAATACATTTGATTGGGTGATACAAACACTGATTGAGGTTTGTGGCCATTCAGCCGAGCAGGCAGAGCAATGTGCTTACATTGTTCATTTTAAAGGGAAATGTCAAGTGAAACATGGTAGTGAAAATGAGATGAAAAAGCTCTGTAAAATATTGCAACACCGAGGCCTTACTGCTACAGTAGAATAATGCATTATATTAGTTAAATTCATACATATTCTTTTATATTTGTAAGTGTATGACGCTTACTACCATACTTCTTCTAATTGCAATTGGCTTGTTGGTAATTTTAGCCGAAATATTCTTAGTTCCGGGAAGTACGGTTATTGGCATTGTTGGGGTTATACTATTAATAATAGGGGTGGTAGGTGCTTTTTATTCATTGGGACGTACCGGAGGTTTTGTTGTATTTGGAGTTACATTAATACTAATTTCAATCTTGGGATATCTGGGATTTAAATCAAATACGTGGCAATTATTTGCTGTAAAATCATCCATCAATAGTAAGGCACCTGCAGAAGCAATAGGCTTTCATATTGGAGATAAGGGTAAAACCATAACCCGTTGCGCACCTATTGGAAAGGCTGAATTTGAAAATGGCCGCATTGAAGAAGTTTATTCTTTTGGGGATTTTATTGAGGAAAATACCCCTGTAGTGATTCACAAAATCCAGGATAAAAAAATTATTGTAAAACCTTTAACATAACTAACTATGAATGATGCTGCACCTTTGTATTTGCTAGGAGGAATTGCTGTAGGAGTTATTCTTTTCTTTTTAATTTTCTTTTACTTCTTACCCTTTGGACTTTGGATTTCGGCCCAGTTTGCAGGAGTTCGAATTAATCTGTTTCAGTTGGCATTTATGCGTATTCGTAAAGTTCCTCCAGGTATTATTGTAAAAGCCATGGTAACTGCCACTAAAGCCGGTCTTTCTATTAAAAGGGATGATTTAGAGGCACATTATTTAGCAGGGGGAAGGGTAATACCTGTCATTAATGCGTTAATTTCTGCTGATAAAGCCAATATTGATTTGGATTTTAAAACAGCAACAGCTATTGACTTGGCCGGACGTGATGTATTTGAAGCCGTGCAGCTATCAGTTAATCCAAAAGTGATAAATACTCCGCCCATTGCTGCAGTTGCTAAAGACGGTATTCAGCTAATTGCTAAGGCCCGGGTAACAGTACGTGCTAACATCCGCCGACTGGTTGGAGGTGCCGGAGAAGAGACTATCATAGCACGTATTGGTGAGGGTGTGGTTTCTTCCATTGGTTCTTCGGCCAATCATAAAGAAGTACTCGAAAATCCGGATATGATATCAAAGACCGTGCTTGCAAAAGGTTTGGATGCCGGAACTGCTTTCGAAATTTTATCCATTGATATTGCTGATGTAGATGTAGGTAAAAATATTGGAGCTCAATTACAAATGGACCAAGCACAGGCAGATAAAAATATTGCCCAGGCAAAGGCCGAAGAACGTCGGGCTATGGCCATTGCATTAGAGCAGGAAATGAAAGCTAGGGCTCAGGAAGCTCGTGCTAAAGTAATTGAAGCCGAAGCTGAGATCCCCAAAGCAATGGCGGAAGCTTTTCGTAGCGGCAACCTGGGTATAATGGATTACTACAAAATGCAAAATATTCAAGCAGATACTTCAATGCGAGAATCTATTGCCAAGCCTGGCACTACAGGGAAACCCAATGATTCTAAGTCGGAATAATTGAATTATTTGATTTGTTTTTCACCCCTGCATTTCAGGGGTGATTTTTTATTATTTCAATATAGCATATAGCATGAGTCAAAATCCCTGGAAAACCATTTCCAAACAATTAATGTATGAAAACCCTTGGATTCGTGTTGAAGAGCATAACGTGATTAATCCGTCTGGGAAAAAAGGTATTTACGGTACTGTACATTTTAAAAATATTGCCATTGGTATTATTCCGGTAGACAATGAGGATAATACCTGGATTGTTGGTCAATACCGTTATCCGCTCGAACAATACAGTTGGGAAATTATTGAAGGGGGTGGTAAAATTGGTATAGATCCATTGGATTCGGCCAAACGTGAATTATTAGAAGAAGCTGGTATTGTAGCTAACCAGTGGGAGTTACTCACTACATTACATACCAGTAATTCAGTAACGGATGAACTTGGAATAATTTATGTGGCCAGAGATCTGCATTTTACCCAGTCGCAACCCGATGAAACCGAACAACTAGTAGTTAAAAAAATTCCCATCAAGGATGCTGTAAATATGGTACTTAACAATGAAATTACCGATTCAATATCCATGATCGGTCTAATGCGCTATTGGCTAAAATATGGTATAACCAAATAAAAAAATAATTGTTAGTATAGGATTAAAAATTGAAGTCCCAACGTAAGGTGAAATTTCGAGGAGCATTCATCATACCTGGCCGAATGGCATATTCCAGATTACCTAGGTTTTTAATTATAAATGATACTTTACTATTCCATTTTTTTATACGATATGATGCACGGATATCAATTACAAAATCACCATCGCGATGAAGGCGATTATTTATGTATCCTGTGTAGAAATTAGGAATTACAATATTTAAAAATGTGAAATTTTGATCTACTTTTTCCATAAAGGTGTTGTACATCATGTTAACTCCCAAGCCCAGGTTTTTCCAGTTTAGTTGCAAGTCCATGCGAATCATATGTCTATTTCTAAAAGGAAGAATTAAGGTGTCTTTGGGAGTAGTTATCACGTTTTCGCCATAGATTCCAAACATGTTGCTTAAATAATTTCCTACATTTTCTTGTGAAGGGCTTTTAGCAAGATCGCCAGGGTAGGAGTATGTGTACCCCATAAAAGGTATAATTTCAATTGAGCCAACTTTTCCTTGACCCATCAAAGAAACTTCAAACCCTGCAATTCGGGCACGTTCTATATTAAATGGTTTAAATCCTAAGTATTGGGTAGAAGGAGGGGTATTGGGTGGTGGATATATTCCAATGTTGTATTGAATCATATTATCATATTCCATCCAAAACAGAGCTAAATCAGCAAACCCGGCCCAGTTACGGGTAATTCGAAAACCTTGCTTCAATGCTACTTCTGTACTCCATCCTTTTTCAGGTAGCAAACCAAAGTTTGGAAAGATCTTGATTCCTCCGGTTTCAGCTTGAACAAATCGTTCAGCCAAGGAGGGTATTCGATAGGATTGGCCGAACGAAAGTCGTAAAAATGTGGCTTTGGCTGCTTTAATGTTTGCTCCCATTCTGAATACCGGTATAGAACCTTCTACCAGGGAATCGGCTCCATTGATTTCGTAACGTACTCCTGCCATAAGGTTCAGCCATTTCCAGGTAAATTCAAGTTGGGCGAAAGCAGCGGCTGAATATGTCTGAAAATACATTTTGGGGTTGCCAGTGGTATCCAGCTGAATTGAATCGACAAAAATGCTGCTTTGTACCCAACCATATGAACCAGTGGCACCCACTGTAACCGTAAATAAATCTTTAAAAAAACGTCGTTGAAATTGATAATCGGCATAAGCAATGTTGGCTACCGTATTGATATCAGACCCTGTGCCCCACCGAAATTTTCGATATATCCGAGAATTGAAAATATGCCGATTCCCTTTTTTATCAAAATACCGAATGTGTGGGTCTATGTTAAAGTAATAATATTTATCATTAGAGCCGCTATAGCTACGGTAAGCATTGTCTTCTGAATCTTTCCAAAGGAAAAAACGGCCACTGTTTTCCAACATAAAACTTCCATTCACGCCAAACGATAAGCCTTCTTTTTTGGGGCTTCGATACCGTGATTTAAAATTTATTCTTCCTCTGAATTCGTCGTTATTTTCTAAATAACTACGCTCAAAGTGATAATTGCCTCCTATTACTAAATCAACGTTTTCTTTTATTTTTCTACTATGATTAAAAAACATCCCATTAGCAAAAGGCTGTTCCCATTCTGGATACCATTCTTGTTCAGGCCTGTTAGGATCTCCATAAATCAAGGTATATGGACTAATGGTAGTGGCTGGTTTTTCTCCTGGCCAAGTAGTAATGACGTTAATAATACCATTTAATGAACCTGAACCATAAAGTACGGAAGCAGCTCCTTTAATTACCTCAATTTGGTCAGTTATTTCAATTGGTATATACTGCCAGTCTGCATTGGCTTGATCAGCAGCTAAGATAGGCATACCATCAATCATCACATTGACCCGACTTCCCACACCATACGAAAATCCTGACCCCCCACGAATCGAAACCTGACCATCGGTAACTGTTACACCGGGTGTTTTTTGTACCACTTCACCGGCTTCCACTGCATTGGTGTTTTGTATAAGTTGTGCAGAAACAACGTCAATAGTTACAGTTTCTTCAGTTACATTTTTTTCATACCGGCTTCCGGTTACTACCATTAAATTTAGTTCTTTGGCCGAGGGTATTAGTTTAACATTCCATACTTTATTTTCGCCGGCCATTAAAACAAATGTTGATTTTTGATTGTCGTATCCAATGTAGCTTGCAGTAAATGTATGTTCACCCGGTTCTGTTTCTATGGTATATAAACCATCTAAATCAGTACTAGTAACGGGTTTGCCATCTATCATCAGTGTGGCACCAATCAGAGCTTCACCGGTCTTGGCATCAGTAATCTTACCTGTTAACACAGATTTTTGAGCATAAAGAATAGGGAAGGTTATAAGAGTAAAAAACGTAAAAATTTTATGCATCTTCAAACAATCGTTCATCAAAAGTAATCATATTCTTCATCTGCTGATAACACAGATTAAATGAATAACTAACATAATATTTTGATAAATTATTCAATTTGTGAATGGAAGGTTTTGCTATAAGAAAGCATAATGGATAATTACTAATTTTGCAGCCTAATTTGATATTATGGTCAGAACCGAAATAAATACACTTCTTCAACGAGTATCGGTTGGAACCCGTGTAAACGTGAAAGGATGGGTGCGTACATTTCGAAGCAATCGTTTTATTTCATTGAATGACGGAAGTACTATTCATAACCTCCAGTGTGTGGTTGATTTTGAAAAGATGGACGAGGAGCTATTAAAGCGGATAACTACCGGTGCTTGTTTAAGTATTACGGGTATTCTGGCCGAATCATTAGGCAAAGGGCAAAAAGTGGAAGTATTAGTGGAGAATTTGGAAATATTGGGTGATTCAGAAGCAGATGTTTCCAAAGGAGACGTTTATCCGTTACAACCCAAAGCGCATTCGTTGGAATTTTTACGTGAAATTGCACATCTTCGATTTCGTACAAACACCTTTGGAGCTGTTTTCAGAATTCGTCATGCTATGACGTATGCCATGCATAAATTTTTTCACGATCGAGGTTTCTTCAATATACATACACCTATCATTACTGCCAGCGATGCAGAAGGAGCCGGCGAAATGTTCAGGGTAACTACACTTGATCCTAAAAACCCTCCGCTTACTGAAAATGGAGAGGTAGATTTTAGGGAAGATTTTTTTGGCCGCCAAACCAATCTTACTGTATCCGGCCAGCTTGAAGCCGAACTGGCAGCACTGGCTTTGGGTAAAGTTTATACCTTTGGACCAACGTTTCGGGCTGAAAATTCAAATACAGCACGCCATCTGGCAGAATTTTGGATGATTGAACCGGAGGTAGCTTTTGCTGATCTTAACGATAACATGGATTTGGCTGAAGCTAACTTAAAATATTTGGTTCAATATGCATTAGAGCATTGTGCTGATGACTTGGCCTTTTTAAATCAGCGTGCATTGGATGAAGAAAAAAACAAGAAAAAAGAAGAGCGAAGCGAAATGTCGCTTTTAGAAAGGTTACAGTTTGTAGTTGAAAATCCATTTGAAAGAATTACCTACACTGAAGCAATTGAAATTTTAGAAAAATCAAAACCCAACAAAGAGAAAAAGTTTCAGTATCCTATTCAGGGGTGGGGAACTGATTTGCAAAGCGAGCATGAGCGATACTTGGTAGAAAAGCATTTTAAAAAACCGGTAATTCTAACTGATTATCCTAAAGATATCAAGGCCTTTTACATGCGACTGAATGATGATGGTAAAACCGTTCGTGCCATGGATATTTTATTCCCTGGTATTGGAGAAATTGTGGGTGGATCGCAACGGGAAGAACGGCTGGATTATTTAAGAAAGCGAATGCAGGAAATGCATATTCCGGAACAAGAACTTTATTGGTATTTGGATACCCGAAAATTTGGTACAGCCCCACATGCCGGATATGGCCTTGGCTTTGAACGCTTATTACTGTTTGTTACGGGAATGACCAATGTTCGTGATGTAATACCATTTCCACGAACTCCCAAAAGCGCCGACTTTTAATATATGCAATAACAAACAAGATATCTACCTTTGCATGACTTTTAATGAATTCAATTTAGTGTGTTACTCAACAGTTTATCATGAATATTTTAGCGGCAACGCATCATACGCTTAAAAATTTAACCCTTTTTCTACAACAAATTGAAGCTGAAAACTATCGTCAGCCTTTACTTGTTTTTAATGGCTCATCTTTGGGTGAGCACACCCGGCATATTTTGGAGTTTTACCAGTGTTTGTTCAGTCAGCAAGAGCAACACTTTATCAATTACGACCGTCGTGAACGAAGCCGTTCCTTGCAGCAAGAGCCAGAAATAGCAATACATGTTATTCATCAAATTCTTAATATGCTTGATAGTGTTGATTTGAACAAGCAGCTTCAACTCGTTGTAGCCTATGATACCCAAAATGATGCTACAGACAATATGCCTACGAATTTAAAACGGGAGATAACCTATTGTTTAGAACATGCTATTCATCATATGGCTTTAATCAAAATAGGAGTACTTACTAATTTTCCACATATTGTACTTTCAGATGATTTTGGGATCGCACCTTCTACTATTAAACATCAACAACGCGTATGTGTACAGTAACATATATCCCAACGCGGAATGGCTTTTTTTTAACTTCTAACCGCGACGAATCTCCCACCCGAATAACTGAGACTCCTAAGCCGTACGAACTTTGGAATGGTTTATGCCATGTTGTATTTCCTAGGGATACGCAGGCCGGAGGATCGTGGATTGCCATGGCTTCTAATGGTCAAGTGGCTTGCTTGCTTAATGGCGCCTTTATAAAGCATGAACGGCAATTGCCTTATCGTAAAAGTCGGGGATTAATTCTTTTGGAGTATTTTGAAAATTATTCTCCACTTCAATTTGCTGAACAAGTTGATCTTCATCAAATTGAACCATTCACCTTACTAATGATTAATCAAGATGAATTTTGTGAACTTAGGTATGATGGAAGTGAACGGCACATCCGAATACTTGATAAAGCGCAGCCGTATATTTGGTCATCTGCTACTTTGTATAATTTGGAGGAATCATATCAAAAAGAGCAACATTTTATGGAGTGGCTGCATTCAGAACCTTCTTTGAATGTACACTCAATAATGAAATTTCATGGATTAAATAATTGTAAAGGCTTTTTATTGGATAGGCCTCAGGTAAAAACAGTAAGTATAACTACCGTATATCAGCAGCTTCACATACAGGATATGCATTATGCTGATCTACAATTTGGATCTATTAATCATTTTCAACTCCCACTACAACGTGAACAAACCTCGATATCATAGCTGGAAAGACCACCCTTTTTTTATTAAACTTCTCCACTGGGAATACTGGCCATTTGCCATTGTTTATTTTCCTGTGTTTTTTTATTATGCATGGCTGTGTATTCGTGCCAGGGCTTTGTGGTTTTTTAGCGCTGCTAACCCAGGAATTGAAACGGGAGGAATGCTGGGCGAAACTAAAACGCCAATTTTACAAATGGTTCCTGATGAATTTAAACCTAAAACCATTTTCCCGGCTGCCCAGTCAACACTACATGAAATTAAACAAATGATGGCTGATGCAGGTATTGAATATCCCATTATTGCCAAGCCTGATCGAGGAGAAAGAGGGTTATTGGTTGAACGAATTACATCCGACGAACAACTGGAAGCATACATCAAAAAGCTTTCGATACCATTTATAATTCAAGAGTTTGTTACATTTAAAGAAGAATTTGCCATCTTGTATTATATCCTTCCGGGTGAAACTATAGGACGCGTGGCTTCTGTTACCGTGAAAGAATTTTTAAAAGCTAAAGGTGATGGTAAATCAACATTAGAAGAACTAATTTTAAAAAATCAAAGAGCTATTTTACAGTGGGAAAAATTGGTTCGAAAATTTGGTCATCGTTTCAAAGAAGTGCTCGCCGAAGGCGAAGAGCTGGAATTGGAACCCATAGGGAATCATGTTCGTGGCACTAAGTTTTTAGATGGAAGTTACTTAATTGATGAACAATTAAACCAGGTTTTTCATCGTATTACATCCCGTCTGAATGGAGTATATTATTGCCGGTATGATTTAAAATGTACTTCAATTGAAGATTTGAAACAAGGGAAAAACATACGCATTGTAGAAGTAAATGGAGTAGGGGCAGAGCCAGCACATATTTATGATCCTAACTATAAAATATTACAGGCTTGGAAAGACATTTTTCGATTGTGGGACGCAATATTTATAATTGCACGTCATAATCATCAACAGGGAGTACCATACATGACTACCAAACAGGTTTTAAACCAGTGGAAACTGATTAGAAAATATCGTAAAATGCAGGCCGCATGAACCAGTACATCAGCGAATTTTTAATCGGTTTTGGAGTGAGTTATTTATTTTCACTTCCACCCGGAATGATTAGTCTGAATGTGCTGCAAACTACTATTCAAAAAGGCTTATTGAGTGCATTTTGGCTGGCATTAGCTGCTGTATTAATTGAGTCAGTGCAGGCTTTTGTGGGGGTTAAGTTTTCCGAATGGATCAATCAGCATGAAAACTTAAAATTAGGCTTAGAGATGTTTGTTATTCCGGTGTTTCTTGCGTTAGGAATTGGCAATATAGTTATTGGTATAAAAACTATTCGAAATAAAGAAAAAGCATCCCTTCAGCCCAAAAAAACCATTGGTAGTTTTTGGAAAGGATTAATTGTAAGTGCATTGAATCCGGTGGCCATCCCATTTTGGGTAGTTTGGTCAACGGGTATTAGTGAAAAGAACTTGTTGGTAATGGAAACATCACACATCCTGGTGTTTGTTTTTGGCACTACGCTAGGTACCCTAGCTTGTTTAATGACGTATGCAATATTAAGTGCGGTGATTGCTAAACGAATTCATGCAGTAAAAGTGTGGATGAATATCATTGTTGGCTCATTGTTTATCGGATTAGCCATAGTTCAAACAGTAAGTGTTTTAATAAAACACTAAACAGTAGTTGGGGATTTTTTCTCAAATCGAATCCATAAATATCCAATAATCAATAAATATAAAATATAGCTAATTACTTCGGTAAGGCTTGGATTACCGTTATATCCGAACAAAGCATTTAGAAAACTGCCAATACTTCCTTTTTCATGAAAGGCAGGATAGGAACCATCTATGTTTGGTGACGGATTTATATCCCATACATGTTCTATTACAGAAGGAATAATTTCTGCTTCATTCAACTCATGTACACCGTGAGCCATTAATCCTGCTGCAATTAGTAACAAAATAATTGTAGTGATATTAAAAAATGCTCGAAAATTTAGTTTTACAGTTCCAGCAAAAATTCCGTAACATAAGCCAAAAGCAGCTATTAATCCAAGTAATGCTCCGATTAAAACATGTAATTCAGCAGAAAGGTCAAGCCCAATAAAAAACAAAACCGTTTCTACTCCTTCTCGAAAAACGGAAAAGAAAATCAATGAAAATATACCAATCGATCGATTGCTATTTATATGCCCCTCTAACTCTGATTTTATTTGAACGGCACTGGTTTTAAAACGTACCAGCCATAAAATCATGAATGCTAGTAACACGGAGGTAGTAATCATAGATACTCCTTCAAAAATATATTCTGCAGGCCCTTCAAATTCTAGTTTAATAGCTTTGAAAATGGCAGCTAATAAAAAACTTCCAAGAATGGCAGCCAATGCACCTGCATATACCACACGGTTGTATTGCATTGAACCTGATTTTTTCAATGCCCCCAGTACAATAAATAAAATCAAAAAGGCTTCAAACCCTTCGCGAAATAAAATAATAAAACTCTCTGCCATGAAAATATAGTTACAGTATTAATTTAATAAACCTGATTAGTGAAAGCTGGGGTATCGGGAATTTTTATTTTTATAAAGCTGTGCTTGGTAGCAGTATGGCAGCCATTGCAATTGGTAATCAGGTTGGTATATTCCAGCTCTACGTTTTTTAAATCTTTCGATTCAATGGCTTTTTCGAGCGGTTCAATGGCCGGAATTCCCCAAGTTTTCATTTGTTCGTTAATTCGTATTCCGTCTTCTACTATGTCATCTTCAGCCACTTCTTCCATAGTTTCTTCAGCTTCTTCTAAGTAAAATGAAGCTAATTCCCAGTTTTTATTTTTTGCTGCAAACCACAATTTGTTTGTGTATAGCTGAAGGCGATTCATGTAAATAGCCAATTCTACTTCTTCATCATCATCTTTTTCTTTTTCTCCAGTTTCTCCATCTTCTTCATCTTCCTCCGAATGAGCTGTTGTAAATGTTTGCTGGTTTTTTAGTTTATCAACTTGTTTTTGCAAGCGATTCATAGATACTACCAAATACAGGCAAACAGCCAGCATGGTTATTAATCCCAGTCCGTAAACAATAGATTTATTCATAATTTTTTTAAAATTAAATACAAAATTAACTAAAGCATAATATCGTGCATAAATTCTTAAGCAAATACCTCAAATGAGGGATATCGGTATTAGCTCCTTAAAAAATAACGGAATTGTTACCTTTGTTCACAAAACGTGAAATATATGGGACGGATATTTGAGAAACGAAAGCATAAAATTTTTGCCCGTAATGCTAAGATTTCAAAACTCTATACCAAATTTGGAAAAGAAATATCCATTGCAGTAAAAGCCGGTGGTCCTAACCCAGAAAGTAATCCTAGATTAAAGCAAATTATTCAAAATGCCCGGGGGGCAGATATGCCCAAAGACCGTATTGAAGCAGCCATTAAACGGGCTAGCGATAAAGGGTCTGAAAATTATGAAGAAGTAGTTTATGAGGGGTATGGACCTCATGGCGTGGCAATTGTAGTAGAAACGGCAACGGATAATCCAACGCGTACGGTTGCCAATATCCGCATGTATTTTAACAGGGCAGGAGGCTCATTGGGAACCTCCGGATCGTTAGATTATTTGTTTACTCGCATGGGGGTATTTCAAATCAAAGCTGAAGGTCATAAGTTGGAAGATTTAGAGTTAGATTTGATAGATTTTGGGGCAGAAGAAATTGAAGAATCAGAGGGGATAATTTATGTATATACATCCTTTGAAAATTTCGGAAAAATGCAAAAAGCCCTGGATGAAAAAGGAATTCAGGTAATTAATGCTGAACTTCAAAGAATACCTAATTCTACCACCGAACTTACACCCGAGCAGGAAGAAGACATCATAAAGTTAATTGAAAAAATAGAGGAAGATGATGACGTTACCAATGTTTTCCACAATATGAAGTAATATATTCATGTATAGTAAATTATTAGGGAGTTAATTTCCTGTTACTGTAAAATAAAATTTACATTTGCATTTTGTTATACAGAACTCAGATACCCCCTAATGACTAAATTTACTAAACAACGAATAAATAACTGTTTTAAAGCGGGGATACTTGGCGCTTTATTAACATTGATAAACGTATTAGAAGAGGGGACGGTTCAAATTAAATATCCCATTGTAGGCTTCATTGCCGGTTTTTTAACAGGTGTTTTTGAACTATTTATTTATCGCAATCGTTTAAAAAACGTCAATTTTTTTGTTGGCTTACTTATTAAATCAATTACTTATACCATTAGTGTTTATTTAATCATTTTATTTTCTCTATCGCTCATCTACCGAATTACTGGAAACCTCGATGCAGCCAATATTCTTGATAATTTTATGAATAATGAATTTTTAATGGTTACATTCAAAACTTTTAAGGGTTCATTATTTATTGTTTTTCTTTTTCAACTGGATGCTTTGCTTGGCGATGGCACATTTCGAAAATATGTTTTTGGGAAATACCATAAGCCACAAAAAGAACACATGGTATTTATGTTTTTGGATGTAAAATCGTCCACCAAATTGGCCGAAACTCTGGGAGATGAAATGTATTATTCTCTCATTGACGATTTTTTTCATGATATTTCAGAACCCATTATTGACTCAGATGCAGAGATTTACAAATATGTAGGAGATGAAGTGATTATTTGTTGGCCCATTGAAAAAGGCTTGGCACCACCCACTGCGGTTGATTTATTTTTTAACATTCGACATAAAATTCGTAAACGTCGTGACTATTACATTTCCCGCTACGGAGTCATCCCTGAATTCAAAGCCGGCATACATGAAGGCTCTGTAATTACAGCCCTAATAGGCGATATTCGCAAGGAAATAGTTTACAATGGAGATGTATTGAATACTGCTGCCCGCTTGCAGGAAATATGTAATGATTACAATGCCGGATTGCTAATTTCAGAATCACTGTTTCGTAAGTTAAAATGGACAGGCCGATATTCTGCTAAGAGTTTGGGGGTGATTCAACTGAAAGGTAAATTGAAACCCATGGAAGTGTTTAAAATAGAAGAACACTAATCTTTTCAACATCTGTTAGCAAATTGCAGGAACGCACTGTTACATTTCTCTTATTTTTGATTAGTTCAATTTAAATAATTGCTATGCTTAATTTTTCTCAGTCCCGTATTGCACGCATCAGCCTTCATTTTATAGGGAATAAACCGGCAGGTGGAAAACTGCAATTATCCAATGCTCCTTTTTCAGTAAATGAAGAGTGGTTGGAAGATATCTTGAAAAAGTATTTTCTAAATCCATTCAAAGAGCCATACTTTTATCATTTTGATGGCGAGAAAAACGCTGCCCAAGATTGTGTAAATAGAATTTTCGATAGCATTACTAACTTTCATAAAGAATCGCAGCAATTAGCTTTGTTACTATTTGATTCTGCTACACATCCAAAGATAAAAGAAGGAGAGTTTTATGTGGTGATGTTTGAAGATTGTATTATTGAAGATGAAGTGGTAAATGCAATAGGACTGTTCAAATCAGAAAACAAGGATACGTTTCTAAAAGTTTTTGTTCGAAATGAACAGGCAGAGATTAATGCTGAAGAAGGGATAAATATCCATAAACTTGATAAAGGCTGTATTATTTTTAATACAGAACGTGATAAAGGATATAAAATTTGCATGATTGATAACACTAACAAGTTGCATGAAGCGCAGTATTGGAAAACAGACTTTTTAGGTTTAAAACATTCCGATTCATCGTATTATTCTACCATGCAGTATATGGAAATGGTAAAACATTTCAGTGAAGATTTCCTTTCGCCTCAAAACCATGTTCCCAAAGAAGAACAATTGCATTTTTTGAAAAAAACAGCCGATTATTTTCAGGAAAAAGAAACTTTTGATATAAGCGAATTTAAACAAGAAGTAATCATTGAGCCTGAAATGATGAATGCGTTTGATGAATACTTAGCTGCATTCAGTGAAGAGCGTGAAGTGCCGGTTATGGATAAGTTCCAGATTTCTACTGCAGCGGTTAATAAAAGTTCAAATAAATTTTTCCGTAGTGTAATTAAACTCGACAAGAACTTTCATTTGTATGTACATGGCAATGCTGATTTTATCGAACGAGGATTTGATAAAGAACGGGGCTTAAATTATTACAAACTATATTTTCGAGAAGAAAGCTAATAAATTAATAAAAGCAGCATATCTTAAGATATGCCGCTTTCCCTCTCTGCGCTTCTGTTTTTGGTGAATCGCATATTAATACTCCCAAAGATTATGTTCAAATTCCATGATTTTATTTTTCATGTCTTCAGCTTCATACAATGCATCTAATTCAGCCAGATAATCCTGAATCATTCGATCGTGGGTATTATCTTGCTTGTATATGGTACTGCTAAACATCCGGTTGCGAAACGCATCGTCATAACTCATACGTTGTGCCAAATTATATGGATTATAGATTTTGTATGATGCCAGAAAATTACGCGCTTCTTCAAAATTAATCCAAAACATATCTTTCAGGCCTCGCAAATCGCCGGTATTCCGGTCATAAACTTCAATTACCGGACAAATTGCTAAGATGCGAACTTCCATTACACTGCGCTTTCTATCAAAGACCCAATCCTCTTTTAATTTTAGTTGTTTTACCCGAAATGCATCAAATGGCTCTTCAATCAATACTGGCCGTTCAGTGTAAGGAGGATTGGCATCCGGTATCATCACAGTATCTCGATAAACTCCAATTTTCAATGCTTCTTCTCTGTCCATTACAACCCGTAAATCGTCATACATTGGATCGTATGGTGTTAATTTACCCAATTCTATTCCTAAACGAATGAGACTGATTAAATTAATTCTTTCATTGCCCGGTGTGAGTGGATAAAAATAAATTTGATTGAGTTTTTGTCGAAAGTCAATTTTATGCCATACCCGCCTTGCCCACATCATGTCTGCCTCCCTTACATGTACGTATGGCACTGCCCGTTTACCTTCTTCTTCATCCATGTATTTGCCATAAAAATTTCTTGAAACAGGTTCCAGTACTTGTGCTGAATTATTGGTAAATAAAAACGTGACAATACTGAATAATACAATTAATTTTTTTCCTGCCATTGCATTCATAACGATTTATTGTTTTAGGTGAATGAATTTGGACAGGTAAACATGGATTCATATTTTCTGTTTTTTATTTATAAACGTTGCATTTTTATTAAAGCGTATATTAGACAGTTGTAATTTGTAATAATTTTAACAAATATCTATGTTACATATAGCTTGGTCATCTGTTTATGCTCATCCGCTTCCTGAAGGACACCGCTTTCCTATGGCCAAGTACAATCTAATACCTGAACAACTTATTTACGAAGGAACAATCACTTCGGCAAATTTATTTGAACCCCCTCCGGCAACCTTTGAAACTCTTTCATTAACGCATGATATAATGTATCTTAAAAAGCTTGAACTGGGATTGCTTACAGATTCTGAAATTCGAAAAACCGGTTTCCCATTTTCAAAAGCACTGGTACATCGTGAAAAAGTAATTATGGAGGGGACAGTGCAAGCCGCAATGTTTGCACTAAAATATGGTGTTTCACTGAATATAGCCGGTGGTACACACCATGCATTTTCTGATCGGGGAGAGGGGTTTTGTTTGTTGAATGATATTGCCATTGCTGCAAATGTATTACTGCATGAGCGTAAAGTTTCTAAAATTCTGGTGGTTGATCTAGATGTACATCAAGGTAATGGAACAGCTGCTTTGTTTCAACATGACGTTCGAGTATTTACATTTTCGATGCATGGAAAAAAAAATTATCCGTTTCATAAAGAAAAATCCGATTTGGATATAGCATTAGAGGATGGGACATCCGATGAAGAATATCTTAGTTTATTAGATTATCATCTGAAATTGCTTATGGATGCTGTTCAGCCTGAATTTGTATTTTTTCAAAGCGGAGTAGATATCATTGAGTCTGATAAATTAGGGAAACTGAATGTTAGCATAGAAGGATGCCGTCAGCGTGACAAATTGGTGTTTGAAGTATGCAAAAAAAACAAAGTACCGGTTTGTGCCAGCATGGGTGGTGGATATAGTCCTCGGCTATCAGATATTGTAGAAGCACATGCAAATACGTTCCGATTGGCTCAGGAACTATTTTTTTAAAAAAATAAAATTAAGTTAGATTACAAAACAAATTAATGTATAATAAAGCCCAGAGCAATGTTTTGAATTCAGGTAAATCTGTTACTTTTATTCCATGTTTCGGTTTTTAGTTGTCATAATCCTTTTATTTTTTTCAATTCAAGCCGAAGCCCAGCGGTTTATGACCTTTCAGCCACCGGGAGGCCCACGAAAAAAAATAACGTACTCGTTAATGGACGAGATTACTCTTAAATTTAAAGGTGAAAAAGGGTTCTATACAGGCAGTATTACACATATTACCGATACTGCTTTTTTTGTAAACAATATTGCCGTAAAGCCTTCACAAGTAGATGCCCTGCGTATTCGCACGGGCAAAGACCGGGCCATTATTCCTCGCCTGCTGGGTGGTGGCGCTCACCTATATTTAGCAGTGCGTATAGTCAATAGTTTAATAAATAATTTAAATCCTATCATCACTCCTTGGGAATTGATTATTTGTAGTGCAATCATTGCTCCCTATTATATATATGAATTTGCCGTTAATACTAAAATCAGGGTTTATCGGGTAACCCCTTATCGGCCGTTGCGTATTGTAATTTTGGATAATAATTTATACTAAAGAAAAAATTATTTGTTATAAGTTATATAATATAATTTAGCTTTGATCATACCTAACCATTTTGTTTATGAAATCAAATATTGTTATTTACAGCTTGAAATATTTTATCATACTATTAATTTTCCCCACTTCAATTGTTGCACAAAAAAAATTTCATCATCCCAGAATAAAAATTAATACACCTAATAAGCAACAAACAATTCTTAAGGAAAGTAATGAAGAAGAACCATTAAAAAAAATTAATCTGAATAACTCATTGTTTGAAGAACAATGGATTGAAGCAATTAACAATAATGATAACCATAATGAAAATTTAGATGCTTTCAACCCGCAATCAATTCATCCCATACTGGATGAACAAAAATTATTACCATCGCATGTACATGAAAATATAAATACAAAGTTATTTTTGGGTAGCATAAAACCCACTGTTTTTTATTCATTAAAGCAACATAGAAAATTATTGATAATTGAAAAATCTTCAAAGAATATAAAAACATTAGCTATTATTGGGGTTATTATATTTTTAATTGGCCTTGGTTTCTTAGTTTTAGCATTAGTATCCATTGGCAATAATTGGCAATTTGTATTATTTATAATATTTTTATTATTATTCCTGCTTTTTGCATTTATTGGAACATGGCTTGTTTTAAAATCAGGTTTATAAATACAAAAATTTCTAATTATCTATATTCACAATCAGTCCTTCTGAATGTGATGAAAATTCTGGTGCGTACATACATTGCAGGGTGGTAATTCCGTTGGAAAATACACCCCTATGTGTAACCCGAACGGGATATTCAAAAACATAGGTTCCTCTCGGTAAATATTCGATAAAGAAATGCGATGCTGCATCGCGTGTTGATTCATAATACCCCAATCCATCTTGCCAACGGTAACCAGAAAATACATTTTCAGGTTCAAAGGCTGATGCTCGTAAGTCTTTTAAATGAACGTATTCCAAATTTCGGTCCGATTGAATCTCTATTCTTACTTTTACCTTGTCGCCCACTTTTAATACTGTTTTTTCACTGATTGGCTCCAATATTGGGCCGCGGTCTGAGCGAATTTGCTTGAACAATTTCTTAGTAATTTTTACATTGGTAGCAGCTGAAGTAATCTTATCTAAATCTTCAAAATATTGCCAATACAAAGCACCCCAAGCAATACCATCAGTGTTCTTCTGTACTGAAACTTCACCCATCTCTGCCCGAATAGCTTCTCTTCCCCATGACGTTTTGTAGTAGCCGGTTCCTGCTTCGGTCTTTATTTCTGTATGTATTTTCGGATCTATGGTAATACTGCCCAGTTTTACTACTACCGGTTCGGTATCCTCTAGCCAGGTTATATTCTGCATCAGTAATGCATAGCAAGCATCTGCTGTAGCTTTAGTGGTTTTCCAGTCGTTGGTTTGTTTATTTTTCAATAGCCACAATTGCATATCTTCTATTGCTTTTTTATCGGACATAACTTCACTAAAAGCTTCAATCATTAATGCCTGAGTTTCAATGGGTGCGTCATACCAGAAGTAAGAATTATTTTGTTTCCAATACATTCCCATTTCTTCGTTTCGAATAGCATTTTCACTCAAAGATCGAATGATTTGCTGAGCCATATTGGTTTCATTGGCTCGTTGCATTATCAATGCAATCATTCCTCGCATCATCATGCTTTCTGTATTCCAGTATGCTTTGGCCTGATTGAAATAAAAATTATATGCTTCCGTATATTGCTTATCTAGTTCCTTTTCTGGAAAGTAGCTTCTTGCAAATAAATATTGAATTTGGGTTGCTCCAATTTGTTTTTTTGTAAGGTCAACTTTGTATTTCTTTAACTGATGATAATCTTCCTGCATACGTTCATCCAGGTAATACAATGCTTTTGAAATCATATCACCTACTTTACCGGTATGATCTTGCACACCAAGTTTTTTCAACCTTCCAAAACCTGTTACAATGTATTGAGTGATAAAACGGTTATCTGGCCCGCCTGCAAACCAAGGCCAACCACCATTTGATACTTGCAGCTTTTCCAATTTCATCAGAGTTGATGCTGTTTCATTTTTCATTCGATTTAAATCAAATAAAAGCGCTATACGTTGTTTTCGTTCTGTTTCGTTTTTAGCATCCATCACCCAAGGAGTTTCTTGTAGAATCACTTCTTTTAACTCCTGATTTTTTTCAAGGTTGGAAAGTAAAGTGCCGGGTTGCTGAGTTTTCCACACATCAAAAACTTTTTTAATGCGAGGATTGGAATTAGCAATATGTGAAGCCAGTGCGTTTGCATACAACCGATTAAATGTTTGTTCACTGCATTCATGTGGATATTCCATCATGTAAGGCAGTGCCTGTATTGCATACCAGGCAGGTTGAGAAGTAAATTCCAGTGTAAGCCGGTGATGGCGGATAGTTGAAGAAATTTCGCTCTGACGTAACTTTTCAAGTCTAAATGTACGCGTTGCTTTTCCACGTATAGGTAAGGGTAATGATTCAGTAACAAGAATACGGTTTGATAATACAGGAATTGACATTTCTTCTCCATCTGAATGTACTCCTCCATCAGCTACGATTTGGTAGGTAATGGCATAAACCTGTTGTGGTATTTCAATTTTCCACACAAACATTTCACTTTTACCTTTAGCAATAGTTTTTGTAATAACAGGATTCGTTAACTTACATGAGAGGGCAATGTCTTTTTGCTGAATGGCATCGGTTAGAGAAAGCGTTACTTTCACAGGTAAGTCCTGGTTACTTAGATTGGTTACTTTGGTTGAGAAATATAGTATATCACCTTCACGGAAAAAACGAGGTGCATACGAATTTACCATCAGTTGCTTTTTAGTAACTACCTCTTCGGTAAGCATTCCGAATTTTAAATCTCGAGTATGGGCCATTGCTTGAAAGTTCCATCGTGTAATGGATTCCGGCATACGAAACGAAAAGACTACTTCACCTTGTTCGTTGGTTTGTAAGTGCGGATAAAAAAAGGCGGTTTCAGCAAAATTAGAACGTGTCTGTAAAGAATTATTAATTCTTTTTTCTAAGTCAGTTTGTTCCTCCTTTCCTTTTTGATTTTGCTCTTCATCATTAATGCTTGTATTCCCGGTAATTCTGGTTTCATTACGATGATCTTCGTTTTTATCTTTCTTTCGGGGTGATGTAGTTTCTTTTTCTTCAAAAATTGGCGCATCCATTGTCATAGTTTCTAAAGCATATCCAGCATATGAACCATTGCGGTACATCCATACGGAATAGGCCAACATATTACATCCAAAATTGGCCATGTTTTGGTATTGGGGAAACTTCCATTCTGTATATGTAGTCCATGATGGTGCGTACAACGAAGATTTGCTAAGATGCAGATGATCAGATGATGCCCACTGACGCATGCTGTAACCGTAGGTATAAGGATTAAACCACCATTTGGAAGGGCGAAATGCATCCAAGCTGGCATCATACATGCTTACTAATATCTCTGCAGTAGTGACTTGGTTCCCTTGATCTTTTACAGTTATTTTCCACTCTTCTTCAACTCCAGGTAACAATTCATTTCTAAAAGTAGCAAACTTCAGTTTTAAATCTTTATTTGAATATGGAACTTCTATGTAATGTTGAAATGTATATGCTCTGTTTTCTATGATGGCTGTAAAATGTACATCAAAACCACCCCGATGTATTTCTTTCACAGGGATTCGAATCAATTTTTGTGTGTTGCTTAACATAATGATTTGTTTGCTCACCATTTGTCCCCGATGTTCAATTTCCATTCGTATCTCTAATTGCTTGGCTGCTGTAGAAATTAAAAACAGGGCTTCCTCTCCTGGCTCTGCAGAAGTTTTTATTGGAATGTAGGATATAAATTCTTTGGCAAAAGGTTTAGATTCATGCAAATCGTACATTTTTACAATCTGTCGATAAGAGGCGGTTTCTCCATATCCATCCAACGTTTTAGCTTCAATAAGGTAAACACCCTGTTTTAATGAAAGATTTGCAGGCTTTAATGTATTATTCGATTTGTTATTGAAAGTTGTATTTAAGATGACCTCGCCTCTTTTCCAGTTTTCCTCCAAATGCTCATTAGCAAATGGTAAATGTGGAAAAGCTTGATGATATTCTGATTCATTCAACACTGGTTCATCTACTCTTCCCCAACCTTTTTGTTTAAATAAGCGGGATGGCTCTTCCAAACGAGTTATGGTTAGTTGTCCACTGTTTTCTGCTGGATAATTTTCCATGTTAAGAACTTCCAGCTTATAAAGAGAAGTATCTTTTACATTCAAAACATTTGGAATATTTCCCCTCACTTGAATGGAAGCGTATCCCACCTGAACGGTTCGAGTTGCAGTACGTGTTTCACCGTTTATATCAGTAACATTGATTTCGATGGTATAGTAAAATGTTGGCTCCCACTTTTTGCTGATACTTCTGTCAGGAATGGCTTCAAATGTTACACTGAATGCTCCATTTTCATCGGTTATTGTGCTTCCGCCGGCAATTTCCATACGTGGAGAATCTGAAATTAATCCCCCACGCCAATAATAAAACCAAGGTGGAAACATGGCATTGCGATAAATTCGGTAAGAAACCTGTGCTCCATCAACTGCAAAGCCGCTGAGTGCTTTAGCGGAACCACTAACAGTTACTTGATCGCCTAACCGAAATTCATTGCGAATGGTATCAAACAGAATTTCAAATTTGGGTCGTTTGTATTCTTCTACTGAAAAACTTATAGTTGAAATTTCATTTCCTAAAGTCCATTCACCGGTAAGCAAATTCATTGGAAGTTCAAATGACCCTGAAAAAGTTCCAAATTCATTTGAGGTTACGTTTAGTTTGGAGACTTCCTGATAGTTGGCATCAAAAAGTTTGATGGTGGTTTTATAATTTGTAACAATTTTAGATTCGGTTCCTTTCATAAAATTACCCCGATTAATAACGATGCCTTTGAAATGCACCGTTTGCCCTGGGCGAAAAATGGATCTATCTAAGAAATAATGAATGCTAATCCCTTTCTCATCATAGTATTCATACCAGTCTTTATATTGATACAACGAGCTTGGTGAAACATAACGATCTTTGCCTTTGCGTAATTCAATGCGGAAATTATTATAGTAGTCTTTAGTGATAAATGGTACTCGCAATTCTCCTTGCTTATTCGTTTTAAAAGTTCGGATAAGTTGAGATTCATAACGGCGATTGATATAATTATACTGTTCTTGGTATAATCGTACTTCAACATCCTGAGCAGGATGTCCACTTTCTCGTTCGGCAACCACGATGGTATTTTCTCTGTAATTATTTTCCGGACGAGAAAGGTGCATTAAATTGGTAACCCAGAAATCAGATAGTGCGATAGCTGAACTCGGATAATCAAACGAAGGTTTATCAGAAGCAAGCAGTACATAAAAACCTAGTTCACGGGGCGGTAAAGCAATTTCGGTAGTATGATTTTGTAAATCTGCCGAAGATTTAAGAGTCTGCTGCCATGTTGCCAGCGGTTGTTGCTTTCTTAAATATATCAGCAAACTATCAAAATGATTGTATTTATAGCGTTTTTCCAAATCTACCCAAGCATCATGATTGATGGAGTATAATCTTAGGTGAACTTCCTGAAGATTTCTATAGCGAAGATGTACCGGGATAAATTTTCCCGGAAGGTTGCCGTGTTCTGTTGTAATTTCTAAAGTGGGCAATAGTATTTGTTCTTTTAAAGCACGAGCATTATTGGCTCCCAGTGTTTTAGGGAATCGTTGAATGACTTCTTCACATATCTGCAATGCTTTTAGTATATCCATTCGATAACGATGAGTTTGTTCATTAAATGCATCATAAGTTTCGCCTAGTTTTTTATATGTGCTTGCAAGTTCTACCAATACTTCGGCTGTTACATCGTTAGTAATGTATTTTTTTTGTAGTGCATCCAGTGCCTGGATATATAAGCTGTCTTTATTTTCAATGGTGCTATGGTTGTAAACAAATTTCAGGCGATTTAAATCAGCATCTACCAACGCATCCCATTGCTTATTGAAAACATGAAATTCAAGTAATTTTTGATAAATTAAGATGGCCTGATATTGATTATTTAATGTATCGGTTGTTGGTATATTATATTTTGAAAATTGTTCAGCTGGCATAAAAAATTCTGACCGGTTCATTTCAAAACTATTTGCTGGTTGGGTTAATCCTGTTTCAGCATGTTGAAATATTTCGATAGCTTTGTAAGCAAGTATATCATACAAGGTAGGCCGGCGTGATTTTAATGAATCATTTCCTTCTAAAATTGCGATGTATTTATCTGTTGTAATTTTTTGCAAATTTTCTGGTTGAGACAGCGATTGGCAAAATGAATAAATGGTTTCTGAAAATAGGCGGTTCAAATCCCAGGTAAGAATATCATCATTGCTTGCATCGGTTATAGGAGTTCTATTGTAAAATTGCCACCGATAGTTTTGATAATAATTCCACAGCAAATTGCCACGAAGGCTATATAAGACTTGTTTATAGGGCGAAGGAGCTTGCCTAATTTCTTGCTGTAATAAATTATATGAAACTTTAAAAGCATCCTCATCCAGTGTTTCACTATACTTCATTAAATAAATTAGCGATTTCACCAACTGTGGATAGTTATTGTCTTTTTTTGCCAATTTTCGGATTGATTCTACTTCTTTTTTTGATGATTCAGTCAATCCAAGTTTTTCAAGCGAATCTACCTTGGCCCAATATTTTTCATACGAATCATAAGGACGAAACGGTTTTTGGGGTATAATGATGGTGAAAGTGGCAAATAGGGCCAAACTGCTAAACAAGGCAATAAAACCAGTAGCTCGAAGAAATATTCGGTTTTTCATGTAAGTAATTTTGTGATTATACACGCCGGAAATAATCCGGTTCATTCTTCTGTAAAAGTAATTTAATCTCGACATTTCGCTGTATATTCGAATAAAAATTAACGATTGTGAGTTTGCTGTTAACCAATGCTATTTTTGGGGGTGACCTGAAAGGTGTCGAACGGATTGCGTTTCCGCTTCCTCGTGAGCTATCCATATATTCTGCAGCATTTCATCAGGCAGGAATTAAACATACACGGTATGATACTTTACTAATAAAAAATGATGCATTCAAGGAATATCTTTTTACGCAGCGATTCGAGCGAATTTGCTTACATATTCCTGAAGGGTGTATTGATAAGGCAATTAATTTGATAAGTTTTATCAAGCAAACCGAAGAACTTAAAAATACTTCGATTATTTGTTTGGGATTGGGTGTGAATAAATATGAAAATGTATTATTTGATGCAGGAGTATCAATTATTTTGCATGATGGGAACGAACATTCGCTGGTTCATTTAATAAATACGCTTCAAACACCATTTAATCCTTTTTTGGATGAAGTAAAAGGGATTACATTTCGTAATGTGCTTGGTAATTTGATAAAACAACCCGATGGTGAATACGTACCACGCACTTTTGCACCGGATTATAGTGGCATTTCATTAGATCGTTACTTAAAAAATACGAATACGTATATCATTCCAATCGATAAAAAAAATGGAGAATTTTATACCGGTCCGGAGGAAGCACAAATTGAAAAGCAACATGTAGAATCTATCTATCAATTGGATTGTTGGATTTATATAGCTGATCCGTTTTTATACCTTCAAAAATTAGCCTTTCTTCCAAAATCCCAGGCTGGGTTTTTAGAAAAGATAATGGTCAATGTTTCACAAAAGCCAGATATGGGAGTGATGATGCAGGCAGGATGTAAAAGAATGCAACTACTTGTTTCTCCGGAATCATTTATTGAATGGATGAACGGTGGCTATCCGGAATTACAAAATAACCTGGCCGTTCAATACGGTACAGAACTTACTTGGAATATTTGTATCAAAGATCAGCCTATTGACTACGAAATTATGAAACCACTCTATGATTGGTTCATTGCTCGCCCCATGGTAAAAATTAAGTTTAGCGTACATGCTGATTTACTTACAGAATTATATGGATCTACTAATGAAAAATTAATGAAAAAATACATAAAGCTTCAACAAAAAATCAATCATATTTCAGCATTTGTTCATGCCAAACAACAACTAAATAGTTATTCTGGAAAATGGAAAAATTTGAAACCGGCATATCATTTAGCCCGTATTCGTGCAGCTATAGAATCTTTTAATATTCCGTAAAATGAAATTACGAATTGTGATTTTCTTTATGCTGATTTCTAGTATATTGGTTGCCCAACCTTCAGATAAAGATCTGAAAAAAGGATTCAGATATAATAATTATTTTGAATTAAGCGGTTTGGTTAGCCCGGATTTATATGGAGGAACCGGTAGTTGGAGTCATTACCATAATACCGGCAAGAAAAAAAAGAATTTTAAAATTGGGTATGGAACTCGAATTACCTCCGTTTTTGGTATTGATCGAAATTATGTTACCGCTCCGGCAAAACTTACTCGCGGAGTAACCGGCCCGATTGCTGTTTTTAGCGAACGGCAGTTGGATAATTACGATACCATTTATTTGGCGCGTCCACAGGTGAATAGCCTGAATTTGTATTTTTCAATTCAATACACACTATTCCGAAGATTTGATTTGGGTTTGAATGCTGATTTGGCTGGTGTAAGCTTTGGAACTAAAGAAATTGCAGAATATACGTCTTCTAAAAACAATCCAGGTGAGTTTTCACAAGCACAACGAGCTTATCCTACTGGTTTTAATTTGATGTTGTTGGGTGATAATAATATTGGATCGCTAAATTCTGAAGTGTTTGCACGCTTTTGGATTACCAATCAATGGGCGGTAAAAGCTTCATTGAATTTTGTATTTACGGAATATACAACTGTAAACACATTACGATTAGGAAATGATAGATTTAGAGACAGATCCTTTATGGCCGGAGTTGCTGTAACATTTTGTCCCTGGAGAAGTGAAATTTTTTACAGCGATAAAAACAAATAATTATAATTATAGTTATACCATTATATAGTAATAGAATGAAAAAAAGATTCATCAGTTTCGTAATAACTGCATTAATATCTGCAATGGCAAGTGCTCAGCATTGGAATGTAAAATCAGATGCAGTGAGTATTGAATTTAAAATAAAGAACTTTGGTGTATGGGTAAAAGGAAGTTTCAGTGGTCTGCAAGCACATATTCATTTTGATAAGAATCGGCCTGAAACATCTTCTATAACTGCAACCCTTGATGCTTCATCTGTTAATACTGGAATTCAAGCAAGGGATAACCATTTGCGAAAAGAAGAATTTTTTGATGTAAAAAACTATCCAACAATTTCGTATCAATCGGCATTTATAAAAAAGAAAGACGATAAATACGAAATGACTGGAACGCTAACCATGAAAGGAGTAGCAAAAACTATTGTTATTCCATTTATTTTTATTGAAGATGGCGGGAAAGGTGTTTTTCGTGCTTCATTTGATATTGATCGTACCGAATTTGGAGTTGGTGCCAAAAGCGGACCGATGGGAAAAATTGTAAAGTTGGAAGTTTCTGTAGCTGTTATTGCCGGGCATCATTAAATTATTAATAAGTAATTGGGTAACAAGGGCAGTTAACCTTTTTTTTTGTTTCCGGCAAATCCTCAATCCGAAAAACAGAAGCCAAAGAATCTGCCGATTCAATGTGCATACGCACATACATATCATTATGAATTATACCGTCTATAATATAAACCGGAAAAGGTTTTCTGCGGGTTTTACTAATACCAAATCGCACATTACCGTTCTTAATGAAATGATTCAATACTGAATCATTTAGTTGATAGCAATTTAAGTAACACATTCCCGCATCTTCATGCAACCAATTGCTGCGTAAAATTTTATCTTTTACTCTACCACCGGGCCACCAGCTCAGCAAGTCTGTGCGGTTACGAACCCAAAGAAAATGAACAGCTACTGAGCCGATAGCTAATCCTGCCAAGTAGAATATTATCCCGCGAAGAATTTTATTCAATTTCGTTCCCATTAAAAAGCAGCCATTAGTAAATCAATATCCTTGTAGGGAATCTGGTACATTTCGCCAAAAAATTTATTGGTAAGAATGCCTTGGTATAAATACACTCCACTGCGCATGTAGGCATATTTATGCAAACATTTTTCAATACCACCTTCTTCGCCTATAGAAATTAAAATTGGAGCAAAAATATTGCTTAATGCAATAGAAGCAGTATGAGCAACTCGTGATGGAATGTTCGGTACACAGTAATGAGTTACTCCAAATCGCTTAAATACCGGAGAAGTATGATTGGTTGGTTGTGATGTTTCAAAACATCCGCCTTGGTCAATACTTACATCTACGATTACGGAACCGTATTTCATATCGCTTACCATTTGCTCTGTAACCACACAAGGAGTTCTTCCTTCGGGAGCCCGTAATGCACCAATGGCTACATCAGCAGTGGCTAGTCGTTTGGCAAGTTCATCCTGCTGTATCAATGCCGTAAATACTAACTGATTTCCCAGGTTGTTTTTAATTCTGGAAAGCCTTGTGAGTGAATTGTCAAATATCCGAACTTCTGCCCCCAGTCCTAAAGCTGCACGTGCTGCATTTTCACCTACAATGCCTGCACCGATAATTACAATTTCAATGGGCGGAATACCTGTTACACCTCCCAACATTAGTCCTTTTCCTTCATTTACATTACTGAGATATTCAGCAGCAATTAAAATAGCTGTGCTTCCTGCAATTTCACCCATACTTTTTACTACCGGATACACGCCGGTTTCATCTTTAAGGTAATTAAATGCAATGGCGGTAGCTTTTTTTGCTGATAATTTACGAATGATATTGCCGTATTGAGTTGAACTTTGAACTGCCGAAATGAAAACTTGTTTGGGTCGAATCAGTTCTATTTCTTCTTCGGTTGGTGGTGAAACTTTGATTACAATATCTGCTTTGTAAATTTCCTCTTTGGAATATGCAATTTGAGCACCTGCTTCAGAATAATCTTTGTCCTGAAAATTAGCATTTTTCCCAGCATCTGCTTCAATGATTACTTGATGGCCGTATGCCGTAATTATTGAAACAGCCTGAGGTACTAAGGGTATCCGGTTTTCTTGAAACGAGGTTTCCTTAGGTATTCCTATACTGATTTGTGTGGATCGCCGACCCACTTCCAACATTTCTTCCTGTGGCAACAAAATGCCCGACCGTTGTAGTTCTTTGAGTGTAAGGGTAGGATTATGCATCATACATTTTCTACAATATCAATGATTCGATCGTTTCCTTCTTGCTGAATGGTGACTTGAATATGTGGAACATCGTTTAATAGTTTCCCTGCATGTTCAGGCCACTCAATGAAACATATTTCCCCACTAAATAGATAATCATCAAAACCTATGGCTTGTAATTCAGCTTCATTGGCAATTCGGTAAAGATCAAAATGAAATATTTTTCCTTTGGGGTAAAGGTACTCATTTACAATGGAAAAAGTGGGGCTGGAAGTAGATTGTTTAACCCCAAGTGTTTTGGCTACAAGGCTGACCAATGTAGTCTTTCCGGCTCCCATGGTGCCATACAGTAATACCAACGGGGTTTTTTTTAGCAATTTGGTTAAATATGTAATTACGGGTTGCAAATGCTCAACATTATGTACAATAAACTGCATATTCAAAGTTCTGAAAAAAATCAGAATATGCATGCAGCATAAATGCAAGATGTGAGTCATACTTTGTATAAAAACTTAAAAAAATGAATCAAAAATTTTTTTTATACCATTAGATGTGTCTTAAATGTTTAATAAGCTAATTGTTTTGATTGGGATTATCTAATAAACTTTACCGAATGTTCGGCACAATATTTGGGCATGAATCAGTGAGTAAATTTTTCATAGGGGTAAAAAAAGAGGCTATCGGGAAACCGAAGCCTCTTTTTTGATTTTAATAATATCAAAATTTACTGCACCAACTGCTGAAGCTGGGTGTGTAAAGCTTCGCCACGCAGGTTTTTGGCAATTATAATTCCTTCACCATCAATTAAATAATTGTTAGGGATGGAATTAATGCCATAAGTTTTAGCGGCTACACTGTTCCACCATTGCAAGTCACTCACATGTTCTTTCCAAATTAAACCATCTTGTGAAATAGCAGTTATCCATTGATTTTTATCACGGTCAAGGGATACCGAATACACTCGAAATCCTTTTTTTCCGCCTTTCATTTTTTTATCTTTAAAGTCATTGTAGGCCTTTACAATATTGGGGTTTTCACGCCGACAAGGACCACACCATGCTGCCCAAAAATCAATTAACACAATATAGCCTTTGAGTGAAGAAAGCTTTATGGTTTTTCCATCCGGATCTTTTAAATCAATTTCCGGGGCTTTGTCACCAATGTTCAAACCAACATTCTGGTCCGGCTTAAAAAAGTTTTTCCCTTGCAGAATAAATCCGCCGGTAACTATCATTACCAGTGCGAATAAAATGATGTTTATTTTTTTCATATTTCTAAAATATTCTGTTTTAATATAATTAAATATCATGCCAAATTATTATGATATCCGGGTAATACGTGCTCCAAGTTTATTTAATCGTTGATCAATAAATTGATAACCGCGATCAATCTGTTCAATATTATGAATACGGCTCGTGCCTTCAGCACTTAAGGCAGCATTTAGCAAAGCCATCCCGGCGCGGATATCGGGAGAAGTCATTTCAATGCCCCGAAGCGGATATTTTCTGTCTAAACCAATAACCGTAGCCCGGTGTGGATCGCATAAAATAATCTGGGCTCCCATATCAATCAGCTTATCCACAAAAAACAAGCGGCTTTCAAACATTTTCTGATGGATGAGTACGCTTCCTTTGGCTTGAATCGCTGTAACCAACACAATGCTGATTAAATCAGGAGTAAATCCAGGCCAAGGTGCATCATAAATTGTGAGAATGGAACCATCCATAAAGGTATCAATCTCATAGCTTTTTTGTTGAGGGATGATTATATCATCGCCATTTTTTACCAAAATGATACCTAATTTTTCAAACACATCCGGAATAATTCCCAAATGCTTAATTCCACAGTTCTTAATGGTAATTTCTGACTGGGTCAATGCAGCCAATCCAATAAACGAACCTACTTCAATCATATCAGGTAGGGTATGATGCACACAACCACTCAATTTATCAACCCCTTGAATTGTTAGCAGGTTTGAACCTATTCCGCTGATTTGTGCCCCCATGCTATTTAGCATTGAACATAGCTGTTGAATATAAGGTTCGCAAGCAGCATTGTAAATGGTAGTTGTACCTTCTGCTAGTACAGATGCCATTATTACGTTGGCGGTGCCGGTTACAGAAATTTCATCCATGTGGATGTATGTACCTTTGAGGCCGGTAGTATGTGCCCGGTAGAAAGAGCCGTTGTCATCTATATCCAAGGTAACTCCTAATTTAAAAAGGCCAGTAAAATGGGTATCTAACCTTCTGCGGCCAATTTTATCTCCTCCCGGGCGCGGAATAAATCCTTGTTTAAATCGTGCCAGCATGGGGCCTAAGAGCATTATTGATCCACGAAGCCGGGCTGCTGACTCTTTAAATCGCTGACTTTTTAAGTATTCTATATTTATTTCATCTGCCTGAAATTCATAATCTCCCTGTTGCAACTTATTTACTTTTACGCCCATTTCGCTAAGAATTTCAATCAGGCGCATTACATCATGAATCTCAGGGATGTTGGTAATTGTTACTTTTTGGTCAGTAAGTAATACGGCGCAGATTGTTTGCAGGGTTTCGTTTTTAGCACCCTGTGGTGTAATTTCACCTTTCAGCGGGTATCCGCCCTGAATTACAAATGAACTCACGGATTATTCAGATTTAGGGTTTTGAGAAGGATGTTGTTTGGGTCGGTTGGACTGAAAGCCATTGCCTCCGTTATTTTTTTGAAAATTTTTATGAAACTTTTTGCCTCCACCCTGTTGAAAGCCTTTTTTATGAAAGCTTTTTCCTTGTTTTTGTGATTGAGATTGTTGCTGATTTTTCTTATTCAATCCCAAAATTTCTTGGGTGCTTGTCATTCTGTGTGTATCATTGAAAACTAGCTCACCGTTAGACATTTCAAACAAATGTTGTTTAATCAGCTCATCATTTACTGAATCACGATTCCAGTTGAGATATGATTTTTTCATAAGGTTGGCAATTACCTCAATGAACTTATTACGTAATTCAGGATCTTCTGTTTCTTTGGCTTTTTCTATAAAATTTTCAATATTTTTTCCGTAATGCCGATAGCGAATGTTTTGCTGAGGATAATGCAATCGGGGAGGTCGTTTTTTTTCCTCCGGTTCGGGTTTGGGAAACGGAGAATCAACATCCAACTTATATTCTGAAATAGCAAACAAGTGATCCCACAGCTTATGATTAAAATCTTCAACGTCCTTATAGTTTGGATTGGTAGAAGCCATTACGCTAATAATAGTTCGTGCAGCACGATTGCGTTCCTCACGATCGGGAATATTTACGGCATATTGAACCATTGTTTGTATGTTACGCCCATATTCAGGCAAGAGCAATTTTTCTCTTTGAGAATTATAAATCATGTAAAAGAATTTTTAAATAAGGAAGTAGTTAACAATCAACTCCCAAAGTTATACAATTTATTTGCAATTTTTCATCTAGTTAAAATCTTTACAAAATAAAAAACTTTAGGCTAATCGTGCTATTGCATCCCGTTCAAGAATGGTTAGGATATATTTCTGTTCTTTTAGCAATTCAAAACATTCTAGTTTTTCTTCCATTTTTAAATGTTCGTGTTCAAACGAAATAATCCGAGGTTTTATACGATGAAACGGGAACATGCGTATTACTTCTCCATCAAATCCCTCGGCATCAATTTGTAATAAATCAAGCCTGGGAAATTCAAATTTATCCAAAAGCTGGTCAAATGTTACAGTATCTATTTTTTCTTCACGAATCCATTCGTTGGGATTGATGGGTAGAGAATCTCCATATTTTTTGGCGTTTCGTTCCACATATCCATCATTAATTTTAGAAAGAAGTGTTTCTTTTTTAAAGGAAGTTAAACCGGTTGCCCAACGTTTTTTGCTAAATGAAATGCGGTAAATAACAGCTTTTCCAGGCTCTTTGCCAATGGCTGCATTAAGTAAATGAATGTGGGGCCTTTTTTTGTGTAATGGAGCAAGTTCATTAGAAAATACCTCGGGTAAGGGTTCAAGTAACACTCCTTGCCAGCAGTTATGCAACGTAATGAAATGTATTAGCGGGTCTCGAACTAATCCGTCATTAGCCCCTATTTGTATAAAATATACATCATTTACCTTGCCAAGGTAACGTTTAATAAAATATTCCGGTTTATGGGGCGAGGGTTTCCAAAATAATTTCAAGAGCCATTTCCAAATGATGAAATCTGATTTAAAGAAAAATTTGCGGATATGATGTAAAATGCGTTTCAAGAGAAGGTATTAACTTTATGCAAAATAATAAAACTTGCAGCAATACTCAGAAATTATTCAAAAAGCTCGGTCAAGGAAAAAAGAACTCCGAAAATTTTGCAATGGTTTAAAGACAAAAAAGTCGGGCTTCGTTGATCAGTTGTTTCATGAAGCGCATGAAAAAGCATTTGATGAAATAGATTGTTTGGCTTGTGCCAATTGTTGCAAAACCACCGGGCCGTTATTTACATCGAAAGATGTGGAGCGTATAGCGGCTTACTTAAAATTGAAACCCGGCGAGTTTGCTGAAAAATATTTGCGTATTGATGAAGATGAAGATTATGTATTAAAGCAGGTTCCATGTGCTTTTCTTTTAAATGATAATCGTTGTAGTATTTACGAAGTACGCCCCAAAGCCTGTCGGGAGTACCCCCATACAGACAGGCGTGATATGCAGGGAATTATAGATTTAACCTATAAAAATGCATTCGTATGTCCAGCCGTGGCTAGGATATTTGAAATGATTGAACGTAGAGTTAATTCTAAATAAAAAATATAAATAAATTAAACGAAGCTGTCAGCTTGTACGGCATTATTTATTTTTTTTACCAGCCCTTGTAATACTTTTCCGGGGCCTACTTCAATAAATTCAGTGGCTCCGTCTTGGATCATATTTTGAATAGTTTGTGTCCATCGAACGGCTCCGGTTAGTTGATCAATCAAATTTTTTCGAATAATTTCCGGATCAGAAGAAGGCAAAGCATTGATATTTTGATACACTGGCCAAATTGGTGTTTGGAAAGGGGTTTGTTCAATGGCTTCTGCTAATTCTTGGCGAGCAGGCTCCATCAGCGGGGAGTGAAAAGCCCCGGCTACATTGAGTATAATGGCTCGTTTGGCACCTGCCTGTTTTAATAATTCACAAGCTTTATTTACCCCATCTATAGTCCCAGAAATTACTAATTGCCCCGGACAATTATAATTAGCTGGAACTACAACATCATCTACTTGGGCACAAATTTTTTCTACAGTATCGTCGTCCAGCCCCAATACCGCAGCCATAGTGGAAGGTTGCATTTCGCAGGCTTTTTGCATGGCATTAGCTCTACGGGCTACCAGCCGTAACCCATCTTCAAAAGTTAAGCAGTGATTAACAACCAGTGCAGAAAACTCACCCAGCGAATGGCCAGCTACCATATCGCCTGACAACGCACCATCAGCTGCCATCGCTTGCACCACAGAATGAATAAATATGGCAGGTTGAGTTACGTTCGTTTGGCGAAGTTGGTCTTCAGAGCCTTCAAACATAATCTGGGTAATGGGGAAACCGAGTATTTCATTAGCTTTTTCAAACAATGCACGTGCTTTTTCTGATTGCTGGTATAAGTCTTTTCCCATTCCAGGAAACTGCGAACCTTGTCCGGGAAATATCAATGCTTTCATGCTACATTTATTTATCGGTTTGTAATAACGAATATAAAAAAATCAGGCAAGTTTGGCAGAAAGTAACGAAATAAATTCTTGGCGGGTGGTGATGTTTTCAAACTCTCCAGTAAATGCAGAAGTTGTAGTAAGCGAATTTTGCTTTTGTACTCCACGCATTTGCATACATAAATGATGACATTCCAGTACTACCGCTACTCCCAGAGGTTTTAAAACTTTTTGAATGCAATCGCGAATTTCCATCGTGAGCCGTTCTTGTACTTGTAAGCGACGGGCATAAGCATCAACTACTCGTGGTATTTTACTTAATCCGCAAATGGTTCCGTTGGGAATATATGCTACGTGCGCCTTTCCAAAAAAAGGAATCATGTGATGTTCGCACATGGAATATACTTCAATATCTTTTACAATTACCATTTCACTGTAATCTTCATGAAAAATGGCGCTGCGCAAAATGTCTTCCGGATTGATTTTGTATCCCTGCGTTAAATATTGCATTGCTTTTGCCACACGTTCCGGTGTTTTTTGTAATCCTTCCCGGTTCACATCTTCTCCTAGCAGGGCTATAGTTTCTCTGTAAATATCAGACAAACGATGTGTGGTTTCTTCATTGTAGTTTTCCTGTTTATTATATCCCATGCGAATTTACTTTTGGTGATTACAAACATACATTTTTCAATACGGAAAGCCCACGAATCTGTTCTATTGGGTAAAAAAATAAAATAAATTATGGTTTTAAGCTGGAAATTCTACAAAATTTCGGGGTGTTTCATATAATCGAATGTGGAGGTCAAAAGATGGGTGAATATGCGGCCTGAGAATTTGATAAATCACAACCACAATGTTTTCAGCCGTGGGGTTTAGGTTTTTGAATTCTTCGGTATCCAGGTTTAAATTTCGGTGATCAAATCGTTCAATCACTTGTTTGTGAATTATATCCGACAGAATTTTCATGTCCATCACATAGCCGGTTTGTGGGTCAATTTCTCCGGTTACCTTTACTTCCAGTTCGTAATTGTGACCATGAAAATGAGGATTATTGCATTGGCCAAATACTTTTTCATTGGTTGCTTCATCCCAAAATGGGTTATGAAGCCGGTGAGCTGCATTAAAGTGCTCACGTCTAATTACGGATACTTTTTGTGGTGCTGACATGCTTTAAGAAACAATGCAATTTCAAATTGGTTTTAATCTCCATAATATTCCACATAAATTCTTGGAGTTTCGTAGAGTTTGATGCTATGAAGGGTTACGCCAGGGGGTAAATGAGGCAGTAGTTCATTCCAAATGCCGATGGCTAAATTTTCGGTAGAGCACATTTTCCCTTGCATAAAGTCAACATCCAAATTCAGGTTTTTATGATCCAGTTTTTCTATAATGTGTTCCTGAATTATTTTACTGAGTTTCTTTACGTCAAAAATAAAACCGGTTTCAGGATCCGGATTCCCTTTAACGGTTACGTAAAGTTCAAAATTGTGACCATGCCAGTTTTCATTGGCACATTTACCAAACACTTCTTCATTTTTCTGCCTGTCCCATGCAGGATTGTAAAGCTTATGGGCAGCATTAAAATGTTCTTTTCGGGTAAGGTAAACCATATCTTTTTTAGGCAAAGGTATTCAATTTACCCATGCAATTAAAGAATAAAATTGAATAGAATATATACAGTCTTATTTGTTTGGTTTGATTTTTAAATAATTGCTTTTCTTTGAAAAAAAAAGTTATGGAAATAAAACCAGAAATAGCAGCACGTATCAAGTTACTCGAAGAAAAATATGCAGCCATGGGGCAGGATTTGGCTTCTTACCTCGATGGGCTTCTTTATGCAGATTATCTTACTTATTGGGATTATATTCATTTAGACACCTTGTTAAGTTTGCAAAATCCCAAGACTAACTTTCCTGACGAGGAAATCTTTATTATGTATCATCAAATTACAGAATTGTACTTTAAACTTTGCCTGCATGAATTAAAACAAATTTCCAATGCAGCACCTATAACAAAATCTTTTTTGAAAGAGCGTGTGGCTCGAATAAATCGTTATTTTGAAGCACTCACACGTTCGTTTGCTATCATGATTAATGGCATGGATCCAGCACAATTTTTAAAATTCAGAATGTCATTACTTCCTGCTAGCGGTTTTCAGTCAGCTCAATACCGGCTTATTGAAGTTTATGCTACTGATTTTAAAGAATTAGTGGATAAAGAACATCGTGATGCTTTTAAATCGAGTGGCGAAACTTCCATAGAAAAAATGTTTGAACATATATACTGGAAACAGGGAGCTACTGAACTTTCAAGCGGGAAAAAAACCTTAACACTCCGGCAATTTGAAACAAAATATGCACAAACTATTATTGATACAGCGAAGAAGGTACAGGGAAAAACATTGTGGGATCAGTATAATCGTCTTAGTGATGAAGAAAAAAATGACACAGAAGTAATCAATCAATTAAAACAACTTGATTTAAATGTGAATGTAAACTGGCCTTTGGTGCATTACAAGTCAGCTGTACGCTATTTGCAAAAAAATCCGGAAGACATCAAAGCTACCGGAGGCACTAACTGGCAGAAATACCTTCCTCCGCGTTTTCAGCGACGAATTTTTTATCCGGCATTATGGACCAACGAAGAATTGGAAGACTGGGGTACTGGTATGAAACGCATTTTTGAAATGGAGTTGCCGTAATAAACTTAAACATAAGTTAGCACTAAATACCTACTCCTATTTCTTTTGCATATTGATTATTTCGTACTTTGTATCATGATGAAAAAATTCATCTTGATAGGTTTTGTTTTGCATGTTTTTGTGGGAATGCATGCACAAGTGTTAATATTTGGAGAAGTAACCGATGCAAGAACACGAAAACCACTGGCATTTGCAAACATTTATGAACAGGGAAAAAACAATGGTACTTTTACAGATATTGATGGGAAGTTTAAATTGAAAGTAGAGTCACTGCCTTCTACGATTCAATTTTCTATCATTGGTTACAGAAAACAGGTGCTTACTATAACAGAATCCAATCGAGCAGACATTTTTATTCAGTTGGAACCACTTGAAGTTGAATTAAAGGAAGTTGTTATATTTCCTGGCATTAATCCGGCTGAGGAGCTGGTAAAGAAGCTTTTGGCGCGTCGTGATACGCTGAATCCCAATAAACTTGATGCATACACATACACTGCCTATCATAAATTTTTATTCACTACGGCGGTTGATACATCTCTTTCAACAAATTCTGAATTATATAAAAATTTAAAGGATTCATTGCGAATTAATGATACGATGAATCGTCAGCTTAATCAGTTTTTAGATAAAAATCATTTGTTTATCAACGAAAGTGTAACTGAAAAGCGCTTTATGAAGCCCGATAGAAATTATGAACTTGTTATTGCTTCCAAAACATCCGGGATGCAACTGCCAATTATTTCTACTTTAATTACACAATTACAATCATTATCTTTTTATGAAAATACATTTTCCATTTTCGGAATGCATTACATCAATCCTATTTCAAAAGCTGGTTTAAAAAGTTATTGGTATGAAATAGCTGATACTACGTTTTCAGGCAATGATACAGTAATTGTAATAAACTATCAACCACGAAAAAACTTAAAAGATGAATCATTATTGAAAGGAGTTTTAAATGTAAATCTTAAACATCTTGCATTAGAAACAGGTATAGCGATTCCCACCAATACCGATGAAGGAATTCATTTAACCATACGACAACAATATGCCCGTATGGATTCTATTCATTGGTTTCCTGTACAATTAAATACTGATATATCTTCAAATTTTCTTGTTATTAACGAGAAAAAATTAATAGGGGAAGGGAGAACTTACATTAAAAACATCCAGATAAACCCCAAGTTAAAAGCCGGACAATTTGGCGCCATAGAAATTGACGTGGATGAACATGCCGTAAAAGATAATGAAAAGATTCTGCCTCAATACCGTGAATATCCTTTGTCTGGCAAAGATTCATCTACATACCGGGTTTTAGATAGTTTAGGGAAAGCCCTCAAATTAGATCGGCGTATCATGGCGCTTGAAGCCATCTTGACTGGCAAATTGCGAATTCGGTTTATTGATATAGACCTAAATCGAATTTTTACATATAATAATTACGAAGGCGTAAGATTAGGTGCCGGTTTAAGCACCAACAACCAGTTGGTTAAATGGTGGCTCATTGGTGGACATTTTGGATACGGTTTTAAAGACAAAGCTTTTAAATATGGGGCCTATACTGAGTTTATACCACATCGTAAAACAGATACCCGAATCAGGCTGGAATACAAACGTGATCTTGCCGAATCTGGCAATCAGGATATTCCTTTAGAAGCTCCATTTAATCTGGATAATATAGCCCGCTCATACACCTTGAATATTTTTGACAGTATTCATTTATTTGAAGGCAGTGTGCGTTTTAAGCCGGTGCAGAATTTGCATCTTCGGTTGGGTTTTAATCATCAAATTGTTGATCCCACGCTTCCTTATCGTTACTTGCCGGATACTACTTTCAATCAACAATTTAAGTTTACTGAATTACAATTTACAGCACGCTGGGGAATCAAGGAAAAATATTTTCCGTTGGGGCATTTATATTTAAGCATGGGCACCCAATATCCAATCTTATGGCTACACATAGCACAAGGAATTCCTGCGCTCAATAACCCATTTACATATACCCGCATATTTGCTAAGATTGAAGAAACCCTTGATTTTAAAAAAGCAGGCAAACTAAGAACTATTCTAAGTGGGGGAATAGTTTTTGGTGATGTACCATATAACAGAATGTTTAATGAGCGGGGAAGCTTTGCCACATTTTCAATTGTTGCACGCAGTGCATTTGAAACCATGCGTCCCAATGAATTTGTATCTGATAAATTTATTTCCTGGTTTTTGAGTTACAATTTTGGAATCCTATTTAAAGTAGGGAAAGTTATTCGACCGGAATTTAGTTTGGTACACAATTTGGGTTTTGGCTGGATGAAAGAACCATTACGCCATCAAGGCATACCTTTTAAAACCATGGAAAAGGGATTTTTTGAAGGTGGTTTTGTAATAGATAAACTACTTTACTTTAATGGTACAGGCTTTGGCGTTGGTACTTTTTATCGATATGGTACATATGTTGACCCTGTATGGTATAAAAACTTTTATGTAAAGATGTCTGTAACATTTGGATTATAACCAAATTCTTAATCAATGTTATCAAATACTCAATTAAAGTATTGAAATACAAAATAAAATTTGGTTACATACAGGTTTGTTGTATCTTTACCATGTTAACTTTTTAATTTCATTTTTTATGACCCTTTACGTTGGGAACATTCCCTTTAATCTCAGAGAAGAAGAATTGCAAAATGTATTTGCACAGTATGGAGAAGTATCCTCTGTGAAAATCATTAAAGACAAATTCACCGGAAAATCAAAAGGTTTTGCATTTGTTGAAATGACTAGCTCAGAAGCCGGAAACAACGCCGTTTCACAAGTAAATGGAATGGAGGTAAAAGGCCGACAGCTTAAAGTAAATGAAGCAAAGCCCAGACAATAATAAAGGTAGATTTTCTGAAAAAAGAAGCCCCGAATTTCGGGGCTTTTCTTTTATAGTTTTTTCATAACAAACTAAAATCTATATTTCAGAATGGTACAGTGGAGAATAGAATAGGGGTTATACGAAGATTTTTACCTAAGAAAACAAACCTTAATTTTGTAACTGATGAGATGGTGAAAGAAATTGAAAATTAAATTAACAACAGACCCGTAAGAAAATTTAATTACTTAACTCCTAATCAAGTGCTACTTAAATAATTGCACTTATGACTTGAACTTACAAACAATTAAATTTTAAATTATTATTGTTTAATATCAATAACCCTTATTTCAACTCTCCTATTAACAGCATGCTCATCTTCTGTACAATTTACATTATTTTTACAATGATTTTTTAACTGTTTTTCCCCATACCCTTTTGCAATAATAGCATCAGAGGATACACCATTGGACAATAAGTATTTTACACAACTTTCAGCTCTTTTTTGTGAAAGTTTTAAGTTATAATTGTCTTTACCTCGTGAATCTGTATGTGCGCTTAATTCAAATTTTGCATATGGATTTTCTTTGATTATTTGTATAATTTTATTTAGTTCAACAAACGATTGAGGTAATAAATCTGCTTTATTATATTCAAAAAGTATATCTCTAAATTCCAATTTATCTTTCTTTTCTAATTTTTTATAGCCTAAAAATTCTATTTCAATAATTTTTTGATTTTTTTCATATTTAATTATTCGTTTAGGATCTAAAATAATATATTTATCTTTCATTAATTCAACGTCGTATAAAAATTTGGGCAATAAACTGTCAATTTTTAAATATCCATTATTAATAATATATTTTTTATTTATATTGCCACTGCTTAAATTAAACTCTGCATTATCTATTGGTATTTTCAAGTTTTTATCATAAAATTTAACTATAAGCGATACAAATGGTAAAGGATATTCTATTTTATATTTTTCATCAATAGTAATACTATCTCTGTTCGAAAAAAAAACAGCAACTCGTTCTTCTGTAAATTTATATCCAAAATCATCTCTATGTGAATTAATAGGTGAGGGGTAAATAAATGGTTCACCCACTGGTAAACCATCTACTAAACGAATACCTATTATGTCATATCCCCCATAACCCATGTAACCATTACTAGAAAATGTTAGTAATGAATCACCACTCACAGTTGGGTATAATTCGTTCATAGGAGTATTAATATTTTCATTTAACAATTTCATGTTATCCCAGTCCCAACTATTGTCAGTATTTCTTGTAACATATGCTATGTCAAATTGCAGATTGGCATTACCTTTATTAGTGGCAAAATATAAGACTTTTCCATTTGCTGTTATAATGGGGTGAATAAAATCACTGTTATCATAGTTTAAAGGAATTATCGTAGCCGTCTCATCAATTCGAGGGGACTCAAAGAAAGCCATATAATTTCTGTAGTTAACTGGCTTATTTTTTAATTCTTTCTTTTTTAATTCAACAGTTTGTGTATGTTGTTTAGCATAAATGTATTTTTTTTGTATTGGGTCAAAAGTAATTCCAGCAGAATAAAAATGGCTGCGTAAAGCAGGAATAGTTCTATTTTCATTTTCAGTAAATTTAAAACCATAGGGTTGATAATAAGATTTAAATTTATCTTTTGAATTTACTTCAATACCTTCATCTTTTTGTAATTTGATACTTACTAACTCCTGATTTATTTGGTCATATCCAATACCAGTAAATATGCCTTTTTGATTTGTTTTTATTTTTTCAAGTTTTTCATATTCAATAGTTGAAATCTTATTATTTTGTAAATAATTTAGTCTTTTAATTTCATAATCAAGATAAGTAATTTGATTTGCTACATCTTTACAAACAGATCTATCATCAACATATTTTGAGACGTATTTTTCATATTCTTTCTGAGGCATTTCGTTAATTTTACTACGTAAATCCAATAGATATTTTATAGCTTGATCATAATTTTTATTATATTCATAAATTTGTTTCATGTGAATAAAATACCAAATAGGAACAACTGAAAATTTTTTCCTATTTTTTTTTGCATCATTATAAAACTGAACAGATCTAAAATAATCTCTTTTTTTAAAATAAATATAACCTAATACCCACTTTGCTTCATTACTATTTTTAAATTTTGAAAGTTGTTCAGCTAATACTAAAGCATTATCATAATATCCATTACTTACAAGTTCATATAATTTAGCATATTCTCTTTCTTGGGAATATAAAAATGTAATAGAACAAAATAATGCAATTATTGCTATAAATAATCTTTTCATATGTCATTATATTAAACTATTATAATAATGCATGTATAAAACTAAAATCTAGGGCAACTTACTGCCAACTTTTTCTTCGTATTAAGTCCGGTATATATTAACATTACCTCATGTCCATGATAAAACGTATTATCTCTAAATCCTAAGCCCATATTATATCCATATCCTAAAAACCATTGCCTGGCTATCTTGGCATGCAATTGTACCAATAATGTTTGCAATGTTCTATATGATAATCCGAATCCAAACACATTGTTATAACTCATATTCAAATTTATATCCACTTGCATCGGTGAGCCAGCTATTTGCTTGAACAATACACTCGGCGTTAAACTCCACTGCTCTCCTAACCTAAATCGATAGCCACTGTGCAAAATAAATTGTATATCATTTATATTTACACGTATTACAGGATCGTTAGGCCTTAACTTTATCAAATTATTGGTTCCAATTCCTACATAAAAGTTATCCCGAAAATAATATGCCCCCAACTTGAAATCTGGTGCAAACTTGTTCACTTGCTGATTAATCACACTTGGATCTGGATTGGGCACATTTAATATGCTATAATCGATATTCACATTTTGCATCCCTGCACTTATTCCAAAACTTAAATAATTTCTCAAATCTAAACGTACACGATACGCAAAATTTACATTTACAAAATTGTAAAATCGATTCCCTATCTTATCCAACGCATATTGCCCGCCTATAACTGCATTGGTTTGTCCTATCGGTGCTGTTAAATCCACTAACCCATGCAACGGTGCTCCTTCAAAACCTCCCATCTGATAATTAAACAATATTGAAGCCGTTAATTGGTCATAACTCCCCATCGCTGCCGGATTTATTATTGGCTGGTAATGATTATATAAATTATATTGGCTTCGCTCTTGACTATAGAGTAATATTTGAATTTGAAATATTACTAGTACTATATTTATTTTTTGCAACCATCTTTTCATACATAAATCTTTTAAGTATTATTTATTTTATTCTAAATAAAATTTATTTTAATTATCTAATACTACATATCCTTTGTATAAAGG
>JAOABX010000017.1 GCA_026418175.1 Flavobacteriales bacterium
AATCAATATTGCCTTTACTAAGCTTAATTTTTTTTATTTCCCATTGGCCGGATATAATTGTCCATAAATCAAAACCAATGTAGGCGTCTTTTACTTCTACAACCGGAGTACTTTTATTTACTTTGTTTTCATAAATTTTAATGTGTTCCAGGTCAATAGATATGTATGGAAAGTTTTGAAAAATGGAAACATGTGAATCTTTTATTTCTATGCGGCCAGCATAATTTTCATTCATGGCTGTAAGCAACCTCTGAACTATTGCATCTTGCTTTATGTATAGAATACCTACTAAAATGCCACAAAACATTGTAAATACAATTGGAACAAGTACCACAAGCCGTATCCATTTATTTCTTATCATCGCAGTCATTCCATATTATTCCATGCAAATTTACAGGATGCTAGTAGATATTCTTGATACAAATTTTATTTATCAACACATTTCATAAAATTACTTCTTTTAACATTTTTATATTAACGATTTGGATATTCCCATTAGTTCTATTTATACCTTTGCACACCATATGTTAACGATATGTTAAGGAGAGAATTAAAAAATCTAATATTCAGCACGTTGGTTGTTTTATCTGGTCTGGTGGCTTGCAAGTATAAGAACCATGATATTTCTGAGCAAAATGTTCAAAATGAATTTCAGGTTATAAAAGTAATTCGCAAAGATGTGGTAACAAACCTGGAATATGTTGCCGATATACAAGCTGTGAAAAATGTAGAAATTCGGGCACGCGTAGAAGGTTATCTTGACCATATTTTGGTGGATGAAGGGAATACCGTAAAAAAAGGACAAGTTCTGTTTAAAATTAATGATGAAGAATATAGGGCAGCTATGAACAAAGCGAGAGCAAATCTTAAAGTTGCCCAAGCTGAAGCACAGTCTGCGCAAATAGAATTAGATAGAGTTAAGTTATTAGTAGAAAAAAATGTAGTTGCCAAAACAGAACTTGATTTGGCACGAGCAAAATTGAGCATTGCAGAAGCAAATATTGAAGAAGCATTAGCTGAAGAATCGCATGCAGCTATAAGACTATCAAATACAGAAATTAAATCTCCCTTTGATGGTACTATTGATCGAATTCCTTTTAAGGTTGGAAGCTTAATTAGAGAAGGTGATTTACTTACATCTATATCTGACATTAATTCGGTGTACGCTTATTTTAGTGTATCAGAAGTGGAGTATCTGGAATATTTTCGTTCAAATAAAGATGATTCATTATTTAATCAGAAAGTTGAATTGGTTTTGGCAGATGGTTCTGTATATCCTATCAAAGGAAAAATTGAAACCATGGGAAGTGAATTTGAGCAAGCTACAGGGGCTATAGCTCTCCGTGCTATTTTTAATAACCGAGAAAATTTATTGAAGCATGGTTCCACGGGTAAAATTCGATTAAAAGAATCAATCCGGAATGCTTTATTGGTTCCGCAGCGTTCAACCATGGAAATTCAAGATAAATTGTTTGTAATGGTGGTTGAAAACAATATGACTAAGTTAAAAAGTTTTGAGCCTTTGCAGCGTTACGGACATTTTTATATTGTAAAATCCGGGCTTACCGAAAATGATGTAATTGTTTATGAAGGAATTCAAAATTTACAGGAAGGCTCAATGATACAACCTGTAATGATTAGCGAACAAGAAGTATTTAGTAAAAGCATCAATTAAAACCCATGCTGAAAACTTTCATAGAACGCCCGATTTTATCGTTGGTAATATCTTTGTTAATTGTTTTGTTGGGCTTGCTAGCTTTAATTGGCTTGCCCATTACACAGTTTCCTGAAATTGTTCCCCCATCAGTAACAATTACTACCAAATATACAGGTGCAAATGCTGAGGTTTGTGCCAAGTCAGTTGCTACCACCATTGAACGTGCTGTAAATGGGGTGCCTGGTATGACTTATCTTTCATCCGTTTCAAATAATACAGGAACTACCATTATTACGGTTTTTTTCAAAGTAGGTACTGATCCGGATTTAGCTTCTGTTAATGTTCAAAATCGGGTAGCAACTGTGCTGGATGAAATGCCGGAAGAAGTACTTAAAGCCGGTGTTCAAACAGAGAAAGAGGTAAACAGTATGCTGATGTATCTAAATTTATTCAGCGAGGATTCAACCGTGGATGAAAAGTTTGTTTACAACTTTGCTGATATAAATATTTTACCTGAATTAAAAAGAATTGATGGAGTAGGATATGCTGAAATCATGGGGTCGAAAGATTATTCCATGCGAGTATGGCTAAAACCTGAAAAGCTTTCCGCGTATCAGCTTAGCACTGATGATGTGATTCGAGCAATTCGTGACCAGAATTTAGAGGCTGCACCCGGCAAAACCGGTGAAAGCTCTGACAAAATGAATCAATCAACACAATACGTGTTACGTTATACAGGAAAGTTTATTGACCAGGAGCAATATCGTAATATAATAATAAAAGCCAATCCCGATGGTTCATTTTTAAAGCTAAAAGATATTGCTGATGTAGAATTTGGTGCTTTAAGCTATCATATGGATTCAAAAACAGACGGACGCCCGTCTGCATCTATTATGATTAAACAGCGACCAGGTTCTAATGCGCGGGAAGTAATTCAAAACATCAAAAAAAGAATGTCATACCTGGAAAAAACTACATTTCCTCCAGGAATGAAGTTTAACATTGCCTATGATGTTTCACGCTTTCTTGATGCTTCGATTGCTGAAGTTATTAAAACCTTAATTGAAGCTTTTATTCTTGTGTTTTTAGTTGTATTTATTTTCTTACAAGATATTCGTGCTACAATAATATCTGCTTTATCCATTCCGGTGGCATTGATAGGTACCTTTGCATTTATGCAATTGATGGATTTTTCCATTAACCTGCTCACATTATTTGCCTTGGTACTGGCTATCGGAATTGTTGTAGATAATGCGATTGTAGTAGTGGAAGCCATTCACGCTAAAATGCATGAAAAACACCTGGGAGCAAAAGAAGCTACATTGGAATCTATGAGTGAGATTGCTTCTGCCATTGTGGCTATTACGTTAGTAATGTCTGCAGTGTTTGTTCCAGTAGCATTTCTATCCGGTCCGGTTGGAATTTTTTATCGTCAGTTTTCTTTAACCTTGGCTATAGCCATTGTTATTTCAGGTATTAATGCATTAACTCTTACGCCGGCACTTTGTGCATTATGGCTTAAACCACCCGGACATGAAGTTTCATTCGGTGCACTTAACAGATTCTTTCAATCATTTAACAAAGGGTATGAAAAGCTTACATCACGTTACAAATCGGTTATTGAGCGATTTAGCCCCAAAAAACGATATACTTTGTTAATGCTTTTAGTGGCTTTATTAGGAGTATTTGGTCTAAATAAAATTTTATCCAAAGGATTTATTCCCACGGAAGATCAAGGAATTATTTATATTTCAGTAAACACTCCGCCAGGTGCTACACTGGAAAGAACCGGACGTGTGCTAGATGAAATTACTGAATTAGCGAGCCAGTTTCAAGAAGTTGAAAACGTAACAACCCTTGCCGGCTACAGTATCATTACAGAATCTGCGGGGGCATCGTATGGTATGGGAATTATTAACTTAAAACCTTGGGATAAACGCAATAAAAAAGTAAACAAATTAATTGAAGAGCTTTATGAAAAATGTGTACATATAAAAGATGCATCCATTGAATTTTTTCCGCCACCTACTGTTCCTGGATTTGGTAATACCAGTGGATTTGAATTGCGGTTAATAGATAAAACAGGAAGTGGTAATCTTAAAAATTTGTATGATGTAGGAAACGAATTTATCAATAATATTGTTGCTACTCCTCAGGTTGAAAATGCGTTTACTAATTTTAATCCTAATTTCCCTCAATACCTGATTAAGGTAGATTATGAAATGGCTGCCAAGAAAAACATTAGTGTGGATGAAGCTATGAATACTCTTCAAACGCTTGTTGGTAGTTATTATGCCAGTAATTTTGTTCGTTTTGGGCAAATGTATAAAGTGATGTTACAAGCGGCTCCTCAATACAGAACAGCTCCTGATGATATATTAAAATATTACATGAAAAACCGCGATGGAGAGATGGTTCCATTTTCAACATTTATCCGCATGGAAAAAGTATATGGGCCAGAACAAATTACCCGTTATAACATGTTTAATGCCATTATGATTAACGGAGATGCAGCTCCCGGATATTCTAGTGGTGATGCAATTAAAGCCGTTGAACGTGCTGCATTGAAATTACCAAGAGGTTATACATACGAATGGTCGGGAATGACCAGAGAAGAAGTAATTTCAGGAAATCAAACAACTATCATATTTATTATTTGCTTGATATTTGTCTATTTAATATTAGCTGCACAATATGAAAGTTTCATGCTTCCGCTTTCTGTAATTCTATCATTGCCCGTTGGTATCTTCGGTTCTTACCTTTCTTTGAAATTAATGGGATTACAAAATAATATCTATGCACAGGTAGCATTGATTATGCTTATTGGACTGCTTGGTAAAAATGCCATTCTTATAGTAGAGTACGTATTGCTAAAGCGGAAAGAAGGTAAAGATATGCTGCAAGCTACCATCGAAGGGTCAGTAGCTCGTTTCAGACCTATTCTTATGACTTCTTTTGCATTTATTGCTGGGCTTATTCCGCTGGTTGTTGCTACGGGTGCTGGAGAATTGGGGAATCGATCCATCGGAACTACTGCTGCAGGAGGTATGTTTATAGGTACTATTTTGGGGTTGATAATGATTCCGGGATTGTATATTGTTTTTGCCAGTATAGAAAATCGTTTAAGTAGAAAAAAATAATACAACAATGTGCTTGTTTAATAAGGTTCAATTATACATTTCTCTGCTTTTATTTGTTTGGGTTTTAGGTTGTGCTGTTCCAAAAGAGCTTGTGGTGAAAGAAACGTTAACCATGCCCAATACTTTTTATATGCCTGCAGATACTGTAATGCCGGGTACGAAAAATAATGTACTCATTTCTTGGAGGTCATTTTTTAAAGATACCTTGTTAATACAACTTATAGACTCTGCTTTAATTAATAATTTGGATATCCGCATTGCTGAACAACGATTGTTTGCAGCTTCAGCACTTTTTAAAGCAAGTCGCAATCAGCTTTTCCCCAATCTTGATTTACAATTAAGTGCCGGTTTGACCAGGTTTGGAAGAAACACGATTGATGGGGTGGGTAATTATGATGTAAATTTTTCTCCCAATATTACTCCTGACCAAAAAATTAGTAATCCTGTTCCAGATTTTTATGCTGGGTTTCATACCAGCTGGGAGATTGATATATGGGGAAAGCTGCGAAACAAAAAGAAAGCTGCTTATTTTCGCTATCTTTCTACTCAAGATGGCATACAGTATTTACGTACCCAAATTATAACACAAATTGCTCAATTATATTATCAACTTATTGCTATAGATACGGAAATAGAAATAATTCGAAGGAATATTGATTTACAGCAAAAAGCATTTGATGTAATTCTGATACAGAAAGAAAGTGGAAAAATTAATGAGTTGGCAGTAAAACAATTTAAAGCCCAACTATTGCAAATACAAAGTTTAATGTATGCCAAAACTCAGGAGCAGGTTTTGATTGAAAATGCTCTGAATACACTAACTGGAAGATTTGCACAACGCGTGATACGAAAAGATTCATTGGATATACGCGACCTTCCTACACAACTCAATGCCGGAGTACCATCAGATTTATTACTCAACCGGCCGGATGTAAGAAGCAGTTATAATGATTTTCTTGCTTCAAAAGCAGAGTTTAGAGCAGCCAAGGCGGCCTTTTATCCCAGCTTAATTATTGGAGGCAATATTGGAATTAATAGTTTTAATCCATCTACTTTTTTTAGCCTTCCAGGCTCACTTGCCTTTAATATATTGGGTGGATTAACGGCTCCATTACTTAATCGAAATCTTATTATGTTTCAATATCGGCAGGCTTTTGCACAAAAAAATGAATCATTTCATTTGTATCATAAAAAACTACTAACTAGCGTAGAAGAAGTAATTAATGAATTAAATCGTTATAGAAATTATGAACAGATAGCACGGCTGAAAATGGAAGAACTTTCTTTAATGCGTGATGCCCTTCAAATTTCTAATCAATTGTTTTTTACAGGATATGCAAGCTATCTGGAAGTGCTAATGACAAGACAAAATTTATTAAATTCTGAAATTGAACTCACAGAGGCCAATTTGCAACAATTTATTTCATCCATTCAATTGTATCGTGCATTAGGTGGAAGCAATTAATAAAATACAATTCAACTTGATTCATTCTTTCTATTTATCACTAAATGCATTATTTCATTGTAAATTGTAAATAGATCGACTTAATTTATAAATAAGCCGTGCCGTAAAGCTTTTAAATGTTAATAAGATGACATTTCAACTTAAAGCTACTTATCTTATCAAGTTGATAAATCCAAAGTAATCTTTTTCAATGTTCTTATAGTCAGTAATTCTGATTTTGTAAATATAAGTACCGGTGGGTAATGGTTTTGTTGAATTCAGTTCTGTTCCATCCCAACCAGCTTCCTGCTTGTTGGAATAAAACAATTCTCTTCCCCAACGGTCAAATATCCACATTTCTACCATTTGTATTCCATATCCTCTTACTACAAATAATTCATTCAATTCATCTCCATTGGGAGAGAATGAATTTGGAATAAACACAAAATGTTCACCGTAAACTTTGATACACTTACGTTCTACATCTGTACATCCACTGCCCGAAGTAACCAATAATTCAATACAAAATTCACCGATTGAATTGTATGTATATGTAGGGCTAAATTCATTACTACCGTTTCCATCGCCAAAATCCCATTGGTAAGTTGAACCATCCTGGCTTATATTTACAAACAAAATGGTGGGACTATTAATGGGGACACTATCTGAACTTGGCTCAAATGCAGCTATGGGTGACGGAAATACAGTAATATAACCTGGAAAGTTTTGTGAAGAAGAGCAACCATTTGAAGTAACTACATCCAGTTGAATGTTGTATTGTCCATCATTACTAAAACAATAATTGGGGGTTTGACTGGATGAAATTATCTGGTTGTTGCTTTTCCAGCTCCAATTTACTATACTGGCATTGGTTACTGTTGATTGATCAAAGAAATTTACACACAGCGGCTCACATCCTTCGGTAATATCAGAAGTTATATTAATTACAGGGTTGTAATGAACCACAACATTTTGGGTAACCGAGGCTGTACAACCTTTGTTAGTAGTAACTGTTAATGTTACCGGGTATGTTCCTCCAGAAGGAAATGTGTGGCTTACAGCATTGGTCCCTGATGGGGTAACCGGGCTTACACTCCAGTTACTGTTGCTTATAGTGCCTGTACTTACCGAAGAGGTATTGGTTAAAATAGTATTATTTCCTTCGCATACTTCATTGCTGGTAAATGAAGCTACCGGTAAGGGGTTAACTTCAACCGTTGCTGAACTGGAGGAAATACATCCATTGGAATCTGTTGCTGTAACTGTATAAGTTGAACTTACAGGGGGTGTTACTGTAATAAAGGAAATAGAATCACCGGTATTCCATATATAACTAACTCCTCCAGATGCGGTAAGTGTTGTAATATCATTTAAACAAATATCTAAGTCACCATCAATTGTAACAATTGGAAGTGGATTAACATTAACAGTAGCAGTAGCAGTAGACGTGCAACCACTAAGATTATAAGATACAGTATAAGTTTGTGTATTTGTGGGAGATACTGTTATTGTATTTCCAGTACCACCATTGCTCCAAGAAAATGTACCACCAGGCACATTTGCATCAGCAGATATTACTACGGTGTTTCCAACGCAAATTGAAGTATCATCCGGTACTATAGTCAGATTAGCACTTGCACCAACTTGTACATTTACCGTAGCAGAGGCAGTTACGCATCCGTTTGTACTTGAAACTGTTACTGTATAATTACCAAATTGATTGGCACTGATGTTAGGAATAGATGGATTTTGCTGGGTAGATGAAAAGCCATTGGGACCTGTCCAACTATATGTGTATGGAGATGCTCCACCAACAATATTTGAAACTGATAAATTTAAAGTTTGGCCTATGCAAAGGGGAGAGTTGCTAGATGCATTAAACGAGATAGGCGATGGAACTGTTATAATAACTTGACCATTTCCGTTATTAAAACCCTGTGTACAGGTTCCACCTGCAGGGGTTAGGCTTGAGCCGCCACCTCCACCACCTCCGCCCAGCGATCCGCTGGCAAAGCAATCACTACCACCGCCGCCACCGCCATAAAAACCACCGCCGCCACCTCCACCGGGGCCCAAATTATAACAAGGATCAGATCCGCCTGCCCCACCATTTCCCAAAGAACCTGGTTGTCCGGGATTTCCGCTTGATATCCATGGTGGTCCCCCGTTCCCACCAGCTACTTGCGAGCCGCCAGATCCACCTTGTCCATATGGGCCACTACCAGCTGTTCCACTGGCACAGCCTCCTACACCTCCTTGGGCATCTGTATTTCCTCCACCCATACCACCCCCTCCGGCTGCAACTACTATTCTGTTTCCTAAACCGTAAGGAGCGATTCTAATATCAGATGCTCCACCTCCACCACATGATTCATTCCCTGCTCCGCTAGCTGTACTGCCAGCTCCTCCTCCATTCCATCCGGCTCCAGGGCAATTTCCCATACCTCCTACTCGAATTTCCAGACCTGGCCGGGAGTTACATTTAAATTTGCCTGTACCCTGGCCCCATTCCCACCATTAGGCCCACCACCTTTAGCTCCGCGAACATCTACCTGAATACAATATACACCAGGCGGAACTGTGTAGGTTTGCACGTTGCCAGTGTAATTAAATGTTGTAGTTTGTGCCCAATGTATTCCGGGTAAAAAAAATATAAATCCAATAAGTTGAAATAACTTACTTGTAAAGAATTTTTTCATCAATTTATATTATAATTAAATATAATTATTTTACAAACTTACAATTTTTTATCTAAGACTAAAATAAATCAAAAATGGTTGTATCAACGATGAATTATTATTGTAAATTATTGATAATAAATGTTCATATAGTTACTCAAAGAGAATTTGTACCTTCGGGGTTTGAATACATTTTATGAGCATCATGAATGAGTTGATGGCATTATCGCCGGTTGATGGAAGATATTACAAGCACACACGGGTTTTGTCTGACTATTATTCTGAATTTGCGTTAATCCGCTACAGAATTAGAGTAGAAATAGAATATTTTATTTCGTTGTGTAATATACCATTAGAACCATTAAAAGATGTGCCAAAGGAAGTATACACAGAACTTAGAAAAATCTATGAAACATTTACAGAAGCCGACGCACTGGAAGTAAAAGCCATCGAAAAGGAAACCAATCATGATGTAAAAGCGGTAGAGTATTTTATCAAGCGTCGGTTTGATTTGTTAGGAATAAGTGGATACAAAGAATTTATTCATTTCGGCCTTACTTCGCAAGATATCAATAATACAGCCATTCCTTTGTCTATCAAAGATGCCAATGAAAATCTCATTTATCCGGCATTACAAAACCTGATGAATCGTATTCGGGTGCTTGCAGAAGAATGGAAACATGTGCCCATGTTGGCACGCACTCACGGCCAGCCTGCTTCGCCCACCCGACTAGGAAAAGAGTTTTATGTTTTTTTTGAGCGGTTAGTTAAGCAATTTGAACTTATCATGGAAATTCCATACGGTGCTAAAATGGGAGGGGCTACCGGTAATTTCAATGCGCATCATGTAGCTTTCCCAGAGGTTGACTGGATTTCATTTGCTGACCATTTTGTAAATGTAGAACTAGGTTTATGTAGAAGCAAAACTACCACTCAAATAGAACATTATGATTATTTAGCAGCTTGGTTTGATGGCATGAAGCGTATCAATACCATTTTGATAGATTTATGCCGCGATGTATGGGCTTACATATCCATGGAATATTTTAAGCAAAAAATATCCAAAAACGAAGTGGGGTCGTCTGCCATGCCACACAAAGTAAATCCTATCGACTTTGAAAATGCAGAAGGGAATCTTGGAGTTGCCAATGCATTGTTTGAATTCCTTTCAGCGAAACTTCCAATTTCTCGATTGCAGCGAGACCTTACTGATTCAACTGTGTTACGAAATGTGGGAGTGCCCGTAGCGCATACGTTAATTGCTTTAATTTCTATTCAAAAAGGGTTGGATAAATTATTATTGAATGAATCTGCCATACAGAAAGATTTAAATCAACATGTGGCTGTGGTGGCAGAGGGTATACAAACTATTTTACGCAGCATCGGATATCCCAATCCCTATGAAAAATTAAAAGAGCTTACACGCACCAATGAAGAATTGAGCTTAGACAGGATAAAAGACTTTGTAAATGGCTTAGATGTAAGTGATGATGTAAAACAACGTTTGTTGTCTATCACTCCTGCAAATTACACCGGGATTAATACCTTTTAAGTATGGGTAAGTTCCGGAGAATGATAAAATACCTTGTTCCTTACCGGATGCAGATAGCCGGTTTTGGTTTGTTAACCGTACTTTCTATTCTTTTGAGTGTGGTATCAGTCACACTGGCTATTCCCTTTTTACAAATTCTTTTTGACAGGGTACAGGCTCCACAACAAATGCCTGATTTTACATTTACCGTTAAAGGACTCATGCAAACCTTGTATTACTGGATGGGTAAAAGCATGGGAGGGATTGAAAAATCTTCCATGTTGGCTTTGATTTGCACCGGCATGGTATTGTTGTTTTTTCTGAAAAACCTCACGGTTTACTTATCGCTCCATGTATTAGCGCCTATGCGTACGGGTGTGATTTATGATTTACGAAAAAAAATGTATGATAGAATTTTGGAACTACCCCTTTCGTATTTTTCAGAACAAAAAAAAGGGGATATAATGACCCGAATGTCGGCCGATGTAGTAGAAATTGAGTGGAGTATCATGAATTCTCTCATTTCACTTATGCGAGACCCATTACTCATTATAGCTTACCTAGTAATGATGTTTATTTTCAGTCCGCAACTTACGCTTTTTGCTTTCATTTTACTTCCGGTGAGTGCTTTTATTATTGCCCGCATTGGTAGAAGTTTAAAGCGGGCTTCATTCTCCGGACAAAAGATTTTAAGCGATCTTATGATTATTATTGAAGAAACACTTGGTGGAATGCGCATTGTAAAAGCATTTCAGGCTGAAGACCTGTTACGAAAAAAATTTCATCAACAAAACGATCAGTTTAAGGTGTTGGGTAATAGTATTTTTCGAAAACGATCACTTTCTTCACCACTAAGTGAATTTTTAGGAAGTATTGTTATTGCTGTTATCATGTGGTTTGGGGGCAAACTGGTACTCGATGTAAAGCTTGATCCAGAAGTTTTCATTACTTATATTGCCATGTTTAGCCAGGTGATTTCGCCGGCAAAGGCTGTTTCATCTACCTTCTATAATCTTCAAAAAGGCATCGCCTCGATTGATCGAATTGAAGAAATATTGAATGCAGAAAATACATTGAAAGAACACCCAGACCCCATTTCATTAAAATCGTTTGAACACAGCATTGAATTAAAGCAAGTGGTGTTTAGTTACACTAATCAGCCGGTTTTAAATAATGTATCGCTTGTAATACCTAAAGGTAAAACCATAGCATTGGTAGGAGCTTCAGGAGCCGGAAAATCTACCATGGCAGATCTAATTGCTCGATATTATGATGTAACCGGAGGAAATATTCTTATTGACGGGCACGATGTAAAGCAAATTAAGATTACAGACCTTCGAAATTTAATGAGCATTGTTTCACAACAACCTATTCTATTTAATGATACAGTTGCTGCCAACATAACATTTGGTGATCCAAGCCCAAACATGGAACGAATGAAGCTTGCTGCAAAATTGGCGTATGCCGCTGATTTTATTGAAGCATTACCCAATGGATATTTTTCTTCCATTGGCGATCAGGGGAATAAATTGAGTGGAGGCCAGCGACAACGTATAGCTATTGCACGTGCACTATACAAAGATGCACCCATTTTAATTTTAGATGAAGCCACCTCTGCCTTGGATGCTGAAAGTGAAAAAATTGTGCAGCAAGCTATTCAAAATTTAACCAAAAACAGAACAGTGATTGTAATTGCTCACCGACTAAGTACCATACAGCATGCAGATGAAATTATTGTTTTAGATCGCGGAGAAATTATTGAACGGGGAACGCATGCTGAACTGGTAAAAATGAATGGAGCTTATAAACGGATGGTTGAACTAAATACATTTTAATATGAAAGGAAGATTTAGCTGGTGGCCCGACTGGATTCGCCGAAAAAATGCATATGCACGAACCAATTCACTGCAAATGGATGTAGATCGATTTAATGCTGTTTGTGCCGGAGTTGGATTACCCAACATTCATCAAAAATCAACTTTTAAATTTAAGGATGTAGCAGATGGGGCAGCTCGTTTTTTAGGGGTTTCACCTTCAGGAGAAAAGCCTTATGCACGTATTTATACCCGATTGGGAAATCCCAACACAGAATATTTGGAAAAAGTTTTGTTTCAATTAGAATGTGATCATATAATTTATAACGCATTATCTGCCGATGAAAAAACTCCCACTATTGCTTCGCTGGTTTCCGCATCCGGAATGGCGGCTATTACTACGGTAATTTTAGGGTTTGTTCGTCCAGGCGATTGCATTATAGTTGGCAATGTGTATGGATGCACTGATTCATTTATGCGATTTTTACAAAATAGGTTTGGTGTGGATGTTGTTTTTGTAGATGCTACCAATCCTGAGAATATTCGTTTAGTTATGCAGCAGCATCCTAATACGGTTGCAGTATTTATTGAAACACCTGATAATCCTACATTGCAGCTTTGTGATATATCAGCCATTTCAGCAATTACTGAGCCTGAAGAAGTCATGCTTATTGTTGATAATACATTTTGTTCTCCCTATTTACAACAACCTTTTCGCTTGGGTGCTGATGTGGTTGTTCATTCATTAACCAAATACGTTAATGGACATTCGGCTTCCATAGCCGGAGCTGCTTTGGGGCCATATGAGTTTTTTAGTAAAGAAGTCTATCCAGTCTATAAAGATTTAGGGCCAACTCCTTCTCCTTTTGAAAGTTGGTTGAACAGTTTGACCATTCAGGAAATGGGTGTACGTATGGAGCATCAATGCAAAACAGCACAAAAACTAGCTGAATTTTTAGAACAACATCCAGGGGTGAGTAGGGTATGGTATCCCGGATTACAAAGCCATCCACAGCATGCATTGTGTAAAAAACAGATGAGACATGGCGGAGCCGTTATTTCATTTGAATTAAAAGGAGGCTATCAGGCCGGAGTAAATTTGATGAATTATTTTGCCCGTCCAGATACTCCGATGGAGCTGGCAGTAAGTCTGGGTTCTGTGATTAGTTATATTGAGCATCCTGCCAGCATGACCCATGCTGTAGTACCCGAAGAAGACCGATTAAAACGTGGAATAACAGATTCTTTAGTTCGCCTTTCTGTAGGAGTAGAGGGCTTTTCTGTATTAAGAGATGCGCTTGATAAAGGAATTCAATTAGCCGGATAGTATTTTAATTATCCCTAAACCGATAGTTGACACCAATCGATAAGCTTACTAAATCTGGAAAACCTGGCACAAAACTTATCGATAAATCCCAGGCTCGGTAAAAGTTAAATCGGTATTCAAACTCTCCTCCATACCATAAAAATTTATATTGAATAAAATCATCTTTATCACCAATAAAACGATTTCTATTAATATAACCATCAAGGGTATGCCAATTTCTTCGAAAGATAAAGGTGGGGCCAATTCCACCATATAAAGCATGCTTCTTTATTTTAAATATTTTTGCTCGAATACCAGCATGTAAAAAACCTCCCCATTGAGCTGCGCAATCAGCATATTGGGCAATACCAAATTTAAATGACAGTGCATCTTCTACCACAAATTTTTCGTAAGATAACACCACACCTAAATTCATTACCAAATATCCTTGGGGATCTAATTTATGAGGCATAAGGTGTGCATTATCTTTTTCTCCTAATGGATGAATGCTAAGCCCAAAAAATTTTATTCCAAAATTATCTTGGGCCCAGGAGTGAGAATGATGTAAAGCGATTAGAAACCCTAATAATAAATATCTACATCTATTTGACATTTAAATTGAATTAATTTTAAAATAAAAGGTATATAATTAAAATTGAATTTCAAGAATTCATCGGGTTTCAGTGATAAAAATAATAATATTATTTATTTTAAGTATAACAGTTAAAATTGGTTTTTTGTACTTCCAAATGTAGAAAGTAAATGATTTGATTGGACGGCATAATTATTTTAAACGACAAGAATTCTGTTAATTATTCTTTTTGAATTGTACATTATATAGTTTAGTGAATATCATTAATAATATCAACTTCGTTGTAATATGATAAAATTTTCCACTGTGTATAAAAAACAAAGTTGGTCAAGAAGATTTTAGCTAAAGAGTGTTATATAGTTTTTAAAAAGTATAACTACTTCTTACAGTGGGTTCATTATTATAAAAATTGAAATGGAAATTTAATAACTTGTATTTTACTTCATTATCATCATTGAACTGAATTTAAAATCATATGGATGATATTCTACATCGGTGGAATTGAAAATTTTTATTAAAATACCTTGAAGGTTTATACTAAATATTAATGCAGTAACAATGGAACTAATAAGTGTAAATAATGTGATGAGAAATAAATAAAATGAAAGGTAAATGGGCTTGAGGGATGTAAAATAAATAAGAACGTTAAGAATATTTTAATATATGCGGTCTGGACGGGACTCGAACCCGCGACCCCGTGCGTGACAGGCACGTATTCTAACCAGCTGAACTACCAGACCGTTTAACTTTTGAGGACGCAAAAATAAGCATTTTTTAATTCATTCCAAAAAAAATCAAAAATTCTAATCGCGCTTTTTATCTTTGAAATATGACGTTTATCATAGGTCTTGGTTTAATTATATTGTAATATTGCATTTGTTATATAAATTGATACATGAAGCTGTAAATGCTTAAATCTAATAAAAACATATTAAGTAACTACGGTTTTTTTTTTAAAAATACATCATGTCTAGCATTTTTGAGCAAATACTTCGGTTTGGATTAACCATGAGTCTCATGGATAGGGAATTGTTTGTTAGTAAGGTATCTGAATTTTTGGAACAGTATCGCAATGACCCAGAAATGATGGAAAAAATATCTCAGCGGCTTTACCAGTATTTGGAAGAAGTAAAGCAACGAATGGAAATGAAAGACCTAATTAGTTCAGCGTTAGAAAGCAGAAATTTACCCACCAATGAAGATGTAAGGGCCTTGACGAAAGCTATTGAAAAATTAACTCAAGAATTACAAAAAAATAGACCAACTGAATGATATTTAGAATTTGGGAATATCGATTGTATTATTTACAGATACTTCGTGCTCTTCAGATTATTAACATCCTGATTAAAAACGGGATAATTGAATGGATGGGGGGGAACAAATATTTACGCCGACTGGTTCCCCAAAAATATTTTAATAATGGGGTGATGCGTTCCACACCTGAACGCATACGAATTATCCTAGAAGATTTAGGGCCTACGTTTGTTAAATTCGGTCAAATTCTTGCTGACCGGCCGGATTTGATTAATGAGCCTTTGCGTATAGAGTTTAAAAAATTGCAAAGCAAGGCACAACCCATGAGCGATGAAATGGCAATTGCGCTAATTGAAAAAGAATTGCGGGCTCCTATTGCTGATGTTTTTGAAAGTTTTGACAGGAATTGCTTTGGCTCTGCTTCCATTGGTCAGGTATATAAAGGAGTTTTAAAAGATGGCCGGGAAGTTATTGTAAAAATTCAGCGTCCGAATATTGAGACAAAGATTAAATCAGATTTATATCTGATGCGTTTTTTGGCTAAAAAACTTGTACAAGCTTATCCGGGCTTGGCTTCTATTGATATTGAAGGCTTTGTGGAAGAGTTTGGGAATATCATCATGTCAGAACTTGATTACTTTGAAGAAGCTTCCAATGCTCAGCGTTTTTATGATATGTTTAAAGACTTTCCGCAATGTAGAATTCCGAAAGTATATATGGAATTATCTACTAAAAAATTGCTGGTCATGGAATATATGAGCGGAATTGAGCCTGATAAAATTGAGGAATTGAAAGCTGCGGGGCTTGATCCGAAAATTATTGCCAATACCGGAACACATATTGTATTAAAAATGATTTTGAAACATGGTTTTTTTCATGGTGATCCTCATGCCGGAAATATTTTTATACAGCCGGGTAATGTAATTGCTTTGGTTGATTTTGGAATGGTAGGAATACTTAAACCCCGAGAAATGAACTTTCTAGCTAGTTTTACATTGGGTTTTGCAACTATGAATGCACGCATGATTACAGATTCTTTAATTACGCTTTGCGGTAAAAAGTATTATTCCATGCATGAAGAACTTCAATTTAGCATTCAGGATTTATTAAATAAATATGAGCCTATTCCTTATGAAAAAATGGATTTTACAAAAATTCTAAATGAATGTGTGCAAATCATCATTCGTCATCAACTTAAAATACCATCCAGTATTTATTTATTGCTTAAATCGCTTGCTACGATTGAAAAATTTGGTAGCCGCCTTGACCCTGATATATCACTGAGTGTAATTATAAAACCCTATGCTGAAGAATTGATTAAACAAAAGTATTCAGTAAAAATGATAGCCAATGAACTGTTTGATACAGTTCGTGATTATGCAGCATTTATTCGTGATTTTCCCGGGGAAGTGAATGAAATTTTATATAAGATTAAAGAAGGCAAGCTTATTCATGAAATAAACTTACAAGATAAAGCAGCATTTGCACGTGCTGCCAAAGAATTCAGCCAACGGCTGGCACTGGTTATGATTATTGGTTTTATGGTAGTTAGTGCAACTATTTTGATTGTATTTGATCCTGATTCTAGTTCTGGTAAAATGTTATTTATAATCTCTGGCATTTTTGCCACGTGGACACTTATTCGTTTAATGTTAAGGACAAGAATTTAGAATTTTTTTAGATAACTTGAGTTGCCAGTTTTGGCGGTTGTTATTTCTAATTAAATTTTCCTGTTGTTTCTTACGAATTGAAATTTTACTTATTCTAGCCAATCATCACATATGCATTAGGGTATTTGTAATTAGTACTAATAACTTTTTTACTCAGTGCAAAAGCTAAGGTTAATACACCTACTCTTCCAATAAACATGGAAGCAATAATCACTATACGACCGCCGGTAGAAAGCTCTGCAGTTATACCAGTAGAAAGTCCTACGGTTGCAAATGCAGATACTTCTTCAAATACCAGTTTAATTAAAGGAATTTGAGGGTCGGTAATTGATAAGATAAAGGTTCCGGTAAATACAACCGACAGCGAGAAAAGAAAAATGGAAAATGCTTTGTAAAGTAATTCAGAAGAAATGGTATGCCGATAAACTTCTACCAGCTTTTTACCACGGATTGTAGCTAATGCAGATAAAAATACTACAGCAAATGTGGATGTTTTTATTCCTCCACCTGTACCGCCGGAAGATGCTCCGATAAACATGAGTAATAAAAAGAATAATAATACTGGTGTAGAAAGAATACTGATATCGGTAGTATTGAAACCGGCAGTTCGAGTAATGACACTTTGAAACAACGATGTTACAATTTGACCTAATCCTCCCTGGGTTTGCAAGCCACCTTCAGCTAATTGCAATGGATTTATAGTTTCATTAATATAAAATACTATTGCCCCTAAAACAATTAGTATAGCAGAAGTAAAAAGAGAAAGGCGGGATGTAATTTGAAGGCGTTTCCATGGATAGCGCAGTCGTTCTCGCATGTTTTTAGGGTCAAACATATCGTTCAGTATCGGAATTCCAATTCCTCCAAGAAATACAAGAATCATAATTACCACGTGCAAAAAATACGATTCTCTTACAATAGGTTCAAAAAGACCATTTGTAAATGTTGAAAAACCTGCATTGTTAAAAGCAGATATGGAATGAAAAATTGAAAAAAATATTTTTTGACCCAGAGATTCAAATGGTGTACGTGAGTCCCAGGTAAGAAAAATAAGTATGGCACCTAACGATTCTATAAGCAGGGTAAGTGTAACAACCCGTTTCAGCAAGCTGTGAGTGCTTGATAAAGAGTCATAACTCATAAAATCTTTGATAATGGTATGATGCCTTAATCCTACTCCTTTTTTTGAAAATGCTGCAAAAAATGAAGCAAATGAAATAATATTTAAACCTCCCAACTGAATTAGTATCATCAACAATACGATGCCCTTATCGCTAAAATAGGTTGCTGTATCAACAACAATTAACCCAGTAACACATGAGGCGCTGGTAGCAGTAAAAAAAGCATCCAAAAAGTTCATGCCCATACCGTCGGCTGTCATTTCAGGCATCATTAAAAGGCCTGTACCACCTAATATTAAAAGCAAAAAGGAAGCAATGAAAAGCAAAGAGGGATTAACCTTTAAATATGTAAGTCGTTGACTAGCTCTGCCAAATTCAATAAGAACAATTAACAAAAGACAAATTTGAGTAAAAACGGCAAACATTTCTAAAGCGCTATCTGTAGCTAGTCCTTCAAAAAGCAATCTGAATAGAGGCTGATTAAAAAAGAAATAGCTAATTAGGTCTAGAAACAAAATCAGCAAAAAGCTCCCTTCAAACCAATTCTTTCGTATGAATTTACCGGGTTCAAAATCATAAAAAAATCGAATAAAAAAACTTATGATGTAGAAAATAAAACTCGACCGAATTAGAATGATTTGTGTTGTAATGTAATCTTCTTGCTGCGGATAACCATAAAAGTAAACTAGTGAGCCCACCATGAACGATGAAACAAATAGCCTTAAAATACGCAAAACATTAAGTACCCGGTTTTTGGCCGGATAAATAAAAAGGTTAATGTTTTCTCTGAACTTTTGAATGGCCTTATTGATGGGCACCGGATGAAAATTTGAAGTTGTTGTACAAATTATTTATCAAAATTAAGATAATTTTTCCAGTGATTTTTTTACTCTTTCTGCAGCCATTACCAAATCTTTTTCAGAGGTGGCGTATGAGATACGAATGTATCCTTCAGCCCCAAATGCAGAACCCGGAACTGTGGCTACATGTGCATCATGCAGTAAATACATACATAAGTCATCGGCAGTTTTAATGATTTTATTTTCTGATTTTTTTCCAAAATAGGAAGTAACATCTGGAAAGAAATAAAATGCACCGGGAGGAAGATTGAGTTTTAAGCCTGGAATTGAACTTAATAGTTCATACATTATGTTTCTTCGTTTTAAAAATGCTTCTTTCATATAATCCATGGCAGATGGATGAGCCAAAAGTGCTGTGATAGCTGCTCGTTGTGTAATTGAACAGGTAGCTGATGTGAATTGCCCTTGAATTTTGATGCAAGCTTTGGCAATATCTTCCGGAGCGCCCATGTATCCAAGTCTCCATCCCGTCATGGCAAAGCCTTTACTTAATCCATTGATGGTTACTACTCGGTTTTCAAGCCCTGTCAATGTGCCAATGCTTTCATGTTTGCCTATAAAGTTTATGAGTTCATAGATTTCGTCAGAAATGATGGTAATGTTTGGATATCTGCGAAGCACTTCTGCAATGCCTTCTAATTCTTCGCGAGTATAAAGTGAACCGGTTGGATTACTGGGGCTGCTGAAAATTATTACTTTACTTTTAGGAGTTATTGCTGCCTCCAGTTGTTGTGGTGTAATTTTAAAATCTTGTTCAATGGGAGCATATATTTCAACCGATTTTCCACCTGCCAACTTTATAATTTCACGGTAACTTACCCAGTATGGCGCTGGAACAAGCACTTCATCGCCCACATTTACCAGTGCTAACATGGCATTGGCAATGCATTGTTTTGCTCCTGTTGATACCACAATTTGGTTATTATTGAATACTAAACCATTATCCCGTTCAAATTTTATACGTATTGCTTCCAATAAATCATCATAACCAGGTACCGGGGTATAATGCGAATAATTATTGTCAATAGCTTTTTTTGCAGCTTCTTTAATAAAGTCAGGAGTATCAAAATCCGGTTCCCCCAGGCTAAGATTTATAATGTCATATCCCTGAGCTTTTAATTCACGGCTCATTCTTGCCATAGCTAGGGTTTCAGATTCTGCCATGTTGAGAACCCGCTGAGAAATACGTTGCATATTCAAAAAATAATTTACTACAAGTGTAATAAAATATTTGGGCTCACAAAATGTTTGAGTAGTTTGAGCTTTTGGGTTTTTATATAGGTTTCGCCTTTTTTTTATTAATTTGTAAATAATTATGCGAAGTTTATGGATGTGCTATTTGCTTTTTTGGAGATTTTAAAATATATCTTGCCATCGATAGTAGTTTTTTTAACTGCCTATTACTTAATTAAACAATTAATGAAATCTCAGGAGCGGCGAATGCTGCTTGAATTGCGTAAAAAAAGCACTGATAACTTGAATCCCATACGCTTACAGGCTTATGAACGCGCCGTTCTATTTTTAGAACGTATTACTCCCAACAGTTTGGTGATGCGTATTTTTAATAATCGAATGAGTGCCAGGGATCTTCATACCGAACTTCTTTCTACCATTCGTAATGAATACGAGCATAACATTACTCAACAGATATACATGAGCCAAGGTGCATGGGAAGCCTTAAAGCGAGCTAAAGAAGAAACTATAAAAATGGTTAACATAGCAGCCAGTAAAGTTGATGACTCAGCGCCAGGTATTGAACTCAGCAAGGTATTATTGGATATGTGCATGCAACTGGATAAACTTCCAACACAAATGGCTATTGATATCATCAAAGAAGAAGTAAAGTCGTTTTTTTAAGCATGAAACGTCAGTTATTTTATTTCACATTTTTGGCATTGCTAAATAATTCGTGCAGCAGGGATGAATCTCAAGCTACACCTTATCCGCTTCAAATTCCGCAAGGGTTACCCTCCATGGTTATTCCGGCAGACAATCCGCTCACGGTGGAAGGAGTTGAATTGGGAAGAAAATTATTTTACGATCCAATACTATCAAAAAACAACATTCAGTCGTGTGCCTCTTGCCATTTGCAATCGCTGGGGTTTACTGACCATGGTTTACGGTACAGTGTTGGTGTTGATGGTATTGAAGGAACCAGAAATTCGATGCCATTAATCAACTTAGGCTGGTCACCAAGATTTTTTTGGGATGGAAGGGCATTAACCTTAGAGCAACAAATATTTCAGCCGGTTACAAATCCGATAGAAATGAATACCACTTGGCCGGAGGTTGAAGGTAAATTGAATACACATGCTGAATATCCCAATTTATTTTACAAAGCGTTTGGTATAGAACGTATTGATTCTGTACATGTAGTAAAAGCTATTGCTCAGTTCATACGTACCATGATTTCAGGCAATTCAAAGTTTGATAAGTTTTTACGTCAACAGGCAGTTCTTACCCCTTCTGAAATGAATGGTTTGAATATTTATACTACTGAAAAAGGCGATTGTTTTCATTGTCATGGATTTGATGGTTCAGGGCAGTTTACAGATTTTTCATTTCATAATAATGGTTTGGATACTGATGCTGAAATGACGGACTTAGGTTTAATGATTGTAACTGGTAATCCTGGCGATAAGGGAAAATTCAAAACTCCTACATTACGGAATATCGAAGTTACTGCTCCTTACATGCACGATGGAAGATTTGCTACCCTGGAAGAAGTCATTGAACATTATGATTCAGGGGGTAAACCTTCTTCTACTGTTGACCCGTTAATGAAGCATGTGGGTACGGGATTAAATTTAACTGCGCAGGAAAAGCAGGATTTAATTAATTTTTTAAAAACATTGACGGATGAGGAGTTTTTAACTGACCCAAGATTCAGTGCCCCATAACTTCCTCGGATGATTTTTGTCCTCGAATGCCTAATTCTATCGCTTGTAAATTTTTAACTTCTCCTTGCATTATTTGAAATTTAAGTAATGTGATGATTTTATGCCATCCCTGATTTCCTGCTGCTCCGGGGTTCATACATAACCAGCGGAATTTACTGTCATATTGAACTTTTAATATATGAGAATGACCACAAACAAAGAGCCCTGGTTTCTCTTTCATTAAAATAGAAAACGCTTGCTTATCATATTTACCCGGGTATCCTCCAATGTGTGTAATAAACACTTTTAATCCTTCAATAAAAAAAATTAGATTTTCAGATGTTCTTTTGCGTACGGCATTTCCGTCAATATTACCATATACAGCTCGCAATGGTTTGAATTTTTCAAGTTCTTCAATGACTTCTATCGAGCCTATATCACCGGCATGCCAAATTTCGTCGCAATTTTCAAAGTGATGAAACACCCTTGGATGAAGCGTGCCATGCGTATCGCTTAAAAGTCCAATGGTTTTCAATTTTTTAAGGTATTTGCACTAATGCGGTGTTTTCAGCTTTAAGCCAACCAATTTTTTCTCCTTCAAATGATATTTTCATCCATTGGTCTTTAGATTGAATAATATCAACCGATGAACCACCATGCAGGATAAATAATACCGTAGAGTTTTCAGAGGGTTCGCTGTAAACATTTACACTTGAACTCATTATTACTGCTTCAGGAGTATGTAATTCAGCAAATTGCCATTGGGCAAACCCAAATGAAATACCGGCAGGTATTAAAAACAAAAACGATAGTAGAAATAAAACTTTTTTTAATTGAATTTGCGATACCAGATAAACTGCAACAAACGAAAAGACTGCTAAAAACAACCATAAAATTTGTAACCACGCCCATCCATCCATACTTAAGGAGTATCTGATGGTGTGTAATATTTTAGACAATCCCACTTCGGTATAATCTGTTTTTTTATCTATTAACATTTGTTGGGTTATTTTCAAATTAAACCTAGCATCTGAATTTTTGGGATTAATGCGAAGTGCCTTTTTGTAATTCAAGACAGCTTCAGCATATCGGCCGGTTTTATAAGCTGCATTTGCTAAATTATAATACAACACTTCGGAAACAATTCCTTGTTTAATTAGTTTCTCATACATTGAATATGCTTCTTCATATTTCCCTTCGCTATAGAGCAAATTGGGGTCAGCTATGGAAATGGTTTTTCCAATTCCTTCAATCGCTATTTTTAAAAGTAGAGTCAATATCAAAAAATACTTTTTCATGCGAATAATTGTTTTTCAATCGTAGTAATGATATCGGCAGTTTCATTATAAATATCCGTTTGAGCTTCGTTTCCTGGTGGTGCAAACCTTGCCATTTCACAACTTTCTAATACAGCCAATAACCGTTCAATTAATTCTTTTGGAATGGATTTTTGTTGCAGCGTTTCCTGAATTCTATCTTTATTAATGGCAGCATATTCAATACCGAATTTATCACGTAAATACTGAAGTAGTGCTTTATTGATTTCTTCAAAATAGGCATCTTTTTGATTTTCATCCAGCATTTTTTTGGCAGTTTTTAGTCTTTTTACAGCTACACTGCTCGCTTTTTTAATTCGTATTTCATCAGGATTTTTGGAATAAAAAAACAGTTTTTTTCTAAAGACGAGTATGAGGGCAATAAGTAAAAATGGAACAATGGTTAAAATAAAGTATAGGGCAGACCTGAAAAAATAATTTCCATCCCATGTTCTCACCTCATTCTTATCATCAATGTATCGTATGTCTTGTCCAACAAATTCAACTTCCCGATTAGCCGATACTAACGGGTTGGCAACCACAGTGCCATTAACTTTTAGCTTAATGGAATCAGAGCTAAGCTCGATGTATTTTTTTTGTTTCGGATCAAAATAGCTGAATTTAATGGGGCCAATTGTATAGTTTCCACCATTTCTGGGTATGATTAAATATTCAAAAGTTTTACTTCCAGTAACTCCAGTTGATGTGATTTTATATTTATCATTCACTTGTGGGTCATATACTTCAAATGAATTAGGAAAAACAATGGATGGTTTTTCAATCAACATAAGGTTACCTTCGCCGGCAATTGTTACTTTGAGTGTGGCTGCATCATTTGCTTCCAGTTCTGTTTTGTCAATGTCCACTTTTAAGGTAAATTTCCCAACAGCATTTGTAAATGAGGCTGGTCTGTTTTCTTCCGGAAGTGGTAATACATTGAAGGTTATTTTTCCACTTTTTAAGTTTAGTCGTTCTTCTTTAACCTGACCGCCATAAAAAAAATCATCCCAGATATTTCCTGTACGTATTACCTTTTGCACCAAAATACGGGCAGTTACCGGGTCGAAAATTAATTGACCAGAACGTTGCGGTATTAATATCGATTTGCGTAATGTAGCAACATTTAAGCGTTTACCATTTACAATTTCCTGACGAAAGCGGGTATCTACAGCATCATCTACATCTTGTACCCAGCCTCCTTTAATTTCGGGATATTTAATCTCTTCGAGTGAAACACTGTTATAGGCAGAAACTAATTGAATTGTAAGGGCTATAGGTTCGCCCTCATATACTGAATTTCTATTTGCAGTGGCGGTTATATATGCATCATTTCCGGATGAATTTCCAGCTGTTGGTGGTGGCACTGTTTGCATGTTTCCGGATGACGATGGGGTATTATTGCCTGCGCTAACGTTTCCTTCAACGACCTCTATTTCTATTGCATTTGATTTAATAATTGAATTATTGGCAGAAATAGATGCCGGTTGTATAGTAAACTTACCGGTTTTATTTGCCGATATATAATAACTTACCTCAAACGACTGTGAAAACTGCCCATTAATGATCGTGGTACTTTGTGATTGATAGGGGCCACCTACTATGGAAAAACCTTCCAGTGGTGCTATTCGAAAATCTTTGAGCGGAAGATTTTCGAGTTTATAAGTAAGTTTAAATCGTTCGCCTACTGCTACTTTTGATTTGCTTACATAGGCATTGAATGATTGTGCCTGCATGAATGGACTTATGCATATCATGAAAAGAAATATCCATACATGGCAAACCATTTTACCAGTCTTTTTCTGTGCTTCCATCTCCTTTTCCTTTTTCTTTTTGCTGGTTTTTTAATTCTTTTTCTCTGTTTTTAAGCGCATTTAAGATGCGTTCTGCTTCTTCGCGACTCATTTGATTTTTTTGTTCCTGCGGTTGGTTTTGTTGTTCTTTTTTGTCTTCATTCTTGTTATCTTGATTATTATTTTGTTGTTGCTGATTTTGTTGTTGTTCTTTGTTTTGTTTATCTTGATTTTGCTGCTGCTGTTGCTGTTGTTGCTGTTGCTGTTGTTTTAACATTTTTAGAGCATACGAAAGATTGTATCGTGCATCTTCATTGTTTGGATTGGCTTTAAGGGATTGTTTGTATGCCTCAATTGCTTTTTGAAATTCACGTTTTTGAAGCATGGAATTTCCCAGGTTGTAATATCCTTTTGATTTTAAATCATCGTCTTTCAGCTCCTGAATGGCTGCCTGGTAATGAAACATGGCTGAATCGAAAGCCGATTTTTTATAATAGGTATTCCCTAAATTGAAATGCCCTATCGGATTTTTGGGATCTTTCGTTAAGGCTTTTTGATAAAAATCAATCGCCTTATCAATATTTCCTTTATTATATTCCTGATTCCCTTTTCGTAATGCAGGTCGTGTATTCTTCCCAAAAATACTTTGTGCCTCAGAAGTTTTTATACTAAGTAATACCACTATACAAAGCAGTGAACTCAAATATGTAATCTTTAGCGTATTCATTTTTTTTTTATTTGAGTCTGTTTAGGGGTAAACATATCTATTCGGCTCATTAGTCCACTGGCTTTTTCCCCCAGCATAATTTCAATACCTAATAACAAGATTGCAAAAATAAGAATCCACTGAAAGCGGTCTTCGCCTTCTTCGTGACGTTTCATGGCAACTACCTGTTTTTCCATTCGGTCAATTTCTTTTTTAATTTGATCGAGTGCTGTGGTGGGGTTGTTGCCTTTTACATAAATTCCTCCACCGGTAGCAGCCAATTGTTGTAGCATGGCTTCGTTGAGCTTTGTAATAACGGTTTGGTTGTTTTTGTCTGTTTTATACCCTTTTAATTGTCCGTTTTCATACACGGGAATTGGTACTCCTTGTGGAGATCCAATTCCAACGGTATGGATGTATATCTGTTTTTCTCTGGCTTTTTGAGCTATCTCAAGGGCTTGCCCTTCATGATCTTCTCCGTCTGAAATAAGTATTATGGCTCCACTTCCTTTGCGTTCTTCAGGGAGAGTATTGATAGCCATTTCTAATGCAGCACTTAAGGATGTTCCTTGCGTATTTACATCATCCGGAGAGATGGTTTGAACTGTCATTTTTGCTGTGGCATAATCAATTGTTATGGGTACTTGCTTACGAGCAGTTCCGGCAAAAACAACAATCCCGATGCGGTCTCCTTTGAGTTGGTCAAGCAAAACGCTGATGGCTTGTTTGGCCCGTTCCAAACGATTGGGTTTTATGTCTTCAGCCAGCATGCTGTTAGATACATCGAGGGCAATGACAATATCAGCACCTTCAGTTTTTACTTCCTGAACCTTCATTCCCAAACGAGGCCTGGCCAAAACAATTATAAGTAAAGAATAACTAATGATAAAAAGTATGTGCTTTGCAATTATTTTCCCCCTTGAGAACTGAGGGAACATGGTATTTTGTAATGGAGCTGATGCAAATTTTAACATGGATTTCTTTTTCCATCGCAAAAAAAGCAGCAGTAGCAAAATCCAAATCGGTACTGCCAGCAATCCCCAAAACATATATGAATTAGAAAAAGAAATCATATTATGGAATTTGTTTATAAAAAGTTAAACGTAATATCCATTCAATGATTAAAAGCATAGTACCTGAAAACACTATCCACCAAAACTTATCAGGACGGTTATGAAACTCCATTACTTTTACAATGTTTTTTTCTAATTGGTCAATCTCTTTATATATTTCACGCAATTTCGATTCATTTTCGGCCCTGAAATATTTTCCTCCGGTCATTTCGGCAATCTGTTGCATCATGGGTTCATCGATTTCTACATCTACATAGTCAAAAATATATTGACCATTTGCAGCTCTAGCAACCGGCGATTTTGCTTTTCCTTTTTTTCCTACTCCAATGGTATAAACCCTGATACCAAAAGTTTTTGCAATTTCAGCGGCAGTGGTAGGTGAAATAACACCGGCATTATTTACCCCATCAGTTAGCAATATAATTACTTTGCTTTTTGAGTCGCTATTCTTAAGTGATGAAACAGCAGTGGCCAGTCCCATACCTATTGCAGTTCCATCAGGAAGCATCCCGTCTTTCAAAGCTTGCAGTTGAGAAATTATTGCTCCCTGGTCGGTAGTGAGTGGGCATACAGTCATGCTTTCTCCTGAAAATGCTACCACCCCAATTCGATCATTCGGCCTTTCACTTACAAATTCTTCGGCAATTTTTTTTGAAGCTTCCATGCGGTTGGGACTAAAATCTTGTGCCAACATACTTACTGAAACATCCATGGATAGTACAATATTAATGCCTTCCGTTGTAGTTTCTGTGGTGCCAATATGACCTTGTGGGCGAGCCATGGCTACAATAAATAAACTTAAGGAGAGCATGCGTAAAATAAATGGAATGGCGAGGGTTTTTTGGCGCAGTGTTTTTGGAAGAGTTAAGGCAGTTTTTCCTTGAGAAAAAATCAAGGAACTGCCGGATGTCTTTCTTTTCCAAATATACCAGCCAATCATTCCTGGAATGAAGAGCAATAGCCAAAGAAATTCCGGATTGGCAAATGTTATGTCAATCGAAGATTTCATGTTGTTTCATTCCCTTTTAATGCTGTAATTTCAATAAATATAAAAGCCTGCTTATAAGCTTCTTCATGTTCATTTTCCAAAGGTTGTGCTTTGGCAAATTTAACCAGGTCTGCAAGCCGCAATAAACGTGTGATTGCAGTAATGCTTTCACTGGAACAATCGGTTAAGCGCAGGGCATGCAATATTTCTTCGGTAGTCATTTCAGTGGCATCAATACTAAAACGCAAATGCAAATAGCGACGAATAATATCTGTTAATTCGATATAATAATTTTTTACTTGGCCTTGTTGCCACAACCGCTTGGCTTTTAAAGCTTCTAATTCTCTGAGTGCGATGATATGTGCCGGTTCAACAACTATTGGTTCAAATTTTACTTCCGGTTGTTTTTTTCTTCTTTTTTGTATCCAGAAATATAAGCCAATGCCTAAACCTATAATAATTAAAAACAGTAGTATGTAAGGCACCAATTCTTCAATGATAAGTGGTACTTCCAGCGGGTTGGTAATATCTTTAAATCCCTTCAAGGTGTCAACCGGGACAGTGGCAGAATAAAGTAATAATGAATCAGTAAATATGGTAATGGTATCATTGCCACTGAAATACATAAATGAGAAGGGAGGAATTGTAAACACTCCGGAATCAAAAGAAGTAACAAGCAGGTCTTGCTTATAACTGATATTTTTTTTGTCTTCAGTAAAAGTAGTATCTATTTTTCCTTGTTTAACCAATTCTATTTTAGAACCAATATTTTCGGTGATTGCCGGCCAAATAATTGCGGTACGATCGTCATGGCTTGCCTGTAAAGTTAATTTGGCTTGCTGCCCTACTTTAATTTCCGAGGGTTCGATGGTTGCCCTCACAGTAGCCTTTTGTGCTAATGCAAGGAGGCTCAAGCAGCCAATTATAACAGTTGTAAAAATTGCCTTCGTTTTCATTATCGTTTACTTTCTCTTTTTTTAAATAATGCATGCAAAGGCTGTATGTAATTTTTGTGTGTATCAATGTAGGCATGGTCTATCCCGTTACGTACAAAAAAACTTTGCAATTCATCAGCTTTTTTTCTACATAATGCCAGGTATGTATTGCGTACTTTTTTGCTCGATGTATCAATCCAGGTGATGAGTCCTGATTCAGCATCCTTTATTTTTATTAGCCCGGCATCGGGTAATTGTTGTTCTACAGGGTCTTTTAATTGAAGGCAAATCAAGTCATGTTTTCGGGACGCTATTTTTAATGCATCTTCAAACCCCTCATCCAAAAAATCTGAAATTAAAAACGCCGTACTTTTCTTTTTAACTGCAAACGTGAAATGTTTTACTGCAGCTGCAATATTTGTTCCTTTGTTTTGCGGATTAAAATTTAATATATCTCTGATGATACGAAGTACATGACTTTTGCCTTTCCGTGGAGGAATAAATAGTTCTACTTGGTCTGTAAATAAAACGGCACCAATTTTATCGTTATTTTGAATGACTGAGAAGGCTAATACAGCTGCAATTTCAGTAAGCAGTTCGCGTTTGCTGGCTTTACCGCTACCTGTGTCTTCAGAGCCACTCATGTCTAGCAAAAGCATTACCGTTAGTTCCCGTTCTTCTTCATAAATTTTTACATACGGATGATCAAAACGTGCCGTTACATTCCAATCTATATTTCTCACATCATCGCCAAACTGATATTCCCGTACTTCGCTAAATGACATGCCCCTTCCTTTAAAAGCACTGTGGTACTCACCTGAAAATAATTCATTGGTAAGCCCTTTGGCTTTAATTTCAATACGCCGTACTTTTTTTATGAGTTCGTTTACCTCCATGATATATCAGCCTGTAATTGATTGATTGATACAGGAGAATGCTTATGGAACTTCAACAGAATTCAAAATTTCTCGAATCAAGTCTTCGGTGGTAATATTTTCTGCTTCGGCTTCATAGGTTAAACCAATACGATGGCGCATTACGTCAAATGCTACAGCCCGAACATCTTCCGGAATAACATATCCGCGGCGCTTTATAAAAGCGTAGGCTTTGGAGGCCAATGCCAGATTTATGCTGGCACGGGGAGAGCATCCAAAGCTTATTAATTCTTTGTATTTAGCCAGGTTATAATCTTCCGGTTGGCGAGTTGCATATACCAAATCAACAATATATTTTTCAATTTTTTCATCCATGTAAACCTCTTTCACCAACGTACGAGCTTTCAGTATATCATCCGGATGAAGAATACGATTTACTTTTGGAAATTCTTTCCCGATATTGAGACGAATAATTTTTTGTTCTTCTTCTTTTTTAGGATATCCAAGCACTACCTTGAGCATAAATCGGTCCACCTGTGCTTCAGGCAACGGATAAGTACCTTCTTGTTCTACCGGATTTTGGGTAGCTAAAACCAAAAATGGTTCAGGTAACGTAAAGGTATTTTCGCCAATGGTAACCTGGCGTTCTTGCATCGCTTCAAGCAGGGCACTTTGTACTTTGGCCGGGGCGCGGTTTATTTCGTCTGCCAATATGAAATTGGCAAAGATGGGTCCTTTTTTTACAGAAAACTCTTCTTTTTTCTGATTATAAATTACTGTTCCAATCAAATCGGCGGGTAATAAATCCGGCGTAAATTGAATACGGCTGAATTGAGCATCTATGGTTTGAGCCAGCGATTTAATAGCCAGCGTTTTGGCTAATCCGGGCACGCCTTCCAATAAAATATGGCCATTAGATAGTAACCCAATCAGTAGCCGTTCTACCATGTATTTTTGGCCAATAATTACTTTGTCCAGCTCAGTCAGCAAAATATCAATAAAAGCACTCTGCTCCTGAATTTTTTCATTAATCAGCCGAATATCGGTAATCTCCATAATTGATGCATTTAATTGAATGAAGGCAAAAATAAATTATTTAAAAGTTCCTCTTATTGCGGAACAAATGGACTGCGGTTAATTTTTGTTAAGCATTAGTGGCAATTTTCGCTCTATAACTACTTAAAAAACTGTATAAAAATTACCTGTACTACCCCTACAAAAAAGCCCAAAATGGCACCTGTGAGTTCAATAAATCGGAATTCTTTTTTCAATATTCCCTGAATCAATTCTTCTAATTTGGCGGGCGAAAGTTGAGCTACCCTATCTGTGATGATTTCTTCTACATCAAACTTTTTTTCAATTTCTTCAATAATTCGTTCAATCACTTCAGGCGCAATACGTTCAACTTCAGAAAGGATATCTATTTTAATTTGATTTCGTCGGTTTTTCCCAAAAAACACAGATGTGATGGGATATTTTTGTGGAAAGGTAGTTTCCAGGTATTCATCAATTTTTTCTTCTATAAAAAGCTTCATGGCTTCCAGGTTGCCTTCTTCCATGATTTTGTTTTTAATGTCGTGGGTAGTGAGTAACTCCAAGGCTACCATTTTTCCAATTTTTTCAGCCAGTTTATTTTGTCTTTTGGGAAAAATCCCCTGAAGTTTTGTTATGCCTAGGTCAACAGGTTTTTCAGGCTTAAAAAGGAGTTTTACTGCCACCCAGTTAGTAAACCACCCAATAATACCTGTCATTAGAGGGGTGAGATAAATCAGTATGTCAGCAATCGCCATAGTGGAAATTTGTGAAGCCAAAGTTATTAAACTATTTGTTTAAAGAAATTTTAACAAAATGTAGTTATTAACAGCAGGTTAAACGCATCTCCATATTTTTTTTAGAGAGATAGGTTGTGAAAAACAGTTACATTTGAGGCCGAATAATATTAACGATGGCGGGAAGTTTCAGAAATAAAATTATCAAGCTTTTTTTCAAAGTTACTAAGCTGCTTATTTATCGGCATGATTACACGCCTGAAAAGTACCGGAAAGGGATGGATTTTTTTACATGGTTTTTAAGAAAACCTCGGGGTGTAAAATATGAACTAGAAATGGTGGGTCACATGGATGCTTTATGGATACGCCCTAGCAATATTGATAATGACAGCGTAATATTGTATTTACATGGTGGGGGATATGGCATGGGGTCAATTAAATCACATAAAAAAATGGCAGGGAGAATTGCCCGTTCCTGCAAAACCCAATGTCTGATTATAGAATATCGGTTGGCACCAGAACACCCCTTCCCTGCAGCTGTTGAAGATGCATTTTTTGCTTACGCATGGCTATGTAACAAAGGCTTTCGTCCAGAAAAAATTGTGATAGGTGGAGATTCTGCCGGTGGAGGATTAACTTTAGCTACTTTATTAAAAATTAAGGAAATGGGGTTGGCCCAACCTTTGGCCGCATTTTGTTTATCTCCGTGGGTTGATTTATCTGCATCTTCGCCAGAAATGGATAGTTATCAGGAACAGGATCCATTTATAGATAAAGAAAGTATAAAAATTTGGGGACATCGTTATGCCGGTGAAAATGTAAAGCATCCCCTAGCAAGCCCATTGTATGCTGATTTAAGAGGCATAGCCCCTGTGCTTGTACAAATTGGAACTTCTGAAATTCTATTATTTGAAAATCGGGCATTGTATAAAAAGGCAATGGAGCAAGGCTTAGATTTTCAGTATGTAGAATTTCCGGATATGATACATGTATTTCAGGTGTTTGGTGGATTCTTACCGCAGGCAGACCAAGCAATTGAACAAATTGGAAAATTTGTAATGGAGCGTGCTAAAGCTTCCCAAGCCTCTACTACTACCGCCTGATTAGTAGGTAAATTGGTTTTTTTTTATCAATTTCACCGCATAATCCTACGTAATAATTATGCGTATTATTAAATTTTTACTTTTTGCCTTGCTTACAGCAGGTTTATTTCATGTTATGGAATTTGGAGTTGGACCGTTGCCTGCACTAGGTAAGTTTTTAAGCCCATTTTCAGGATTTTGGCAAAATGCTGAATCAAAGAATGCAAAAATTCCGGCTACACTCGAACTAGAAGGTTTGTTAGAAGATGTAAAAGTTGTTTTTGACGATCGCATGGTACCGCATATTTTTGCAAAAAATGAACATGATTTATTTTTTGCTCAAGGATACATCACCGCCTCGCATCGCCTATGGCAAATGGAATTTCAAACACATTTTGCTGCCGGGAGAATTTCAGAAATTGTAGGTGAAAAGGCCATAGACTTAGACCGAATGCAACGCCGCAAAGGATTACTTTATGCAGCAGAGTTGACAGTTGAGGCTTTTGAACGTGATTCGTTGGCAAATTCCATTTTGCAAGCATATTCTGATGGGGTAAATGCATACATTAAATCATTAAATTATAAACACCTTCCTTTGGAATATAAATTACTTAATTATAAACCAGAACCGTGGAGTAAGTTAAAGTCTGCATTATTATTGAAATATATGGCCGATATGCTTACGGGCAATTCTAATGATATTGAGTTAAGTAATGCTGTGGCATTGCTTGGCTATGAGGTTACTGAATTGATTTATCCTGATTTTCCTGACTCACTGATTGATCCAATTATACCTAGAGATGTGGTATTTAATCAGGCTACCGCTAAATTAGATACACCAGCAGTACCGGGTTTGGGAATTCAAATTCCGATAGAACCGGAAAAAATTTCTGAAAACATTGGTAGTAATAATTGGGCAGTAAATGGAAATAAAACGGCTACCGGTGCTCCCATTTTATGCAATGACCCCCACCTTCAATTGAACCTTCCTTCCATTTGGTATGAGGTGCAACTTTCAACCCCCCAATTTAACGTTTATGGTGTTAGTCTACCGGGTGCACCAGCTGTAATCATTGGATTTAATAATGAAATTGCTTGGGGAGTAACCAATGGTACCCAGGATGTGAAAGATTGGTATAAAGTGAAATTTAAAGATGCTTCACGTAAAGAATATTTGTTTGACGGTACTTGGAAGCAAACCACGGTTCGTATAGAAGAAATAAAAATCAAAGGGAAAAAACCATTTTATGATACTGTAGTGTATACACATTTTGGTCCGGTGGTGTATGATGCTTCTCTTACAAAAGATACTTCTGCTATTAATCTTGCGGCCCGATGGACCGGCTTAGAACCATCTAACGAATTGATGACTTTTTATTATTTGAATCGTGCAAAAAATTATACCGATTATTTAAGAGCCATTGAAACATTTCAGTGCCCTGGGCAAAACTTTGTTTTTGCATCTGCATCGGGTGATATAGCTATTTGGCAACAAGGGAAATTTCCTTTAAAATGGCCCAAGCAAGGTAAGTATGTAATGGATGGCTCTTCTTCTATCTATCAATGGCAGGGGTATATTCCACAAGCAGAAAACCCACATGTACTTAATCCTTCACGAAATTTTGTTAGCTCGGCGAATCAACATCCCACAGATGCTACTTATCCATATTATTACAACGGCTTTTTTGAATTTTACCGTAATCGTCGTATCAATGAACGTTTGGCGATGATGCAAAAAATTACTGTAGAAGACATGATGAAGTTGCAAAATGATAATTTTAACCTGCAAGCCGCCGAAAGTTTGCCATTAATGTTGAAATTATTGGGTGATGTTACTGAAGGGGCTGAATACATAGAAATACTTGAAAAATGGAATTATATGAATGATGCGCTGGCAGAAGCCCCCGCAATTTATGAAGAATGGTTTGCACATCTTGATAGTTTAATTTGGGATGAACTGCATATTCAAGGTAAAATGATTGAAATCCCGCAGGAATTTTACACTATATGGATGATGCACAATTATCCGCATCATAGCATCTTTGATATTAAATCTACTACAGATAATGTGGAAACCCTGGAAGATTTAATTCAATTATCCTTTCATAAAACCCAAAAATCTTTAAATTATTGGAAAGAAGTGCATAAGGAAAATCTCACCTGGTATAACTATAAATCCACATCGGTACAGCATTTAGCACGGTTAATTCCATTTTCTCAAACAAACATTCAAATTGGAGGGAATAAGCGAATTGTCAATGCCTGCGATAGCCGTTGGGGGCCATCCTGGCGGATGATAGTTTCGTTGGAAAAACCTGTAAAAGCATATGGCGTGTATCCGGGTGGTCAGTCAGGAAATCCTGGAAGCCCATATTATACCACAGGCATTGAAAAGTGGAGCAAGGGTGAGTATTTTACATTAAACTTTATGCAACATGCAGAAGAAATTTCTTCAGGCATGACACAGCAAATTTTAAAACACAAGTAACATGAAACTGATCGTTAAAATAATACTAATTGCAGCCCTATGCATTGCCGGATTGATGTTCTTCCCTTGGTACACTATCATGGCTGTTCCTTTTGTGTTGAATCTTTTCATTAAAACAAATGGCGCCGGTGCATTTTTTAGCGGGTTTGTACCCGTAGCAATCATTTGGCTGATTCAGTCAATTCTTATTCATACAAGTACCGAAGGAATTCTTACATCAAAAATTGCTTCTGTTTTACCCTTAGGAGGAAGTGCCGGAGCATTGATAGTGCTAACAGCATTGCTGGGAGGGATATCCGCCGGATTGGCCGGATATACCGGGAATGCCCTTAGAAACATAATTATCTCTCCGAACAAAAAGAAAAAAAGCCGATACGGAAGACCTGATTACATGTACCGTTCATGAGTGATGTAGAAAAAACCATCAGTCGCTTTCAAAAAGCCATGCTTATTGAAAGCGATGCTATTAAAGTTGCTGCCCAAAGGGTAGGAGAAGAAGTGCATCATGCAGTTCAAACTATTTTAAAGAGTTCTGGAAAAGTTGTAGTAAGCGGCGTAGGCAAATCGGGCATTATAGCGCGTAAGATAGCTGCTACATTTTCCAGCACCGGCACTCCTGCCATGTTTTTGCATGCAGGAGAGGCATTTCATGGAGATTTAGGGGTTTGTCATCCGGGAGATGTGGCATTGCTTATTTCTCATTCGGGGACTACGGTAGAGCTGGTACGCCTTATCCCGATTTTAAAGGCTATGCAGTTGAAAGTAATTGCTATCGTAGGAAATATTCAATCCCCGATTGCCCGCGATGTTAATATTGTACTGAATGCAGGGGTTAGTTGTGAAGCTGATCCGCTGAATATGGTTCCAACTTCAAGTAGTACATTAGCCTTAGCCATGGGCGATGCCCTGGCCGTTTGCTTGATGGAAGCAAGAAATTTTTCACGCGATGATTTTGCAAAGTTTCATCCGGGAGGACAGCTTGGCAAAAATTTATTGTACAAAGTACACCAGGTAATGCATCCGTTAGAAAAAGTAGCCCGAGTAACTCCGAATACTCCCATAAAAGAAGTTATTATTGCCATGACACATTTTCCGCTGGGTGCTGCTTGTGTTGTAAATGAGCAAAATCAACTGGTGGGGTTGATAACTGATGGTGATATACGAAGAAAACTCGGCGAGTGGGATGAGATTTCTGGAAAAACCGCAGCAGATGCAATGACTCAATATCCATCTACCATTTCGAGAGATGAAACTTTGATTCAGGCCATAGAAATGATGGAAAATCGTAAATCAGCAATTTCAGTTTTACCAGTTGTTCAAAACGGCATTTTGGAAGGCCTTATTCGTATTCACGATGTTTATTAAAAATAAAAATTATTTATGAATTCCATGTTTCTTCATCCATATGTTACCTGGAGCAGTGATAAAAAACTGCTGATTGCTGGCCCCTGTGTGGTAGAAAGCAGGGAGCTATGCCTTCATGTTGCCACGTACATGAAAACATTGGCTGAAGAGCTTGGATATACCTATGTTTTCAAGGCTTCTTACGATAAGGCCAATCGAACCTCTGCTCACTCTTTTCGGAGTATTGGTTTTGATGAATCCCTAAAAATACTTGAAGAAATAAGCCGTTCAATGCAAATTCCGGTTATTACCGATGTACATGAATCGAATGAAGTACCTGCTGTGGCACAGGCTGTGGATATGCTTCAAATACCTGCATTTTTATGCAGGCAAACTTCGTTATTGCTGGCTGCCGGTGCAACCGGTAAACCAGTAAATATTAAAAAAGGTCAATTCATGGCTCCTGCTGACATGCAATTTGCTGTAGAAAAAGTTAAATCTACCCGAAATAATCAGGTGTTTTTAACCGAACGGGGAACTTTTTTTGGATATAATAATTTAGTAGTTGATTTTCGCTCAATACCAGAAATGAGAAAATACGCTCCTGTAATTTTTGATGTTACTCATAGCATACAGCAACCAGGAGCATTGGGTGGAAAAAGTGGTGGAAATCGAGCAATGGCACCCTATCTTGCCAGAGCCGCTGCTGCAGTTGGGGTAGATGGATTTTTTATTGAAACACACCCGGAGCCTGACAAGGCACTCAGTGATGGCCCCAACATGATACCGCTTCACGAAATAAAAAAAATGTTAATCGATTTGATGGAAATATCAAAATGCTGAACTTACCTCATATTTCTTATATTTGCACGCAATTTAACAATTGCATTTTTTTATGAATCCACTAGATTACAAGTTTGTGGGTGAAGGTCTTACATTTGATGATGTGCTGGTTGTTCCGGCTTATTCAGAAGTACTTCCTAACCAGGTGAATGTTTCTACCCGATTTACCAAAAATATCCGAATCAATGTGCCGGTATGTTCTGCAGCAATGGATACGGTTACAGAGGCCGATTTGGCTATAGCTATAGCTCAGGAAGGCGGAATTGGCGTGCTTCATAAAAATATGACCATTGATGAACAGGCTAAAATGGTGCGTAAGGTAAAACGCGCTGAAAGTGGCATGATCATCGATCCGGTAACATTGAATGCCAATGCTCATGTTTGCGATGCACTTAACTTAATGCGTGAATATAAAATAGGAGGAATTCCAGTAGTTGATGATGCAGGGAAATTGGTAGGAATTGTGACCAATCGAGATCTGCGATTTGAGAAAAATCTCCTTCGTCCTATCAACGAAGTAATGACCAGCGAAAATTTGATTACCACTAATACAATTCCAGATTTATATAAAGCAGAAGAGATTTTACAAGAATATAAAATTGAAAAATTGCCAGTTGTAGATAAGGATAATAAATTGATAGGCCTTATCACATATAAGGATATTATAAAGATGAAAGAAAGGCCCAATGCATCCAAAGATGAATTAGGGCGATTACGTGTTGCCGCAGCCGTAGGAGTTGGAAGAGATACGTTTGCCCGTATGGAAGCTTTGGTATCTGTGGGGGTTGATGCCATTGTCATTGATACAGCGCATGGCCATTCTAAAGGTGTAATTGAAATTGTAAAACAAGCCAGAGTAAAATTTCCTTCGTTGCAAATTGTTGCAGGTAATATTGCTACCGGTGAGGCTGCCGTGGCACTAGCCGAAGCCGGAGTAGATGCCGTAAAAGTGGGGATTGGCCCAGGTTCAATTTGTACTACTCGTATTGTAGCAGGGATTGGGGTTCCGCAGCTCAGTGCAGTAATNAATGTTGTGCATACTCTTAAGGCGCATGGATATGATATTCCTGTAATTGCCGATGGGGGAATACGCTTTTCAGGTGATATTGTAAAAGCTATAGCAGCCGGTGCTGATAGTGTGATGATGGGTTCAATGTTTGCCGGAACGGAAGAGTCGCCCGGAGAAACTATCATTTTTGAAGGTAGGAAATTCAAAACATACCGAGGTATGGGATCTATTGAAGCGATGCAAAAAGGAAGTAAAGACCGTTACTTTCAGGCTGAAGAAACCGATGATAAAAAATTAGTGCCTGAAGGTATCGTAGGACGTGTTCCTTACAAAGGTACCTTAAGCGAAGTACTATATCAATTAATTGGAGGGTTACGTGCAGGGATGGGATATAGTGGGGCGGCCACCATTGCAGATTTAAAAAATGCAAAATTCATGCGCATTACTAATGCCGGAGTTATTGAAAGCCATCCACACAATATCGTAATTACTAGAGAAGCACCAAATTATAGTAAGAGCAATTAATTATTTATAAATTAAAAATATAACCAGAAAAGTATGAAAAAGGGAATCATCAGCGTAGTTTTCGGATTGTTTATATTTACCGCATTTGGGCAAACTGCCGACAAAGTGGTTATGAAAGTTGGCAATGAGGATGTCATGCTTTCTGAATTCGAATTTATCTTTAAGAAAAATAGTAAAAATAATATCATTACTAAAGAAGCATTGGACGAATATTTGGAATTATTTACCGTATTTAAATTAAAGGTAAAAGAAGCCAAAGAGTTAAAAATGGATACTGCAAAATCATTCATTAGCGAATTGAATGGTTATGTAAAGCAACTGGCGGTCCCCTATCTAAAAGATCGCGAAGCTGAAAATAAGATGGTAAAAGAAACGTATGACAGATTGCAAAAAGATTTGAAAATTCGCCATATCCTTATTCGTTCTAAAGAATGTGATGCTCCGAAAGACACATTAGCTGCACTTGCTAAAATTCAAAATATTCGTAAAGAAATAGCGAGTAAAAAAATTACATTTGAAGAAGCTGCTAAAAAATATTCTCAAGACTCTACTTCTGCAGTTAATGGTGGCTTATTAGGGTATTACACTGCATTATCATTGGTATATCCGTTTGAAAGTGAAGCTTATCGTTTAAAAGTGGGTGAGTTATCAAATGTAGTTAGAACCAACTATGGCTATCACTTAATACAGGTGGACGATATTCGTCCGGCACGAGGAAAAATAAAGGTGGCTCATATTTTTATTCGTGCTGATAAAGATAATCAGACACAAGTTGAAATTTCCTCTAAACGTATTCAAGAAGCCTATGAAAAGTTGAAAGCCGGCGAATCATTTGAAAGTGTTGTAAAAACTTTTTCTGATGATTATAATACATCATCGAAAGGTGGCGAATTACCTCCTTTTGGTATCAATCAAATGGTAGATGAATTTGAAGAAGCCGCGTTTGCACTACAAACTCCCGGAGAATATTCAAAGCCATTTCAAACCCGCTATGGATTTCATATAGTGAAATTAATTGAAAAGATAAAGTTGCCATCGTTTGAAGAGTATAAAAATGATCTTACTAAAACCTTGCAAAAACAAAAGCGTTGGGATGTTACCAAACAATCTATGATTGAAAAGCTAAAAAAAGAATACGGATTTGTAGAAAATAAAACTTGGATTCAAAAACTTGATGCAGAGGCTTCAAAAAATGGTGAAAAAGTTACTCGTGATTATTTATTAAGCCTGCCTGATGATAAATTGTTTGAAATAAAGGGAAGAACCTATAGAACAAAAGATTTTATCAACTATGTTTCAAACAAAATTGCATCTGATAAACCTGTAGATTATTGCCCTATTCGTAAGCTATATTACCCACAATATATCGGAGAGCAGCTTTTAGCTTACAAGGAAGAAAACCTTCCCAATGAATTCCCTGAATTTAAAATGCTTGTAAACGAATATCGCGATGGAATTCTTCTTTTCAATCTGATGGATCAGATGGTATGGGGGAAGTCTATGAAAGATACCATTGGTTTAAAAGAATTTTATGAGAAAAATAAAAATAATTACATGTGGGGGGAAAGAGCTTCTGTTATTATTGTTGATGTGAAAGACGACAAGGTGGAAGCACAAGCACGTAAACTGGCTCCCAACTTGATAAATGGAAAAATGACAAAAGATCAGTTTGCTGCCAAACTGAATAAAAAAGTAAAAGACAATGTTATTCTTCTGGATGGATTATATACCAAAGATGATAAAAATTCATTGATTGCAGGCATGGCTTGGGCACCAGGTATTGGCCCTACTGAAAAAAAGGACAATAAAATTCGTTTTGCAGTAATTACAGCGATCATTCCGCCGCAACCCAAATCATTAAAAGAAGCTAAAGGAATGGTAATTTCTGATTATCAAAATTACCTTGAACAGCAATGGATTAAGGAGTTGAAATCAAAGTACAAGGTGGAAGTGAATAAAGATGTGTTGTACAGTTTGATTAATTTCTAAATAATTTTTTTGAAGCAGCTTTTTATTATAACCTGTGCAATCCTTGTATTTTCTTCCTGCAAATACCTGCAACAATCAAAAAGTAAAAAGCAGGCACTTGCCAGGGTAAATAACACGTATTTATATATAGATGATTTAGAAGGGGTAATTCCTCCAGGCACGGCTCCTGAAGACAGTATTAAGCTAGTTAATCAATTTATTCAAAACTGGATTCGAGAACAATTGGTTCTTCAAAAGGCTGAAATGAATTTAAGTAATGATTTGAAAAATGTAGAAAAACAGCTTGAAGAGTATCGTAAATCTTTAATTATTTACGCCTATCAGGAAAAACTTGTAAATCAAAACTTAGATACCGTTGTAACAGATAGTGAAATTGCTGAATACTATGAAAAAAACAAAGCCAATTTCGAGCTTCGAGAAAACATAGTTAAAGCTGACTATGCCATATTCAATCGTTCAAACAAAGATTTACCTAAAATCAAATTACTCTTTCGAAGTGATAAAAAAGACCAGCAAGAATTATTTGCTGAATTGTGTAAAAAATACGCTTATAAATATGCATTGAACGATACCAATTGGGTTCGGTTTGATGATTTATTGAAAGAAATTCCCTTACCTGCTGATAATCAGGAATTATTTCTTTCAACTCGAAAGTATGTTGAAATTGAAGATTCTATGAATGTTTACTTGGTGAATATTAAAGCATATAAAATAAAAGAGAGCCAGTCTCCGTTAGCTTTCGAAAAAAACAGAATCCGTAGTATTATTCTCAATCAGCGCAAATTGTCGTTGTTGGCAAAGATGGAAGAAGATACCTATCAGGATGCTTTGAATAAAAAAGAATTTGAAATTTTTGCTCCATGAGAAATCTTTTTCTTCTATTGTTTACTTTTTTTTCTCTTTTATCATTAGCTCAAAAGACACTCGTAGATGAAGTTGTGGCAGTGGTGGGTTCCGAAATTATACTTCGCTCAGAGGTTGAACAGCAGGCAAACCAAATGTATGTGCAAGGGTATGTAGAATCCAATGACTTCAATACGCTTTGTAGCGTTTTAGAAGAGATGGTATTTCAGAAAATGATGCTTGCTCAAGCACAGTTGGATAGTTTAAAGGTTAGTGATGATCAGGTAGAGCAAGAACTTAACCGGCGCGTGCAGTATTTTATACAGCAAATTGGTGGACGGGAAAAACTGGAGCAATACATGGGGAAATCTATTGAACAAATGAAAAATGATTTCCGGGAATCCATTAAAAACCAATTGTTGGTTTCTCAAATGCAACAAAAAATTACCGGTAGTGTAAAGGTAACTCCCAGTGAAGTAAAAGATTTTTATCATAGCATACCTAAAGATAGTTTACCTTATATTCCCGCTGAAATACAAATAGGCCAAATTGTTATTATTCCACCCATTCGCGAAGAGGAAAAGCAACGAGTGATAAAAGAATTAAATGAAATACGGGATCAAATTTTAGCAGGTTCAAAATTTTCTCTTAAAGCAAGAATATACAGTGAAGATCCAGGCAGCGCAGAACAGGGGGGAGAATTGGGTTTTTTGCGCAGAGAAGATCTTGTGCCTGAGTTTGCCGGTGCAGCATTTAGTTTGAAAGAAGGCGAGGTGTCAGAAGTTATCGAAACAGAATATGGATTTCATATTATCCAGTTGATTGAAAAACGCGGGGAGTTAGCAAATTTTCGCCATATTCTAATGAAACCTAAAGTAAATGCTGCTGATTTACGGAATGCTGAAAAAAAATTAGATAGTATTTACTTACTGATACGTAACAAGGAAATTACCTTTCAAAAAGCTGCTGAATTATACAGCATGGATGAAGATACCAGAAACAACGGCGGGTTACTGATTAATATGGCTGGCGGGGGCGGAACCAAATTTTCTTTGGACGAATTAGATGCTTATACTTACCAAGCCGTTTCAACATTAAAAGAAGGTGAAATGACCCGCCCTACGGTGTTTGAAATGCATGGAGGCAAAAAAGCGGTTCGTGTTTTATACTTAGTAAGTAGAACAGAGCCCCATGTAGCTGATTTATCTACCGATTATCAACGAATTATGCAGGCAGCTTTGGCCAACAAACAAAATAAAGCCATGGAGCAATGGGTTTTTTCAAAAAAAGATGACTTGTATGTTCGTATTGATAATTCATTTAAAGATTGTGACTTTAAAGTAAAATGGTTTGATCGTAAGACAAAATAATTCATTATCTTCATCCCAAGAGCAAAACAATATATGCAACCGTATTCATCAGATAAAGAAGCCGTAGATGCCTTGGCAAAATCCTATGAGGCACTTCTTTCAGAAATAGGGAAGGTAATAGTTGGTCAACAAGATATTGTAAGCAATGTATTGATTTCCATTTTTAGCAATGGGCATTGTTTGCTGGTAGGAGTTCCGGGCCTTGCCAAAACATTATTAGTAAATACCATTGCCCAGGTGCTTGGTCTTCGGTTTAACCGTATTCAGTTTACTCCTGATTTAATGCCTTCTGATATCATTGGATCAGAAATATTAGATGATACCCGAAATTTTAAGTTTATACAAGGACCCATATTTGCCAACATTATCCTAGCTGATGAAATAAACCGTACTCCGCCAAAAACTCAATCGGCCCTACTCGAAGCAATGCAGGAAAAAGCTGTTACTGCAGCCGGTAAACGTTATAAACTCGACGAACCATTTTTTGTATTAGCAACGCAAAACCCCATAGAGCAAGAGGGAACTTACCCTTTACCCGAGGCGCAACTCGACCGTTTTATGTTTAATCTTTGGCTGGATTATCCTACGTTTGCAGAGGAACTAAACATTGTAAAACAAACAACAGGTGAAAAATCAACACCGGTAAATGTTGTGCTTCAAAAAGAAGAGATCATTTATTTTCAAAATATTGTTCGCAAAATACCTGTAACTGATAATGTATATGAGTACGCAGTGAAGCTGGTTTCAAGAACACGTCCGGGAACTGAAATGGCCCCCAAAATCATTAATGAATATTTATCATGGGGTGCCGGGCCACGTGCTTCGCAATATTTGATTATTGGAGCCAAATGCCATGCTGCCGTTAAAGGAAAATATTCTCCGGATATAGAAGATGTACAAGCTGTTGCCTACAATATTCTTCGTCATCGCATTGTAAGAAATTATAAAGCCGAAGCAGAAGGATATAAAGTAGAAGATATTATTAAGGAAATTCTTTAAATGATGTTTCATCCTTGGCATGATATTTCTAATTCTGAAATGCCTGAAGGTATTGTAAAATGCCTGATTGAGATACCCAAAGGCAGCAAAGTAAAATATGAACTTTGTAAACAAACCGGTTTGCTGATGCTAGATCGGGTGCTATATTCATCAGTACATTATCCTGTTAATTATGGCATGATTCCTCAAACAATGGATGGAGATGGAGATCCACTTGATATTTTAGTTATTTGTCAAGAGCGTATTGAACCAATGGCTCTGGTAGAAGCAAAAATTATCGGGGTAATGAATATGATAGATAGTGGTTTAAATGACAGAAAAATTTTAGCCGTTGCCAATAAAGATATTGCTGTGAATTATATTGAAAATATAGAACAGTTGCCACCCCATACAACGGTTGAAATCAAAAAATTCTTTGAAGATTACAAAGTGCTTGAAAATAAAACAGTAGTGATTGACCGCTTCATGGAACGCAACGATGCGCTCGAAGTTTTAAAGCAATGCAGGGAAAATTACCGAATAAAATTCGGCAAATAAAATTCTAAAATTTATTGTTTTGTTTTTTTTCTTTTAACCTTTTGCTTAGCTTCCAGCCAATCCAAGCCATAGGCAAATAAGCCAATCCAATATCTATAATTCCAAACCATGTGGGTGCCAGCAGCATTACGTACGATGTAATTCCTCCGGCCATAAACAATAATCCAATCAACCATGACAATAATTGGGTATTGCCAGTAGCAATCAATCCAGTTATCAAGGCTCCAACCAATGTCCCCACTGCATGTGCCAAAAACGGCATGAGAAAATGAATGGGAGAAAATAAATGTATGGCTTGTTTTAGCCCTTCCATAGTAGTTGTATCTGCACCATCAGGTGGAGGAATGATATACCCGCTTATCTGAATAATAGCCATATTTATAATACTTCCGCCAATAAATCCGGCTACTAAGGCTAAACTGTTTTTTACATAAGGATGCATGTTGTATTGATTTTTTATGTTATAAAGGAATTAGCTAGTGTTGGATGAAGTTCTTCCATCAGGCTATCTGCAAAATACTTGGTTGCCCAATTGGGAAATCCAAAGGGTTCATACCTCCCCCATAATGGAAAGGATCCTGGTATGCCTCCTTGTGCAGGATGAGATTTTGAATTATGATGTATTTGTATATAACACAGTTGGTTATTTATTTTTCTTATGGCATGCATATATTTATCTTCACCTGTGTTATTATACAATAATTTCCATACCAACGCCATTTGTGCTTCGCCGGTGCAAATCATAGCTTGTGAGCCTCGCCACTGACTATCCCACCGGCCTTGTAGCCAACCTTTATTCAGGAAGTTATCTAATAATATATCAGCAGCAACCTTAGCCGATTGGATATATTTAGTTTCATTCAACAGTACACCACATTGAATAAGTCCATCCAGAGTATATGCAATGGTATGCAATATCGGACGGTCATTATGTTTGATGGTGTTATCACAGTTTTTAAACCAACCATTCGATTCTTGTTGGGTAAGAATCCAATCTAAATTTTTTCGGGCTGTTAATTCAAATGAAGTATTCCCGGTTTCCTTTGCAATTAAAAGTAATGGATGATCAACATAACTTTCATATACTCTTTTTTCATGCATAAAAGCATATTGCTGCCAACTTCCGTCTTCTTCTTGAACATCAGATAACCACTTACACGCGTTAACACAAGCGTCTAAATATTTTTTTTCACTTGTTTTTTTATACACGGCATATAGCCCTCGTATTACTTGGCCGGTATTAAATACTACTTCTTTTTTATGCTCGTGAATATAACCCGATTGCCAACCTCCCGAAGGTTTTTGAATTTTAACAAGCCAATCGGCTGTTTGAATACAATGCTTGCTAAGTTCTTTTCGGTTGTATATTTCAGCATATGCCAGCAAGGTAGGTATGATATATCCGCTGGTTTCAGGATATGATGAAGTCCATCCACCTTGATAATACCACGTCCTGAATCCAGCATCTTCTGGATTTATTGATTTAACCAACCACCCGATAGCCTCATGCAGGCATTGTTTTTTTTCTTCAATCGAGTAATCTTTTCGTATAAATTTTCGGCTTACATAAAATGATGTAAAGTCTCTTAGCAGATGATGAATATCTCTTGAAAAGATAACCCGTAAAAAATTTATCGCATAGCGTTTCAGCGACTTAATCATGATAAATAACTAGTCAGTGTTTCAAGAATTTTTCCTGCAGCATCTCCGTCGCCATAATATAGAGGGAAATCTCCATGTAAAAATTCCATGCCCTGCTTGCATGCATTCAACAATAGCAATGGGTCATCATCGGTCAGCCACCCATTGCCAGATTCAATAATTTCAGTCCATTCCGTTTCTGCCCTTATAATGGCTACTGGCTTTTTAAGAAAATAAGCTTCTTTTTGCAAGCCTCCTGAGTCAGTAATAGTCATACTGCAAGCAGCCAGTAATCGTAATATATCAAAGTAGGGCATGGGAGGAGTAATTTTTATGAATTTATTTTCGTGAATCTGTTTGAAAATACTTTCAAACTCCGGTTTGCTCAATGTATTGTTTGTCCGTGGGTGCAATGGAAGAATAATAGGTATGCCAAATGTTTGCGCAACACCAATTAGCCCATCTACTATATTTTTTAGTCGTTGAGGGTTATCGGTATTAAAATCACGATGAATGGTACAGAGTATAAACGGTGTTTCTTCTAAATTCAAATCTGCTAATACTGTAGAATGTTTTTGGGCCAACTTTTCAAAATAAAGTACATTATCATACATTACGTCGCCACAGTTGATGATTACCGGATTATCCGGTGAAACCGGCTTGGAATGTAGATGTTTTAAGCCTTCACGTTCTAGGTTTAAATATCCCTGATGAGTAGGTGTAAATAAAAAAGAAGAAAGATGGTCGGTAACAATGCGATTCACTTCTTCCGGCATTTTTTTGTTATACGAACGTAACCCGGCTTCTACATGTGCAACCGGAACATGTAGCTTGGCGGCAGCAAGTGCTGCTGCCAGTGTTGAATTGGTATCTCCGTAAACCAACACTACATCCGGTTCGTCTTTTTGTATTATTTCTTCAATTCCTTCAAGCATGATGGCAGTTTGTTTTCCATGACTGGCTGAACCTGCCTGTAAATGGTATGCTGGTGCAGGAATTTGCATTTGCTGAAAAAAAACATCACTCAGCAATTCGTCATAATGCTGGCCGGTATGCACTATATTTTCACGAATTTTACTTGAAAACCGTTCATGTATGCAACGGCTTATGGCCGATGCCTTGATAAATTGCGGACGGGCTCCAACCACAGTCAGTATGCGTACCATATCAGCTAAATAATCATGCTATGAGCATCAATTATGTGGCAAAGCCTTTCAAAAATTTCGTCAATGGAGCCAACCCCTTGCACTGCATGATATTTTCCTTGCTCATTATAATAATTAGCTGCAACGGCTGTTTGCTCATTGTAAACTTTAATTCGATTACGAATTATAGTTTCATCCGTATCGTCGCTACGGCCACTCTCCTGGCCACGTAACAGTAGCCTTTTAATCAACTCTTCTTCCGGTACTTCCAATGCCAGCATCAACGTGATCCCGGTATTTTTACTTTCCAGAAAAGCATCCAATGCTTTGGCCTGTGCTGTAGTGCGTGGAAATCCATCAAATATAAAACCGGCAGCATCCGGATATTTTTCTACTTCCGCCTGAAGCATGTTAATGGTAACTTCATCCGGTACTAATTCTCCTTTGTCTATGTATGACTTAGCCAGCTTGCCTAATTCTGTATCATTTTTCATATTATACCGAAAAATATCTCCGGTAGAAAGATGAATCAGATTGTATTTTTCAACCAGTTTTGCCGACTGGGTGCCTTTTCCTGCCCCAGGAGGGCCAAATAACACAATGTTTAACATAATAATCTTTAGTTTATAGCCTGGTAGATGGCGGGCAGATTTCTTCCGAACCCATTTAAATCCAGCCCGTATCCTACCACAAAATGGTTCGGAATAGCGAAGCCAAGATAATCAATTTTTATGTTCCCCCGGTACATATCGGGTTTACTCAGCAATGTTGCTACCTTGAGCGATGCAGGCTCGTGAGAAACAATTGTTTTGTATAAATATTCAATGGTTAAACCGGTATCAATAATGTCTTCAACTATTAGTACATGTTTACCACGAATGCTTTCATTTAGCCCCATGATTTCTGTTATTTTTCCAGAACTATGGGTGCCTTGATATGACAATAGGCGAATAAACTGGATATTGCAAGGCCGTTGTATATGCCGAACCAAATCAGCCGTAAACATAAAAGCACCATTAAGAACGGAGATTATATGCAGTTGATTCCCGGTGTAATCTGCTGTGATTTCTTTTCCTATTTCTTGTATTCTTGATTTCAGAATGCTTTCTTCAATTAAAGGTTTGAATGAAATATCCTCCAGTGTTATCATGTTATATTTTTTGCAAATCTACACGCATTTCTAACGGGAAAACCGATTTTTCTGATATTTTTGAGCCCCTGTTAAAATAAAATAGTAACAATAACAGCATTTACACCCATGGAAATTAGTACTAAAACAGAAAAAACTCCAATTGTAGTAGCTTACGGTGATGGTATTGGGCCTGAAATTATGAGTGCTACCCTCGATATTCTTCATGCAGCCGGAGCGAATATTGAACCACTTGAAATTAAGATTGGTGAAAAAGTTTACATGGAAGGATTTACTTCTGGAATAAAACCTAATGACTGGGATTTGCTTCGTAAAACCGGTGTGATGCTAAAAGCTCCTATTACTACTCCACAAGGGGGAGGATACAAAAGTTTGAATGTAAGTATCCGTAAAATGTTGGGGTTATATGCTAATGTGCGTCCTTGTAATTCCTATTCTCCATTTGTTCGTACACATCATCCCATGATGGATGTAGTAATTATTCGCGAAAATGAAGAAGACCTTTATGCAGGCATTGAACACCAGCAAACTGATGAGGTCATTCAATGCTTAAAATTAGTATCTAAGCCGGGTACAGAAAAAATTATTCGCTATGCTTTTGAGTATGCCCGTGCTTATGGCCGTAAAAAAGTAACCTGTTTTAGTAAAGATAATATTATGAAAATGACCGATGGCCTGTTTCATCGGTTATTCAACGAAATTGGCGAGGAATATCCCGATATTGAAAAAGAACACATGATTATTGATATTGGTGCTGCCAAGCTTGCTGACTCGCCAGAAAAATTTGATGTAATTGTAACTGGAAATTTATATGGAGATATAATTTCAGATATAGCAGCACAAATTACCGGCTCAGTGGGCATCGCCGGTTCGGCCAACATTGGTGAAACGTTTGCCATGTTTGAAGCCATTCATGGTAGTGCCCCCGATATTGCCGGCAAAGGAGTGGCAAACCCTTCCGGATTACTCCTTGGTGCGGTGCAAATGTTGGTTCATATTGGCGATCTTCAGGCAGCAGAAAAAATACACAATGCCTGGCTTAAAACCATCGAAGATGGAATTCACACCGCCGATATTTACACTCAAAAACATAGTTTACAAAAAGTAAATACCCGTGAATTTACCGATGCTGTTATTGCCCGTTTAGGCCAGCGGCCTGAAAAATTAAAACCAATTACTTATTCTGCCGATTCTAAAAAAGGAATCCGGATAAAAGTTACTCCTACCGTAAGGGCTAAAAAAGACCTGGTAGGAGTGGATGTGTTTTTGCAATGGAACGGAAATAATGCTCAGTCACTGGGCAATCAGCTGATACAAATTACTAATGCAGGTTTGAAGTTAACCATGATTACCAACCGCGGTGTAAAAGTTTATCCCGATGGATATCCTGAAACTTTCTGTACTGACCACTGGCGTTGCCGATATAAACAATCAGATTCAAACACATTGACATATGATAAAGTGCTGGGTTTATTAGAAAAAATACACAGCGCAGGCTTTGAAATTATTAAAACCGAAAATCTGTATAATTTTAACGGTGAAGCTGGTTTCAGCGCAGGCCAGGGACAATGATCATTTATGTTTTTTATAATGATTTGTAGGGGCGGTTCCCGGCTGTTCGCTTCAAGTCCTCCCATGCCGCCTAAGTGTAGCTAATGGCTGCGGTAGCTTACTTACGTTCCACTTCCACCCCTTAAGCTGTACTTAGGCAGCATGCTCCGGGCTATCCGCTTCCATCCGGCTGCCAAAAACTGCGTGAAGAATAATAAAAAAATCCATCACATTCATCTACATCTTCATACTTCTTTTCTATTCTTATCGAATCATCGTTAATGGTTGGGCATATTCATGATAATTACGTCAATGATTTCTATATTGTACACAAATAAAATGTTTTGATTTTTCAAGTATCATTGACATTGTTCGCATCTCTATCACAAGCAATAATTATTTTTTATAGTTTGATAACAGGCTAATTATTGTGGATATTCTATTCGTACATGATACATGTTTAATAACATGCGAATTAAAACTTGCTTTATTCGGTCTATGTCTCTTAATGTAATATCACTGTGAATAAACTGTTTTTCCTGTAATTGATAATCAATGATGCGGTGAACCAACTGTGTTATCTTTTCTTCGTTGGGCTCATAAATACTACGCGATGCAGCTTCTACCGAATCTGCCATCATTAATACAGCCATTTCTTTACTAAAGGGCAAAGGACCTGGATAACTGAATTTTTTTATATCCACCTCCGTATCGGGATAGGTTTTAATATAGTTTTTGTAAAAATATTGTACGGTTTGAGTGCCATGGTGGGTGCGAATAAAATCAATAATTACCGTTGGGAGTTTAAATTTTTCAGCAAGTTCCACCCCAAATTTTACGTGCGAAATAATTTTTTTAGCACTTTCTTCAAAGCTTAATCCATCATGCGGATTTACACCAGATACTTGATTTTCAATAAAGTACTGGGGTTCAATGGTTTTACCAATGTCATGATGCAAAGCTCCCGCTCTTACCAGCAATGTGTTACCTCCAATTTCATCAATGGCGGCCTCTGCCAAATTAGCAACTTGAATGCTATGATGAAATGTGCCTGGGGCTTTAATTGCTAGTTCCCGTAAGGCATCACTGTTGGTATCAGTCAATTCAATCAGTGTTAATTCACTAAATAATCCATATACTTTTTCAAAAATGAAAATCAGTGGCAGTGAAAACAGAGTACCCATGCAGCTTATAAAAAACCATAGATATGTATCAAAGTGAATATTGAGCAAAGTGCCTTCCCACATTAAATGCAAGGCAGTATATAAAATGCTGAATATAAAGAACACAAATAAAGTAGTAGTGTAAAGTTGCGAACGCTTTCTAAAATTGATAAAGCTAAAAATTGCAATGATTCCGCCCCCCATTTCTACAATTACAAATTCATAATTATTGGGAGCAAACCATCCGGTTATCATTACAGATATTATGTGAGCAAACAAAGCCATGCGGGTATCATAAAAAGAACGAATAATAATAGGTAGAATCGGAAAAGGAACTAAATAAATACTCGGTGCATGATAATGATACGCTAACGATGCCAATCCACTCATCATCATGATAAGGCTTAGAATAGAATAGGATTGACGAAAATTTCGTAAAATTTTTTTTCTAAAAAGCACCATAAACAAATAGAGAAATACTAAAAAGCAGATTACAAAAATGACCTGCCCAAGCAATATACCGGATTTGTTCGTTGTATCACCTTTCTCAAGGATATATTGTTTTTTAAAAGAATCAAGAAGTTGAAGTTTTTCATGGTTTACAATGTCGCCTCTTTCAATGATGTATTCATCTTTTTTAAAAACACCTTTAGATATGGGAATTTGTTCTATTTGTTCCTCAAGCATTCGCTGTGTAAAATCAGCCTCATACCGCACGGAAGGAATAAGTACATCAGAAAATAATGATACACATTGTTTTTTTGTTATGCTATCATTAAGTATTAATATTTTATCAAAATCTTGTATTGCTTCTTGCGTAGTTATAAACTCTCCTGCCAAATGTTCTTCATAGGTTTGATGGCCTGTAAGCAGATATATCAGGTCATCATTTTTTAAAAAAGCAGTTTCAGCCTTTTCTTCAATAATGGGTTTTTCATATATTTTTCTAATTGCATCTCGTACTTTTGAAAGTATTTCCTTGTTTTTTCGCTCTTCCCGATAAGGCTTTTTAGCCATAAAAGCAGTTTCAAACTTTATATATGTTTCCTGTTCGGCTAAATCATCTTTTTTAAAATAAAGTTTTCTTTTTTGAAAAACCTGCTTTTTATCTTCTTGAATTTCTTCATCACTTTTAAGTATTGGAAAATCGAATGGGGCAATTAAATTTTCATGCTGCCACGGGCGTCCATCTTGGTATTCATAATAAAATCCGGTATCGCGGGGCATGGTCCAAATAATGAATACTGCCGCAACTACAAAGCCAAGTAAGCTGTATAATTCCTGTCTTTTACCTTTGGCCATGATACAAAGTTGCTTAAATTTTTATTTTAAATCTTAATTAAATCGAGTTTTGCAATTCTCTTCATTTGTTTGTTCAAAAACATGATAAAAGTCATTTTTTAGTCTAATAAGCTACTGTATGTTTGCTTTAAACAAATTGTATTATGGAGAAGAAAATTTATGAAATGCATCATGAGCATACAGATTGGTTAAACAAGTTGTCCTTTTATAAGGATGAATTGGAAATAATGAAAAACCGGTTAGCCGAAATTGCTCAAAAAAATACTTCCAACGATGTATTGGCTCAAGTAGAGCATTTTCAGAATCAATTTATTGTACAGGCTGAACAATTAGATATTGTGAAACACAATATCAATGAACACGAAGAATATCTTCAGCAGCGCCTCAATGAAAATCACGTGGCTGCTGACCGCCAAACCTCTTCTGATAGCCCACAGATAAGAGAAAGTGTTGAATCTTTTGAACGAATTTTCAACGGGCTTCGCCAAGAATTTAATCAGTTTTTGGCTAAAACTATGTAAGTGTTTTTTCATGGATATAAAAAGTCTTTTTCCTCTCTGGGAAAGGACTTTTTTAATTAATTATTAATTCATCTCTTCCACGACAGTTATGCCTGGTGGGTAGTTTTTTAGATTTGTAACCTCCCAACTAAAAACAAAGTCCTGATTGTTATTACATAAGCTGGAAAAGAGCTCTTTGCACGGATTATTTTTAGCAGTTGGAATAAATTCAGCAATTACATATTTTAGGTTCAAATGTGCTGCCAGCTTCAATGCAAATGTTATCATGCAGGCTTCTACTTGGCGACCCATTACCCGGCAACTTAACACAAAGTCTTCTAATATCAATCCATTTTTTTCTATTCTCAACCCCAGTAATCCTGTTAAGCCAGCAGATCCAAACCGATCTTCCACCGATACTGTGTAAAGCAGATTTCCTTCCGCCTTCGCCCATCTCCAGAGTTCTTGTTCACTCATTCTGCGGGTACGCAAGTTCATTTGATTGGTTTTATTCAATAATTGTGAAGCCCGCATTAAATTTTCTTCATTTAAAGGCACAATCATAACTTTCATTTCCAGTGATCGGATCCAGTCTTCTTTGCTGCTATGCAAAACAGCCGCTTGCCTTCGGGCTTGTTCTTGATGATAAAGGACTGCTCGCTCTTTGTCTTCCTTGCTTATTCTGTTTATTATAGGTACATATAGGCATGTTTTTAAATAGAAAGGAACGGCTAATTTATTCGAAGGTAATTCAGGTACCATAACTTCTGGCAGGGCCTGTTTCACCCGTATTCGTTCCGCCGGATTATCATCCAAAAACATAATGTGCTGCAGGCCTATATTCAATTCACGGGCCAATGTTTCTATATTTTCTGCTTTATCGTTCCAGTTAATTTTCCAACCTACAAAATCATCTTCCTTTAATCTCATTTCTGGGTGCCGCCGGATTGCTTCCAGTGCCGTTTCTTCTTCATTTTTGCTTACAATAGCCAGCATTACGCCACGTCGTTTCCATTCTAATAATTGCATTTGTATATCAGCAAAAGCTTCTCCCAATGCATCATGCCCCCCTAAATGTAGATTTTGCCAACCGTCATCCCCTACAATACCCCCCCACAAGGTATCATCCAAATCACATACAATGAGTTTAACGGCACCGCCAGTTAGTTCTTTTATAAAATTCTGCGTAAGCTCGGCCAATCGTTCATACACTGATTTATGCCAAAGCGTTTTGGTATGATACCATAAGTCAGCCGATATTTTTTCTTCCCAATTATTTCCTATCAAATATTCTTCCGGCACATACAATCGTTGTGTAGGTTGTTCCATACAATGCTCAGCGAGCATGTCATTCAGTTCATAAACCCTTTTCCGCAAAGAGAGATGAAATTGATCCACCGGATTATCTGTCCCTCCTCCAAATCCTATCCAAATACTTACATCTGCTTTGTTCGAAATTCTTTCAACATGTTTTTTAAGCTCTTCGGTAGTAAAACTCGCTACCGCTTCCTTTCTGCACCACCAAATTAAAATATCATACCTATTTTTCCATATCGCATGTTCTTCATCAATCAGCAAAACATGTATTTGGTTAAAAGGCACCTCTTGCACCACGCAGCTTTTCACTTTTTTTTTCAGCCATGCAGCTGCATTGGCCATGTTTACATCACTCAAAAGCAAAATACGTGGTGCCTCTAAGCTCATGTTTTTTTGTTTTTTGCAACGATGTAATCAGCAAGCGTATTGATATCTTTCAATGCCGTTTCTTTGTTTTCAAGCACCTCGCTAATATCAAACCATATTCCCACAGTTTCTTCTTCATTATCCAACAGTTCATCCAAGGTTACCAAAAAATTAACCAACCCCATACTGTCTAACTTGCCTTCCTTGGTAAATCCGGCACGGCTAAATAATACCTCGTCGGGGCGTGGTTCCAGTTGTTCGTCTTCTTCTTGCATGGCATTATATTCTTCCACAGCCATGTAAATTATTTCCAATATTTTTTCTTTACTAATCATGGCATAAAGGTATAGATTTCCGTTGGTTTATCATTTAGGGCAGCTTTCACTTATGGCCTGCGCAAATGCTCCGGCTTCGCCTTCCATCCGGCTTGCAGCGGCGGGCAGCACTCGTTCTGGCCTGGTATTCGTGCCCTCTACTCGGCCATAAGCAGTGCT
>JAOABX010000018.1 GCA_026418175.1 Flavobacteriales bacterium
GTGTAAAGACTGCCCCTTAAGAACACAGTGTATCGGCAAAAGCGATTTCAAAAAAATAGAAGACAGCATTGATAAACCGCTTTATGATGAGATGCACGCCCGCCTGCAAAGCGCCAAAGCCAAACGCATGGCTAAGCTGCGTAGCAGCACCGTAGAGCCGGTGCTGGGAACACTCATCAACTTTATGGGTATGCGCAGAATATGGACACGGGGCATAGCAGGCGCCACCAAGTTTCTCTTAGGCGCTGCCATTGCGTACAACCTCAAAAAATGGATGAAGTTTAAAGAGAGGAAAACCAAAGTAGCGGTGATGATGAAAGAACTGCCGAAAAAAGCCGAAAAAATGATGAAAAATGACTTATTTTTCTTTTACCGCCCATGCTACACGCCAGTAAGCATGGTATAATTAAATGTTTCGCTAAACCGGAAAATATTTATCCGACCAAGCGTATTTCATCGCAGTGGGGGTTGTGCAACGGCTACCGCTGTTGGCGGTATTTGCTTCTTTTCAGAATGGTAAAGTCGCTTGTCCTTCGTAATTGTTTTTTGCTTTGGTTGATTTTGATTTTGTTGTTCTCTTTTTAGTTGTCTTCTTAACTTGTTCCTTATTCTCTATTTCAATTTTCGATTCACTTACGATTGTCTGTTCGCTTTCTACTTTAGGATACTCCCTTTCTTTTGATGTCCAAGTTTTAAGATTTTCGATTTCAAAATATCTTGTCGTTTTTTTAATTGTTGAAATAAAATTTTCTCGTTCATCAATCGTCTCAATTTTTTTTCCTAAGAGCGTGAAATTTAAAATATTTAAAGGCTCAACTACGAACATTTCATAACTGTATCTTTTTTCATTATAAAATTGTCTTAGCTCCATAAGCAGCCGTCCTAAAGCATTTGTGCCTTTAAGAATATTCTCGTCTTGTTTATCCCTTATTGCACCCCAAAAATCATCTTTGCTACTTTCTTCTACTATCGGCCTATCAAAAGTGCTTTCTAATAATTTCCCAAACTCAAAAAAATTCTGCGCAAGTTTCACTCTCAAACACCAACGCATTATTTTAATTCGAGTATCTTTCCAATCTACTCTTGAATTACTTCTATATGGCTTACCTACCATTTTAGCTGACATTGGGCTTTTCTCTTTGATTATTTTTTCTTGAATATCTGGAAGGTGAGGAAATCTACAAGCCTGATATAATGCTTCAGAAGTAAGTATATGAACACCATTCACTTTTAATGGAAAGCCTGAAGCCATATTTGAAAGACCACCATAAAGTTCTTTGGTCTTTCTGAATACACAACACTCATTTGCGTTGTAGATTTTATGTTCGTGTTTTTTTGTTTTCATAATTAGAAAGGTAAATCAAAAGGTAAATCATCATCAAGCGTTGTACTATCAGGTACAAAGTTAAAATTTACAATTGGGTTACCCCCCGGTTTACCTTAAATAGTGGCGTAAATCCACCACCGGAATACCAAAATACTAATGGGGCATTATTAGGAACATTACGCCAAGTAAAACACAATGCACCGAATCCAAAATTTTTCAATGCTGGTATTGAGTATCCCAGTGCTCTCATATTCTTATTTATAGGATTGGCATTTTTCAATATTTCAATTCCTTTTTGAAGAAAGGCATTCTCCACAATAATTCTATTCTCTGCACTTGTAAAAAACAGTTCGGACGCTGGCTGTCCAGCAGGTCTAAAAAACTCTTCTTTGCTTATTGTATTATACTTTTTAGTATGATTATCGACCAGTTCGATAATTTCATTCTTGTAGTCATTAACAATCTGCGGCTGACCGTTCTCAAGTGGATACAATAAGTCAATTTTTGAATTTAAGCCTATTCCATTTTCAATTTCAATTAGTCTATACATTTTATGTTTTAAAGATACATCATTAGAAATTTTGTACCGCATCTCAGCTACTTTCTTTCGGTAATTTTTTTCGTGTATAAAAATGTATGCAAATACTAAGGTTGTTGAATTGTCAGCTACTGCTTGAGCATTGGTTTTATATAGGGAAAAATTTTGTTGTGACCATTTTTTTATATCGGATATAAGCGTTAACCCTGTGCAGAGTATGTCATCCATATATATGGATAATTTTTTTGAAGTAGTTCCGCAGTCAGCAAGAGAAATCCCATATTTTTCTTGAATTAATTCATCAAACAATGAGAGCATAATTCTCTGGCTCTTTCCTTCAGGCTGAAGATTTAAAAAGTCAGAGTTTTTCAGAAATTCAACAGCACTATTAAAATTGAAATCCTTGGTCAACACTTGAATAACTTGGTCTAGGAAGTTTTTAACTTTTGATTTCGAACAATACCTTTTTTTGAAAATATTATCGAGCTCAGTAAGAATTGGTAATCTCAAGTCATCGTCAAACTGATTAATCCAATTTCTGATCCTTTCAGTTGTCATACGAACAGGAGGGCTGTTTTCGTCCGCCCGATAGTCTTCTAATGTCTGATAGATACTTGTTATTAATTGTTCCATTGTCGTTGTCTTTTTAGCATTACCGCCAACTTGATTATAAGTCTGAAAAAATCATCCTTTTGCATCCAATAGTGGAAAATAGGTCTGATTTTTTTCTCCTTTTCTCTAACTTCAATTTTATAAAATTTATTATAAATCATCAAACGGACTTTTTATTTTTTTTAAACTCTTGTTTGTAACATGAGTGTATATTTCCGTAGTTTTTAAATGTTTGTGTCCAAGTAGTGCTTGTATGTATCGTATATCGGTGCCGGCATCCAGTAAATGCGTGGCATAAGCATGCCGTAACCAGTGCAGTGTGACCGCCTTTTTTATTCCTGCTTTTTGTACCGCTTGTTTTAATACGCTTTGTAAACTTTTTTCACTGTATGGTGTACAGGGTTTTTGCCCTTCAAATAGCCATTTTTTTGGCCGGTAAGCTTTATAATAAGTACGTAACATGTGTATGATTTTTTCCGAGATAGGAATTACTCTATCTTTTTTCCCTTTTGCATTTTGAATCAACAATACATGTCTTTTACTATCAATATCCGTTATTTTTAGATTTAACAATTCGCTCCTGCGCAATCCACATGCATATAGTAAACTTAGCATGGTTTTATGTTTTATATTTGCCGGGGCTTCTATTATGGCTTTTACTTCCTCTTGGCTGAGTATGGGGGGTAGTTTTCTACCCTGCTTTGGACGGTGAATATCTTCAGGCTTTAACCGGCTTTTAGTAATTCGGCTATAAAATAATTTCACGGCATTTACTACCTGGTTCTGAAACGATGAAGAATAATTATTTTTAAGTATGTATTGGTTGTTAAATTCCACTAAGTCTTGTTCTGTAATTTTTGAAATGGGTGTGAACGCATGGTAGCGTAAAAAAATACGTATGGCCTCTGTATAGGTTTTAATGGTGCTACTACTGTAGCGTTTTGAACGCATCCACTGTTCAAATATCCGAATTTGTTCGGCCGCTTCTTCGCTTAGCATTGGCAAGTTTTCGCTTGGCTGCTTTGGTGTTTTTTGGGTCAAGGTATTTTCATTCAGTTTCGGTAATTCAGTCAAGTCCAGCCATGCTATATTTTTCAGCGTTTTATAGAGCTGTTCAAAGTTTTGTTTGGTATTTTCCAAATACCAGCATTGTAAATTTTTACTCCACAACGCCCCGATGGCTTTTACATTTTTTATAAGGCTTTTATCGTAAGGAAAGTAAATACCTATACAATTTTTGCCATCTTTCTTAATGGCTTTTAGAGTGATGGTTTTTGTCATGATATGTTACCAATTTCTGTTCATTAAAAATAATGAATTGAAATTTTGTCATCCCATATTCATTACATCGTAACTTCATCCACACTTTCTAAAATGATTTTGCAGGCTTTTTTAATTTGTTCGGATGTAATCACCAGGGGAGGGGAGAGGCGTAAACTCTGCGCATTGAACAAAAACCAATCGGTTAGTATTCCTTTTTCCAGGCAGCGGGCAATGACTTGTTTATTAAACGCCTCGCTTTCAAATTCTACAGCTAACATGAGTCCTTTACCGGATATTTGTTTGATAGCCGGATGAACCAAATACTGTCTGAATAATGCCTCTTTTGAGGCCACTTCTTGGATGTAAGGTTTTTGTAGTAAAACTTTTAATGTGGCTAACGAAGCTGCACAACTTACCGGATGCCCGCCAAACGTAGTGATATGCCCTAATACCGGATTATGCGTCAAACACAACATAATATCACGCGATGCAATGAAGGCCCCCAAAGGCATTCCCCCGCCAAATCCTTTGGCCAGTACTAATACATCAGGCACCACACCGTAGTGTTCAAAGGCAAATAACTTACCGGTGCGCCCATAGCCGGTTTGTATTTCATCAAATATCAGCAAAGCTCCTACTTCGTTACAGCGTTCACGCAATTTTTTCAGCCATGCTGCTTGCGCCGGCACATAGCCGGCTTCGCCTTGTACCGGTTCCACAATTACAGCGGCAGTTCTGCATGAAATTTTTTTCAAATCTTCCTCACAATTGTAGCGCAGAATTTTATTGCCCGGTACCAGCGGTCGGAATGCCTGCTTAAAATACTCATCACCCATCAGGCTTAGCGCCCCTTGCGTACTTCCATGATAGGCTTTTGCAAACGACACGGTTTCAAACCTTCCGGTGTATCGCTTGGCTAATTTTACTGCACCCTCTATCGCTTCGCTTCCACTGTTTACATAATACACCATCTGCAAATTTTCCGGCAAGAGGGTGGCTAATTTTCTGGCCAATTGTACTTGCGGGCTTTGTATAATCTCTCCATACACCATCAGGTGCATGTATTTTCGCATTTGTTTTTGTATAGCTCGAACCACTGATGGATACCCATGCCCCAAATTACTTACCGAGATTCCCGATATTAAATCCATATAGCGCTTGCGGTTACGGTCAGTCAGCAACACTCCGCGAGCCTTTACAATTTCCAACATCAACGGTTCGGGGCTGGTTTGCCCTTGATGTTGCAAGAATAAACTTCGTAACGAAATCATGCTGCAAGTTAGTAATCCATTTTTTTCTAATGATAATTTTTTTCAGGGGGGCATACGCGTGTTTCGCTACTATGCAGCATGGTTGCAACCCAGCTGCACTAAGGCTGCGCGGGCTTATTGCCAGTCGCCTGCTCGCCTAAGTGCAGCTAATTTGCATCCTGTGCTGCATACCGCTTCACCCGCTGCCCCAACTTCTGCATTTACGTTCTTTTAGTTTTTTACCTCAGGCTTATTTTCTCTTAAAAAACGAGCACCATCATTGGTAAAAAAAAGAGGTATAGCTTAAAAATTAATTTAATTTTTGAATATAAATGGGGCTAACAGGTTTTAGTAATAACCTTAAATAATAATATTCTCAACATATTTTGCCCGAATGCATTCAAACATAATCACCGAAGAAATGAAAAAAGCATGGCTGATACGTACAAAGGCTACGATGGCTAAAATTCAACGCCTAGATAATGGCAGCCGGATGGAAGCGGAAAGCCCGCAGCGGCGAATGCCGCAGCACACAGGGTAGTAGGGCCGAGCAGACAAGGACACTACAGCCCTGATGCGATGCGTGCATGAGCCGCGAGGACTTGCAGCGTACAGCCGTGCATGCCCCCGCATCATTATTAAAAAAGAAATGATTAGATGTTTGTATTTCGTTGTGCTATGCCTTTACATTTTTTTATTTTTGGTACATGAAGCATGTATTTTTAGTATTGTCTGGTACATATTGTTTGTTAAATTTTGCTACGAATAATCATACATTCAGCAACGATGTATTGTATTTTTGGAGCGGGGCTGTAACCCATCGGTCAGCCCGAGTAAACATAGTATTGGAGCAGTCTGCCGAAAAAGTGCGTATAGCCTGTGCACCTTCGATGGCTTTTGAAAATCCTGTTTATTCTTCATTTCAGGCAGTGACTGAAGCAACCGGGTTTGCAGCCGGTTTTGATATCATTGGGTTAGCACCCAATACCCGTTATTACTATGCAGTTGAAATTAACGGCCAGCTCGACCTTACGCCGGATGATATTGGCTCGTTTCAAACTTTTCAGGAGGGAGCATTTTCGTTTTCGTTTTTGTTAGGAGCCTGCAACCTGTTTCCAAACAATCCGGTGTATGACTACATGCGGGCACAACATGCATTGTTTTACCTTAATGTAGGCGATTTGCATTATGCCAATCCCAACTCTGCAAGTGTAATACCTCACCGCGAAGCGTATGAAGACCGGGTGCTTAGTCGTGACCGTGAAATGAAACTGTTGCGTCATACACCCATTGCCTATGTGTGGGATGACCATGATTTTTGTGGCGATAACAACGATGGCAACAACGGATGTGGCCCCGCTGCCAAACAGGCTTACAAAGAGTATGTGCCGCATTATCCGCTGGGTGATGCTGATGGCCCTACAGGTATCTATCAGGCTTTTACAGTAGGTAGGGTTCGATTCATCATGTCTGATATGCGTTCGGAACGAAAAGATGGACACATTTTTAGCGAAAAACAAAGGGAATGGCTAAAAAACGAAATGCGGCAAGCCCAGCAAAACGGTCAAATTATAGCCTGGGTTACTTCAGTATCCTATTCGGGTACAGGAAAAGACAACTGGGGAGGTTTTCCGGCCGACCGTGAAGATATTGGAAATTTTTTGCGTGATGAAAACATTCAAAATATGTTTATTCTTTCTGGCGATGCCCACATGTCGGCCATTGATAATGGTACTCACAGTGATTTTTCGAAAGAACGAAATAATCCGAACCGCTATCCTATCTTTCAGTCGGCAGCATTGAATAACGTGGGATCAGATAAGGGGGGAGAATACAGCGAAGGCGGAACCTTCCCGAATCCACCGTTTACCGGGCAGTTTGGGGTAGTAACTGTAACTGACCATGGTGGCTCTGATATTTGTATCAATTTTAAAACCTATCGTTTAAACTTGATTTTTGATCAGCTGATTGAATTGTTGAATTTTGATTTTTGCCGCACCCTGCCTGAGGTTCCGATTACTGAAGCATCTAATACAACCTGGCTGAAGCAGGTAGCTCCACGGCACTTTGAAATACGCCTGCCCGAATCCGGCGACCTGGATTTAAAAGTGTTTGACTGGCTTGGAACCACCTATGTAAAACGTTATACCAAAGAAGCCGGTGAGCTTACTGCACTCGACCTTTCTGCTTTGGCGAGCGGAACATATTTTGTGAAAGTGGAGTCGAATCAAAGGCTTATGTTGCAGAAAATAGTGCTGGAATAATTGCACTATGTGCTAGATTAACTTCGTGATTTTTGTTACGTAAAATAGCATGCAAATTATTGAACTTTGCATATAAATTTTATAGAAACTTATGATCAACGAAGAAACAGATATTTTGCAAGCAAGTTACGAAGTACCTGTATTGGTTGATTTTTGGGCGCCATGGTGTGGCCCTTGCCGTTTTTTAAGTCCTGTATTGGATGAACTGGCTGCCGAAGCCCATGGCCGTTGGAAGCTGGTAAAAGTAAATACCGATGAGCAGCCTGAATTTATGCATAAGTATCGCATTCAAGGCATACCGGCGCTTAAGTTGTTTTATGGAGGTAAAATTATAGGCGAGCAAGTGGGTGCGTTGCCCAAACATCAACTGAAGCAATGGTTGGATGCGTTAATCCCCACACCTGAAAAGAAAGCCTGGCTGGCTTTACAGGCACATTTGCAAGAGATTAGAGAGGAAGAAGCCATCCAAATGCTTCGCGATTTTTTGAAGACCTATCCTAATCACGATGAAGCAAAGGTTGCTTTGTTAGCCAGGGAAGTCATGCATGACCCGCAGGGCGTAAAACCTATAATTGACGAATGGCTGAAACAACAGCCGGAACGCGACGACTTGAAAGATATCCAGGCAATGGCCACTTTCTTAACCATCAATTTTAATGCAGGAACATCGGTGGATGCAATCCTGAACGATGCCAGAAAAGAATTACAGGAAAATATGGCTGATGAAGCTCTGGATAAACTTATTCAAAGCATTATGCGCAATAAGCAAGCCTATGATGAAATTGCTCGCAGGGTATGCATCGCTTTGTTTCACCGGTGGGGTGATCAACATCCGCTAACTCTAAAATACCGCCGGCGGTTTAATATGGCTTTGTATTAATCATTGTTAGATTGTGTTTCATTTTTTCCGCTAACTACCAATACAATTTCTCCTTTGGGAGGATGGTTGGTATAATGCTGGATGAGTTCAGCGGCAGTACCTCTCCGGGTTTCATGAAACATCTTACTTATTTCACGGCATACGCTAATCATGCGGTTTTCTCCAAAATAGGTTTTAAACTCTTCCAGGGCTTTTATTAGTCGGTAAGGCGATTCGTAAAATACAAGAGTACGTGTTTCTTCAGTGAGGGCTTTCAGGCGTTTTTGGCGCCCTTTTTTATGGGGTAAAAAGCCCTCAAACACAAATCGGTCTGTTGGAAAGCCTGATTGTACCAAGGCAGGAACAAAAGCCGTAGGACCGGGAAGGCATTCTACTTCAATGTTGTTATCAATACAGGCACGAACCAGTAAAAATGCAGGGTCAGAAATACCCGGCGTTCCGGCATCAGAAACAAGGCCCATGGTGGTACCACTCAATAAAAGGTCAATAATTTTTTTTACTGACTGGTGTTCGTTATATTGATGAAAACTCATCAATCGGTTTTGAATGTTGTAATGTTGCAGCAATTTGGAAGTTTGCCGGGTGTCTTCGGCCAGGATGAGATGTACTTCCTTCAATAAGCGAATGGCCCGAAAGGTTATGTCTTCCAGGTTTCCTATAGGAGTGGGAATGATGAAAAGTTTTGACACAGGTTTATAATTAATAGCGTTTAATCAGTTCAGTAATCAGGGTAAACACTTCATTAAACTTGGTGAGTTGTAAATTTTCAGCTCGGTCGTTCACATCATGATAGTGTTTGTATGCCCCCATGGTATAAATGAAAACTGCCGGGACACCGGCTTCAGCAAAATAATAATGATCGCTATTGGGGGCATTGCTTCGTTCTTTGATGGTTTTAAGTAGCTGTAATTCTTCATTAATGGCGGTCATTGTGCGGAAAATGCGTGGTTGTTCTTTTCCATTTACTACGGTGATACCCTCTTCGCCGCCACCCATCAAATCAACATTGATTAATAAACGGATATTTTTAAGCGGAAATATTGGATTCATGGTAAAATACTTTGACCCTATCAATCCGGCTTCTTCCCCGGCAAAGGCAATAAATGCAATGGAATATTTACAAAATTGCGGATTCTCTGCGAAATATTTTGCCAAACTTAACATCATAGCCACCCCACTGGCATTGTCGTTGGCTCCATAAAAAGTAATGTTCGGGCCTATTTTCCCCAAGTGGTCATAGTGTGCAGTAAACACGATGAAGGTATCGGGAACCGTGTTGCCTGGTATGTACGCAATCACGTTTTGTGTAGTATGTTGAGGTACGTATCGATTTTGAATGGCTACTTTTAAGGTTTTATGTTCTTTTTTCAACGTGTTTCGCATTACATCCAGTTGAGCATACAGGGTGGTGTCAGTGGATACACTCCAGGTAATTTTATCTTTAATGCGAATAATACCTTTGGCACCGTATGGGTTCATTCCTAAGTTTTTAAAAGCTTTTTTGGAATCGTCGGTTGTAATTCCTTTTTCATCCATTACCAGAAATGTTTTATCAAAGCGCTGTTTGGAAAATTTTCGAAATCTTTTTTCATTGCTGAGTAACAAACTATCTATCCAAACTAATTTATATTCTCCACGTATAGCAGGGCAGGAGGCTACCGGTATAAAATCAACACCCGGACGCAGAGAGTCTTTGCCAGATATTGCAGATATTTCATAGGGAAATGTATTAACAGGAAATTGAAAATTTTGAAAATAGGTCATGGCTTTCGGAAACCTTTTTAAGCCCATCCGGTTAAATTCTGCCGCAATAAAATGGGCAGCCCGTGAGTCGCCATCATCAATATACCCTCTTCCGGCAAAGTATTCGTGCGATAGGGTATCTACAATCTTTCGTCCGTATTGCTCAGCATTAAACTGTGCTTGCAGACTAACTGCAAACCAAACTAATAACCCGCATAGACATCCTGTTTTTTTCATGCATGGCGGCGCTGAATATATATCAGCATTTTCTGAAAGGTTTTCGATTCAAAATCCCAGTGGTATTTTCCTGCATAGTCATTAATGGTAACCAAAGCTTCATCCAGAGTTTGTAGTTGATTTACCTTGTTGATAAATTCATTATAAGGTACATTATCGCCCTGAAACAGTTCGTTAATGAAAAGAAATTTTTCATGCAGGGCAATGGCTTTTGTCAAGTCAGCTATTTTACTTAGGGCTAATTTGTCGGCCAGGGCTTCTTTTACTGCGTCTGATTTTTGGTCGTTAAAAGTAACTTTCGCTTCGGCAACTGTCATGGCAGGGATTTTTGTTTCCTTCAGAGGTTCCGTCGAAGGAGCGGTGGGGGGGGCACCCGCTGTAGGCTGAATTTTTGTAGGGGGAACTTCGGCTACCGAGGGTTGAATGGAAGGCTCAGTTTTGGGTTGCACTGGTGGTTCAACAATAGGTTGTGGCGCAGTTTTTACAACCGATTCGGGAATTGTATCCATCACTGCAGCTGGCGGTGTAAGCACAATAGAAGGGTTTACAGACCTGGCATATTTCAATATCACCGAAAGTTCGTAAGCCTGGCGTAATTCGTTGTGCATTTTTTCAATGTCAGCAACATTTAGAGTATGGGTTTGCATTTGTTGCAATAGGTGCTGAGTACGCAGCACGTGTAATTCAATTTTTTCGAGTATTTCGGGCGTATTCATGAGATTGTTTACAGAATAAACGGTTTAACCTGGTTTTTATGTTAATTTTGAAATAAAGTTGCACAAATTTACAGCCTGATTTTTGGCGAAGCAAAGGATTTATTCAAGATGTTTGTTGAAAACACATTTAAGCAAACCGATAAGCGGAGAGGATGGATAGAAGTAATCTGCGGCTCAATGTTTTCGGGCAAGACCGAAGAATTGATTCGCCGTTTGAAAAGGGCACAGTTTGCTCGTTTAAACGTGGAAATTTTTAAGCCGGCCATTGATACTCGGTATGATGAGCAAAAGGTGGTGTCGCACGATGCCAATTCCATTCAATCTACTGCAGTTCCTTCTTCAGCTAATATTTTGCTGCTTGCAAACAATGTGGATGTGGTGGGTATAGATGAAGCCCAGTTCTTTGACCAGGGCTTGGTTGAGGTGTGTAATACCTTGGCCAATAATGGTGTACGTGTTATTATTGCCGGGCTTGACATGGATTATTTAGGAAATCCTTTTGGGGTGATGCCACAACTGATGGCCGTTGCAGAGTTTGTAACTAAAGTACATGCCATTTGTGTAGAATGTGGCCACTTGGCACACCATTCTTATCGGGTTACCGGCGAAAGTAAAATTGTTTTATTAGGAGAAACTGATAAGTACAAACCTTTGTGCCGTTATTGTTATCAAAATCACCACGCACAATCTTCTTAATGCATGTACACCATCGAAGATATTGCACGAATTTGCGAAGGTACCTGCCTACAGGCTGGAAACAGACTGAATCCTGTATTGTACCTGTGTACGGATAGCCGTAAGGTAGTATTTGCCGATTCCTCGCTATTTATTGCTATTCGTGGATTGTATCACGACGGCCATTTATTTGCCGAACAGGCATATTCCAAAGGTATTCGGTATTTTTTAATAAACCGGGATGCTGCAATCAGCTTGCATGCTGATGCGGTATACGTTTGCGTGGACGATACATTGGAAGCCATACAAAAATTGGCTGCATATCATCGACGCAGGTTTCATTATCCTGTGATTGGAATAACAGGCAGTAATGGTAAAACGGTGGTTAAAGAGTGGCTGTATCAATTGTTAAGTCCTTCTTATCAGATCATTAAAAGTCCGGGTAGTTATAATTCTCAAATAGGAGTGCCCTTGTCGTTGTGGAATATGGCAAGTGAACATACCTTAGGAATTTTTGAAGCCGGAATTTCCAAACCAGGGGAGATGCAAAAACTTGCCCGGATGATTCGTCCGGACATTGGTATATTTACCATGATTGGAGATGCACATGGTGAAAACTTTTCCTCGGTTGAGCAGAAAATTCGCGAAAAATTGCAACTCTTTCATTCGTGCCATACCTTAATTTATTGTCGCGACCATGTAGCCATCCATGAGGTAATACGAGCATATGAGCCATTGCGAGGCATTCGTTTTTTTACCTGGTCAGCAACGCAAGATGCAGAAATGCGTGTTTTGTCAGTCTCCAAATTTCATGGCTCCACCGTGTTACAGCTGCAGGCCGGTGAAAAATTTGAAATTACCATCCCATTTACTGACCATGCTTCTATTGAAAATGCCTTGCATGGCGTGGCAACCATGTTGGTATTGAATGTACCGGTAGCTGAGATTCAACATACCGTAGCCGGCCTCCAACCCGTAGCTATGCGGCTTGAAATGAAAAAAGGGATAAACGGTTGCCGAATTATTAATGATGCGTACAATGCCGACCTTGATTCGATTCGCATTGCTTTGCAGTATTTATTTGAATTGGGTAGCCATCACAAAAAAACGTTGATTCTAACTGACATTCAACAATCTGGGAAACCTGAAGGCCAATTATATCGTGAATTGGCAGATTTGGTTAATGGCTATAATTTTGAACGGGTGATGCTGATCGGGCAAGCTATAGCAATGCATAAAAATCTATTTCAACGAGTTTCACATATATTTTCAAATACGGATGAATTATTACAGGCCTTACCTTTACTAAATTTCAGAGAAGAAGACGTTTTGATTAAAGGGGCCCGGGTTTTTCAGTTAGAACGGCTTGATACTTTTTTGGTAGAAAAGATACATTCTACTGTGTTGGAAATTAACCTGAATGCGCTGGCGCACAACCTAAATTATTATCGCTCGTTATTGCAGCCGGGTACCCGCCTCATGGCCATGGTAAAGGCTGCTTCATATGGTACTGGTGAACATGAAGTGGCGCAGTTGTTAGAATTTTATAAAGCTGATTATTTGGCTGTGGCGTATACTGACGAAGGTATTCACTTGCGTCAGCAAGGAGTTTCATTGCCCGTGATGGTAATGAGTCCTGAAACAGAACATTATGACCGGATGGCACAGTACCGGCTGGAGCCGGAGATTTACAACCAGCGCTCGTTAACCCGATTTATTCTGTTTGCACGTTCTACAACCTCAGACGTTCCCCCGGTACATCTAAAAATCAACACAGGTATGAACCGGCTGGGATTTGACCTGGAAGAAATTTCGGTTCTTATTCGTTTATTGAAAGAAAATCCTCAGATTCAGGTAGCATCTGTATTTTCTCACTTGGCAGCATCTGAATCTGCCCAGCATGATGCATTTACTGAAATTCAAATTTCGCGGTTTAATCAGGCATGTCAAATGCTGTATGATGCTCTGGGGTATATGCCTTTACGCCACATATTAAATACAGGTGGTATTGAGCGATTCCCGGAAGCACAATACGAAATGGTTCGATTAGGCATAGGATTATACGGAGTGGGAGCTACACCCGAACAATCGAAACACCTGATGCCTGTAGCGCGGATGAAGACCGTTATTTCGCAGATTCGTAAAGTACCAGCTAGAGAATCAGTTGGGTATGGTCGAAGTACTGTGTGTGAAAAAGACACAGTGATAGCTACTGTTCCGGTGGGATATGCTGACGGTTATCGTCGATCTCTAAGCAATGGAATAGGAGCCATGGTGGTGAATGGTATGTTGGCTCCTGTGGTGGGCCGGATATGCATGGATATGACCATGATCGATATTACCGGAATAGATGCTTCAGAAGGCGATGAAGTCATAATTTTTGGCGACAGCATTCTACCGTTAGAAAAGCTGGCACAGCAAATGCAAACCATCCCATATGAAATTCTTACCGGAATTTCGCACCGGGTAAAACGGATTTTCGTAAAAGAATAACGCGGCTTTGTTACTGCATATTTATTTGAGAGGATTGTAAAATAAATTTATACATCCGCTGGATGGCTGATTGTTGATGTGAATTTTTAATGATGCTTCTCTTCAATTTTTTTTGTATGAAAGAATCATTCTTTGGGTTGACTGGAGGCTTTACATCAAAAAGATTATATATAAGAAAAAGGATTTTAAGAGGGTGAAAGAGAATAAAAACTAAGAAAAAGAAAACTGAAAGTTCTGTCCTTTCATTCAGCATTTGTACCCGGGGCGGGACTTGAACCCGCACGGATTGCTCCATACGCCCCTCAAACGTACGTGTCTACCAGTTCCACCACCCGGGCAAGTTTTAAAACGGTTACAAAAATACGCAAAATAATTATTCGGAATTCAGTATAAGTAATTCGTCAAAATTATTATCCACCGTGAATAAGCTTAAAGGAACACTTATTTTATGATGATTATTCTTTAATCAAAGTATATAAAGAAACCTCATTTTCTTTGCCCTTGAATAATCGGGTAGTAACATATTCTGCATGGATGCTGGGTAATAAGTCGAGCCGGCGTAACAGGTTTTCTGAAATTAGCATTTTTTTTCCCAAGCTGATACATTGATTCAAAATTCGTTCGGTGGTATTAATTACATCACCATGAAATACAATTTCTGTTTTGGTGCGGCCCACTTCGCCGGTAATAACTTTTCCTCCGTGCATACCTACCTTGAATTCTGGGCAAAATCCAAATTTTTTTATGTATTCGGGGCGAAGTTTTTCCATTTGTTTTTCAATTCGAAAATAACAACGAATGCAATTGGCATTTTTTACTCCATCTTTCATTTTCCATGTTACTACAACTTCATCGCCAACATATTGATAGATTTCTCCTTTTGATTTGCTGATGGGTTCGCCAATGTCATAAAAAAATCTATTCAGCAATTCGTGATACTTTTCGGTACCCATTTTTTCGGCCAAACTGGTAGAGGAGTTAATGTCGAGAAACATAAAGATTCGTTCTTCTTCTATGGGTTTATGATACATGCCCATAATGTAATTCATCATAAGTCTGGGGCCTATGATGCGGCTAGTTAATTTAATAATGTTTAAGATAACACTGATTAGAAAAGCTGACCAAAGCATAATCATAATGCCTTGAGTAGAAATAATATCTTTGAAAATTCTCGATTCTGTGATTTCAGAAAAATTCATTTCGGCCAACAGCAGGTCGTATATTACCATGCCGATATATTGCGCCGATTTGAATAATGCAATTAGCGTGAATGTGCCAATAAATAAAGAAACCGGAAAATTAAATTTTCGAATAATGAGGCGTTCAAAAGGCCTATCGCCAATACGCAAAGCTAGCCCAATTAAGAAACCAGAGATTGACCCAATTCCCCAGGAATAGCTATAATTACCCCAAACAGTTAAACTCAATGAAATACCTATGACCAGGCCTAAAAAAATAGTCCCTGCCGCATTTAGCAATGTATTACTAATTTGAATTGCATATGCTTTAGATTGTTGAGTAATCTTACTGGTTTCACGTTCTAATTGAATGCTGCGTTCTTTGAATAGTTTAAGGTTCCGGTCTTTTTGTTCCTGGTATCTCAGAAAGGCATACCGGGTTAGAAACTCAGTTTCCTGCAAGTATTTAATTTGTATATCACACCATTCTTTATCAGTATAATGTTTATCTAAATACACTTCCCATTCTTTGCGAAGTAATTCACCTCGTTCTTCAAAATTTTCTAATCCCATCGACAACCTGTCAGCATCAATCAGCACCGATTCAAGAATATTTCCGGCATCATGCAAGTATTTGGTGGCTAGAATACAATTTTTGATGATTGTAATTTTTTCTTCGGGGTAGTTTTTACTTCGTAAAAAATTTTCTGCAATGAACTGGCTTTCTTCTTCATGGCCTACGTACTGTTCTGTGTAACCCACATCATGAAACCAAGCTGCTATGGCTACAATTTCCAGCTCTTCACCGGTAAGTTTTTCTCCGCTGCCAATTTCCAAAGCCCTTGCCACCACTTCACGGGTATGGTTTAGGTCATGATAATACAATTCTTTGGGAAGCTTTTCTTCCATTAATTGGGTTACATAGGCTTCTATTTCCTGCATTAAATTGGTGTTCATGAATATTACCAATGCATACAAAGATAGCGTTTTTAGCTGCGGGGATGAAACTGTATGATGGTGTCGCGGAGGTATTGCCTGTCTAAATGGGTATAAATTTCAGTGGTGGTGATTGAAGCATGGCCTAGCATTTCCTGAATGGCTCGAAGGTCAGCTCCACCGTCAATGAGATGGGTGGCAAAGGAATGACGTAGGGTATGTGGACTAATGGTTTTATGAATACCGGCTCGGGCTGCCAAATCACGTATCATAATGAAAATCATTTGCCGGGTAAGTTTTCTGCCGTTACGATTTAAAAACACAATATCTTCAAACCCTTTTTTTATGGGGATGTGAACACGGATTAGTTCCAGGTAATTTTTAAGGTAACGGATAGTAATTTCGCTAATGGGTACGAGTCGTTCTTTATCTCCTTTGCCAATTACCCGAATAAAGCCATCGTTTAAAAACAAGTTTGAAATACGAAGCTCGGTAAGTTCGCTTACCCGTAATCCGCAGCCATACATGGTTTCAATGATTGCTTTGTTACGCTCGCCTTCGGGCTTGCTTAAATCAATGGCTGCAATCATTCGGTCAATTTCTTCTACCGAAAGTACTTCTGGGAGTTTCCGTCCCAGCTTGGGCATTTCTAACAGTTGTGATGGGTCGGTTTCAATCAATTTTTCCAGGGCCAAATACCGAAAAAAAGCCCGAATACCTGAAATGATACGGGCCTGAGAAGTAGCAGAAAGCCCTAAGTCGTGAAGCCAGGTAATGAAACCTGTAAGTTGCTGCAACTGAATATTTCTTGGCTCAAACCGAATGTTTTCTATTTCGCAGTATTGCATAAACTTTCCTACATCATCCAAATAAGCTTGAATACTATGTTCGGAAAGCGATTTTTCCAACTGAAGATAGGCTTTAAAATTTTGAAGATATATTTTACTCACGGAATAAAGTTAATACCTACGTTTCAATAAATTCAAAGCCTTTATTACAGAATAAAAACAGTATAGCGTTAATAAAAATTATAGTTTTGAACTTCAAAGCTACACCATGAAGATTTGCATAGTTAATGGACCGAATTTAAATTTACTTGGAACTAGAGAGCCTTCTATTTATGGTTCACAGAGTATGGAGCTTGTTCTTGCATCGTTACAGGCGGCATTTCCAAATGTAGAATTTAAACTGTTGCAAAGCAATTTAGAAGGTGAGCTTATTAATTTTATACACGAATATTCTTCACAAGGGTATTTGTTTATCATTAATGCCGGCGGGTATAGTCATACTTCTGTGGCTCTTGCTGATGCAGTGAAAGCCGTAAATGCAAGGTTTGTGGAAGTGCATATTTCAAACATCTATAGTCGTGAATCGTTTAGGCATACGTTGTTGCTGGCGCCGCATGCATTGGGTATTATTACGGGGTTTGGGCTTAATTCATACCGTTTGGCAGCAGAATACTTATTGCGCTTTTATCAGGAAGAAAAATAATGGAGGGGCAATTGGCTGAATTTGTTTCTTTTTTTAAGATGATAGTCCCACAATATACTTCGCTGATAGATCTGTGAAACCCAATTCGGTTTAGCTTCTTTTCGTTTTTTAAAATGTATAATAATTCCTTTATAAAAATGTAAATGTGCTTTAAGAACAGCCCAAAAATGCAAATGTCCATTGCTTTGAAAAAGAAAAGCAAGGGCAGCAATTCCGTCAAGCACCATACGTAAAAACAGAATGGGAATCAGCCGATTACCGGGTAGGTTTTTGAGTAGTAAATTCAGGTTATTCCGAAAGTTAAGAAATGTTTTTCGGGGTGAAAGTTGATTTAGGGTACCCCCTCCCACATGATAAACAATTGATTTAGGTTCACATAAAATTTTCCATCCCCTGTTTTTCATACGCCAGCATAAATCAATTTCTTCCATATGGGCAAAGAATTCTTCATCAAATCCACCACAGGCATGATAAACTTCGCTTCGAACAAAAAAAGCAGCTCCGGTGGCCCAGAAAATTTCAAGAGGAGTATTATACTGTCCTTCATCAAATTCTAGGGTATCGAAAATTCTTCCACGGCAAAACGGATAACCTAAATAATCAATAAAACCACCGGCTGCTCCGGCATATTCAAAAGCCTCTTTATGTTGCCACGAACGTATGATGGGTTGGCAGGCTCCCAAGTTTGGTTGCTTTTCAAATTGCCGTAGGATAGGCGATAACCATCCGGGAGTAACTTCAACATCTGAATTCAGCAACACATAATAATCAGCAGAAATTTCTTTCAGTGCCCGATTATAGCCGCCAGCAAACCCGTAGTTTTTATCCAGCTGTAAAATCTGAACTTCAGGGAATTCATTTTTGAGTATTTTTATTGATTCATCTGTCGAAGCATTATCAACTACCCAAATGGTGGCTTCATGCCTACTATGTTCAATTACCGAAGGTAAAAACCGCCGAAGCAATGCTGCTCCATTCCAATTTAATATTACAACGGCGGTAACCTTCATGCAAGGATTTTAAAAAACAAAAAACTGAAAAAAATAAATACAATGTTTAGTAATAGGTAATAAAAACAAAAACCCCGCTTGAGGCGGGGCTTTGTAATGCGTTGATGCAATGAATTACTTGATTGCGCCAGCAAGCTCGGCACCAGCTTTGAATTTTACCACTTTTTTGGCAGCAATTTTAATTTCTTTGCCAGTTTGTGGGTTACGGCCGGTACGAGCAGCTCTTTTAGCTACGCTCCAAGAACCGAAACCTACTAAAGCTACACGGTCTCCTTTTTTCAGAGCCTTAGTAGTAGCTGCAATGAAACCATCTAATGCTCTTTTTGCATCAGCTTTTGAAAGTCCAGCATCAGCTGCGATTGCGTCAATTAATTCTGCTTTGTTCATAATTTAGAAGTTTAGTTAGTTATACAATTGGTTTAACCGAGAGCAAATATATGGGGTGTATTGAAATTACAAGCGTTTCAGATAAGAAAAATGTTGTAATGTTGATAAAATAAGGGCTTTGTTAATTACACCAACCTGTATTCCCTATTATCATTAGATATTAACAAGTTTTATGTCTGTATCACGTATAAAACCCAGCATTTACGGCTATTTTACTTTCCATACCCCTGTTAATAAAGGAAACCCCCGGAGAAATTCCTCTGCCTTTAATCGCTTTCTTCCTGCCAGTTGAAGTTCTTCTATGTATAATGCACCTTCGGAGTGATTTACCCAGATGTGTTTCTTTCCATCGGTTCCTATAGTGCCTGATTTTTCAGTATTTTTAAAGTGTTTTATGCTTGATTTGTATATTTTTAAAGGGGTTTCTGGATAGTTGTCTCCTATAAGTATTGTAAAAGCTGAAGGATATGGACTAAGTCCTCTGATTTGATTGTGGATTTGGGTAAGTGACTGATTCCAATTTATTTTACAATCGTCTTTGAATATTTTAGGAGCAGGTTTTAATATAATATGTTCATTTTCAATAATTTGCTTCTGATCAATTGAATGAACTTCACCTTTTTCAATCATTTCAACGGTTTTTAGTACCATTTCGGCTCCTATGAACATCATTCGGTCGTGCAATTCTCCGGCTGTTTCTTCATCCCCTATATCCATTTTTTGTTGTAAAATAATTTTTCCTGTATCAATTTCTTTTTCGATGAAAAAAGTAGTTAGCCCGGTTTGCTTTTCTCCATTCATAATAGCCCAGTTAATGGGAGCAGCACCACGGTATTGGGGTAGAAGGGAGGCATGAAGATTAATGGTTCCATATTTTGGATGAGCCCAAACGGATTCGGGAAGCATACGAAAGGCAACTACTATGTTTAAATCAGGTTTGAGAGCATAGTAAGTTTCTAGAAATGCTGGATCTTTTAGCTTTTCGGGTTGTAAAACCATTATACCATGTTTTAGGGCACATTGTTTTACTTCAGAATAATGTATTTGTTGGCCTCTCCCAGCTGGGCGGTCTGGAGCTGTAATCACAGCTACAATTTGTTTACCGGCTTCCAATAATTTTTCGAGTGTAGGTACAGCAAATCCTGGGGTACCCATAAAAATAATTCGTAACATTGGTTACATATTTGTACCCCAAATAACGGAACTTATAAGCGAATTTTAGAATATGAATTTGAAATTTCAAAAATTAAGCAGTTCAACCACGTAAACCATGTGAGTATATGGAGGAATTAGCGGAGGCATTCCTTCTTTTCCATATGCTAAGTAATATGGAACAATGATTCTACATTTTTCTCCTTTATGCATACGGCTGATGCCTTCATCCAGACCCTGTGGTACTGCTCCGCTTCCCAATACAAAGGTCCATGGCTGGCCTGATGGATAAGTATTTGTTATTTCCTGACCGCTAAACGTAATACCCATCAGATGTATCGTTACTTCAGAGCCATATTTTGGACTTTTCCCTTTGCCCGGTATTTCAGTAATCATATAAATACCAGAACCAACGGGCTCGCCTTCTATGTTATTTAGTCGTAAGTAATCCTGAAATTGCTTGTAAGCGTAAGCCCGCTCATGATTTTCTTTCTCATCGAGCCAAGTTACATACAAATCATTATCCATCAACTGGTCAATCCGAATATGAATTTTAATAAACGAACCGGAATCAACATTGGCTGGCAATGGTTGCCGAAAAGAAGGTAAACTAAAAAATGCATTGGCCTGCATTTTAATAATAGCGCTATCGCCAGATGTTAATTTCTTCAATGCTTTTATAAAATCGCTGGAATCAGCAGTATTTAATGGTACCTGCAAATAAAAACCTTCTCGTAAAAACGGATCGTTAATCAAGGAGTCGTATTCATTTCTGATTTGTGCGTATCCTAACATAAATACGCCTTTACCGGAAGCTACTCCAGTATCTAAATCAGTAATCAAGCGGTATCCAGTTTGGTCTGAAATTTTTGTAAAACCTTTCAAAGGTCTTTGCTTGCATGAAAGAATGAATAAAATTAATAGCAAACTACTTAATACTCGTATCATTCTTTTTTTGTTTAGGAATTATCTCCAATACATGTATTTTATAAATTACCGTTGATAAAGGAGGAATTTTTGCCATATCTCCGGCTAATCCAAAAGCTCTGTGGGAAGGAATAATGATGATGGCTTTGTCTCCTTTGTGTAAGTATTTTATAGCTTCGTGCATACCACTTTCTACGTTATCATAGTCCACCACAAAATGTTCGGGGCCTGATTCTTTCGATGTATAACACACAGTACCATCCAGCAATGAAATTTCAAAGTCAATAATTACCACATCGCCACTGGCCGGTGTTTCATCGCTGCCTTGTTCAATAATCATGTATCTAACACCGGTTCCGGTCTCTGTCATATTCCAGTTACGGCGTTTTACATAACCATCAATAGCAAGTTTTTCTTCCCGGCTTAACTTTCGATTCACTTTCATCAATGGCTCTTTCAATTCGTTCATGTTAATATCCGGTACAGGTTTCTGAATTTTTTCTTTGCAACCTGCAAATGCCAATAAGCTAATAAAGATGAGCAGTTTGATATGCATCACAGATGTAAACTTTCTAAAACAGTTTTGTATTGTGGTAAGCATTCTAAAAAATGATTAACAGCTAAGTTTACCGGCCCGTTAAATTGCCCTCCGGCTGCATTGCGGTGTCCTCCTCCGTCAAAGAAACGGGAAGAAAACTCATTGGCCGGAAAGGTACTTTTTGAACGAAATGACACTTTCGTTGTATGATCTTCTCGTTCAAAGAAAAATGCTCCAAAAATAATTCCTTCAATACTAAGGGTATAATTTACAATTCCTTCAGTATCGCCCTTTTTAACACCAAAAGAACGAAGTTCTTCGCCTGATAAATGAATAAATGCTGTTTTGTATTCAGGCAATATAACCATTTTTTCATTTAGGCAATATCCAAGCAGTTTAAGGCGTTGAGGAGTATTTACATCAAAAATTTTGGTAATGATGTGTTCTGTATCAATACCAGTTTTTAATAATTCTGAAGCGGTTTCAAATGTTTGTGGCCGGAGAGCATGTCTAAAACATCCGGTATCTGTAACAAGTCCGGCATAAATGCAGGTAGCAATGGTTTTGTCTAACGAAATGTCTGAAAAATATTTTACATAAAAATCAAACACCAGTTCACAAGTACTGCTAGAAGTAATGTCATGAAATAAAAAATCATAAGCTTCGATTTCTGGATGAGGATGGTGGTCAATCATAATTTTCAGGCAAGGATTTTCCCGAACAAATTTTTCTAACACTCCGCAGCGGCTTACATGCCCGTAATCTGAAGAGATTATACAATCAGCATTTTGAATGTAAGTTTCTGCTATTGTATTTTTTTTATCCCAAATAATAATATTTTCTGCTCCGGGTAAAAAATTCAAAAAGTATGGAAGCGAATCTTCTACCACTACATGGGTTGGCACACCTGCTTTGTTTAATAAATGCATTAAAGCCAACGAAGAGCCAACAGCATCTCCATCCGGTGATTTGTGTGGTATAACCACTGCTTGCCTGCATGAGCGCAGTTTTAATATTGAACCTGGAATTGATGTGTTTTTCAAGTTAAATAATTCTATATTGTTAGTCAATTAATGTTTTGATGCTATTTTATTACTTTTGCACCTCAATTTAATTAAAACGTAAAGTTAGGTATTTAAAAACATTCAAGAAATGAGCGGAAAAAGAACATTTACCATGATTAAGCCCGATGCGGTGCAAAACGGATATATGGGAGCAATTTTAAATGATATTATCGCAGGCGGATTTCGGGTGGTGGCTATGAAATACACCCGTTTGACCCCAGAGAAAGCAGGAGAATTTTATGCGGTACATCGGGAGCGCCCATTTTATGGAGAGTTGGTTGAATACATGTCCTCCGGTCCAATTGTTGCTGCAGTTCTTGAAAAAGATAATGCAGTAGAATCGTTCCGAAAGTTGATTGGTGCTACTGATCCGCAAAAAGCTGAAGAAGGTACGATTCGACGAAAATATGCAAAGTCTATTGCCGCTAATGCCATTCATGGTTCAGATAGTGATGAGAATGCAGCGATTGAAGCCGCATTTTTCTTTTCAAAGCTCGAAATCTTTGAATAGTATGCAATAATTCATAAAAGGTTGTGTAAATGCAACCTTTTTTGTTTTTATGGATTTTGAAACTAAACAAAAGCTGAAAGACTTTTTATTTCAGTTGATTTCTGAAAATAAACAGCAGAAATTTTCAGATACTGTTGCCGGTCGAACACGTTACATCACAGTAGTTTTGGAAGATTTGTATCAATCGCACAATGCAAGTGCTGTGCTTCGTACCTGCGATTGCTTTGGAGTGCAAGATGTACACATTATTGAAAATGCTCATCGCTTTCAAATAGCGCACGAAATTGTGCGTGGTGCCTCCAAATGGTTAACAATACAAAAATATAATCTTCCTGATTCAAATAACACTGAGATATGCTTGAAAAGCTTAAAAAATAAAGGTTATCAAATAATTGGTACTACCCCACATATAGAAGATACTAACTTGGAAGAAATGGATTTAACTTCTCCCATCGCCTTAGTATTTGGTACCGAAAAGAAAGGGTTATCCACTGAGGCTCGAAAACATTGTGATGGCTATATGAAAGTACCAATGTATGGGTTTACTGAAAGTCTGAATATTTCTGTTTGTGCTGGCATCAGCCTTCATCATCTTATTTGGAAAATTCGTCAATCAAATATTTCATGGCAGTTAAGTCCAGAGGAGCAGTTAGATTTGATGATAGAGTGGGCATTTCAGGTAACAGGAAACCGTAAACAGTTAAAAGCTGAATTTTTGAAAACTATGATATAAATCATATCATGGCTTAATTTTTGCAAGTATTTTAGCCAAAATTTACCCCTAAAATTATATGTATAAAAAGTTATCTATTGCAATACTTTTAATAATTATAGGCCTTACTGCATTTTTTGCCTATCGTACATCTCAAATTGGGTTTGATTACAATTTCGAAACATTCTTTCCGAAAAATGATAAAGACACCGATTTCTTCATGGAGCACCGCAAACGCTTCGGAACTGATAATGACTTTGTATTAATAGGCCTGAAAAATAATCAGGGAATATTCAATTATTATTTTTTAGAAAAAGTACAACGGCTTACCGATACGTTAAAACATATACCGGATGTAAAATCAGTTATTTCTCCGGTTGAAATTGTTGAAATAACCCGTGATCCATTGATGGGAGTGCCATCCGAATTACCTTATTTACGTTGGAAACAGGATTCGCTCTACGCTATAGACAGTGCAAGAATATACCGTACCCCGGAACTTCTAGGTTCCTTGTTTTCGAAAGATGGAAAATCTGTTTGTATAATGATTAATCATACTGAACGAATTGATGATGATGAGTGTACTCGTCTAACCAATAATTTATATAATCTGGCCCCTTATTTCCAGTTTGATGAATACCATGTAGCCGGTCGGTGTATCGGTCAAACTTATTACACCAGCCAAATGAAGGGTGAACTAATTATTCTCTTATTTTCAGGTTTTTTAGCCATGGTGATTTTAATGATTATCATTTATCGTTCTGCTATTGCAGTGATTCTTCCTTTAATTGTTGTGGCATTGGTGGTGGTTTGGACCATGGGTTTTATGAATATTACCGGAAAAAAAATAGATATGTTAGCAAACGCCATTCCTACTATTTTGGTGGTTACCGGCTTATCGGTAGCAGTTCATATAATTACCAAATATATTGACCACCTCCGTGAAGGATGGACAAAATTTGACTCATTAAAAGATACTGTTACGCACGTTGGATTGGCTAATTTCTTTACTACTTTAACTACTGTGGTAGGTTTTGCATCGTTGGCAACAACCGGTATTAAACCCATTGATGATTTTGGATTATACACAGCTTTTGGAGTTGCACTATCATTTATTATTGCATATACGGTAATTCCATCGTTGTTATACTTGCTTCCTGTTCCAAAAAAAACAGGTTATATAGGTTTTCCAAAACTAACATGGAATAATGCATTAATAAATATGTTTTCCTTCATAACCTCCAAAAAATATTGGGTATTAGGAGCCGTTGTGGTATTAGTATTAAGCATGATTTTTGGTATTACACATATTCGTGAAAATACCTACATCATGGATGACTTAAGTAAGAAATCAAAGTTGAAAAAAGACTTTGAATTTTTTGGTAAAGAATTTCAGGGAACTCGTGCTTTTGAAATGTCTTTAACAGTAAAAGATACTTCTAAAACCGTATTTGATCGTGATGTGCTGATGGAGATTGAAAAAATGGAAGTTTTTTTAAAAAATGATTACGGGCTTGGATATATATTCTCGCCTGTTTCATTGGTAAAGGCTGCTAATCGTAGCTATGCTGGGGGTGATCCAGAAGCTTATATTATTCCTGAAAGTGATGCTAGGCTAAGAAAAATTGTTAAAGAATTGAAAGCATTTCAAGGCAATGATATGATCAAGGCACTGATAAGCGATGATTTCCGCACAGCACGTATTCGTTCTATTTTTCAAGATGTTGGCAGCTATAAAGCGCATCAAATGAATTTGGCATTTTATGATTATATGAATACCCACGTTAGTAAAGATCTTTTTGAGTATAAGTTGACTGGAACAGCTGAGTTGATAGATAAAAACAACCGAAATCTAGCTTGGAATATTGCCTCCGGAATTTTAATAGCATTCGTGGTTGTGGGTATTATTTTGGCAATTTTATTTAAATCATTCATAATTGTATTGATTGGTATAATTACCAATGTAATTCCATTGATTCTTTTAGGTGGAATTATGGGATATTTTGATATCAACCTGAAATTATCTACAGCTATTTTATTCTCCATTGCATTTGGAATTGCCGTTGACGATACCATTCATTTTTTAAGCAAATTCCGTCAGGAAATTCTTAAAGAGAAAACCGTGCTTTATGCTTTAAAACGTACCTATTTAACTACCGGTAAGGCAATGATAATAACATCCATTTTGTTATGTACTGGATTTGGGGTATTAGGGATTTCATCATTTGTAGGTACTAAGATTATTGGCTCACTTACCGCATTGACCCTGTTTTTTGCCATGATTTTTAATCTTACATTCCTTCCGGTTTTGATATTATTATTTTATCGAAGGAAAAGCATTAAAACCGAAGTAATTCCTGAAAAGGTAGCGTAATAAATATTAGAAAATTCGTTCAAAAAACGTAACAATTTCTTGCTGAATGGCTGGATTTGCACCTGATGCCAGGGCAACAGATATGATTAATCCAATGGTAGCATAACTAAAATCTCGGAAAATCATCCACAAGGCTTTATTTTTATGTTTTTTTCCAGGTTTATTTCTAGCCAAGTTAATGGCAATTTCTCGCCCACCAATTACTCCTAAAAATACCCAGGTAGTACTCATGGGGATGGTACTTATAAATAATTTATAAATTAAAAGTAAAACATAACTAAAGTCAACCAGGGTTGCTGCTCTAACATCCGAAATTCTAACTTTTTCACTTACTACTTTTTGAATTTTATCTCCACGCAAATAAAAAAGGATACCTAACCCTAAAAAAATGGTAGAAGAAAAAATAATGAATTGAAGTAGCGTTTGTTGGCGTGGTAAAAATACTGCGATATTAGCTCCATCCTGCATTATCCATACAGCCCATAATAATCCACTCACGGTCCATTGAATATAGGTCCACCAAGGATGAATTTTTCTGCTCTTAAAAAATTTCCGAATTACGTTGTAAAAACCATACCAAATTACAAATGAAAGAATGAATGCAATAGCATATCCTGAAATACTTTTTGTAACCATCGCTGTAATCCCTTCTGAACTTGAACTGAATACACTTAGCAACAGAAATGTAGTAGAGACAGGCATCCGCAAACGAGTTAATATTAGCAGTACAAGAGGTGCTATTACTTGATAAATACTAAATTCACTAGGGTGTGGATACTTGGTTTCTCCATTTTTATTTAACAATCGCATATAGGTTACATCCCCATCAAAAGCAATCCAGCTATAAGTGATAGTAACCAAAAATATGCCGCCCACAAACAACCAAAGTACCCACCACTTTCGATGTTTATTACTTTCAATAAAAGTTCCTAATGATTGAATACTATCGTTTGCAACTGCGGAATAGGCTGCAAAAACAAAACCTACCCACATGGCAGCCTGGCCAAAATTTATAGATACTGCGGCGGCTATAAAACCTATCAGAATAAATATTAAAAACTTTTTTTCGTTGGTGATATAGTCTAATACATCTAGATAAAAGTAGCTTTGCTTTTTGCCACCGGTAGAGGCATGCTTTTTGGCCATAGTTGTGAAATAAATTCAAATCAAAGCAAAACTACAACTACAGCTTTGTATTTATTTTAAACCATAATACATCTTAATGTTTTCTTAACATTAGCACTAATTGAGGCGAAATAGTAGCTGGATAATACTGTAAATAAATACTGAAAAAAGCATGATGGTTTTAACAATCAACCGGGATGAGAAGCTTTTTAACGGAAAAAATAAAACTAATATTCCACAAATAAAAATGATAACGGCCAATATTCCATATTGGGCGGTGTGGTAGGGGGGATGAAAAGAAATCGAAGGATTGTTAGCTAACGAATAATATCTTACATCCTTCAATAAAACCGAATAATAAATCTGAATAGGTTCCCCCTGCCAGATATATGAAAAGGTTTTATCAGTGCCTAAGATAAAATTTGCTGTTTGTATAGTGCCTGAACAATGTTCGCCATGGTTACAATATTTTTTATAACTCAGAACGGGTTCTGTAATGCTATCCAAAGGCAAGTATGTGTCAAAAGCAAAAAATAAGGCCAAAATTGTTAATACAATTGTAATTGGTTTTCCCCAGTATATTTCATGTACAGAAGTTTTTTCAAAAGCCTCTCTTTGTTTTAAATATTCTTCAAATCTTCTTTTTCGATATTGATATGTTCGTTCTTGTTTTTCTTTTTCCTGTTGAAATCTGTAAATTGTTTTATTGTTTTGGGTTTGATAGTATTTGGTAATTAACTGGTATGCCTGATTGATTTGTGTAAAATAAAAATGAGCATCCGGCGATGGGTTTACATCTGGATGATATTTTTTGGATAATTCCTTAAATTTCTTTTTAACTGTAATAAGGTCGCTCCCCGGAGCTAAGCCAAGAATATTAAAACAATGGTTGATGTTCATGTATTATTGACAATACTCTGCAAAGTATTGTTCACCCATTTTAAAACCTAAATCAGAGGCTCTTTTCAGGACAGTACAAGCCTCTTCTTTTTTCCCAAGATTGTACAACAAAATTCCTTTACCCGGTAAAAAATCTGGATTATATGGTTGGTGCTTTAGTACATTGTTGCACAACTCAAGAGCTTCTTCATATTTTTTATTTTCAAAACTACTTGCAATTTTTTCTTTAATAGGTTTTAATTCTTCGCCAGGGATAGGATTAATAGAAATGCTAACTTCTATGTATAATGGATATGTCTCCTTATCTTTTGTAATATTTTTTATTACCCATTTCCCCTTGCTTTTATTTAAAACCATTAAAGCCTCTCTGTCTGCATGTTTTCCAATGGATTGAATAATTTCAGGATTTTTTATTTCTCCTTTTTCATCGAGCATAAAAGAAATTAATACCACCCCTGTTTCATTATTTTCTTGTATTTCTTTAGTAAGAATCAAATTTTTTTTGCAAAAATCATCCCACCCTGTTATTCCACCAGTAAAATGTTTGTCAATACGTGCAAATACTTCATACAAAGGTGGTACCTGTGAATGACTCTTGAATGCAAGCAGTACAATTAATATTAACGAAAAAAAGAATGTTTTTTTCATATACAAAAAGAATTAAGTTTTATTAAGCCAATATATTGAAAAATTAAGTATAGTTGCAAAGCTTACCCAAAGAATATATGGAATAAGTAGATAGCCTGCCACTGATTTAATTTTATAAAACACAATGATACAAGCTGCAATAAAAATCCACAAAATGACAATTTCAATAAAAGCACCTAATAGCAGTTTAAAATAAAAAAACAAAAATGACCAGCTCAAATTTAATAACAGTTGAATGGCAAAAATTAACATGGCTACATTTCTTTCGTTTGAAGGTTGTTGTTGCCATATTACACCGAAAGAAATACCCATTAGGATATATAATAAAGTCCATACAGGACCAAAAATCCAGTTGGGGGGATTAAAAATCGGTTTATTAAGGGTTAAATACCAATCGTTTACAGAAGAGGCTGTGGCAAAACTTCCGGCATATCCAATAACAAGGCAAACAATGATGCTTATGGCTATTTTCATGGATGCACGATTTTAGGGATAACTGAGGGAGCGTTAGGCCTAAAAAAATAAAGTGTCCAGCCTAAGCATGCTGTAAAAAAAGTGATTGATAAAAAGCCTTCAATACTAATAATATTCCATTCATGAAAGCGAATAAATAACACAGATGTAGTTATAATGCGTAGGGTTTCTGAATTCAATACCCATTTTTTATGTTCCATAATTCCGGACCAATTGATAATCATCCACCAAAGCAAACCTGCGCCTACCCATCGCTCCATTGTATTCCAGGGAGTGTTTTCCTGTATAATTAGTAACACAAAGTATAATCCAAATATCACCTGAAAGATTAAATAAGGCTTGGCACCTTGGTACATGGGAGTAACAAAACGTATCTGGTTTTCGGCATTCACTTCTTGAAGTTGTTTTTGAGGTAATCCTCGTGGCCTCCATCCGGTTGGCATAAACCAAATTCGAATCTTATCCCACCAATTAGGAGCTGCCATCGCATCTTTCCAAAGCAAAATGTAGTAATGAAAATTGATAAGTATAGGATTCCAGGTGTTGGGGCCATTATACATTCCATAAACAATTTTTTCTTTTTCTTCGGCAAAACTTCCAAACAAACGGTCCCAAATAATTAGAAATTCACCATAGTTTTTATCCAAATACCGAAAATTCATTCCATGATGAACCCGATGGTGCGATGGTGTTGTAAATATCCATTCAATTGGGCCTAATTTGCCAATATATTCGGTGTGGTGTAAAAATGAAATAAATAAATGCAGGGCCGACATTACATATATATCCATAGGTTCAAACCCAATGATAGTTAGGGGCCAAAAAAATAAAAACGATACCAATCGCTGAGTAACACTGGCTCTAAGGGCAACAAAAAAGTTCATTTCTTCTGCACTGTGATGTGGCGAATGGGCAGCCCATAGGATGTTGATTTTATGCCCCCACCGATGCACCCAGTAAAAAATAAAATCCATGGAAATCAATAAAAAAATTCCATTTACCCAATTCATCGGAATGGTAAACAACCTAAAATTATTCCACAAATAACCATATGTAATATACACTCCGGCAGCCACCAGTACATTAACAGTTTGATTACCCAATGCTGTTCCCATATTGGCAACAGCTTCCTGAAACGATATTCTTCCTTTTTTCTTTACTAATTCTACCCCAATTTCAACTAACACAAAAAAGATGGCAATAGGAGTAAGTAGGGCATAAATATTATTGCCTTGTTTGGCATCTGGAGTTGGTGTTTGAGCATAAACCCAACCCGTGAACAGAATTAAAACCAACGAAGCAATCCACTTTTTTCTCATATAAACCATAGGTTTTATGAAATAAACTGCAATACACCAAAGGTAGAAGCCGCTAATAAAATGTAGGGAACTAAAGATGCGGCACCGGCATAGTCTTTAGCAATGCGTTGGCCTAAAAACAAACAAGTAAGTGAAATCAGGCTAAGTATTGCTCCTAATTTGCCAATAACAGGCTGCTTACTGGCAAAAAGCATCAGTGCTCCCACCAAGCTTAATAATCCACTAACTACTTCCATAATTGTTATAGTAACGAGTAAAAAAGGCACTATGTTTTTGAATAATGATTTAGAAAAATGTCCTTTTAACCATAAAAGATTGCCTTGATAATCGGTTATTTTATCTAGGCCGGATTGCAGAAATAAAATAGCCAAAATGATAAGTAAGATTAAACCTATGCTATGCCATTGTAACAAGTTCTGAAGTTCAGTCATATAGATTATTAATTATTTAATATGCAAAATAATAAAATCCAGCTTAAATATGTGCAGGATAAAAAGCATTCATCAACTTCATACTAAAAGCGAATGAATTTTTCAATTTGAAGTTCCATTACCCGTAAAGTTTCATCATCAACAATGGTTTTGGAATCATCCATCAAAGTGAAAATACGAGAAATGGGAAGTTTGTAGGGTAATACATGTACATCGAGGTAATGCAATATTCCAGTAAAGTGTTCCATACCCCTTAAATTACCGGCTCTTCCGCTTGATATTCCAACAAGTGCGGCTTTTTTCCCTTTAAATACTGAGGGTTCGATGGAATCTATCAGCATTTTTACAATGCCTGGGAAACTACCGTTATATTCTGGCAACACAAAAATGAATTTTTCGGCTGAAACGAAGTATGTTTTCAACAACTTATCAACTTCCTCTGAAGTTGTTCCAAAAATGGAATTGTCTTGAAAGAAGCCACTTGGAAGGGTTCGGAGGTCTAAAAGCTGTACTTCTTCTCCTTTTTGTTTAATTGAATTTAGGTAATAATTTGAAAAAGTAATAGTTAAGTTGTCTTTTCGATGCGTTCCTGAGATTATAGTTATCATGATGTTTGTTAATTCTAGCTAACGTGGTGTTAAAAAATAGAAAGGTGTACTAAACTGCACTCCGCATTCGTTGTAGTACCTTTGAGACACAAAAACAAGGTCATTCAAATTAGGTTCAAATTTGGCCATAAATATTTATTGAATTAAGAAAATGGGAAAAATAATTTCAATTGCAAACCAAAAAGGGGGAGTAGGAAAAACTACTACAGCCATTAATCTTTCAGCAGGATTAGCGGTATTAGAATACAAAACACTGATTATTGATGCTGACCCTCAGGCTAATGCCACATCCGGTGTGGGTTTTGATCAAAAAACCATTAAGACTAGCATTTACGAATGCATCTTAAATGAAGTAAACCCCAAAGATATTATTCTTCAAACTAAAACTCCCAACTTGGATATTATTCCGGCTCATATTGATTTAGTGGGCGCAGAGATTGAATTAATCAACATGCCCAATCGGGAAAAAATGATGAAGGTGGTGCTTGATAAAATTAAGGATGATTATGATTTTATCATCATAGATTGTTCACCTTCGCTGGGTTTAATTACGGTGAATGCACTGTCAGCCTCTGATTCGGTAATCATACCAGTACAATGCGAATATTTTGCTCTTGAAGGTCTTGGAAAATTGCTTAATACTATTAAAATCGTTCAAACCAGGCTAAATCCAGATCTTGAAATTGAAGGTATCTTACTTACGATGTATGACAAGCGTCTTCGCTTGTCTAATCAGGTGGTAGAAGATGTACGTACGCATTTTCAGGATATGGTTTTTGAAACCATTATTTCTCGTAATACTACTTTGGGAGAAGCCCCCAGTTTTGGAGAATCAGTGATTATGTATGATGCTGAATCGAAAGGGGCGCAAAGTTATTTAGACTTGGCCCGAGAAGTGCTGCAAAAAAATAATATGACCCGCATAGATGTTACTAAAAAATTAGTGAATCAAGAAGATCATGACAAATAATCGTAAACAAGCTTTGGGTAAGGGGTTGAGCGCTTTGTTATCAGGAGGCTCAACCGAAGAAGAGGTGGTAGTTAAACCTTCCACCCGTTCTGAGGCCGGAGTGGCGATGGTAAATATTCAATGGATAGTTGCAAATCCATATCAGCCTCGAACAGAATTCGAACAAGAAGCATTGGAAGAATTGGCTGAATCTATTAAGGTACATGGAATCATTCAGCCAGTTACGCTTAGAAAACTTGCTGATCAGCAGTATCAACTTATTTCTGGGGAACGTCGTTTCCGAGCTTCGCAAATGGCTGGACTTACAGAAATTCCTGCATACATTCGTACTGCTGATGACCAAACCATGCTGGAAATGGCCCTCATTGAAAACATTCAGCGTGAAGACCTCAATGCTATTGAAGTGGCATTCAGTTATCAGCGCCTTATTGATGAGTGTAACCTAACGCAGGAACAATTGAGTAATCGTGTAGCCAAGAAGCGCTCTACCATTACTAACTACCTACGTTTACTAAAATTACCAGCAGAAATTCAGCAAGGCATCAAACAAGGTAAAATAACCATGGGGCATGCCCGGGCGTTGATAAATGCTGGAGATGAAAAAAAACAATTGGAGATTTACCAAAAAATTCTACAAGATGATTTGAGTGTAAGGCAAGTAGAAGAATTGGTGCGTAAAAAAAATGAATCAAAAACTGAAAAGCCTACTGTATCTAAGAAAACTGAAACTAATGCGCTGGAAGAAGATTCGTCACGTACTCAAACATTTAAGTTGTATGGCGATAAATTATCAGCTATTCTAAATCGTCCGATTCAAATTCAACAAACAAAAGATGGTAAAGGCAGAATTACTATCGAATTTGAAAATGACGAACAATTGGAAAAAATCATTGAGTTTTTCGATCGATAGAAAACAATAATAATTTTGACAAAAGGGGCTATTTAGCCCCTTTTTATTTTTTAGGTTATGCGTTTTCAACTGTTATTTTTTCAATCAGTATCATTTTTACCTACTGTAAAAAGTAATCTTTATTTGTAATGGGTTTGAATCTAAGTATATTACTACCAATTGATGTAGCTCAAACAGGTTTTTTATATTTTCGTGCAAAACTATACACATGTGGCATAACAATATTCTTGAAGCCATAGGAAACACTCCGATGGTTAAATTAAACCGAATTACAAAAGATATACCTGCCACAGTCTTGGCCAAAGTCGAAACATTCAATCCCGGAAATTCCATTAAAGATCGTATGGCGCTTAAAATGATTGAAGATGCTGAACGCAAAGGATTGCTAAAGCCCGGTGGAACGATCATTGAAGGAACTTCAGGAAATACGGGAATGGGGTTAGCCATTGCTGCTATCATTAAAGGATATAAATGTATATTTACTACAACCGATAAACAAAGCAAGGAAAAGATTGATGCACTAAAAGCATTTGGTGCAGAAGTTATTGTTTGTCCAACCAATGTAGATCCTGACGACCCACGATCTTACTACTCGGTTTCATCAAGATTAGTAAATGAAATTCCCAATTCCTGGAAGCCTAATCAGTACGATAATCTATCAAACCGGCAGGCCCACTATGAATCAACCGGCCCTGAAATTTGGAGTCAAACGGAAGGCAAAATTACACATTTGGTTGCCGGTGTAGGTACAGGTGGAACCATTACCGGTACAGGCATGTTTTTGAAAGAAAAAAATCCAGCGGTGCAGGTGTTGGGAATTGATACGTATGGCTCAGTATTTAAAAAATACAAGGAAACCGGAATTTTTGACAAAAATGAAATTTATCCCTATGTAACCGAAGGAATTGGAGAAGATTTTTTGCCGGAGAATGTTGATTTTAACATCATTGATCATTTTGAAAAAGTAACCGATAAAGAGGCCGCCGTAATGACACGGCGTATTGCAAAAGAAGAAGGCATATGGGTTGGCAATTCATCCGGAGCAGCCCTGCAAGGATTATTGCAAATGGCAGATCGTTTTAAAAAAGACGATGTAGTGGTAGTAATTTTTGTTGATCATGGAACCCGTTACTTGGGTAAGATGTTCAATGACGATTGGATGCTGAAAATGGGATATTTAGATAAATCCGGATTATGTGCTGCCGATATAATTTCTTCTTCTCATAAACCCCCATTGGCCAGTATTGAAGCTACAGAAACGGTTGCTAAAGCTGCATTCATAATGACTACCAATGATTTTTCACAAATTCCTGTGACAGATCAAGGGCGTATTGTAGGAACGCTTCATGAAAAGCATATATTCGAAAAGGTATTACAAGACCCAACCATAAAAAATCTTCCGGTACGAGAAGTGATGGATGAAGCATTGCCTTTTGTGGATATTTCTACTTCATGCGATGCATTGTCAACCATGCTAAATAAGGATATTCCCGCTGTTTTAGTACGCGATTTTAAAACAGATACTAATTACATCATTACCCGTTCTGATATTATGCGAATTTTACTGTAATACACGCTTTACGGTTAAAAAATACTTAGCATTTGTATAAAGCATAGTTTAGAATGAACTTATTTTGAGTTGTTAATTTAATGCCACATGGTAGTATGGCAGTGAACTTAGTTCAGCATCGTGATCAGATGAATTTTCTTATCAGTGTGCCTGATACACTCCAGCGTATTGTTTCTTTGGTGCCTTCGCAAACTGAGTTTTTATGTGATTTAGGTTTGGAAAAAAACATTGTAGGCATTACCAAGTTTTGTATTCATCCTTCCAGTTGCTATCAAACTAAAATCAGAGTGGGAGGTACAAAAGATTTTTCTCTGGAAACCATTCGATTACTTAATCCTGATATTATCATTGCAAACAAAGAAGAAAATGATGAAGAACAAATTTTAAAACTAAAAAGTATCTATCCTGTTTGGATTAGTGATGTTCGTTCTTTAGCACATGCTGAAGACATGATGCGTAGGCTGGGAGAAGTGTTTCATAGAGAAGAAAAGGCGCAGGAAATTATAAAAAAAATTCAGCATAATTTTTTAAAGATTCAACCATTAAACCAACCACTGCGAACTACATATTTTATTTGGAGAAAGCCCTACATGTCGGTAAATAAAGACACATTTATACATGATATGTTGCAGCGCATTGGTTTTGAAAATTGTTTTGCAAATTCTAGAGCCCGGTATCCCAAAATAACCGAAGCCATGTTGAAAGAAGCAAATCCGGAAGTGATTTTATTATCTTCAGAGCCATATCCCTTTAAGGAAAAACATTTTGAGGAAATTCATGCAGTTTGTCCGAAAGCCAGGATTTTTTTAGTAAATGGAGAAATGTTCAGTTGGTATGGTTCTCGATTAATTCAATCTCCGGCTTATTTTCAAAAGCTGATTAAAAAGCTGGCAGAATGATTCAAAAGCAGTCATTATCTTTTGTATTTTTACATCGGGCTATGAAATGGAACATTACTTATTGGTTGTCTTTACTACTAGTAGTGTTTTTGAACATTGCTTGCAAAGTTAATTATTCCCTTTCCGGAGCCTCTATTCCTGACAATGTTAAAACAGTATCCATTGAATATTTTGAAAACCAAGCAGCTCTTACTAATCCCAATTTTCCTCAAATTATTACCGAAGCGCTTCGAGATAAGTTTTTATCACAAACTCGCCTCAAGCTGGTAAACTCAGATGGAGATGTGCATTTTCGCGGGTTTATAACGGCATATCAGTCTGCACCAGTGGCTGTAAGCGGAAACGATCAGGCTTCGTTAAACCGATTAACCATTTCTGTAGCTGTTTCGTATGAAAACAAATTGGATGATTCACAAAATTTCAACCAGTCATTTACCCGTTTTGCTGATTTTTCAGCCAGCCAGAATCTTTCTTCGGTTGAAGATGCTTTGATGAATGAAATTGCTGGCCAATTGGTTCAAGATATTTTTAACCGGGCTTTTTTGAATTGGTAAATGCAATAACATTTGATTACTAAATCCATTAGTGTTAAATTATCATAGAGGTTTTTTTAAATTTCACTATCTTGCACTAAAATTTATTAAAAGCGATTTGTTGATTATGCCAGCAGTAATTGACCCTCGAATGATTACAAGTTACAACATAGAAGAAGCCTTTCAGGAAGATGTGCAACATGTTTCATCCACTGATGAACGAACATTTCTTGACTGGTTATCCATTTGCAAGGGTGAAGGTTCCATAAAATGGCATAAAATAAAAAAACAGCAATCTGTTATAGATAAATTTATTCAATCAGAGCCTAAAATTCAACCTGTAAAGGGTGTTTTAAATGATATTCGTGATTTTGATTTAGAGCAAAAATCATCCAAAAAAGATACTGCTGATATGATTGTGTCTGAAACATTGGCTAATATTTATTATCAGCAAAAAAAATATTCTCTTTGCATTGAAACCTATCGAAAATTAAGTTTGGTTTATCCTGAAAAAAGTGCTTACTTTGCCAGCCTGATTAAAAAAATAGAGAAAGAACAGGAATCATAATTAAAAGTATATGACAGTTATTTTCACCATACTTATTATGTTATGTGCACTCCTCCTTATATTGGTAGTGCTTATTCAAAATTCCAAAGGGGGCGGATTGGCATCAAATATTGGGGTTTCAAATCAGATTATGGGAGTAAAAAAAACTACCGATGTGGTTGAAAAAGCTACGTGGTATTTAATCGGCATTCTTGTAATATTGTGTATTGCATCAGGTTTTGTTTTTAAACCTGCTAGCAGCAGAACTCAATCTACAGGCGTGGGTGAAGAAATTATTACAAATTTGGAAGTACCTCAAAATCCAAATGCACCTCAAATTCCAGGTGGGCAATAACAAATAAATTTGAAAAGGGCTATCGAAAGATAGCCTTTTTTTTTTTACGCTTTTACGATTAACAAAAAGTAATTGTTGTCAACTTGTCAGCTTATTTCTGCCAAAAAAAGTAAATACAAGGATAATTGCTGAAATATTGGCAATAAAATTTGTTGAATATAGGTTTGGCACAGATTCTGTCTAATGGGGCGGTGAAATTTAAAATATAGTTTAACCTTTAAATTTAGATGTATATGAGTAGCATTAAGGTAAAACCACTGCACGACCGAGTAATTGTTGAACCGGCGGCTGCCGAGGAAAAAACCCAGAGCGGTATTATTATTCCAGACACAGCCAAGGAAAAACCGCAGCGGGGAACCATTGTGGCAGTAGGTTCTGGTAAAAAAGATGAACCGATGACAGTAAAAACTGGCGATCAAGTATTGTATGGAAAATACTCAGGAACCGAAATTCAGATAGACGGCAAAGACTATCTGATAATGCGTGAAAGTGACATTTTTGCTATTCTTTAATCTAATAATTTTATTATTAACCTGTAATTAAAATCAAAAAATATGGCAAAGCAAATCACATTTGACGTTGAGGCCCGGGAAAAACTAAAGAAAGGGGTTGATGCATTGGCCAATGCAGTAAAAGTTACGCTTGGCCCGAAAGGACGCAACGTAATTATTGATAAAAAATTTGGTGCACCTGCTATCACCAAAGATGGTGTAACTGTAGCTAAAGAAATAGAATTGGCTGACCCAATTGAAAACATGGGTGCCAAAATGTTAAAAGAAGTAGCTTCAAAACCAGCCGATATTGCCGGTGATGGTACTACTACGGCTACTGTTTTAGCGCAAGCAATTGTTACTGCAGGTTTGAAGCATGTGGCAGCTGGTGCCAATCCTATGGATTTGAAAAGAGGTATTGATAAAGCTGTTGATGCTGTTGTAGCTTCGTTGGCTAAAATGAGTAAGAAAGTAGGAGATGACAACAAAAAAATTGAGCAAGTAGCTACCATTTCTGCCAATAACGACAGCAATATAGGTAAGTTGATTGCTGAAGCCATGCAGAAAGTTGGTAAAGACGGTGTGATTACGGTTGAAGAAGCAAAAGGTACCGAAACGGAAGTTAAAACCGTTGAAGGTATGCAGTTCGACCGTGGATACTTGTCACCATATTTTGTTACCAATCCGGATAAAATGGAAGCTGAATTAGAAAATGCATGGATTCTGATTTACGACAAGAAAATCTCATCCATGAAGGAATTGCTTCCCATTCTTGAAAAAACAGCTCAAACCGGAAAACCATTATTAATCATCTCTGAAGAAGTAGATGGTGAAGCTTTAGCTACCTTGGTGGTTAACAAATTACGTGGTACCCTAAAAGTAGCTGCGGTTAAAGCTCCCGGATTTGGCGACCGTCGTAAGGCTATGTTAGAAGATATCGCCATTCTTACCGGTGGTACCGTTATTTCCGAAGAGCGTGGTTATAAATTAGAAAATGCTGACCTGAGCTACTTAGGTAAAGCTGAAAAGATTGTGATTGATAAGGATAATACCACAATCATTAATGGTGCAGGTAATGCGGACGATATTAAAGCTCGTGTAAACCAAATCAAAGCCCAGATAGAAACCACAACATCTGATTATGATAAAGAAAAATTACAGGAGCGTTTGGCTAAATTATCAGGTGGTGTAGCTGTATTGTATGTAGGTGCTGCTACAGAAGTAGAAATGAAGGAAAAGAAAGACCGTGTAGATGATGCCTTACATGCTACCCGCGCCGCTGTGGAAGAAGGTATTGTACCTGGAGGTGGTGTAGCTTACATCCGTTGTATCGCTGATTTGGAAAAACTAAAAGGCGATAACGAAGATGAAACCTTCGGTATAAACATTGTAAAGCGTGCTTTGGAAGAACCGCTTCGTCAAATTGTTGCTAACGCCGGGTTAGAAGGTTCAATTATTATCCAGAAAGTAAAAGAAGGTAAAAATGACTTTGGATACAATGCCCGTACAGAAACCTTTGAAAATATGTATGAAGCAGGGGTAATTGACCCGGCTAAAGTTAGCCGTGTAGCCCTTGAAAATGCTTCATCCATTGCTTCCATGTTGCTTACTACCGAGTGTGTGCTTAGCGAAATTAAAGAAGAAAAACCTGCACCCGCTGGTATGCCAGGTGGTATGGGCGGTATGGATTACTAAAAGAGTCCATTTATTTGAATTAATTAAAATAAAAAGGTGCGTTCCTAACGCACCTTTTTATTTTTAAGAAACATTAATCTTTACTACATATACCCCTAGATTCTATATTATACAAGAATATTTACTTACTAAAATGATCCCACCCCGATGCAGTTATGGGGTGCAATTCATTTTTACTGTCAATAAAATAGCAAGCTCCAGGGGTATCTGTTATGTATCCAATGACATGCAGGTCTGCTATCATTCGGGCTTTTTCGTAATCTTCTTGGCGTATAGTCATCAACAATTCATATTCTTCTCCTCCGTATAAAGCCATGGTTATGGCCGACATGTTCAATTCTTCAGCCATGTTCCAAGTATCTTGATCAATGGGAATTTTTTCAGCATCAATTCTACAGCCACAGACTGACGCTTTGCATATATGAAGTATCTCTGATGCCAAACCATCTGAAATGTCAATCATGGCAGTGGGTTTAAATCCAAGTTCTTTCATTTGCCGAATAATATCAGCCCGTGGTTCAGGTTTTAGTTGCTTTTCCAATATGTAATCATGGCCTTCTAGGTCGGGCTGTATACTTGTATTTTCAAGAAATATCTGTTTTTCACGCTCCAATAATTGTAGTCCGGCATATGCTGCACCTAAATTACCGGTTACACAAATTAAATCTCCCTTTTTGGCTCCATTTCTATAAACTATTTCATCAGGATTTGCAATACCAACTGCAGTAATACTAATCGTTAAACCACTCATAGAACTGGTGGTATCTCCTCCTATCAAGTCAACTTTGTAGTTACTACAGGCTAAGTTTATTCCACTATATAATTCTTCAATAGCTTCTAGTGTGTATTTACTTGAAACCGCAATTGAAACAGTTATATGCGTTGGTTTGCCATTCATGGCATAGATATCACTTAGGTTTACAGCTACGGCTTTATAGCCTAAATGTTTTAACGGTACATACCGAAGGTCAAAATGTATTCCCTCAGTAAGCATATCGGTAGTTATAATTACTTGTTTATTTTCAGGTTGAATTACTGCCCCATCATCTCCTATTCCCATGATAGTTTCCGGATGGTGCAATACAACGTGTTTTTTCAAGTGTTCTATCAATCCAAATTCACCCAGTGATTCAAGTGTAGTTTTTTCTGAATTTTCAAACATGTATAATGATTGTTTTATTTGATGACAAAATTACCATTTCTAATGAGTTGCAAATTAGTTGATTTTATTAGGATAAAAACCTTATTCCCAAATGTCATATTTTTTGGAAGGGTGATATTTTTATGTAAATTTGCATGATAGTTTATTTAGAATTATTCTAAATAATTAAAACAATCTTTCTAAGAAGTTGTTAAATAGCTAGGTATGATTTCAGTTTCAGAAAAAGCAAAAAATAAGATTAAAGAACTTATGGGTGAAGATGCAAATCATCAGCCTTCCAAATTTATTCGAGTAGCAGTAAAGAGCGGCGGGTGTTCAGGTTTGTCATACAATCTTGAATTTGACACACAAATCAGAGAGCATGACCAGGTATTTGAAGATAAAGGGATAAAAATTGTAGTTGATAAAAAAAGCATATTATACTTGGTAGGTACCGAACTCGACTACACAGACGGTTTGAACGGAAAGGGTTTTCAATTTAATAATCCAAACGCTAGCAGAACCTGCGGTTGCGGAGAAAGTTTTGCTGTATAAAATAAATGTTTCCACTATGAATGATCAAGATAAACTGTTGGATGAAGTTGTTTCAGGAGAATATAAATATGGCTTTTATACCGATATTGAAACAGAAACGGCTCCTAAAGGCTTAAATGAAGATATTATTCGTTTTATATCTGCAAAAAAAAATGAGCCGGCATGGTTGCTCGAATGGCGTTTAAAGGCCTTTAGATATTGGCAAACAATGAAAGAGCCATCTTGGGCTCACGTACATTATCCATCCATTGACTTTCAAGATATCATTTATTATGCAGCCCCTAAAAAAAAGCCAAAGTACGAATCGTTGGATGAAGTAGATCCACAACTTTTGGAAACCTTTAGGAAATTGGGAATTTCACTCGAAGAACAAAAAATTCTGGCTGGAGTTGCCGTTGATGTGGTGATGGACAGTGTGTCGGTAAAAACTACCTTTAAAGAAAAATTGGCTGAACTGGGGATTATATTTTGTTCTATCAGCGAAGCTATTCAAACACATCCTGAATTAGTAAAAAAATATCTGGGTACCGTAGTACCTTATCGAGATAATTTTTATGCGGCTTTAAATTCAGCTGTGTTTTCTGATGGCTCTTTTGTGTACATACCTAAAGGAGTGCGTTGTCCCATGGAGTTATCCACGTATTTCCGAATAAATGCTATGGATACGGGCCAGTTTGAACGAACCTTAATCATTGCTGATGAAGCTAGCTATGTGAGCTATTTAGAAGGTTGTACAGCTCCCATGCGCGATGAAAATCAGCTTCATGCAGCGGTGGTAGAATTAATTGCGATGGACGATGCAGAAATAAAATATTCTACTGTACAAAACTGGTATCCAGGGGATAAAGATGGAAAAGGAGGCATATATAATTTTGTTACCAAACGCGGAATTTGCCAAGGTGTGCGGTCTAAAATCAGCTGGACTCAGGTAGAGACAGGTTCTGCCATTACATGGAAATATCCATCAGTAGTATTAAAAGGAGATTATTCTATCGGAGAATTTTATTCCGTGGCTGTAACCGGTAATTACCAACAAGCCGATACCGGAACTAAAATGATACATTTGGGTAAAAATACACGGAGTACAATTGTTTCAAAAGGTATTTCAGCGGGAAAAAGCAATAATAGTTATCGCGGGCTGGTGAAAATGGCACCTTCTGCTAAAAACGCCCGAAATTTTAGCCAGTGCGATTCATTATTGATTGGGGATCAGTGTGGTGCACATACGTTTCCATACATCGAGGTGAATAATCCAACCGGGATTGTTGAACATGAAGCAACCACTTCAAAAATTGCCGAAGATCAGATCTTTTATTGTAATCAGCGTGGTATTAATACTGAAAAAGCTGTTGCCTTGATAGTTAATGGATATTGTAAAGAAGTACTTAACCAACTTCCCATGGAATTTGCAGTTGAAGCACAAAAACTTTTGGCAATCAGTTTAGAAGGAAGCGTAGGATAAGAAATACGTAAATACAAAAAAATAAATTTCATATAATCATTCATACAATTACTATGTTATCAATAAAAAATCTTCATGCTTCCATTGATGGAAAAGAAATTTTGCGAGGATTAAATTTAGAAGTTAAACCTGGTGAAGTTCATGCCATCATGGGGCCTAATGGGTCTGGTAAATCAACGCTTGCTTCTGTTTTAGCGGGTCGCGAAGAATATGAAGTGACAGAAGGCGAAATCATATTCAATGAGAAAAATTTATTGGAGCTTGCTCCGGAAGAAAGAGCAGGTGAGGGCATATTTTTAGCATTTCAATATCCGATTGAAATTCCCGGTGTGAGCATGATGAATTTTATGAAAACAGCCATTCAAGAAATTCGTGAATATAGAAAGCAAGAACCGCTGGATGCCAAATCATTTTTAGCATTAGTAAAAGAAAAACAAACATTGGTAGAGTTAGATAAAAAATTGGCCAATCGCTCGGTAAATGAAGGATTTTCGGGTGGAGAAAAAAAACGGAATGAGATTTTTCAAATGGCCATGCTTGAACCCAAGCTTGCTATCCTGGATGAAACAGATTCTGGCTTAGATATCGATGCTTTACGAATTGTTGCAAACGGAGTGAACAAACTTCGTTCTCCTCACAATTCTTTTTTGGTTATTACGCATTATCAGCGGCTGTTGGATTATATTATCCCTGATTTTGTACATGTATTGTACAAAGGAAAAATTGTAAAAACAGGCGATAAAACCCTGGCCTTGGAATTAGAGGAAAAAGGTTACGATTGGATTAAGGAAAAGGTTGATGTATTGAATTAATATGAAATGGAATATGAAAAATACATCGCTGAAAAATCAGGTGGAAAATAAATTTATTCATGGTGCATTTTCTATTAAAGGCTTTGAACAACTACGCAGCCAATCAATGAATAATTTGAAGCATATTGAACTTCCTGACATTAAAAATGAAGATTGGAAATATACCAACCTTCAATCATTTCTTGAAGCAATTAATCCTGATGGAAATGAAGTATCTTTTGAAATAAAGGATATTTACCAGCCCAATACCTTGCTAATTCATAACGGTCGTTTAATACATTCTACAATTTCAGATGAAATTAAAAAGTGGATAAATATTATCCCTATTCATCAATTTAGTGAGTTTACTTCAGGTAAATCGTTTGAAACAATTTCTGAAAAATCATCCGATTATTTTGTCTTATTGAATAATGTTTCATTCAACCGTGGATGGATATTGCACATAAAATCTGACGCTCCTGATAATATTAGTCTTCGTTTTGAATACATATGGTCGAATACATCTGATATTATTATTTCTTCCAGAAATATTGTGTATATGGAAGCCAATACCCGGCTGCATATTACAGAAAACCATCGGTCTGAAGAGCAATCATGCAAGATTTTTGTTAATCATGTTACAGAATGTTTTTTAAACAATCAATCTGAATTAATATTTAATAGACTGCAAGAGATGAATTCTAAAGTATGTGCTTTATCTTATACTTTTTCATCTATAGCTACTGGTGCTCGTTTTGAAATGAACAATGTAATTGCCGGTCAAGGTATTATTCGAAATAATTATATCATGAACCTCCATGGTGAAGAGGCTTACACAGGGATAACGGGGTTAAACTTACTTACAGGCCAACAACATACCGATTCATGGGTTCAAGTAAATCATTTTAGTCAAAATTGTAATAGTGATCAACTATTTAAATCCATTGTAAATGATCTGGCAACGGCCGCCTTTACCGGTAAAATTTATGTAGCAAGGGGGGCACAAAAAACCAATGCATATCAATCATGTCGTAGTATTGTTTTGAGTGATGAAGCAAAATCGTATGCCCGGCCACAACTTGAAATTTATGCGGATGATGTAAAATGTAGCCATGGAGCTACCACAGGCCAAATAAATGAAGAGGCTATATTTTATATGCAGTCTCGTGGAATTTCCAAACCAACAGCTCAACGGCTTTTGCTAAGCGCATTTGCTTCTGATGTTATAAATAAAATACATGATGATGCATTTTGTGAACAAGTGGAAGCACTTATTGACTCAAAATTTTCTATCCAATGACTCCAACTGTTTCCATACAACCTCAAGATGCACTTTATTGGAATAAAATACGTAATGATTTTCCTATTCTTCAGCAGTCTGTAAACGGGTATCCGTTGGTATATTTAGATAATGCAGCTTCATCGCAAAAGCCACAACAGGTAATTGATTCCATAGTTCATTATTATACAACTTACAATGCCAATGTTCATCGGGGAGTACATACCTTGAGTCAAAAAGGAACCGATGCTTTTGAAGCTGCTAGAAAAAAAGTTCAGCATTTCATTGGAGCAAATTCTGAAAAGGAAATTATTTTTACTAAAGGAACTACAAATTCTGTGAATTTGCTGGCATATACGTTTAGTCAGCAAATGTTAATGCCCGATGATGAAATACTAATTACTGCCATGGAGCATCATGCTAATTTGGTGCCCTGGCAAATGGCTTGTGAACGTACCGGAGCTAAACTTCGAGTAATCCCAATGAATGATGAAGGCGAATTGCAGTTAGATCAGCTGGATAATCTCATTACTGATAAAACACGCTTGATTTCTGTAGTCCATGTTTCTAATGCATTGGGTACTGTTAATCCTGTAAAATATATTATTGATAAAGCCCATAATCATCATATTCCGGTAATGATAGATGGAGCTCAGGCCATTCCTCATCAGCCGGTGAATGTAAAGGAACTCGATTGTGATTTTTATTGTTTTTCAGGCCATAAAATGTGTGCCCCTACCGGAATTGGAGTGTTGTATGCAAAACAAACTTGGTTAGAAAAACTACCTCCATTTGAAGGGGGAGGAGAGATGATTAGCGATGTTTCGTTTGAAAAAACAACCTACAATGAATTGCCCTTTAAATTTGAAGCAGGCACTCCACATATCGAAGGGGTAATTGCTTTGGGCCAAGCCATTGATTACCTGGAAAACATCGGGATGGACGCTATATATGCCCGTGAAATGTATTTACACAACTTGGCATATGAAAAATTAAATACAATACCGGGTTTTATTCCTGTAGGTAAAGCAGCAAAGAAAGCCTCTGTTATATCTTTTTTGATTGATGGTATCCATCCCTATGATTTAGGGGTGATTTTAGATAAGCAAGGGATAGCTGTACGAACAGGACATCATTGCACACAACCTATCATGAAGCAGTTCAACATTCCGGGCACAGTACGTGCTTCTTTTGCTTTTTATAATTCAGAGCAAGATGTAGAATTTTTTATTGCTGCCATAAAAAAAGCAGTTAAAATGTTAAGTTAAATAATTATGAGCGCATCAATTAATGAGATTCAAGATGAAATTATCGAAGAATTTGAACTCTTTGATGATTGGATGCAAAAATATGACCATTTAATTGAAATGGGAAAATCTCTTCCCATCATGGATGCCTCTTTAAAGACAGATGATCGTTTAATTAAAGGTTGTCAAAGTAAAGTTTGGTTAGTAACATCCAAAAAAAACGGATTGATAGAATATTTCGCCGATAGCGATGCTGTAATTAGTAAAGGAGTAATTGCAATGCTTATTCGCGTGCTAAATAATCATACACCCGAAGAAATTGTAAATGCAGACCTTTATTTTATTGATCGTATTGGCTTAAAAGAACATTTGTCTCCAAATCGGAGTAATGGATTGGTTAGTATGATTCGTCAAATGAAACTTGATGCCTTGGCATTAAGTAACTAAATCTATAATGTATGAGTATAGATAAAGAAGAATTGCAAAAACAAATCATTGCCAAGATCAAAACCATTTATGATCCAGAAATACCTGTGGATATATATGAACTTGGCTTAATTTACGATATTGATGTGAATGATGAAGGAAACGTGCATATTGTTATGACGTTAACTTCGCCCAATTGTCCTTCGGCCGAACAAATTCCCCAGGAAGTAGAAGAAAAAACTAAAAAGGTTGAAGGAGTCAAAGATGTCAAGGTGCAACTCACCTTTGATCCACCTTGGGATAAAGACATGATGAGCGAAGAAGCTCAGCTGGAGCTGGGCTTCCTATAACTGTCAACCTTACCTCCTTTTTTATCGTTGCTTCAGATTAAAAAATTGAAGCAATTCCTCTCTTTTATAAAAGAATTTTTTTCTTTGTGAAGTTTTATACTTCGTTTGTTGATTTTAATTCAATTGAATCATGGCAAAGAATTTAGTGATAGTTGAGTCGCCCGCTAAGGCAAAAACCATTGAATCATACCTGGGTAAAGACTATTTGGTAATGTCTAGTTACGGCCATGTTCGCGATTTGTCTGAAAAAGGTTTATCTGTTGATATTGAAAATAATTTTACTCCAATTTATATAATCCCTGAGGATAAAAAGAAAATAATTTCTGAATTAAAAAAATTATCAAAACAAGCAGAAACAGTTTGGTTGGCATCTGATGAAGACCGCGAAGGGGAAGCCATTTCATGGCATTTGACGCAGGCGTTGGAACTTGATGAAAAAAAAACCAAGCGCATTGTATTTAATGAAATCACCAAGTCGGCCATTCTCAAAGCCATTGAAAACCCCAGAAAGATCGATTATAACTTGGTAAATGCTCAGCAAGCACGCAGGGTTTTAGATCGTTTGGTGGGATATGAACTTTCTCCGGTTTTGTGGAAAAAAGTAAAACCATCCTTATCAGCCGGACGTGTTCAATCTGTGGCAGTTCGTTTAATTGTTGAAAGGGAGCGGGAAAGAAATGCATTTAAAGTACAATCTTTTTATCGAGTAATTGCTTTATTCTCGGCCAATGGTAAAATGTTCCGTGCTGAATTAAGTAAACGTTTCGATTCTAAAAATGAAGCACAGGAATTTTTAAAACAATGCCAAACAGCCACTTTTACAGTACAATCGGTAGAACAAAAGCCCGGTACTAAATCTCCATCAGCGCCCTTTACCACAAGTACCTTACAACAAGAAGCTAGTCGCAAGCTTGGTTTTTCTGTTGCCAGAACCATGCAGTTGGCTCAAAAACTTTATGAAAGTGGTAAGATTACATACATGCGTACCGATTCAGTAAATATGTCTGATTATGCTTTGCAAGCTGCTGAATCTGCTATACATCAAATGTATGGTAAAGAATATCATCAACGACGCCAATTTTCAACCAAATCTAAAGGAGCACAAGAGGCGCATGAATGTATTCGTCCTACTGATATGTCAATTCCAACCACCGGTGCAGATGCATCTGAAATTCGCCTGTATGAATTAATTTGGAAAAGAAGCATTGCTTCACAAATGAGCGATGCAAAACTTGAAAAAACTATTATTACTGTTAACTCTCCCCAGCATAATCTTTATTTTTCAGCAAAAGGGGAAGTAATTAAGTTTGATGGCTTCCTGAAAGTATATCTGGAAGGGACCGATGACGAAGAAGAAGATCAACAAGAACAACAATTGCCTGATGTTAAAAAAGGAGATCACTTGCAGGCCAAAGAAATAATTGCAACAGAACGTTTTACTTCGCCGCCGCCCAGATATACCGAGGCAAGTTTGGTAAAGAAACTTGAAGAGCTGGGAATTGGCCGCCCCTCAACCTATGCACCCACCATTTCAACCATTCAAAATAGAGGCTACGTGGTGAAAGAAGATCGTCCGGGTGAAGTAAGAAAATATCATGTGCTTTCACTTAGAAATAATCAACTGGAAGAAGAGGTAAAAGAAGAAATTACCGGTGCTGAAAAAAATAAACTTTTCCCTACCGATATTGGAGCCTTGGTAAACGATTTTTTAGTAGAGCATTTCGGCAAAATTGTTGATTATAATTTTACAGCTACAGTTGAGAAAGAGTTTGATGAAATTGCTTCAGGGAATTTAAAATGGGAAAAAATGATAAAAGGTTTTTATAAACCTTTTCATGAAATTGTAGAAGAAACTGAAAAAACATCAAAACGCGTTACAGGTAAACGTGAATTAGGCATTGATCCGGCTTCCGGAAAAAAAGTTTATGCTTTGATTGGAAGATTTGGACCCATGATTCAGATTGGCGAAGTAGAGGAGGAGGAAAAACCACGTTACGCCAGCTTAAGAAAAGGTCAAAGCATTGAATCAATTACTTTAGAACAAGCGCTTGATTTGTTTAAACTACCCCGTACATTGGGTGAATTTGAAGGAAAAGAAATGGTGGTAGGTATTGGTAGGTTTGGCCCATACATTCGTCATGATGGCAAATTTGTTTCCATTCCCAAAGGAATTGATCCGATGGAAATTGACGAATTGCAAGCACGCCAGTTAATAATTGAAAAACGAAATGCAGAACAAAATAGAATTATTCAATCATTTGAAGGAGGAGCAATTCAAATTCTTCGTGGTCGGTTTGGTCCGTATATCACCAATGCCGAAGGAAATTATAAAATACCCAAAGACGTTGATGCTGAAAAGTTAACCTTGGATGAAGTAAAAGAAATTATTGCTACCTCCAAGCCTTCCGGAAAATCTGCTAAAAAAGTTTCGTTAAAAAAAGAACAAGTAAACGAAACCAAGGTTAAAAAGGCTGCTTCGGCCAAGAAAAAAGCTTCCCCGGTAAAAAAGAAAAAGGCTGCTACTAAAAAGAAAAGTACAACGAAGTCAAAGTAATTAAGATTAAATTGTAAATATCTTCATCTACAATTTCTCTGATTAAATATTATTTGAATGTACTTTTCCACTCAATTCAAGCCAATATGAGTTGGGAAAGTTTTTTTAAACCGATAAGTAATATAGTACTTGCTGAAGATTTTAATCGCAGCCAATATTCTTCGAATATTCAAAGCTATGCCAGCGGGAATGAATTTCCTGAACTCAAAGAAAAAGCATTTGATATTGTATTGATTGGGGTAGGGTATGATAGCTCAGACCTCTCAGCCAGCATTTATCAAACACCTGATCATGTTCGATATTGGTTTTATCGGCTTTTTAAGGGTAATTATGAAGTTAAGATAGCCGACTTGGGTAATTTTAATATTCGAAATTCCCTTGAAGTCTTAATCGAAAAATTATCCGACCTTTTGGCTGAAATTATATACACGGGTGCTATCCCAATTATCATTGGCGGAGGAAAAGAGTTAACGTATGCAAATTATTTAGCTTACAAAAAACTAGGTAAATATTGCAACCTTCTCAATGTAAGTTCTACACTAAATTTTAGTGAAGCCTCAGATGAACTTACTGCAACCAATTTTTTAAGCAAAATTTTATCAGATAAAGACAATCATCTATTCAATTATTGCAATATTGGATATCAGACATACCTTAATCCACAGGAGCTAATTGAATTATTTAAAAGTTTTCATTTTGATTTATTGCGGTTAGGAGAAGTTCGTGCTAAAATTGAAGAAACAGAACCGTTAATTCGTGATGTGGATTTTGCTTCCTTTGATCTGGGAGCAGTAAAATATGCAGATGCCCCCAATGCATTGTTTTCAACTCCCAATGGCCTTACCAGTGATGAAATTTGCCGTCTTGCCAGATATGCTGGGTTAAGCCTAAAATGTACCTCTGTAGGATTTTATGGAATAAAACCTGCTGGAAAGCTTGAATGGACCGATCATCACCTCATGGCGCAATGTATTTGGCATTTTATTGAGGGCTTTTATTTAAGAAAACCAGAGAGCATGAATATTAATGATAATACATACATCAAATATCATGTAGCTTATCAAGGGTATCCTGACGAAATTTCTTTTTATAAAAACAAGGTGACTGAAAAGTGGTGGATGGGAGTTCCCGTGAGTGAAAAAAAACAGGGTAAATACCATATCCAGGAATATTTAGTACCTTGCTCACCCATGGATTACCAAATAGCATCCCATAATGAAGTTCCTGACCGCTGGATCAGGGTTTTCAAAAAGCTGAATGACTGATGTTTAAATTTAAAAACCTAATAATCAATAATATAAATGAATTTATTAAAAATTCATAAACAAAGATTTGGAGGAAATAAAAATTTTTTTCCTTACATTTACATTTTGAATAGTGTGTGTAGAGATTTAAGTAGTTTGAAATTATATATGAAAAAACTTATACTATCAGTATTTACAGTAGGGATTGTGTTTTCTGTTTCTGCACAGCAGGATCCACAGTTTACTCAATTTTTTAATAACAAGCTTATTATGAATCCGGCATATGCTGGTGCAAAAGATGCTATTTGTGCTACTATGCTTGGTCGTTTTCAGTGGGTAGGTTTTCAAGGTGCTCCTACATCTGCACTTCTATCTATTGATTTACCTGTTTGGACTAAGGGTAATAATCAAATAGCCGCTGGTTTGACTACTTACTTAGATTATATTGGTTTTCAAAGAAACTATGCTTTGCGAGTTGCAGGAACTTACCGTAGGAAAAATTTAGGTCCTGGTCATTTAGCAGTTGGATTTGATATCGGTTTTTCCAACAAAGGAATTGAAAATCCTACTTGGATATATCCCAGCGGAATGCCTGACCCTAACATCCCTCCTTCAGGTTCATCCATTAATAATTTTGGATTCGATTTAGGTGTTGGGGTTTACTATCATACTGAAATTTGGTATGCGGGTATTTCTGCTACACACTTAACGGCGTCTCAATTTACAAATTTGAATTATCGAGATGCAAGGCACATGTTTTTCATGGGTGGCTACACCTTTAAAAGCATTGGGGGTTCTGATTTTGATTTGAATCCGAATATTTTAGTTAAAACCGAATTTGCAACGGCTCAATTTGATGCTAACCTGAATGTGATTTGGAGAGAATTTTATTGGGGTGGATTAACATATCGTATTCAGGATGCAGTAGCAATTAATTTAGGTATGAATTTCGGAGCCTTAACTCCCAAGTTGAATGGTTTACAAATCGGATATTCATATGATATAAATACATCAAGACTTAATGCATTTAATTCAGGTACACATGAAGTAATGCTTAGGTATTGCTTTAAAATTACCAAGGAGCAGGAAATTATTAAGCGTTATAACGTTCGTTTCTTAGATTATAACAGAGATCGTTTTTAAACTAAACCCTGATTAATAAGAAATAATTAACAAATAGTCATAAAAAATGTAAAATAATATAAATGAGGAATCGTTTATATAGTGACAATAAATTCGCCAAAAACAACAAAAACATGAGAAAACTAGCGTTAATCGCCGGTGTAGTTTGGTTACTGGGAAGTTGTAGCGGAGGCTATCAGGGCCAGTTAACCGGAGTACAAGGTCGCCCCAAGTGGTACCAGGCAGATCCCTATGGAATGGTTTACCTTCCCATGGGCAGCTATAACATGGGAGATAGTGATCAAGAAGTGCCGCAGGCATTTTTGTCTCCTAGCAAAACAGTCTCTGTACAAGCTTTTTATATGGATCAAACGGAGATATCAAATAATGAATATCGTCAGTTTGTATATTACGTTAGAGACTCATTGTTCAGAAGTATTTTGGGTACCAATGTGGATGAAGATCGTTTCTTTATCAGAGAAAATGATTTTGATGAAGAAATAGACCCCCCCTTGTTGAACTGGAAAACTAAAATCCGTTTCCAAGATCAGGAAGTACGTGAAGCGTTGGAAGAACTCTATTATCCGGAAGATCAGCGTTACATGCGTAAGCGTGAAATTGATGTTAATAAATTGATTTATACTTATTGGTGGATTGACCTGGTAGAAGCTTCTAAATACAAGTATCGCGAAACCCGTTATAATTCAGAGAAAGGAATTAATGGTAAAGACGATAAAACATATTATCAGGAATATACGGGTCCGGCTGCAGGTTCTCCTACCCGTCATGATAGAAGAACGTTTATTCGTAAAGAGATGGTTCCGGTATATCCAGATACTCTAGTTTGGATAGCTGATTTTGAATATTCTTATAATGAACCGATGACCAAAATGTATTTTTGGCATCCAGCCTATGATAACTATCCTGTAGTTGGTGTGAATTGGAAGCAGGCCAATGCATTTTGTCACTGGAGAACAGAGTTAATGAATAATTATTTAATTGGAAATGGAGATTTCCCTGTACACGATTTTCGTCTTCCTACCGAAGCTGAATGGGAGTATGCAGCACGCGGAGGTTTGGATTTAAGTCCATATCCATGGGGAGGCCCTTACATTCGTAATTCCAGAGGTTGTTTCTTAGGTAACTTTAAGCCCCTGCGAGGTAACTATATAGATGATGGTGGTTTCCATACTTTACCAGTTGATTCTTACAATCC